>NZ_KI914732.1:63323-84806 GCF_000520515.1 Arthrobacter sp. H20
CCCGCCTCGAAGATCAGTGGCTGCAGGCCGCGCTCGATGAGGTGGGCGGCAGCCGCGAGACCGATCGGTCCCGCTCCGATGATGACGACTGGGAGGCCGCTCATGCGGGGAGGAGTTCCGCGATCAGGGCTTCGACTCGGCCCTTGATGGTGTCGCGGATCGGTCGAACCGACTCCACGCCTTTGCCTGCCGGGTCTTCGAGCACCCAGTCCTCGTAGCGTTTGCCCGGGAAGTAGGGACATTCGTCTCCGCATCCCATGGTGACGACTACATCGGAGTCCTTGACGGCGTCGTCGGTCAGAACCTTGGGAATCTCGGCTGACATGTCGATGCCGAGTTCACGCATTGCTTCAACTGCGGACGGGCTGATGGAGTCAGCTGGCTGCGATCCTGCGGACCGGACCTCGATCCGACCCTCGGAGAGGGTAGTCAGGAAAGCGGCAGCCATCTGGGAACGCCCAGCGTTGTGCACGCACACAAAGAGGACTGAGGGTTTTGTTGAGCTATCAGACATGTGATTCTTCCTTTGAGTGTGTCAGTGGGACAGTGGTGAAAAAGCGTTTCCGCGCCCACAGCGCCACATAGACGAGTGCAACAAGAACAGGGACTTCAATCAAGGGTCCGACGACGCCGGCAAGCGCCTGCCCGCTGGTCACCCCGTAGGTGCCGATGGCGACGGCGATGGCCAGCTCGAAGTTGTTGCCTGCCGCAGTGAACGCGAGGGTGGTGGTTTTGGCGTAGCCGAGGTTCAGTAGCTTCCCGATCGCCATGCCAGCCGCGAAGACCACCAGGAAGTAGATCAGCAGAGGCAGCGCGATGCGGGCGACGTCGAGCGGACGGGCAAGGATCTCATCGCCCTGGAGGGCGAAAAGAATCACGATGGTGAATAGCAGTCCGTAGAGGGCCCACGGCCCAAGTATGGGGAGGAACTTCCCCTCGTACCAGTCACGGCCCTTGGTGCGCTCGCCGATGGTGCGGGTGAGGAACCCGGCGAGGAGCGGGATGCCGAGGAAGATGAGGACGCTGATGGTGATGGCCCAGAAGGAGAAGTCGGCACTGGTGGTTGGCAGGCCGAGCAAGCTTGGCAGTCCCTGCAGGTAGAACCAGCCCAGAGCGCCGAACGCGAAGACCTGGAAGACCGAGTTGATGGCAACAAGGACTGCTGCTGCCTCGCGGTCACCGCAGGCGAGGTCATTCCAGATCATCACCATGGCGATACAGCGGGCCAGTCCCACGATGATCAGACCAGTGCGGTACTCGGGCAGGTCGGGGACGAAGACCCAGGCCAGGATGAACATGAAGGCAGGAGCCGCGACCCAGTTGATCACCAACGAGGTGATCATGAGCTTCCGGTCCTTGATCACCGCTCCGGTCTGGTCGTAGCGAACCTTTGCCAGTACCGGATACATCATCACCAGGAGGCCGAGCGCAATGGGCAGGGACACTGAACCGATAGCCAGGGAGTCAAGTGCTCCGGCCATGCCGGGAATGAACTGTCCGAGTGCGACGCCCACCACCATCGCGGCGATGATCCACACCGGAAGAAGCCGATCCAGGGTGGACAGTTTGCCGGTCATCCCGGCGGCGGGAAGGGTTTCAGTACTCAAGGGGCTCCGTTGGGCGGCGTGGCGGGCGTCTGGAATAAATCGATGATTGTCGATGCCTGAAGTATTTCCCAATCCATCGATAAATGTCAATGTCAGTGCATAATGGATTGATGACTATCGCAGTGACCACTACCCCTGCCACCCTTACCGCCTGCTGCACCCCTGCCGGTCACCCCGCCATGTCGGAAGAGACGGCGTCGTCGTTGGCTGCCCAGTTCAAGGCAATCGCCGACCCCAACCGGCTGCGAATGGTCTCGATCATCTCCTCCAGCGAGAACGCCGAGGCCTGCGTCTGCGATATCACTGAGCCGTTGAACCTCGGCCAGTCGACCGTTTCGCACCACCTGAAGATCCTGGTGGACGCAGGTGTCCTGACCCGGGAAAAGCGCGGCGTGTGGGCTTACTACTCGCTGGTTCCCGGCGCGCTGGACAGCCTCGCGGCAGCGCTGACCGGCCGTTCCTGACCCGCCGGTACAGCCGCCCACACAGGAGTGCCTTGCTCATGACCCGGGAAAACCACCGGCCTAATGGAGCGGCGAGAACTCGATCCACCGGGGCCCGGGGGAGCAGGCATAGCTTCCGAGCTCACTCAGAAGTCCGGTCTGCTGATTGATGCGGTAGACCGCCACCTCGCCAGACAATTCACCGCAGGCCAGCAGAAACTCGCCGGTGGGGTCGATATTCATCCCGCGGGGCTGAGACTGAGTGCCCGTGGTCTCGATCAGGGTCAGCTTGCCGTCCGCGGCGACGGCGACGACCGCGATGGTGCTGCTCGATCGTTCAGTGCTGTACAGGAAGCGGCCGTCGCCGGACAGTTGCAGTTCGGCGCACCAGATGGCGTTGGCGGCTGGTGCAGGACCCGATCCGTCCCGGACCCGGCCAGGCACCAGATTTAGCGACGGGGCGATCGACGAGATCCGTTGCTCCTCGATCAGGGCTCCGCTTTCGGGGTCCCGGATATAGGCAGCAATCTCCCCTGACAGTTCGTGGAGTGCATAAAGCGTCTCTCCGGACAGTGAGAAACGCAGGTGCCGCGGACCGCTGCCAGATGGTGTGGCCGTCTGGCTGGGATCACTGAGCGCGCCAGTGGTTGGATCCAGCGACCACCACGCGATGACGTCGTCGCCGAGCGCCGTCGCGTAGACAAAGCGTCCATCCGGACTCGCGACCACGGCGTGGGCGTGCTTGCCGGGTACCTCGGAAAGCCCCGCGCCGGGAGGTATTCCGCCGTCGTCGTCGAGGCTCATCACGCTGATCAGATGGTCGGTGTAGGAGGCGCCCAAGAGGTGGGCTCCCGACGGATCGACGCCCATATAGGCCAGTCCGGCCACTAGCGCGGCGTCCTGGCGTGGTGCCAAGCGTCCGGTGCTGGCATCGATGGCCAGCGAACGAACTGTTGGTGGGGTGGTGGCGAGGGCTGCATACAGCACCCTGTCGGTGGGATGCATCGCCAGGCACTGGACCTTCACTCCCAGCGGCAATGACTGGGTGGCTGACAGTGTCCCTGACCCGGCGTCGAGCGCGAAGGTATCAATGCTTTGCCCGTCGGCGCAGGCAACGTGGACAGCGAATTCAGTCATGCGCTTCACCCTAGCAACCCAGGCAATGTGCAAGCATTGCAGCGGTGCAGACGCACGACGGGTGGAATGAAGGAGTTTCAGTGCACGTTCAGTTGGTATTTCCCCACCAGCTCTTCGAGGAGCACCTTGCGGCCCCGACCTCGCGTCGGTTCATCCTGGTGGAAGACGACCTGTTCTTCAGGCAGTACCGTTTTCACCAACAGAAACTGGTGCTGCACCGGGCGACCATGCGCCATTTTGCTCGGCGACTCGAGGACTCGGGCCACACGGTGGACTACCTTGAATCGTCCTCGGCGTCGCCAAGCCAGGACCGGCTGGGACTTCTCCTGAGTGATATCGGAGCCACGCGGTGTACCTATTACGAGGTGGTCGACGATTGGCTGGACCGGCGACTCGCCACAACCCTCGGAGCTCTCGGACTCTCAGCGGAGACGGAGGCCAGCCCAGGGTTTCTCCTGAGCGTCGAGGACATCAACAGCTACTTCAGAGACAACGGCTGGCGGATGCAGCACTTCTACGAGTGGCAGCGCCGTCGGCTGGGCATCCTGGTTGAACCCGACGGGAGCCCGGTCGGTGGCCGGTGGAGCTTCGACACGGAGAACCGCAAGAAGCTCCCTAAGGGTATGACGGTGCCGGAGCTGCCGGTGTTTGCGCAGACCGATGAAGTGCGGGGCGCACTTAGTTGGGTAGCGCAGAACTTTCCAGCTAATCCGGGAGACGCAGCATCGTTCAATTGGCCGGTCACCCACCAACAGGCGAGTGACGCTCTCGAAGGGTTTCTCAACGACCGATTCAAGCAATTTGGTCCCTATGAGGACGCCATTTCTGCCCCAGACTCGTTCCTGTTCCATTCAGCGTTGAGCTCCAGTCTCAACCTGGGACTACTCAGTCCTAGGGAAGTGGTGGACGTGGTGCTTGATCATGCAGCACGTCATGACACCCCGATCGCCAGCGTCGAAGGGTTCATCCGGCAGATCATCGGCTGGCGCGAGTATATGAGGGCCTCCTACCTGCTGCGCGGCCGTGAGATGCGCACCGGTAACACCCTCGCATTCGAGCGGGGGCTCGACGACGGGTGGTGGACCGGGGATACCGGTCTGGAACCCGTCGACGTCGTCATCAACCGAGTGGGCGCCACCGGTTACGCCCACCACATTGAACGGTTGATGGTCCTCGGGAATGCGATGGCTTTGCTCCGGATTCGCCCCGATGCTGTCTACGACTGGTTCATGGCAATGTTTATCGACGCCTATGACTGGGTGATGGTCCCTAACGTTTACGCCATGAGCCAGTATGCGGCCGGCAGCATGATCACCACCAAGCCCTACGTCAGCGGCAGCAATTACCTGAAGAAGATGGGTAACTTTCCGGCTGGTCCGTGGCAGGACTCCTGGGATGCGTTGTACTGGCAGTTCGTGAGTGACCACCGCGAGATTTTCAGCCGGAACCCGCGATCGTCGATGATGGTTAGTCTCTACGACAGGTTCGACGATGACAAAAAGGCCCGATTGAGGTTGGAAGCATCAAGGTGGCTCTAGACGTTCGCGTCGGAAAAGGTTGTTGCCGGTCAGGGCCCGTACTAAGGTTGGATTGTTAGGGTCAGACGGGTAGAGGGCGTCTGTCATAGTGCACACTCCAACGAAGGAACCACTCATGACTGAAAACACATCTCCGGCAGCGCAGACCGACCACAACATCCGGGACTGGGCTGATCTCGCCGAGGAAATGTGGTCTTACCTGACAGGTAAGGGCGCTGCTGTGAACTACAGCTTCATCGATATGACTGTCGAGGTGCCCCGCGACATCGGCCCTGACGCACCGCGCGCCACCTGGAAGTTGAATGGGACACTGCGGGTTACCACCAGTGATAACGACGCAGCGGGTTCCGACACCCACCGCAGCTGAACCATGGCAGCAAAAATCCAGTTGGAGATCGATCTCGCCTTCTCGGTGACCGAGCCAGCAATGTCGGATCGAACCCCATCAACAGTCAACGGGACCGTCACGGCCAGTGGCTCAACTGTCGAGGTGTATCTCGATACTCCCGAGGCATTCAGCGGGGGCACGCCGCTCTCGCTTGACGCGGTGCGGGAATTGGCGAAAGCGCTCGCTGACAAGGGTGTTGCGGTCTCCGTGACAGGCCCCAAAGGCAACCTTGTGAGCCTGGGAGCTGTCGACGTTTCACGGGTGCAGAGGCTGCTCACCCGGTCGCCGCACATCCGCCTGGGGTCGATCAGTGCCCTGACGCCGATGGCGAAAAGCGTCCGCGGGTCGGGGAAGTCCACGGGATCTTCTGGGCTGCTGCCGCCGTCGACCCCGTTTCCTCTGGTGCCCACCGTCAACCGGAACATTCGTCGACGGGTGACTACCACCCATCACACGCCCGGTAGTGGCCGTGCGCGGCTGATCTTTGTCCAGGACTCTGCGACCTGGAACGGGCAAGTGCCGCGGGAGTTTAACCTGGGGCCGGTTACCACCACAATTGGCAGTGGGGGCGACGCTGACCTCCTGCTTCCCGGCCTGGACGCTATCCACGCCGAAGTGGTGCACAACGAGGATGATGAGTACGTACTCATCCCGCATGGACCTGTCAGTGGCAGCGTCAACAGCAGCGGGCCGTCGGTCCTCAGAACTGGTGCTCGCATTCAGTTGGGACCGTGGTGCCTGGCATACTTCCGTGAGGAATATGCCGATCACGGGAGGCCGTTCGGCGGCCGAAGCGGGGGAGAACTGGCCTACCAACGTCCGCAGTTCGACCCTCGAACGGGAAGAACTGAGGGTGATGGCTCGGAGGGTGTCGGCGACTTCCGTCGCCGTACTCGCTGAGCCGCCCCGTTGGACAGCGTGGAACTGCTCCTCGACGAGTCCTCGGAGCAGTTCATCCGTGCCCAGTGGGATGCCCTGCAGGCGGCCGGGCTCCCCAGCCGGGCCGCCCACCGCTCGCCGCACCATAGGCCTCACATCACAGTGCTTGCAGCCCCGGTGATTACCGGCGACCAGGATCAGCGGATCCGCGACGTTCTCACAGGTCCTTTGGCGGTTTCCTTCGAAGGGTTCGTGTTGTTTGACGCGGGCCGGAAGGGATACGTCCTGGCCCGGCAGGTGGTCTGTACAGCTGATCTACTCCAGCTGCACCGCGCCGTCCACTCCACCAGCGACGTCGAAGGTTCGGTGCCGACATCGCTGCCAGATGCGTGGGTCCCGCACATCACTCTCGCCAATGCGGTGGCCGGGGAACGACTGGCGGAGGCGCTCACCATCGTGGGAGCCCCGATGCCCGAAGGCAGCGTGCGCGCGGCGCGCCGCTGGGACAGCCGGGCCAAGACCATTACCGAGCTGGTTTGATCATCGAGGCAGAGGCAGAGGCAGAGGCAGAGGCAGAGGCAGAGGCAGAGGCCTCAGGTCAGCAGCCAGGCGATAAGGATCAAGGCTGGCACGGATAGCGCAGAGGAAAGCAGGATCACGTCCCTGGCCACGGTGATTCCACGGTTGTAACGGCCAGCGAGCAGGAATACGTTCTGAGCTGCAGGCAAGGCTGACATGACTACCGCGCCAAAGACCAGCTCATTGTCCAGCTGGAACAGAAACCTGCTGAGCACATAGGCGGTCGCAGGCATGACGAAGACCTTGATGAGGGTCGCCACGATGACCTCGGTGCGCCCCTCGCTGGCGCGCAGCGGTCGGCTTCCCCGCAGCGACATGCCGAACGCGAGGAGGACCAGGGGGACGGCCGCCCCACCGAGCAGTTGCAGTGGCTCCCAGACTAGCTCCGGAACCTTGCGCCCGGACCAGCTGACAGCTAGTCCGAGGAAGGAGGCGATGATCATCGGGTTGCGGAATGGCTGGGTGAGAACGTTCTTTACCGACGGCTTCCGCCCCGATGACAGGTCCAGGATGGTCAGATACACGGGAGTCAGCAGGAGCAGCTGTACCAGCAGCACCGGAGCAACCGCGGTGGCGTTCCCCAGCGCGTAGACGGCGATGGGAATGCCGATGTTGTTGGCGTTGACGTAGGAGCCGGCCATTGCTCCGATCGCTGTCTCGGCCGCGGGCCGGCGAAACCAGACCCGGCTGATTACCACGTACAGCAGTGCGGCGAAGATTGCTGTAAACAGGGCGATGGGCAGGTACGCGGACAGCACGGCAGTGAGGTCCGCCTGCGCCAGGATGGTAAACAGCAGCGCTGGGTTGGTGATGAAGAAGGCGGTCTGGGTGAGTGCTTTCACCGTCTCGGGTCCGCCGATTCTCAGACGGGCAGCAATATAGCCCGCCAGAATGACGGCACCGACGACCGCGAATCCTGCCAGTACTCCGCTCACAAGATCCTCCAGCCGCAGTAGACGCCCGGAGACCACTCAGGGATCGCGTTGTCTCCGCCCGCATTCATGCGGTGATCGTTCGGGTCTGTGTTAGGCGAGGTGGTCGACGAGCTGCTCGGCGATCCCGGTGTAGGTTGCCGGGGTCAGCGCCATCAATCGGGCCTCCGCGTCAGGAGACAGGCCCAGCCCCGCAACGAACTCCTGCATCCGCGCCGCATCGACCCGCTGTCCGCGGGTCAGCTCCTTGAGCCGTTCGTAGGGATCATCCATGCCCTCGACCCCTGCGATTCCCTCAGCACGCATGACCATCTGGATTGCCTCGCCCAGCACTTCCCAGTTGGAGTCAAGGTCGGCAGCGAGCACCGGCACCGCGACGTCGAGCCGCTCCAGACCTTTCGCCACATTGGATAGGGCCAGCAACGAGTGGCCGAAGGCGACTCCGATGTTGCGCTGCGATGAGGAGTCCGTGAGGTCACGTTGCCATCGGGAGGTGACGAGCGTGGCTCCCAGGACGTCAAGGAGGGAGCAGGAGATTTCGAGATTCGCTTCGGCGTTCTCGAACCGGATTGGGTTGACCTTGTGCGGCATCGTTGAGGAGCCAGTGGCGCCTTCGACCGGAACCTGGGCAAAGTACCCGATCGAGATGTAGCTCCATACATCGGTGCAGAAGTTGTGCAGGATTCGGTTGAAGCGGGCCATGTCGGCGTACAGCTCGGCCTGCCAATCATGGGACTCGATCTGGGTGGTGAGCGGATTCCAGGTCAGGCCCAGGCCGTGGACGAAGTCTCGTGACACCTGCTGCCAGTCAGCGTCCGGGACTGAGGCATAGTGAGCAGCGAACGTGCCGGTGGCACCGTTGATCTTGCCCAGGTACTCGGTACGGGCGATGCGGTTCAGCTGGCGATCCAACCGGTGCGCGACGACGGCGAGCTCCTTGCCCAAGGTGCTGGGTGTGGCTGGCTGGCCGTGGGTGCGCGAGAGCATCGGAACGGCTGCCGATTCGCGTGCCATGCCAGCGATCTGGGCGGTCAGGGCCCGGGCGGCCGGAAGCCACACGTTTTCTACTGCACCTTTGACGCCCACCGCGTAGGACAGATTGTTGATGTCCTCAGAGGTGCACCCAAAATGCACCAAAGGTTTGAGATCTGTAATCCCGATCCCCGGTAAGCGGCGCCCAATGAAGTACTCGACAGCTTTGACGTCGTGCACTGTCACACGTTCGAGCTCAGCGAGCTCGGCGACCGATTCGCCGTCGAATGAGGTGACAATCGCCCTGAGGGCCGCTTCCTGCGCGGAGGTCAGGGGAGAAGCCCCGGGCACGACGGCGTTGCGAGTGAGATGAATCAGCCACTCCACCTCCACGTGGACGCGGTCCCGGTTGAGGGCGGCCTCCGAAAGATAATCGACCAGCGGCGAGACTGCTCCGCTATACCGACCGTCCAGGGGTCCGAGAGCCAACGGAATGCCCGACTGGGTTGAAGTCGATGCGAGATTCACCCGGGAAGTATCAGCCATACCACCGATCCTTTCATGTTCCGGCGGGTGCCGGCTCTCGTGTGACATGTCCTCCCCGGTAGACGACACACTGTGCCTGCACACATACGAACCATTTCACCGCAGAACCCGCCTATCCGGCAGTACTGTTCGAGTGAAATTCATGAACGACAGGCGGCGGCAGGAGGTCCCGTGAGTGAGACGGCGGATTGGTCATGTGAGCCGTGGGCGGTCGACAGTTCCGAAGCCGCTGCGCTGCGTTCCCACCTGCTGTATCAGGCGGAGGCAGTTGATGAGATCGCCTCCCGGATGTGCTCAGTGGCAGCCCTGGACTGGGAGTCGCCGGCCGGCCGCAACTTCCGCGACTATGTTGTGACCCAACTGGGAGGAGTTCGTCAGGCTAGTGAGTTGCTGCGGGATGCAGCGTCGCGGGTCGGAGCGTTTGCCTCGACCCTCAGAAGCCTTGAATACAACAGGTTTCTGGCCCGGGACTCACCGTGACGGCTGCCGGTGATTTGCTCCCCGTCTACCCTCCACCAGACGCGGCAGGCATCTCAGTTCACGGTGGGGTAGGAAGCATCAAATTCCAGTGGGAGGAACTACGTGAGGGCGCTCTAAGGCTCGGGCAGCTGGCCGACGACGTTAGAGACATCCTGCACCTGTGCGGAGATCTTCAATGGCGGCTACAAATGCTTCTCACTGGGCAGGACATGGGGGCGCACGGCGCTGGGGCGGTCGCCGTCTATGCCCTCGACGATGCGCGGGCTGCCCTGGCACGCAGGGACGACGAACTGCATGAGACGGCTCAACGGATCGAGGCATGCAGGCTGGCGTACGCAGCGGCCGAGGCAGTAGCTCAGGTGGCCATATTCGCGGCCCAGGCCGGGGTGACTGAGGTTGAACGTGGCCTGGGCAGGGTTATTGGCTTAGCCAATGCCGCAAACCTGGCAGAACCGACACCGCTAACTGTCGAGCGGGTCTCACCGGCAGCCCCGCTCACAATCGACGGATCGGTGCCAGCCCTGCTGGAGCGGATCGAGGCGGTGAACGATGAGGGGCCAGGGGTCTTCGAAGTACTGAAAGTCCGAGGCTCGGGTGGTCCGGTGTTCGTTGTAGTCCTCCCCGGCACCCAGGGATCCTCCATCATTGCGAGCAGCAACCCCTTCGACCCGACGGGAGTGGTTGAGGCGGTCCAGTACGACAGCGTCTTCGTCACGGAGGCGGTGCGCGGGGCGCTCGTCGAATCGGGGGCCTCTGAGGGCGACCGGGTGATGGTGGTCGGCTACAGCCAGGGGGGAATGCACGCGGCGAACATCGCACAGCACCCGGACATGATCGAAGACTACCAACTTGATCTGGTCCTCACCGCCGGGTCTCCCACTGGCGCAGGACCCTCCGGCGCTGCGAGCTACCTCCACCTTGAACATGCTGACGATTGGGTGCACAAGGTGGATGGGATGCCGAACCCCGATGAACGCGGCAGGGTGACAGCTACCCTGCGGGGCCCGGTTGTCGAAATCACCGACGGCGGGACGGGACTCGGCGCCGCTCACAAGCTGGGCACCTATCTGAGGGGCGCGGAAGCAGTCGAATCCAGTTCCCACCCCTCGATCCTCGCAAGCGTCGGGGGGCTGAGATCGGCGATTGGCACGAGGGCACCGGCCGAGCGGCACGTGTTCAGGGCCCGCCGACGTTCAATCGGCGAGCCTGACTCGTCCGCGTCAGACCCGCGTGGCCGGGCACCCGACTCCCGGACCGGTGCTGCCTCGCAGACCGACCGTTAAATGCTGGGTTCTGCTAGCGGCGCGTGCCGATCAGTGATCCTGCCACCATCGAGACCACGCTGATGATGAGTGAACCGAGGACTGCCGTCCAGAAGAAATCGTCAACCGAGAACTGGATGGGGGTGAAGGACGTCAACCACGCGGTGAGCATGAGCATGGCCGCGTTGATAACGATCGTGAACAAGCCGAGGGTAAGGATGGTGAGCGGGAGAGACAGTAGGGCGACAATCGGCCGGACCAGCGCATTGACTATACCGAACACGAGCCCCACAAACAGGTAGGAAAGAATTGCTCCGGTAGTGTCTCCGCCCGCCCCAGAGGTTCCCACAGCAATTCCCGGAAGCACCCAGGCCGCAACAAAAAGTGCCAGCGCGTTGATCAGGGTGCGTGCGATGAACTTCAGCATGGCTCCATGCTGTCATAAGGCTCATCCCATGCCCAGAGATAAGCTGGAGCTATGACTACACCAGAGCGCCAGGGCGAAGACGCCGTGGCACAGGAAATTTCCATTCATCCCCGCAGCGTGTTGGGGCGTCTGCCCCGCTATGCGGCAGGGAAGCCTCCGGTAGTGGTGGAGGGTTTGCAGAGCTACAAGCTTTCCTCGAATGAGAACCCGCTTCCGCCACTCCCGTCTGTGCTGGCGGCAATCGCGTCCCAGACGCACATCAATCGTTACCCGGACCCGATGACCACTGCACTGCGAACGGCCCTCGCCCCTTTCCTTGAGGTCCCCGCCGAAGACATAGTCGCGGGTGCCGGAAGCCTTGGCGCACTAAACCAGGTGTTGGCAACATTCGCTGGTCAAAACGACTACGACGCAGCCGACGAAGTGATCTATCCTTGGCGGTCCTTCGAGGCGTATCCCATTTGTGTTGGCCTGGCCGGGGCCGCTGGGGTTCAGGTCCCGCTCAACGAGGACGGAACCCACAACCTCGGTGCCATGCTGGCCGCGATCACCGACCGTACCCGCGTAATCTTGCTATGCACTCCGAACAACCCCACCGGGCCGATCCTCAAGCAGGCCGACGTCAGTGAGTTCCTGCAGCAGGTACCGGGTCACATCGTGGTGGTAATTGATGAGGCCTACCAAGAGTTCGTCAGGGACAGCGACGCCGTGGACGGTCTGGCCATGTACCGGGAGCACCAGAATGTTGTGGTTTTGCGCACGTTCTCCAAGGCGCACGGTCTTGCTGGCCTCCGCGTGGGCTACTCCGTCTCCCAGCCGGAGCTGACCCAGCATCTGAGGGTCAGCGCTGTCCCGTTCGCGGTCTCTCAGATCGCCGAGCATGCCGCAGTCACCTCGCTTGAGCATTTCGGAGAGGTCAAGGAGCGCGTCCAGGGCATAGTTGATGAGCGGACCAGGGTGGTCGAGGGCCTGCGGTCCCTGGGCTGGACGGTGCCAAACGCCGAGGGGAATTTCGTCTGGCTCGGGCTTGGAGAACACACGCCCGAGTTCGCTGCGCTCGCCGAACAGCAAGCGTTGTCGGTTCGTGCCTTTGGCGCCGAGGGGGCACGAGTGAGTATCGGCGAACCAGAGGCCAACACCCGTTTCCTTAAACTCTGTGCGGACTATCCTAACGGCCCGGTCTCTCGTAGAACGTAATAAATGGGTTGTGCACGGCAGCGTCGCTAGTGTGGATCAGGTACATGCGCACGATGGCATGTCGATCTAATGCATTCCATTTGAGGAATATAACGACGGCGAGGAAGTACGTATGGACGTTGCGCAATCGACAACTTCCGGGCTGGATACCGGAAGCGACGGAGGTAGCGTAATTTCGCCCGGCCCCGAGCAGGGCAACCCGGATATGGTCCAGCTGCTCACCGAGGACGGCCGCCTGCTGAATGGGTCGCCATTTGGTGACTATGCCCCCGATCCGGCGACCTACGAGAGTCTCTACCGGGATATGTATCTGATCCGGCGGTTCGACCAGGAATCGACTGCTCTCCAGCGCCAAGGCCAACTCGCCCTGTGGGTGCCGCTGACCGGGCAGGAGGCTGCACAGATCGGCTCCGGGCGGGCCATGGCCGCGTCGGACTATGCGTTTCCGACCTACCGGGAGCACGGTGTGGCACTGACCCGGGGCGTCGACCTCCCCGACATCCTCAAACTGTTCAGGGGCGTTACCAATGGTGGCTGGGACCCCCGGGAGCACAACTTCCAGCTCTACACCCTGGTGCTGGCGGCCCAGACGCTCCACGCCGTCGGCTATGCGATGGGCATCCAGCGCGATCGTGCAGCTGATCCCACGGCCCCGGCTGCCGCTGCAGTGGCCTATTTCGGAGATGGCGCCAGTTCGGAGGGTGACGTTCACGAAGCAATGGTCTTCGCTGCCTCATTCAATGCGCCGGTGGTGTTCTTTTGCCAGAACAATCACTGGGCCATTTCTGTCCCGTCAGATGTCCAGGCCCGGGTGCCGCTGGCCCAACGCGCGGCCGGCTACGGGTTCCCTGGCATCCGGGTGGACGGCAATGACGTTCTGGCCGTCAAGGCTGTCACAGCCTGGGCGCTGGAACACGCCAAGCAGGGCAAGGGGCCGGTTCTGATTGAAGCCTTCACCTATCGCATGAGTGCCCACACCACCGCCGATGACCCAACCAAGTACCGTGCTACGGCCGACGAGGAGTCATGGGTACCCCGGGATCCCCTCCGCCGGCTGGAAACCTACCTCAGGGCCAACGGAACGTCGGGTTCATTCTTCGATCGCCTTGCAACGGAGGCAGCCGAGCAGGCTGCCCGTCTGCGCAGCACAGTCCTCGCCATGGAGGCCCCTGACCTGTCTCAGCGTTTCGATACCGCCTACGCCGAGCCGCATCCGCTGGTCCAGGAGGAATTACGGCTCTGGCAGGCCTACGAGTCCGGGTTCGCACCAGAGAAGGACGGGGGACGGTAATGCCGGTCATGACCATTGCCAAGGCAATCAACGAGGGGTTGCGCGCGAGCCTTAAGAACTACCCGACGACGTTGCTGATGGGCGAGGACATTGGCGCACTCGGCGGTGTCTACCGTGTCACCGAAGGGCTGAAGGCAGAATTTGGTGCTGATCGCGTGGTCGACACACCCCTCGGGGAGTCAGGGATTATCGGGACCGCAATCGGGTTGGCCCTCCGGGGCTACCGGCCGGTCTGTGAGATCCAGTTCGATGGCTTTGTCTTTCCGGGGTTCAACCAGATCACCACCCAGTTGGCCAAGATGCACGCCCGAAGCGATGGCATGCTGAAAGTCCCGGTGGTCATCCGGATTCCCTATGGAGGTGGGATTGGTAGCGTTGAACACCACTCCGAATCCCCTGAGGCCCTCTTTGCGCATACCGCCGGGCTCCGAATCATCACCCCGTCCAACCCGCAGGACGCCTACTGGATGATCCAGCAAGCGATCGAGTGTGATGACCCGGTGATCGTCTTCGAACCGAAGAGGCGCTACTGGCTCAAGGGCGAGGTTGACCTGACCACCCCGCCGGGGGAGCCTTTCACCGCGCACGTCCTGAGGGAGGGGACCGACGCCACCGTGGTCGCCTACGGGCCACTGGTTCCCGTGGCACTCGCTGCTGCCGCTGCTGCCGCCGAGGACGGGAACAGCATCGAGGTCATCGACCTCCGATCAGTGTCGCCAATTGACTTCGACACGGTAACAGCCTCAGTCCAGAAGACCGGACGGTTGGTGGTTACCCATGAGGCACCAACCTTCGGGGGAATCGGAGGCGAGCTGGCGGCCCGTGTTTCGGAACGCGCGTTCCTCTCGCTGCTGGCACCAGTCCTGCGGGTTGGTGGGTTCCACCTGCCGTATCCGGTGGCACGGATGGAAGACCAGTACCTCCCGGATATTGACCGCATCCTTGAATCCCTCGATCGCGCCTTGGCCTACTAGAGGAACCTATGACACTCAATACGTTCAACCTTCCCGACGTCGGCGAAGGTCTTACCGAAGCAGAAATCGTCCAGTGGAAAGTCCACCCCGGAACCGTCGTTGCCGTCAACGACGTCATCGTGGAAATCGAAACGGCGAAGTCCCTGGTCGAACTGTCCTCGCCCTACGCAGGCGTCGTCGCTGAGCTCATGGCCACTGAGGGTGAAACCGTCGACGTCGGTGCACCAATCATCTCTGTCGCAGACGGAGAGGACTACGTGCCAGCTCCACAGATGCCTGGAGAGCTGGCCACCCCACCAGTGACCACCCACTCTTCTGCCGATCCAGAGCCTGCGGCGAGCACAAAAGAACCTTCTGGTCCTTCTCCCCTGGTCGGAATCGGGCCGAAGGCTGACGCGGTGAAGCGCCGCCCACGGCGGGTCAGTCCCGGACCAGCGTCGGCCCCGGAAGCATCACCGCTGCCCGCCGCGCAGCGTGCCGCACTGACCAGCGAGACCCTGCAAGCCCCTCGGGTGCTGGCCAAGCCTCCGGTCCGCAAGGCGGCCCGCGACCTCGGTATCAACCTTGCCGAGGTTGAAGGGACGGGACGGTCAGGCGAAGTAACCAAGCGGGACCTCCTGAGCTACCAGGCGCAACGGGACGCCGAGCAGGATGCTGCGACGACGTTCTGGGGCACGGCCCGCAAGCCTCAGGATCAACGAGTTGAACGAGTGCCCGTCACGGGTGTGCGGAAGGTAACAGCGAAGGCGATGGTGGACAGCGCCTTCTCTGCGCCGCACGTGAGCATCTTCGTCGACGTCGACGCGTCTCGCACCATGGAGTTCGTGAAGCGGCTCAAAGCCTCCCGGGACTTCGAAGGAATCAAGGTGTCACCCCTCCTGATTCTCTGCAAGGCAGTCATCTGGGCCGCTGCCCGCAACCCGTCGGTCAATGCCACCTGGGCGGGTGATGAAATTTTGATCAAGCACTTCATGAACCTGGGCATCGCCGCCGCCACGCCACGCGGACTCATGGTTCCGAACATCAAGGACGCCCAGGATCTGACGTTGAAGGAGCTTGCCGTTGCGCTCAATGACCTGGCCACCACCGCCCGTGCAGGAAAGACACAGCCAGCTCAGATGCAGGGAGGGTCGCTGACCGTTACCAACATCGGTGCCCTGGGAATCGATACGGGGACGCCGATCATCAACCCGGGGGAGGTCGCCATCGTGGCGTTCGGCACGATCAAGCAGAAACCCTGGGTGCTCGATGGGGAAGTGATCCCGCGGTGGATCACCACCCTCGGGGGGTCGTTCGATCACCGGGTTGTGGACGGAGACCTCAGCGCCCGGTTCATGGCCGACGTCGCGTCGATCCTGGAGGAGCCAGCCCTGCTGCTCGACTGATGGTTGCCCTAGGCTGGGATCCTATGTCAAACAATCCCAGACAGAACCGACACCCAGACCGCGACCGTTCAGCCGGCCCGGCGTCGACCGGATCCTACCTCAAGCGGCTGTGGCCCATGCTGCTCGTTGCCTTCCTCGGATCAACCCTGCTCCAGCTCCTTTTCCCCGACCTGAACTTCGTTGTCCGGTTGCTGATCCTTGCCGTTCTGCTGCTGGCCGTCTCAGTGGTTCTCGACCGGCTGCACGCCCGGAACCGGTAGGCCCCCTGATGGGTTATTAGCCTCAATCGCTTCCTGAAGGATGGGCGCGAGGCGTCCAACACCTCTAACTATGTCTTCGCTGGAGACCGCGCTGAACGCGAGCCGTAGCTTGTTCGATGGCTCATCCGAGGGTGTGAATGCTGCGCCGGGAATGAACACCACCCCCGCCTCAATGGCTTTGTACAGCAGGGGGTACGTGTCGATTCCTTCAGGCAGCGTCACCCAGACGAAGAAGCCCCCATCCGGCCGCGTCCAGGTTACCGACGGTGGGAGATGTTCGGCCAGTGCCTTCAGCATGGTCGAGCAGCGCTCGCTGTACAGGGCCCGGGTCGTCTCGAGGTGCCCCAGCCAGTCATAGTCGCTGAGATAGGCCGAGACCAGCATCTGCGTCAGTGGGGACGGGCACAGAACAACTGCCTCGCAGGCGAGATAGAAACGCCTGTGCAAATGCTTGGGAACCAGCGCCCATCCCAGTCTCACGCCTGGGGCGAAGATCTTGGAAAAGGAGCCCAGATAGATGACATCGTCCGGGTTGCCTTCGCGCATCGGGGTCAGCGGTTTACCGTCGAAACGCAGCAGGCCGTAGGGATTGTCTTCAAGGACAAGGATGTTGTGGGCCTTGCAGATGTCAACGATGACTTGCCGGCGGCTGGCTGCCAGCGTAATGCCACTCGGGTTGTTGAAGCTGGGGATGGTGTAGAGCGCCTTGACGGTGCGGCCCTCAGCGAGGAGCTCCGTGATCCGGCGCTGTAGCTCCTCGGGCACCAGTCCGTCGTCGTCCATGGCTACTGCCTGAACATCGACCTGATACGCCTCGAACGTATTGAGGGCTCCAACATACGTGGGGTCCTCGCACAGGATGACGTCCCCCGGATTGCAGAAGACCTTGGCTGCGACGTCCTGCGCGGACTGTGATCCGGTGGTGACGACCAGGTCAGCTGGGTCGGCGCCGATAATCCCCTCGGCCGCCATAACCTCGCAGATCTGGTTGCGGAGCTTCTCCATCCCCTGTCCGCCACCGTACTGCAGAGCTTCCAGGCCATGCTCGGCGATGATCTGCTGAACGGTGTTGCCAAGGTCCTTCAGCGGAAGGGACCGCAGGTAGGGGCTGCCTCCCGCGAGTGACACCAGGCCCGGTTGGATCGAGATATCGAAAACATCCCGCACCGCTGACTGCTTGATATTTGCTGCCCGGTCGGAAAACAGCGCCTCGTGACGGTGCGCTGAGTCAACTGCGCGAGTCAGCGCAACTTCGGTTTCGGCCGGCATGGACGTCGGGTCAAGTTTCGCCTGTGAGTTCACTCACGCAGTCTATGGCAGCGGTTAACCAATGAGCAACGGGTGTTGCTCCAGCGCACCTAGATCCACCCTGCGTCACGGGCCTTGGCGCCAGCCTGAAAACGGCTATCAGCCTTAAGAGTCTCCAGCATCCAGGCAATATGCCGCCTGCACGTCCGTACGTTGAGATCGAGGCGTCGGGCGATCACTTCATCCGAGTATCCCGCAGCGAGTCCCGCAAGAATTGCCTGCTGGGTTCCATTCAGCGGAGAGACAGCGTCCTCGCCCATGGGGAACGGTTCAGCGTACTCCCACGTGAAGTCGAATACCTGAATGAAGACATTGACCAGGTTGGGGTCTCGGATCATCATGGCTGCCTTGTCACTGCTGCTGAGTTGCCGGGCAACCACCGCCAGCTTCCGGTCAAAAATCAGCATCCGGAAAGGGACGGCCGGGAGGGTTCTAAACTCACCGCCCTCGGCTGCTATCACCTTTACCGCCTTTCGGGTCGGCATGTGGTCCTTGGTGCTGAGATCGTAAAGATTCCTGCGGGTCACACCCTGTCTGAGCAGGTCGAGATCCTTCCTGACGTTCTCCTCTTGGAAATCGGCATTGGCGCCCTGCCCGGGCACTGCCATCAGTACCTGCTCGGAAACATCGCGGCCATACTCGATGAGCACGCGCTGGATCAGGTGGGGATCCTCAAGCACCTCAACCGATGCGCTCGAAATGACTTCACGTCGGGCTTCAAGGTAGAGGGGAACCAGGCCCGATAGTTCACGGCGCTTGGTGCTGATTCGGCTCTTGAGGTCCTGGACCATGCGCTCGTCGGCGTCGACCAGGTCAGCTAATGCGACATCTGGTGAAATGGCAACGAAAGCGTCGGGGTTAGCCGCATGGGGGCTGAGGAGTTTCCGCTGGGTGAGTTGTTCCATCGCGGCATCGATGTCTCTCAGCGTGTATCCGAGGGCCTCCGATACCTCCTGCCGGGTCCATCCGGGGTGAGTGACGGCGTAGCGGTATAACTCAAGGCATAACCCCTCAAGCATGAATGCTCCTCCCTGGGCACGGCAGTGCGCCTGACCGAAGCCTACCGGTCGGTTTCGTCCTTCGGGGATCCAGATTCGAGCGCGCCAGGCGCCACGAATATGACCGTGAAAAAACATGACATGTCCACTTAATGCCGCGGTGTGGAGCGCGGCCGTCGATGAGCATCCGCACGAGGGCATATCCCCTTGTCAAACAACATTGTTGGGGTTCGCGGGGACCTATGGCTGGAAGCAAAGGAGCCCCCTTTCGTCAGCTTTAGGCCATGTCCTGAACCGGGCGGTTATCCGGCTGGACAGCGGTAGCGCATACAGCCCATTGTTGGGATATCGGCTTCACTTCTGCTGATAGCTCACCACATGCAGCCACTCAAAGGGGAATCCCATGAAAAAGATTGTCGGCGCAGCAGCCGCGCTTTTGGTTGTCATTGGCGTCGTTGCTCCAGCTAGCCCCGCACTCAGCGCAGCAAACTGGGAATGGCCCAAGACGGTAGTGGCAGCAAACTGGGAGTGGCCCAAGACGGTAGTGGCAGAGAACTGGGAGTGGCCGAAATAACAGGCTGTTGATGCCGATTTCGATCGGTCCGACGGCACCACAAACTCGCCCCAGTGGCGGTGACCATACATCCGGAAGGGAGGGCCATGAGCCAGCTGACAGCAGTTCGAAACGCCTCACGAACAGCCAGCAGCACTCAATGGTGGCACCTCTCAATTTTCACCGGTGGCTTCGATGTAGCGGACGGCATCATTGAAGACCTGGTCACCCCGCTGGCGGCGCAGGCTCAGCTACTGGGAACCGGCCGCTGGTTCTTCACTCGCTGTGAGGAACCAGCGGTGGCCCAGGTTAGACTCCATGTTCTCGCCAGTCCAGCCGCTGTGGCCCGGCTTCAGGCCTTCTTCACTGTGCTTCGAGGGGAAGGCCCTAGTGGCGAGCTGAACGGGAGCCGCTCGGGAGCTGACGCCCGGTTGAGGGTCAAGCATGAGCTTTCTGTACCCGCCAACAATCAGGCGCCGCTCTCCCTCGACAGCGAGATAGGGCGGAGGTTGGAGACTGACCTCGTTAAATACGGTGGCGTCGAGGGCTTGGACCTAGCCGAGGAAGTCTTCGAGATCTCCTCGGAACTCGCGGTGTGGGCCAGCCGGCGCTTTCCCAAAATGCATAACCGTTCAGCCTTCGGCGCTCTCCTGCTTTTCGACTCCGCTCGCAGCATGATGAAGGGGCCGAGATCGGCAGTCTGGCCCGACCGGCGACGTGTCTCCTGGGACTTCTACTGGGACAGCCATCTGCGGACCTGCACGGCTGAACTCGGACCACGCGCGGGGGGAGTCCGGGAGGCCCTGATAGCTCAGGTGGACGCCAGGACGCCCGCCTTTCACGGCCTGATGGCAGCAACAGCTGCGGAATCGGCTGCCCAGAGTTGGCGACGCCGGTGGTCACGGGCAATCGACAACTATCTTTACCGCGCCGACAAGGCGCGAGTGAGCCGAAGTGCACAACACCTGACGGTTTATCAGGCACACATGACGTTGAACCGGATTGGATTCACCGCACGCGAAGAGGCGGTCCTTGGTCTCTATGCCCGTTCATGGAGCATCGAACGAGAGGCATCGTCCTACCAACAGAACTAGGCGAGACGGAAAACCGACCAGCAGGAACCCAGTGAAGGATTTGATCACCATGGCGGCAAGCAACGATGTCATTCTGGCAACAGATGAGCGCGAACTCAGCGAAGCCTTGGGATGTTCACCTGACACCCTCGAAGACATGCGCGACCAGGGGGTGCTGGCATCTCGTGGTGAGCTCTGGGAGGTGGGCCAGGCCCGGGACTACCTGCGCGATGCCGCCTGGGCGGATAGCCTCTGGTCCTAACCAGCCGTTGCTGCACCCGCAGATTTTGTGTCGGTCCGGACCGGTAGTCTGGGCGCATGACGACAATTCGCACAGCAGTCTTCGGGTATGGTCTCGGCGGACGTGTGTTTCACGCGCCGCTTATCAGCGCTGATCCCCGCTACTCACTCGACGTCATTGTTACCTCAGATCCTGCTCGGAAGGCAGAAGCAGAGGTGCGGTATCCAGGAGTCCGTGTGGCGGCGTCAGCCGCTGATGCCCTCGCCTTGGCTGGCGAGCTGGACCTCGCTGTGATCAGTACCCCACCTGCTACTCACGTTCCACTGGCCGAAGCCGTTTTGGAAGCCGGGCTCGCCGTCGTCGTCGACAAACCCTTCGTGGTGAATAAGACTGACGGCCTGCGGTTGATCGACTTGGCGCGCTCACGGGGGAATGTTCTGAGCGTCTTTCAGAACCGCCGGTGGGACGGTGACTTTCTCACCGCCCAGAAACTTATTGGCGACGGCGCGCTTGGCACTGTGCGGAGGTTCGAGTCACGGATGGAATCCTTTAAGCCGGTGGTGTCCAAGCCGTGGAAGGGCGCGGTCGCAGGTGAAGGCGGCGGCATCCTGTACGACCTCGGTCCGCACCTCATTGACCAGGCCCTGGCGCTGTTTGGGCCTGCCGAGTTGGAGTACGCCGAACTTGCTGCCCACCGTGGAGACGGTGGGCCCGATGATGACGCGTTCCTCGCCCTGCGGCACGTGACCGGCACCGTCAGCCACCTCTGGATGAACGCACTGGCGCCACAGGCGGCACCGCGTTTCCGGATCGTGGGGTCCAGCTCGGCCTACACGAAGTGGGGTGTCGATGTGCAGGAGCCGTCAATCATCGCCGGAATGCTGCCCACTGATCCCCTGTACGGCGTGGAGGACGAGCTTGCCTGGGGCCTTCTGGGATTCGACGGCGACGCCGCTAAAGTGCGGACCGAGACGGGGGACTACCCGCGGTTTTACGAGTTAATGGCGGCTGCC
>NZ_KI914732.1:84906-99731 GCF_000520515.1 Arthrobacter sp. H20
ACTCGATGGGGCGCCCGCCCCAGTGGATCCGCAGGACAGCATTGCCGCCCTGCGGATCATCGAGGCTGCCCACCTCCGGGGAGTGAGCTAGAGAAGTTCCCGCCAGTCGGCGGCGAGCGCCAGGCCGTGGGCTTCTGATACTGAGCGATGCGCAACCTGCCCCCCAGCGATGTTCAATCCTTGTGCCAAGGCGGGGTCAGACTCAAGCGCCGCCTCGACCCCGCGATTAGCCAAGGCCACCGCATAGCGCAGCGTGACGTTAGTCAGCGCGTAGGTTGACGTGTTGGGTACGGCTCCGGGCATGTTTCCCACGCAGTAGAACAACGAGTTGTGCACCGTAAAGGTGGGGTCCTGATGGGTCGTGACATGCGAGTCCTCGAAGCAGCCACCCTGATCGACTGCAATGTCCACGAGAACGCTGCCGGGTTTCATGCGGGCGACCATCTGGTTTGTAACCAGCTTCGGCGCGCGCGCGCCAGGAACCAGCACCGAGCCAATCACCAGGTCGGCATCTGTCACTGCGCGCTCGATCTCGAAGGCGTTCGACGCGACAGTCTTCACGCGTCCGGAGTAGAGCTCGTCCAACTCGCGCAAACGACCGATATTGATGTCAAGGATGGTGACGTCCGCGCCCGTTCCCACAGCCATCGCTGCAGCGTTCGTTCCAGCAACCCCAGCACCGAGGACCACCACCTTGGCGGGTCGCACGCCTGGAACGCCACCGAGAAGCAGACCCGGACCGCCCGCCGGTGCCGTCATGACCTGTGCGCCGACCTGCACCGACAGCCTGCCGGCAACCTCAGACATAGGCGCAAGGAGTGGTAATGCACGCCCCTCCTGGACTGTCTCGTAGGCAATCGCTGTCACCCCGGCGTCCATCAGCGCCCTGGTCAACTCCGCCTCAGCGGCGAGATGTAGGTAGGTGAAGAGGATCAGGCCCGCGCGGAACCGGTGGTATTCCTGGGCAATGGGCTCCTTGACCTTGAGAACCAGGTCGGCCCGCGACCACAGTTCGTCAGCGGAGGCGACAATCTCGGCCCCCGCTGCGATGTACTCGCTATCGGTGATATTCGAGCCAGCGCCCGCATCTTTTTCGATCAGGACGGTATGCCCGGAGGTGTGGAACTCATGCACGCCCGACGCGGTGATGGCAACGCGGAACTCGTTGTTCTTGATTTCTTTAGGAACGCCGACGATCACGGGATTCTCCGTTCACTCTCAAAGGTGCGGTAGGAAGGCCTAGGGCCAGGTTCCCAGACTACTGAAGCCACACCGCTCCGGAGCTGCAGTTAGCCGGGAGGGGAAGCCGCCGGTCGACTCCAGCGTGTTGAGCTCTCACTCTGGAGGGGCGGGATCTAGCGATCCGCACTGGGTGTGACCTGTTTCACTACCACACCCCCTAACCATGGCGAAGTCGACATCTGTCGAGCGTTTGTGCATCAATTGTCGTCTCCCAGTCAGCGCCGGTAGCATGAGGCGATGCACGCAGACGGAGTGGACGCAGCCGTCGAAGCTATTGCGATCCGTCTGGATCGAGGGCTCTCCCTCGAGGATCTGGACGGGGTGCTCCTGGCCTATAGTAGCCACCAATCTGCCGCTGACCGGGTGCGGGTCAACTTCCTGCTCAGCAAGAAGGTGCCGCAGGACGTGAGTCAATGGCAGCTCCAGCATGGGATCTCATCGGCGGTCCGTCCGGTAGTGCTGCCCGCGAACCCGTTGCTCGGAATGCTAGGGCGGGTGTGTGTCCCGCTGCTGGTCCGCGGATTTCGGGTGGGCTATTTGTGGGTCCAGCAGAACGTGGACGAGGCGAGCCCGGCTGCCATCCTGAATCTGTTGCCGGGCGTGCGCAGTGAACTGGATCGACTGGCGTCCCTCCTGCTGGAGGGTAATACGGCTGCCTCCGAGCATCGTCGAAAGCGGGAGGGTATTTTCCTGGCCGCTTGCGATGGAACCGCTGCAGCTTTTGATGAGCTGGCTGGCTGGGCCGAGCTGCACAACACGGCACCCTGGCAGGTGGCCGTGCTCTTCGCGCAGACCGACCTCCCGGAGCCGCACGATCCCCAGGCGAGCCTTCTGACTCACCGCACCGCTGCCCTTCAGGCGACAGTAGGCGAGCGATCGGTGTTGTTCAGCGCCGGAACCCCAATGGTCGCGGCGCTGCTGGTGACCGGCGATGTGGGAAGCGGGGGGTACTCGGAGATCCTTCGACGATACGGCGAGGAGTTTGCCAAACGTGAGGGCGGCGAAGCGGGACGAGCCCTTGTTGGCCTGAGTGAACAGTTCCCCGATCTGCGGGAGTTACCAAGGGCCTTCGGTCAGGCCCGCCATGCCGTTCAGGCCTCGGCCGTGGACAGCGGGCTTGGCCCCATAACCAACTACCGATCCACCGGGTGCTATCAGTTCCTTGCCGCCGGTGGCTGGAAGGCAACCTCCGCCAAGTCGGTGTACTTCGCCGAGATTGAGGAACAGGACAAGAACGCAGAGCTGTTGCCGGTCCTGGAGTTGCTGTATGACAAGAACGGGTCCGTTCAGGATGTGGCGTCTCACCTTCATCTGCACCGCAGTAGCGTTTACAACCGGCTCGCAAGGATCCGGTCGATCATTGGCGCCGACCCGCTCAGCGGACATGTCCGCCTGGAACTGCATCTTGCGCTCAAAGCACGGAAATGGTCACGTCGTCCGAGGATCTAGCAACTCCTGCGCCTACTCAGGCGGCAGTTCCGGCGGCGCCCCGGCGCGCTTGCCCGATGTCTGCACTGCCAGCCAGTTGGCGATGTCCTGGGACTTGATGCGTCGATGAGTGCCACGATATTGAACCGGAATAACACCAGCGTCGGTGAGATTCCTCAGGTAGGTATGAGAAATACCTGCAGCGGCCGCCGCCTGCGCGGTGGTTAGGGTCTCTGCGTCAGATGCGGTGGTGACCCGGTCGCCTGCAGCAAGCCGGCGCAGGAGATCAACAACTGCATCCCGAGCGCCAGGGGGTAGCTTCACCGCAGTGCCGTTGACAAAAACGGTCACATCGTCATTCTCGGTCAGCGCCCGTCGCAGCGCCGTTGCCTCTGCTGCGGGGAGCGCCCCGGTGGCACGTGGAGTGCGAGTGGTCATTCACCTATTCTGCCAACCCCTGTCAACGTAGGGGGAGCCCGCGGCTGATCTTAGGGGGCCGCTGTTTACTCAGCCTCCCGACAACCATTCGAGCAGCCGATGCTCGGGCCAGGTGGTGATAATTCGCTCGGCCGGGACTCCATTTGCTGCTGCTCGTTCCGCTCCGTACTGCAGGAAATCCAGTTGGCCTGGCGCGTGCGCGTCGCTGTCAATGCTGAACAGGCACCCGGCATCCAACGCCATCCTGATTAGGTTCCCCGGGGGATCCTGGCGCTCCGGCCGCGAGTTGATCTCCACGGCGACGTTGTTTTCGGCGCACGCCGCGAAGACCTTTACCGCGTCAAACTCCGACGGCGGGCGCGTACCCCGGGATCCTTCCACGAGGCGGCCGGTGCAGTGCCCCAGGACATTGGTTTGCGGGTGCCGGATGCCGCCGAGCATCCGCCGGGTCATAGTGGAGCGGTCAGCGCGAAGTTTCGAATGGACGCTGGCCACGACGACGTCCAGCCGACCCAGCAACTCAGACGTCTGGTCGAGGGTGCCATCCTCCAGGATGTCCACCTCGATGCCGGTGAGCAGCCGGAACCCGGTGGCGCCGTCGTTGATCTGCTCGACAACCTCAAGCTGCTCGGTAAGGCGGTGTGCGTTCAGGCCGTTGGCGATCGTGAGGTGGGGCGAGTGGTCGGTGAGGGCTAGGTAGTCATGGCCGAGGGCCTGGGCAGCCTCGACCAGGAGGTGGATGGGGCTGCCGCCGTCGGACCAGTTGCTGTGGCTGTGTAGATCCCCGCGAAGGGAGCTCCGGAGGGAGTGGCCGCCCTCCACCAGGGTAGCCGCGGACTGCTCGCGCAGTTCGACCAGATAGTCGGGAATCTCGCCGTTGATCGCCTGGGAGACCACTTCCAAGCTGCGGGCCCCGATTCCCTTCATCCTCTTGAGCTGGCCGTCCCTGGTCCGGGCCACGAGTTCATCGGCGGTGAGCTCGCCGAGAACCTCGGCGGCGTTGCGGAAGGCCTTAATTTTGAACGTTGGCGCCCTTTTGCGCTCGAGCCAGAAGGCTATCTCGTTGAGGGCATCGACGGCATCCATACTCCACCCTACAAACTTACCGGCGGGACCGGGGCCTGGCGCCGGTGTTTAGGTGGACACTTCGTCCTGCAACTCCATCCGCATGAGCCATCGGGGCAGGCCACCGCTGCGTGAATCGGTTTCTCTGATACGCCTGAACCCTGCGTTTTCAAACATGCTGGAGGTGCCTACAAACGCGAGGGTCGGGTTGATGCGGGAGCCACCCGGGTCTACCGGATATGCCTCCAGGGCAGGTGACCCCTTGGCCCGGGCATAGTCGATGGCCCCGGCAAGCAGTGCGTGACCAACACCCTGGCGGCGGTGACCAGTTTTTACGACAAAGCAGACAATGCTCCAGACCGGGCGTTCATCGATGGCGGGGATGGTGCGTGAACGTACGAGCCGTTCCATGCCTGCGCGCGGCCCCATGCCGCACCAGCCAAGGGGCTCGCTATTGCGATAGGCAATGACGCCGGGTGACAGATCGCCGCCGCACAACTCACGCACCCGCTCGGGGCGCTGCGCGGCGGTCAGGGAGTTCAGCTCGCCGGAGCTCAGCCGGTAGGCAAGGCACCAGCAGCTGGGCGCATCCTCCCGGCGCGGTCTGAGGAGGGACGAGACGTCGTCGAATCGGTCGGCTGTGGCGGGGTGCACCTCGATGTCCATGCTGAGGATGTTACTCCGGCCAGGGTTCCCCGGATACTGGGTCAGGCAGTGAGGTTCAGTTCCTCGGCGATGGATTGGACCGCTGCACGCAACAGCGGGACAGCCTTCTCAGCGAAACGCTCATCGACGCGGGAGACCGGGCCGGAGACCGAGACGGCGCTAGGCGTCGGCGCGTTGGGCACTGCCATGGCGAAACACCTGACACCAAGCTCCTGTTCCTGCTCATCAATGGAGTAGCCGCGCTCGCGGATGAGATCTAGCTCCGCCAGTAGTTCGTCAATGGTCTTGAGGCTCTTGTCAGTGGGTGTGGGCATGCCCGCACGGGCAACGATGCTTCGCACCGCGTCGTTGCTCAGTTGCGCGAGGATCGCTTTCCCGACGCCGGTGTCATGGGTGTGCGCGCGGCGCCCCACCTCGGTGAACATGCGCATCGAGTGAGGGGAAGGTACCTGGGCAATGTAGATGACCATGTCCGAATCCAGGACCGCCATATTGGAGGTCTCACCCAGGCTATCCACCAGGCTCTTCAGCTGAGGCCGTGCCAGGGCACCGAGCTGTTTGTTCGCCCCCTCGCCGAGTCGGATCAGGCGGGGCCCCAGCGCATAGCGGCGGTTGGGGAGTTGGCGGGCATAACCCTTGGTGACCAGCGTGCGCAGGAGCCGGTGGATGGTCGGCAGCGGGAGGTCTGTGGAGGATGACAGTTCACTCAGGGACACTTCGCCCCCAGCGTCTGTAATGAGCTCGAGCAGTTCGAAGACCCGCTCAACGGACTGCACTCCGCCGCCAGCCGCTTTCTCAGCCATGTGACCCTCCCAGCTCTAGAGTTTCCCTTCAGCCAGCCTGAGCTACGAGTGGAAACTTTTTGAGACTATCCTACTTTCCACTCAGTGGAATCGAGAATCCGATTGGCTTGCGATTCCATCTGTCAGATAATAATATCCATAATATGAAATCGGGATGTGGGAGTGTTCGCGTTGCACAGTCCCGCCCCGTAGTGGCAGCAGAGGCCACCGCCGACTTGGCGGGTAAACGACAGGAGCTCAGCACATGACTATCGAACCAAGGCATCCCCTGCCCGTTGATCGGGCGGGCACTATCCTCAGTCCCGGTGCGCTCGCTTTCCTGGAGGAACTGCACCGGCGTTTCCGAAGCACCCGGGACGAGAAGCTTGCTGCGCGCAATGTCCGCCGCGAAGAAGCGGCGGCCACGGGCCGGCTGGATTTCCTTCCAGACACCAAGGAAGTCAGGACGAGCGACTGGACAGTTGCGGGCGCTCCGCCGCAGTTGCAGGACCGACGCGTTGAGATGACCGGGCCCGCATCACCAGCCAAGATGGCAATCAATGCCCTGAACTCGGGCGCGAAGGTATGGCTGGCTGATCTTGAGGACGCCAGCGCCCCGACCTGGCACAACGTGATCGATGCCCAACTGAATCTTCTCGACGCCGCCCGGGGACAGCTCAGCTACACCTCGCCCGAGGGCAAAGAGTACTCGCTGCGCACCGACGTGCCACTCGCCGTCGTCGTCGCCCGGCCCCGCGGCTGGCACCTGCCCGAGAAGAACATCATCATCGACGGCGAACCGGCCATCGGCGCGCTGGTGGACTTCGGGCTGCACTTCTTCCATAACGCCAAGCAGTTGCTGGAGAACGGCAGCGGCCCGTACTACTACCTGCCGAAGCTTGAAAGCCACCTTGAGGCGCGGCTGTGGAATGACGTGTTCGTCTTCGCGCAGGACTACGTCGGAGTTCCGCAGGGCTCAGTCCGGGCGACGGTTCTGATCGAGACCATCCCTGCAGCGTTCGAAATGGATGAGATCCTGTTCGAGCTGAAGGATCATGCGTCGGGTCTGAACGCCGGCCGCTGGGATTACCTGTTCAGCATCATCAAGTATTTCCGCGACGGCGGCGACGCCTTTGTGCTGCCGGACCGCGCCAGCGTGGCGATGACGGCTCCTTTCATGCGGGCCTACACCGAACTGCTCGTCAAGACCTGCCACAAGCGCGGCGCGTTTGCGATGGGCGGCATGGCGGCGTTCATCCCGAACCGGCGCGAACCAGCCATCACCGAACAGGCGTTCGCCAAGGTGAAGGCTGACAAAGAGCGCGAAGCTAACGACGGCTTCGACGGCTCCTGGGTGGCCCACCCGGACATGGTACCGCTGTGCCGGGAGGTCTTCGATGGCGTGCTCGGCGAACGGCCCAACCAGATCGATCGGCAGCGCCCCGAGGTTGAGGTTACTGCTGACGAGCTGCTGGACATCGGCTCGGCCGAGGGCGAGGTCACTGAGGCTGGGATGCACGCCAACCTGTATGTCGCTGTCGCGTATGTGGCGGTCTGGCTTTCCGGGAACGGAGCGGTGGCCATCCACAACCTGATGGAGGATGCCGCGACAGCCGAGATTTCGCGGTCCCAGGTATGGCAGCAGATCCGCAACAAGGTGGAGCTCTCTGATACCGGCAATACGGTGACGCCCGAACTGGTCACCGGGATCCTGGCCGAAGAAACCGAGCGGCTGCGTGGCGAGGTGGGCGAGGACGCATTCGCCCGATTCTACGAACCCGCCAGCCGCTTGATCGCCGACATCTGCGTCTCCGAGGAGTACACGGACTTCCTCACCCTGCCCGCCTACGAACTGGTGGACTGACAAAAGCGATACGGGCGGTGTCGGCGACCTCTGCGTTACCGGCGCCGCCCTGTCGGGTCGGCAGACCTCTGCGCCAATGTCGAATGCATCACACCTCCTAAAAAGTACAAGAGATCAATGTCGAAAGTTGGCGTCGCCGACGCCCGCAACAACTTGTCCGGCCTGATCCCTGGGGCCTAGGACAAGGCGGTATCTCCCAAGCGCCGTGGCCAGCGTGCCGCGGTGGTCATCAGCCCCGAAGAGTATGAGCGGATGATCGAAGCACTCGAGGAGGTGTGCATGCCCGACGCAGTTCCACGTGAACACGACGACTTCAGGCGAGGACGTCCCGCGTGGTGAACCGGCCGTAGGCAAGGGCCCCGAAGACCAGGACGTAGCCAGACTGTAGGAGTGCGTTCGCTGCAAAGGACGACCACTCAATCGGCTGTCGGAGAAGATCAGCGAAACCAAACCAGTAGTGGCTCAAAAGCCAGGGGTGCAGCGCCTCCAGCTGTGGGAGCTGGCCAACCACCTGGGAAACAACTGAAATCACCACTGTGGCAGCCATCGCTCCCACTGGCACATCGGTCAGGGTTGAAACAAAGAGACCAATGGCGCACAGTCCGGTGAGCGACACTGTGACGTATGCGCAGATCAGACCGGATCGCAGCAGTGACTCCCCAATACTGACAGTGTCGCCGGAGAGAAGCGTCACGGGGCCTACGGGGAACAGGGCGGCGCCAATAAGGGTCCCTGCCAGGACGACGGCGAGCGTCGCAGCCAGGCAGAAGACGACCGCCCCGGCGAACTTGACCGCCAACAGGCGCCCGCGTCCCACGGGGGCGACCAGCAGGTAACGCAGGGTCCCAGTGCTCGCTTCGCCAGCGATGGTGTCTCCCGCCACCACCCCTACAGTGAGTGGCAGGAATAGGGGGATCGCCACGGTGATCGCTGCGACCGCGACGAAGAGACCGTTCTGGGTGATTTGGTCGAGGAAGGCAGGACCCCTTCCAGTCGGTGGACCTGAGGTCAGCCGGACGGCTACGGCAATCAGGACTGGGATCGCTGCGAGGGCCAGGAGCAGCGCCCAGGTGCGCCGTCGTCGGAACAGGGTCGCTAGTTCAGAGGTCAGGAACACCAACCCCGATGCTTGCCGTAGTTCGGCGCTCCGCTCAGTATCGTTACTGGACAACGTCAAACCCCTCCCCGGTCAGGGCCACGAAGAGCTCCTCGAGTCTCACCTGGTCAACGGTAAAGCCTCTCACCCGGACCCCTGCGGACACCAGGGCGGCGACAATGGTCTCGGGTTGCACATTGTCGGTCAACGGTGCGCTGACGGCCGGTCCGAGGCTCAGGGGGGGCTGGTGGGCGGAAATCGATTCTTCGGGAGTCAGTCCCAGACCGGCCAATGCCCTGAGGCAGTCCGCTACGTCTGGGGTCAGCACCTCAACCCGGGTCTGCCCGGCGGCGCGCAGCTCGCTCAGTGCTCCCTGCGCTACGAGCTTGCCTGCTCGAAGGACCGCCACGTGGGAGCACATCTGTTCGATCTCTGCGAGCAGATGGCTGGAGACGAAGACTGTGGTGCCTTCAGCTGTGAGCGAGTGAACCAAATGGCGTACCTCCCGGGTGCCCTGCGGGTCGAGACCATTGGTGGGCTCGTCGAGCACAATCAAATCCCGGTGAGTCAGCAGGGCGTTAGCGATACCCAGTCGCTGTTTCATTCCGAGCGAATACGCTCCAACCTTTTTGCCGGCCGCCTGCGAAAGTCCCACCCGTTCCAGTGCCCGGTCGGTGCGTGCGCGGCGGGTCGCCGGGTCTACATAGCGGTCGGCTGCGTCCAGGCGGTGCAGATTGGCGCGCCCCGATAGGAAGGGGTAAAAGCCCGGCCCCTCGACGAGAGCTCCGACCCGGGGAAGTACCTCCGGTAGAAACTTCGGGATGCTGCGCCCCAGCACCTCGACCTCCCCGGAGGTGGCGGTAGCCAAGCCCAACAGGATGCGGATGGTCGTGGTCTTGCCTGAGCCGTTGGGGCCCAGGAAACCGAAGACTGCACCCTTTGGTACTGACAGATCGATGCCGTTGAGGATGTTCTGCCCACCGAATCGTTTGGTGAGGCCCCGGGTCTGGACGACCGTCCCCTCCGGCAACGCCTGGTCCCTCACTCGTCGGCAGCTGCTTGGAGGCGATCGGCCGGTACCGACCCAACCAGAACCCGACCGTCATCGGCAAGCAAAATGTTCACCAGACGGGTCTGCAGCAGCTGTCCGCCGTTGACGGGGGTGCTCAGCTGGTCAAGCATTCCGGTCATCTCCGGGTTATCGGTTGGGAAGGCCCCGGCCGGGAACTCGACCACCGATTCCCATCCGGATCCGGTCACCGTTGGCTCGGCGTTGTCCTGGGAGTACTCATCGAGTGAGTTTGAGTCAGGTTTGCTGTGCCCGGCGCGCTCGGGTGTCTCAGTTACCGTGGCACCCGCAGGTGGGGTGAAGTCGAAGGTTTCAGCCAGCGGCGCGTCGAAGGAGATGTCTGTGTAGGCTGCGCTAAAGGCTGGAGTACTTCCACCCGTCGCAGCGACACTGACGGCGAGGGGAAACCCGGTGTCGGCGTCGACGTCGATGGTGATAGCTCCAACCAGGGTCTCGTCCGCGCGTGGTGTCATGATGAGTTGATAGGCGGCACGGCCAGCTACCGAGCGGTCAGGGCCGACGGTCAGTTCGGTGGACGGGTCCACCTTCTCAAGGAAGAGGGTAGCAAGTTGGTCCGGGGTCGGAATGTCGGGCAGGTCAGTTAGTGCTGCCTCGTGATCCTGCAGCGTGGCGTGGACAACTGAGTTGTCCTCCGAATCATAGAACCACAGATCCCCCCCATTGAGGATGATATTTCGTTCAGCCATTTGGTCCATGACCTGGATTCGGGCCTGGGAGGGACCAGAAAGAAAGACCCGTGCCGTATGTGGGGTGGTGAGGAGCTCAAGTGCGGCGCTTTCGGGGCTCGCTGCGCCGTCGGGTTCGCCACCCGGTGCAGGGCCCGCCCCCACGCCTCCGCCGCCTGCTCCCCCAATCAGTGACAGATCAGGTAAGCCGAGATCGGAGGTTTGCTCAACGGTGCCGGAGAGAGTGTCGACAGAGTGTCCTGCGGCGAGTTCCAGCACTTCGGCCGCACTCAGATCGGGCAGATCGACCGCAGCGTTGGCAGTAAGTGGGACCACGAGGGCCCCAGCTCCGACGACGGCGGTGACGGCCACGGCCGGCACCCAGTTTCGCCATGTACGGTTCATGGTTTATCTCCCTATGTTGAGCAAGCACCGCCACCACAACGGGTATAGCTGAACGTTACCCCGGTTTCCTGATAATTCGATCTGAGTTTTGGTGCCCTCCCGCACAGTGTGCTGTCCCAGTCCTAGCGACGCCGTTCACCGATCAGATACCCCAGCAGGCCCGCCCCGACGGCGCATCCGGCGGCCAGCAACGCGATACCCAAGGGTTCGGCGATGATGCCGCCCCCGAAGGCCGGGTGCACAACGCTTGGGTGAGAGCCGAGATCAGCCGAATCCAGCCCGGACGTGGCAGCAATGAGGACTCCGACAATGACGAACCCAAGGCCCACCAGCAGAACCGCTACCGGCCAACTGAATCTCGCCCAACTTGTCCTATTCATGACTCGTTGACTCCTGTCCGAGGCGGAGCCCGGCGGCCGCGGCGCTCACTATCAGCCCAGCAAGGAAGAGTACGCCGCCCCACGCGGCGAGCAGATCGGAGGGCGTGCGTCTGTCGTCGACAGTTATCACCAGCCCGGAGGAATAGGCGATGCTCGCATCATCATTAGGGGGCTGGAACGGGAGCGAGACAGGGCCGGCGGCGAACAGGATCGACACCCCACCAAGGATCAGCACAAGCGACAGGCCGAGGAGGCACACGGCGACCGGCCGGAGAATGAATGGGGTCACGGCGCGCGCCGTCCCCGAAGATATCCCAGGGCGCCGGCAATGACCATCAAGCCCAGAGCGGTCAAACCACTGCCGAAGATCTCCCCTGCGGTCGGCCCGGGCAGGAAAACCGAATCCGACAGCGGCGCATAGGCAAACCAACCGAACTCAAGGGGCGGCTGTGTCGTAGCTGCGGCAACGAGCAACACGAGCCCGAGGACGGCGGCCCCCAGGCCTCCCGCTAGTACTTTATGTGTGCGGATCCAGTTCAATGATTCCCCCATCGACGCGCCGCGGCAGTCGCAACTTGGTCAAGACACTACCGCCTAGAGCTGGCCGACAGGCGAAATACGGCGCGGGGCCCTCACGAGCTGCTGCACCGTCTCCGGGAAACTCCCCGGCAGATCAACTAGTTCCATCAGCAGTGCTTCGGTGGGTCGCATCAGTTCCAACCGACCCTCCGCCGCCCCCCTGAGAATGCTCCTGACCGACGCCCAGTGGGAGGAATCTGCCTCAGTGGTCCTGTGCTGTGGATCCACCGCGGGTGTTAGCACCGTCAGGTAGAAGAAGGTGTCAAAGCGCTTGCCGTAGCTGGGAGGGGTGATCCAGTTAGCCCACGGTGTCAGGTCCGCGGGAGACAGGATCGCGCCTGTCTCTTCCAGCACTTCCCGGACCGCTGCGGCAAGCAACACCCCTGACGCGTCCATCGGGTCATTCCGATCATCGGAGACCACACTGGTCTCCGCCCAGCTCCGCGCATGAGCTGCCAACAAAGCCGCTGGGGCGGGCTGGGCCTGAGCGGTGACGTGGTCGACGTCGTCCACTCGCCCGCCTGGAAACACCACCGCGCCGGCGGCAAAATCCATCGTGAGCGAGCGATTCTGGATGAAAATCTCATCGCCGCGCAGCATCAGAACGCTGACGGCCAGGCGGGGAGCTGCCGGCGCCGCGTCGCTGGGGGAGGTCCTCATGTAAGCGCACTCTATCGGACCGGAGCGGCGCCTCTCTAACAGCTCGCTAGGGTAGACGCATGTCCACACCCACAGCGCGCCTGATGTCCAGCAGCCCCCAGACTCGCTACCGGCTGGCGCCCAACCCAGGGCCGATGAGCCTCGAGGGCACCAACTCCTACCTCATCGCAGAGCCGAGTGTGGCAGCAAAGGAAGTGCGACCGGTCGTCGTCGTGGACCCTGGCCCTCTGGATGAGCAGCACCTTGCCGGGCTCGCAGGGTCCGGGCCGGTGGAACTCATTCTGATCACCCACCGGCACCCCGACCATACGGAAGCCAGCGCGCGCTTCCACCAGTTAACTGGTGCGCCAGTGCGTGCAATGGATCCTGCGCACTGCCATGGGGGAGATCAGCTGGTCGACGGCGAGGAAATCCTCGCGGCGGGCGTGCGCATCAGGGTCCTTGCGACTCCGGGCCACACCTCGGACTCGGCGTGTTTTCACTTGCCTGACGACGGCGACACCGGCTCAGTCCTCACCGGGGACACGATCCTGGGCCGCGGCACCACCATCATTGACTACCCCGATGGCCGTCTCGGCCCGTACCTTAAGTCTCTGGCAAGGCTCAGCGCGCTGGGGCCGGCGGCTGTGCTTCCCGCCCACGGGCCGATGCTCCCGGATCTCGCGGTGATCTCCCACGCCTACCTGCAGCACAGGCACGAGCGGCTGAACCAGGTCCGGTCGGCGCTCGCGGAGCTCGGCGCTGGGGCTTCGGTGCAGGAGATTACCGACGTGGTCTATGCCGACGTCGACAGCTCAGTCCGTCGGGCAGCCGAAACGTCGGTGGCTGCGCAACTGGACTATTTGCGCACCCCGGATTGAGCTGACGGTGTCATTACATCACTTGGTGATGCGGCGGTGGTCTGGCTGTTCGGGGAGGCGCAGGACGCCCTCGCGTCCGGCGGTGCACCTGACGCTCCGGTCCTGAGAGAACGGCGGCTTTTCTAATAGTCGACCCGCGCGGTCAGGGCGCGCCAGGTATCGAACGGCGCCGACGCCGGTAGCGGCGGCCCAGCAGCCGGGTGGTAGTGCCGCACCGGCATCGACCGTTCCTCCTCTGGGGTGTCGAAGAAGTTGTAGAACGCCGCGTCATCGAAACCGGCATTCTCAGCATCGAAGCGGTCAGCCGCGTACACAACCGCCCCGACTCGGGCCCACAGTGCGGACGAGAGGCACATCGGGCAGGGCTCGCAGCTGGTGTAGAGGGTACTTCCCGAGAGTTCGAAAGTTTCCAAAGAGGTGCAGGCGTTCCGGATGGCCATCACTTCAGCGTGCGCCGTCGGGTCATTATTGGCGGTCACGCGGTTGACTCCGTCGAAGCTGCGCCCATCGCCGGTGACGATGAGCGCACCGAAGGGGCCGCCGTCGTTCTGGACATTAGCGACGGCCAGCGCGATCGCTTCGGTAAGGAACTGAGCCTCGTCGTGAGTGTTCACTGGTCTTATCTCCCCGTCCGTGCAACCGTCTTCCGGGGCCCTGAGCTAGGCGGTCTGCCGGTGGCGTAGTTCTCGAACTTTAGCACCGCACTTTCGCTGGCCGACGGAGATTCTGGCGGCTAGCGTCCACCAGCCTTTGACATTGACGCGACGTCAAGAATTAGCGTTGAGCGTGTCAATTGAAAGGAGGCACGATGGACTGGCCCATCCAGAAAATTGCTCGACTGACGGGAACCACCAGCCGAACGCTCCGCCACTACGGCGACGTCGGACTGTTGGTTCCGTCCCGCATCGGCAACAACGGGAAGCGTTACTACGACGACGATGCCATGGTTCGGCTGCAACGCATCCTGATGCTTCGCCAACTGGGCCTTGTCCTGCCAGCCATTGCCTCGGTGTTGGAAGGAGAGGCTGAGCCTGTCGCTGCGCTGCATGGGCATCTTGAATGGTTACGGCAGGAGCAGAACCGGCTGGCGCGGCAGATTACATCGGTTGACGACACGGTCAATCGCTTGGAGAAGGGTGAAGAACTCATGGCTGAGAACATGTTCGACGGGTTTGACCACACGCAGTACAAGGATGAGGTTCAGGAACGGTGGGGGAAGGACACCTACGCCCACGGCGATGCATGGTGGCGGGCGAAGTCCGATGCCGAGAGGGTAGCGTTCGCTCAGCACGCGGCCCAGCTCGGGGCCGATTGGGCCGATGCCGCCAACAGCAGGATCGCGCCGGGCAGCGCCCCTGCTCAGGCGCTGGCAGCACGGCATGTCGCCTGGCTATCCCGGGCGCCTGGTGTCCCCAGCTCCGGCGGCCGGCTGTCGAAGGACTACGTGCTGGGCCTTGGCGACTTGTACGTTGCTGACCCCCGGTTTGGGAAGAACTACGGGGGCCAAGGTGGCGCCGAGTTTGTGCGGGACGCGTTACGGGTCTACGCGGATCTGTTCCTCTAGCTGAGGGCGGCGGGCGGCGACCGGGAGTGAATGGCCTTTTA
>NZ_KI914732.1:99831-135510 GCF_000520515.1 Arthrobacter sp. H20
GAGTGAATGGCCTTTTATCCGCCTCCCGCCGAGCCACTCTGCAGGCCAGCCAGGGTGGAACCACTGGTAGAAGAGGGAGCATGGATGTCTGCTGGGGAAAACAATAGGATCGCGGATACCGCCGAGAACATCTCCGATGGTGTGGCACTGGACGTCGCAGCAAGTTTCGGGTTCGCTGTGCTGGCAGTTGTGCATATCCTGATTGGCGTTATTGCTCTGCAGGTGGCGTTCGGTGGGACCGGCCAGGCCGAGCCCACCGGGGCGCTAGAGCAGTTGTCTTCCGGCACCGCGGGGCCGTGGACCATGTGGGCAAGTGCACTGGGCTGTGCTGGCCTGGCCCTCTGGCAGCTCAGTGAGGCAACGCTTCGTCCGCGTCGGAAGCCAGCGGGGAAGCGTCTTGAAAAGGCCGTCTCCTCCGGGTCGCTGGCGATCACCTACGGCTTCATGGCGGCGACAATGGCGAGATTTGCCTTGGGGGATGGCCCAGACTCGAGCGAGTTCACACGGGGTTTCACCACTGCAATGATGGCTCACCCGCTGGGCCTGATCGTTGTCTTCGCTGTGGGCGGGACGGTGCTGGGGATTGGCGGCTACTTTGTGGTGAAAGGGGTGCGAAGAACTTTCAGACCCGAACTGCAGCACTTTGAGGACTCGCGTCGAGGTGCCATCATCGATGCGCTCGGCATGCTGGGGCGTGTGGCCAAGGGTGTTGCGCTGATTCTGATGGGTTTACTCTTTGTCCTCGCCGCCGCTACCAATCAGCCGTCACAGTCGACGGGCCTGGACGGTGGTCTCAAAGCCCTTCAGGACCACCCGTTTGGCAACGTGGTCCTAGTTGCCATCGCCGTGGGCCTGATCTCTTACGGACTCTTTGCCATCATCCGGGCCAGATTCGGGCGAATGTAACCCTGAAACGCGCTAGAACTGGATGCCCCGCGACAGCCCGCCATCGACCAGAATGTTGGCGCCGGTGGTCCGGCTGGATCGTGGGCTCGCAACGAAGACCACGGTGTCAGCGACCTCCTGCGGTGTACCCATCCGGTGCGTTGGATTCAGGCCCATCGCGATGCCGTACAACTCAGGGTTACCCTGCTCAATGCTCTCCCACACCCCACCCTCATGGAAGGTGTTGCCAGGGGAGACCGTGTTGGCGCGGATACCTTTCTCGGCGAGCTGGAACGCCAAACCGGCCATGTACGCGATGAGAGCCGATTTCACTGTGCCGTAGGGGCCGGACGCAAAGTCCACCTCGCGGCCCGAGACGCTTGAGATCGCGATGATCGATGCGGCACTGCTCTGCTGCAGGTGGGGCAGTGCAGCCTTGACCAGCCTGACAGTTCCCATCAGATCTACCCTGAGGGAGGCTTCCCAGTTCTCGTCGGTATCGGGGATGGCCAGCGCGCTGACGTTGCTGACCACGATGTCGATCCCGCCGAACATCGACGCGGAATCACTGACCCATCGGACCACGGCGTCGGCGTCGCCCATGTCCATCGCGGTGCCCGAGATGCGGCCGCTGCTGCCATCCAGTGCGGCTTCAGTGGCGTCGATTTCGGTGGGGTTGCGCGCGCAGAACCCCACGTTGGCCCCCTCCGCCGCAAAGGATTCGACGATTGCGCGGCCAATACCTTTGGTGCCGCCGGTTACCAGGGCGGTCAGTCCAGCCAACTGCAGGTCCATGGGGTTCTCCTAAAGGTTGATGCTGCGGCGACGCAGCTCATCGTGCAGCCCATCAAAAGCATGCACTCGGGGAAATAGATTCTTGGCGGCCTTCACCACCACGCTGTAGTTGGCATCCACCGCGTTGGCGATGGGCGCCAGAGCCGTCTGGGTGAGCAACTGGTAAGCGTCCATCTGATGCAGCCCGAAGAGTTCCTCGAACCACCTCACCATTTCCACCTGACCGATTCGCCAGGAATCCTCCATGGGCCTGGAGGAACCAACGGCCATCCAGTGACTATCGCTTTCCAGCCTGGGCCAAGCCGGTGCCCCACCCTTGATGAGCTCGACGATGATGGTTGAATTCATGGCGCCCTCGACGGCTGTACCACACGCTTCGCCTTCGCCCTGCCGGTAATGGCCGTCTCCGATGGAGAACAGGGCGCCCTCAACGTTCACTCCCAGATAGACGGTGGTTCCGGCTTTCACCTCGGGTGAGTCCATGTTGCCCCCGAAGCGCTCGGGGACCAGGGAGGAGCGCACTTCGCCGCCCGGCGGAGCTACCCCAATGGTGCCGAGCATTGGTTCGAGTGGCAGCGCTAGTTCGAATCCTGTGTGTCTCGCCTGGAACCCAACCGTCTGCCGTGCGGTGTCGACGTCATAAATCCAGGTTGTATCCGGCAGGGGCTCCTGTAGTAAAGCCGTCCGATCAGTGCTGGTCAACCCGCCGAAGAAGGGGATGGTGGCGGACGCGCCCCACGATCGGGCAGGACTGAGGTCCACAATGTGGATGGCGAGGGTGTCGCCGGGCTCCGCCCCTGCCACATAAAAGGGACCGGTCTGTGGGTTCACGAACCGGAGGTCCACCTTCTCGCTCGACAGGTCATCGACACTGGTGAGCGCGTGGTTAAAGGCGTCTTCTGACCAGAGCTTCAACACCCTTCCGGGCTGGACGGTCATGACCGGCGCGGCGCCACCGAACGTGTAAACGAGCTGATCCCGGGTCGGCGTGTACTCAACTGCATCCATTACTGGATGCTATGTCCGGGGTGCGCAACTGACAAGGGTGCGCCCTTTTTTGGGTTGGGCCGGGCGGCCCGGGCCCCACCCGGATCGTTCGTGGGGATGTTGGGCTGAGGACGGCGAACGTCGAGGATGTGCCTGCAATCGTCCGGCTGCTCGCTGATGATCCACTAGGCCTAACCCGGGACAGAATCGACGACGGCGAGCCGCTGCGGCCTTACCTCTCTGCCCTAGCGGCTATCGATACGAACCCATCGCATCTCCTCGTGGTCGCCACTGTCGACGCCGCGGTCGTTGGAACCCTCCAACTCAGTGTCCTGCCCGGCATGGCCCGACGCGGGGCTCTTCGCGCGCGGATCGATGATCACCTGGGTGATTGAGGAGGCGGAACGGCAAGATTGCCGGCTTGTCCAGCTCACCAGCGACAAGTCCCGGGTTGACGCTCACCGTTTCTATGCGCGGTTGGGTTTAATAGCGTCCCATGAAGGGTTCAAATTTCGTTGTAGTTGAAATCGGCGTAAAAACGGTCAGGACCGGTTCGATCGGATCGTCATCGGTACCGCGAAGGTCCAACACGACGCGATAGCTGACAGTAGTGATCCTGGTATCCGAATCGATTAGGGGGTGGGCGGTTGGGAGATGGTGTACGCCGTGCGGGAGTTGATCCATGCCGCAGCGCCGTCCACTTCCGAGGGGTGCACTCCGTGCCCGCCCTCGCGGAGGGTCTGGTGAACGTCGGAGCCAGCGTTATCCAGCACTGATTTCAGCCGTGCCACACTGTCCAGCGGCGCCATTGCGTCCGTTTCTCCGTTGAAGAGCGCGACGGCGGTGTCCGCCAGATCGCCGTCGGCGGATCGCTCTCCCAGCGGATACATCCCGGAGAACGCGACCACGTCGGTCAGGACCCGCGGATGCAATAGCACGGTGGCCAGGGCGATGTTCGCGCCGTTGGAGAATCCGACGGCGATGATCTTTCGATCAGTCAGGCTGTAGTGTTCCTGCGCCCAGCTGATGAAGTCGGCGAGTTCACCCGCGCGGCGAACGACGTCGTCGACGTCAAACTGGCCCTCGCCAAACCTCCTGAACCACCGGTTCATTCCCTGTTCCTGCACGGGTCCCCGGGGTGACAGGTAGCCGGCGCCGGGAGCGAGGCGCTCAGCCAGCGGCAGCAGGTCATGTTCAGTGCCGCCAGTGCCATGGAGGAGCAGCAGGACCGGGCTGCCGGAAGTACCTGCGTCGTAAAGGTGTGTCCATTGTTCGCTGGTGTTCATGGTGACTCCTAGCTCAGGAAGGTGGCGATGGACGGGTTGTTTTCCGCCGGCACGTTGATCTTGGCAACCGCGTTGGAGATGGTGTCCCGGTTGGGCTCGAGCCATGGTGGCAGCTTCAGGGAACGGCCCAGCTCGAGCAGCGGCTCGTCGATGTCGAAGCCCGGAGTGTCGGTGGCAATTTCCAACAGGGTTCCGCCGGGCTCCCGGAAGTAGATCGAGGTGAAGTACTGGCGGTCCAGGATGGCCGTCACGGCGTACCCGCGGTCGGCCAGTTCCTGCCGCCAGAGCTCCTGGGTGGCTTGATCGGGCACTCGGAAGGCGATGTGGTGGACCGTTCCACCAGCAACGAGCCCGCGCTCGCCCCGGGGATCGGTGACGATGTCAACGACCGTGCCTGGCTCGCCGTTGTGGGTGCTGAGCCGATACCTGCGGTCGGTTTCACTCAGCACGTTCATGCCCAGGTCGCGGGTGAACGTCTCGAGGCTGGCGGTAGGGTCCTGAACGGTGAGTACCGACGAGTGCTGGCCACGGACCGCGTACTCGGCCGGAACGGACGCGGAGTCCCACGGGTTGCGGGGGTCAGACAACGACGACGCCACCAGGTCAATCTGGAGGCCGTCCGGATCGCGCAACGACAGGCGCTCTTCCTCGGAGGAGGCGCGGGTGATGGTCGAGTTAACGCCGATGGCCTTGAAGTGCTTCTGCCACCAGCCGAGGGTGCCCTGGGGGACAGAGAACGCAGTGGTGGTGGACTGTCCGCTGCCGACCTTGCCGCTGCGAATCCCCTGCCAGGGGAAGAAGGTGAGAAGCGACCCGGGGCGGCCGGCTTCGTCGCCATAGTAGAGGTGATAGGTGCCTGGATCGTCAAAGTTCACTGTCTTCTTGACCAGCCGCAAGCCCAGGCCTTTGATGTAGAAGTCGATGTTCTTCTGGGGGTCACCCGCGATCGCGGTGACGTGGTGGAGCCCTTCGGTTTGTGCAGTCACAACTTCCTCCTCGGTAGATCCAGCGCCCGACGCCGGTATATAGATGCAAACGCATGCACTATCGGAATTGTTCCCGGCGTGTTTGCGAGGAGCTCCGGGGCGGGGTCCGCCGCTTGCACCCGGCATGTCTTGGCCTTGGGGCCGCTTTTTGTGACCGGTCGCAGGGGTTGTCCACATATCCCCTCTATTGGTGGTGGCAAGGCGTCGGGTTGGGCATCCTGTTGCCATGACTTCTCTGGACTGGCTGGATCGACAGGACCTGTGGTTGACCTGTGAGCTCGCGCGCCAAGGGTTGACCACCGCTAACATCGACGCTTTAGTGCGTCGCGGCCAGCTGGTTCGTGTACGGCGTGGCTGTTACCAATGCATCAAGGAGTGGAACAAATTGTCGCCGGCCGGGAAGGGTTTGCTGCGGGTGTATGCGCATCGCGCGGTTGGTGCCTACCTAGGCAATGAAAGTCCGGTGTATAGCCATACCTCTGCTGCCCGATTGCACGGAACGTTCCTGCTGAACCCAGATTCCTTGATTCATATCACTCAGTCATCGAGTGTTTCGCCGACGAGCCATGCTCGTGATGTGCGTAAGCATCAGGGGTGGTTGTCAGCTTCCGAGGTGACACTGAAATCGGGCGTCCTTGTTACCACCCTGGAGCGCACGGCGGTGGACTGCTCGAGGATCTTTCAGTACCGGCGGGCGCTCGTCACCACTGAGCATGCGCTGAGGCTGGGTGCGGATCGAACGCAGATGCGACATATTGTCGAAGCGCTCGCCAACCATAAGGGCGTCGGGAATGCGCGGAGAGTCCTGGCTAACGCCAGTCAGCTATCGGAGTCTCCCGGCGAGACCCTATGCCTGGATATCCTGCGATCCTTGCGGATACCCTTGCCCGACCAGCAGGTCTGTGTGTCCAGTCGACTGGGGGACTACCGGCTGGACTTTGCTTGGCGGGAGTTGAAGGCCGCACTGGAGTTCGATGGCAGGGTCAAGTACTTCGCCTATGAGCCCACGGACAGAGTCCTTTTTGAAGAGCGGCGACGCGAGAAGGCCCTGGCCGAGGAGGGATGGACATTTCTGCGGATCGAATGGGCTGATCTCTTCAAGGAGGCCGATCTCAGGGAACGCGTTATGGTGCACCTCCGCCGGGCTGAAGCCCGCCTCGCGGCCTAGCTCGTCCGCCGCCGAGCCGCCAGAAACGGCCCTTGCTGCCGCGGCAGTTTCTACGACGGATCTGTTGACCGCCCAGCCCCAACCGGCCTAGCATTTCATCCGATAAAAGGATGCTTCCGCATTACGGGATGACTAGTGAACCAGGATCGCCAATGACCTACACAGTTAACTGCTCGATCCTCCTCCCTGAACTGCCGCTGCTGGAGCGGCCGGCCGCTGCGAAGGATGCTGGGTTCGATGCCGTCGAATTTTGGTGGCCCTTCCCCATTTCGACCCCGTCCCCGTCACAGGTCCAGCAATTTGAGGATGCCATCACCAATGCAGGAGTCCAGCTAACAGGACTTAACTTCAGCGCCGGGGACATGCCGGGTGGAGACCGCGGCCTGGTCTCGTGGCCAGATCGCAGCGAGGAGTTTCGTGCCAACCTTTCAGTAGTTGTCGGCATCGGGGAACGACTGGGCTGCAAACACTTCAATGCCCTTTACGGCAACCGGATCGACGGCGTGAGCGCCGAGGAGCAAGACGCACTTGCCATCGACAACCTGATCCTCGCTGCGCAGGCGGTCTCTGCGATTGATGGAACAGTTCTTCTGGAACCGGTCAGCGGTGCGGACCGGTACCCTCTGAAGACCGCGCAGGATGCCCTGGACGTGATCGCGAAAGTGCAGGCGCGCGGCGTCAACAACATCAAGCTTCTTGCCGATTTCTATCACCTGTCCGTGAACGGCGATGACGTCGGTGCGGTCATCGACGCCCACGCCCAGGACTTCGGGCATATCCAGATCGCGGATGCTCCCGGTCGCGGCGCCCCCGGCACCGGGAATCTCCCACTGCCCGACTGGATTGAGCGCAGCCGCGCCCTCGGCTACCAGGGCCCGATTGGCCTCGAGTACAAGGCTTCCGCCGCAAAAGCATTCGCCTGGGTCACCACCGCAAGCGTCAAGTAAGAACCACCACCATGAAATACGTTGCAGGCGGAACGAGGTGCGCCTCAAGCTCATGATCTGGGACGGCGCGATGGTAATCATCGCTCCGACGGCCAGGTTAGCTCCCCTCCCAGGTCAAACCGCTGCAGCATCAGGAGACTGAACCATCACTCGACCTACTTCAGCGTGCCTTGCGCCACCAGTAAAGTAGCCACCAGTGGTGTAATGGCCGTATGCGCATAGTGATTGCACCGGACAAGTTCAAGGGTTCGCTTTCAGCCCCCGAGGTCGCCGAGTCCGTGGCCGCTGGGCTGCACGCGGCAGTGGGGTCCAGTACCATTCTCACCATTGAGCAGGTCCCGGCGGCCGACGGCGGGGAGGGCACACTCGATGCCGCAGTCGCGGCCGGATTCTCACTGCACATCACCACTGTCACAGGACCGACGGGAGAGCCGTTACAGGCCCCGATCGCGATCCGGGACAAGCAGGCAGTAATCGAGATGGCTCTCGCGTCCGGGCTGGCAGTGCTGCCCGGCGGCATCCTCGACGCGCGTGGCGCCACCAGTCAGGGAACCGGAGACCTCATCCGGTTCGCCCTGGATCGCGGCTGCACCGACATAGTGCTTGGAGTGGGTGGTAGCGCGAGCACCGACGGTGGGGCAGGCGTTCTGGCCGGTTTGGGCGTATTACTGCTCGACGACGACGGCCGCCATCTCCCGCCCGGCGGCGCGGCGCTCGCCTCCCTAGCCCGAATTGACCTGACAGGACTTGACCCCCGCCTGCCGGCAGCCTCGATCACCCTGGCTTCCGACGTCGACAATCCGCTCCTCGGCCCAGCCGGCGCCGCCGCGGTGTTCGGCCCACAGAAGGGCGCAACAAACGCGGACATCGAGGAACTCGATGCGGCACTTACTCACTTCGTTGAGGTGCTGGCGGCGGCGGCGGGTCCGGGGGTCGCGGAAATGGTCACTGCGCAAGGGGCAGGTGCCGCTGGCGGCGTCGGTTATGCGGCGCTCGCCGTGCTCAGCGCACGACGGCGGCCGGGAATCGACGTCGTGCTGGAATTGACCGGCCTGGCGGAGAAGCTCAGTGATGCTGACCTGGTGATCACGGGCGAGGGGAGCCTTGATGAACAGAGCCTCGGCGGCAAAACACCCATGGGGGTGGCAAGCGCAGCCTCGGCGGCAAATGTCAGGGCCATAGCCGTGTGTGGTCGAACTGTTCTGACGCCGGAGCAGCTGGTGGCGGCCGGGTTCGAGCGCACATTTGCCCTAACGGATCTGGAGCCTGACGTGGAGCTGTGCATTGCCAACGCAGCCACCCTGCTGGAACAGATTGGGCGGGAGATTGCCGCTCACGTGGGACTGATGCCGGGGGACGCTCACTAGGAGCGCGCCTTGGCGGCAAGCGCCAATCACCGTAGAAGCGGAGACGTATGGGCATGACGAGGACGTCCACCACCGAATTCTTGTTGAACGCCCACCTTGTCCACAGGAAGTTTTTTGCTCGTAGTGAAGACGTAAGCTTCGGTACTGCGGTGGATTATGGCTCGGACGGTTCAGTAGTGTTCTGGTATGGCCTCCTTAAGAAACAGCCGCGCTGCTGCGCTCCCAGCCAAGCTTTCCCGCTCCTGGCTTCTTGCCTCGGCCGCATCCGAGGCCAACTTTGCGCCTGCCCTAACCTCCGAAGCCGACTCGGTGGTCTTTGACATGGAAGATGCGGTTCCAGCCGGCGGCAAGGCAGAGGCCCGGGAGCGCGTAGTAGAGGCACTCTCCACCGGCATGACCGCGTGGGTCCGAGTCAACGGCATCGAAACCGACTTCTGGGCCGACGATCTCGCGGCGCTATCGAAGGCCCCCGGGCTGCGCGGTGTCATGCTCGCCATGACCGAGAAGCCGGAGCAGGTCACCCACACAGCCATGCGACTCCAGGCGGGTACCCCTGTTCTTGCGCTGATCGAATCAGCGCTGGGCATCGAGAACGCGACGGCTATCGCCAGCGCCCCGGGAACCTTCCGTCTCGCTTTCGGCGTCGGAGACTTCCGGCGCGATACCGGAGCCTCGGATGAACCGATGGCTCTGGCTTACGCCCGCGCCAAACTGGTCGTCGCATCCCGGGTGGGGCAGCTGCCTGGCCCAATCGACGGCCCAACGGTTGGCGCACTGGGAGAAACCCTGCTGGAAGCCTGCAAGGTGACTGCATCGATGGGTATGACCGGGAAGCTCTGCCTCCTGCCGGATGCCACCGACACCATCAACAAGGGCCTCTCACCAAGCGAGTCTGAGATTATGTGGGCGTATGAGCTGCTCAGTGCTCACGAGGCGGGCGCCGTGGTGGGGGACGGTTCCTACCTTCCCCGATTGGCGCGGGCGCAGAAGATATCCTCGTTGGCGGACTCCTACGGGCTGTGGAACGCCTAGCCTCAGCCCCACCAACACACAAAGACTGCCCTGTACGTCAGGTCCGGCGCTTCCAAGCGGGCGCTTCTGACGTACAGGGCAGTTTCTGTTGTCGACTACTGGTGCCGATACTTGTTGACCATCGGGCAATCGAATGGATCGCGTGCGGCGAGGCCCACTCGGTTCAGGTAGGAGACGACTGCGCCGTAGGAGGCGGCAACGCCCACCTCGGTGTAGGGCACTTTGAGGCGCTCACAGTGCTCCCGGACGATCAGCGCGGCCTGGCGCAAGTGTGGGCGGGGCATATCCGGGAACAGGTGGTGCTCAATCTGGAAGTTGAGGCCACCAAACGCGTTGTTGACGAAGGAACCGCCTCGGATGTTGCGCGAGGTGAGGACCTGCTTCTGAAAGAAGTCGAGCTTGCTGTTCCGCGGGATAACCGGCATGCCCTTGTGGTTGGGGGCGAAAGAAGCTCCCATGTAGATGCCGAAGACCGCGAGTTGCACGCCGATGAAGGCGAACGCCATACCCACGGGAAGGAACCAGAACAGGACGCCGAAGTAGACGCCGAATCGCATGGCCAGGAGCGCTAGCTCGATCCACCGTCCCTGGATCGCACCGGGGCGGAACAGCGTGCCGATGGATTTGGCGTGCAGGTTCAGTCCCTCGAACGTCAGGAGTGGGAAGAACAGGTAGCCCTGACGGCGGGTGATCCACGCGTGGACACCCTTGGCCTTCGCCGCATCCTCCTCGATGAAGGAAATCGTGTCGATCTCGATGTCAGGGTCCTTGCCCACCACATTGGGATCGTTGTGGTGGCGCGTATGTTTGTTCATCCACCACTGGTAGCTGATGCCTACGACGCCCGCCGCCAGGATCCGCCCAGACCAGTCGTTAGCGCCGCGGGTCTTGAAGATCTGTCGGTGGGATGCCTCGTGGGCGAGGAACGCGATCTGGGTGAAGACAACGCCCAGCACTCCGGCGATCAGCAACTGGAACCATGTGTCCCCGAGGAGGGCGAACCCGGTCCAGGCCGCGCCCATTGTGAGGGCTAGGGCCGCGAAGACCGATACATAAAAGCGACGGCGCCGGTTGAGGAGACCCTCCTTGCGCACCTGTTTGAGCAAGATGGAGTATGAGGCGACAAGGTCGTTCGGCTTGGATACACGCACGCTACGGGTGGAGGTTGTAGTACTCAATAAGTGTCCCTGCGTTGGGTTCCGCTTCCCAGCAGACGGAGGGATTGTCAGACCCGCGGATGGGTCCAGTCTACGCAGGAAAACTGGACGCAACCTGTAAATATGCACCCAGGGGCATGATTATGGAGGGAGTTGACACTTCCACGCTTCGGTCGGTGTGCCGCTCCACCTTGACATACCCCCTGGGGTATCGTAATGCTTGGTCTATCACCCAGCGGTCCGCTTAGGGTCCCACCGAAAGAGAGTTCGTATGTGCCGGGCAACTACCTGCATGCACTGCCAAAAAACCACCTGGTCAGGCTGTGGAAATCATGTCGAGCAGGTGATGAGGGCGGTGCCATCCCGTGAGCGTTGCACCTGCGCTTCGTCGGGTGGGCGCGCGTCAGTGGTGCCGAAGACCCGCGCCTCGTCCAACTGGCTCGCTCAATTGTTCGGTCGATGAAACAGGCAATTTACATCGGCAGGCTGGTCTGATTTTGGCCTGATTAGGACCTAGTTGCCCCGGTTGATCACAGTGAAGGCGACGGCGCCCACCAGGACCTCCGACAGAAGAAGCAGTGCCAGGACCATTTCCACGGCGGCTCCGAATCCGATGGCGATGGCAGCAACGGCGGTGACGGGAAAGGAAAGCAGTCCAAGCACGGCCAGTGAGCGGGTGAGCACCGCATCATCCCGTTCGTCGCCAGTCTGGGTCCAGGCTCGCTCGAAGGTAGTTGCGCGCCCAGGGGTTCGGGTGATCCGCCATAGGCCGATCAGGGCCGCGAGAATGCCGACGGCGCCACCAGTGAGGAGGCCTGCGCCCATATTCCCCGGACCATACTCCTGGAGGAGCAGTCCTGTGACGATGAGCGTGGTAAGGCCAGTGAGCACAAATCCAAGCATTGTGGCCTTCTGCTTGGCCGTATAGCTACTAATCGACATGGAAAATCTCCTCAACCGTGCTGTGGAAATGGCGGGCAATGGCAATCGCCAGGGGTAGGGACGGGGCGTAGCGGCCGGTCTCGATGGAATTTATGGTCTGTCGTGACACGTTGAGAACTTCCGCAAGCTCACGCTGGGAGATACCGGTCGTTCGCCGGAGGACACTCAGGTCGTTTCTCATCGGTCGCCAAAAGAGTCAAGCAAGCTTGTCATGTCGACAAGCCTGCTTGACACGCTCGCCGCTGTCAAGCAGGCTTTACCTCACCGGTGCGTTCCGGCACTTCCGCAGCACCCGCTTAGCTACGGAAGTGCCCTGGCCACTCGTCCACCGGAATTCGTTTGATGGTGTGCACCGCTCCGGTTGTGCCCCACTCATCGCGTCCCAATCGAGACAGGGGTTTGAGGCGATCCATGAGGGGGTGGTCTCCATCCAGGACCTCTTCGGATATCGCTGCGTGGGTGACCTCCCCGAAGACAACTAGGCAATCGCCGATCGGCTGCACGAGGTGCAGTTTGCACTCAAGCGCAACCGGGGATTCAAGAACACGAGGCGCGGCAACGGTGAGGCCCGGCTCACGGGTCAGGCCCGCGGCGTCGAACTCGCTAACCTGCGGGTCAAAATTCGTGCCGGTAGCGTTGATCTGTTCGAATAACTGCTCAGGCGCCAAATTAACCACAAACTCCCCGGTCTCCTCGATGTTACGCAGCGTATCCTTTCGCCCCACCGAGGTGAACTGGATGATGGGCGGTTTAACAGACGCGATGGTGAAGAACGAGTGCGGTGCCAGGTTGTCGACACCCGCAGCTGATCGAGACGACACCCAGGCGATGGGACGCGGCACCACCGTCGAGGTCAGCAAGCGATAGAAATCCCCTGGTGAGGTGTCGTCCCTACTGAAGTCTCTGCGCATATCCCTGAGCCTAGTGGCCGGCACGAAGAACATCAGTGAGGCTCAGTGTCGGGCGACCGGTGAGATCCCGCACTGTCTCGGTAATGGTGGCCATCTCACCCGTGGCGATTGCCGAGTAGGTGTTAACCCAGGCATCGAGCTGCCAGTCGGGAACCCCAAAGCGCCGCCGCGAGGCGTACGCCTCCTCTACCGTCTCGGATCGGTAGCTTACGCTCTGGCCAGTTTCGGCTGAGATGATTGCTGCCACCTCCGGAAGGGTCAGCGCTTGCGGTCCGGTGAGTTCGTGGGTTTTGGTGGAGTGGCCCGAAGGGTTCGCCAGAACGACGGCGGCTACCCGCGCCACGTCTTCACGGGCCACGGCGGCGAGCTGTCCGCTGCCGGCCGGGCCTCGGATGGTGCCCCCTTCATCGGCGAAGGAGGATAGGACATCCAGATAGAAGTTGTCGCGGAGGAAGGTGTAATCCATACCGGAGCGGCGAATATGCTCCTCGGTTGCCCAGTGGCCGCGGCCCAGGGTGAAGGTGGCGTCCGGCGCCGCAGCAAAGAAGGAGGTGTAGACGATATGCCTGACGCCTGAGTCCTGGGCTGCATCGACGAAAGCCAGATGTTGGTCGACCCGGTCCTTCGCTTCGCTTGCTGACACCATGAAGAGGGTGTCCACGCCGTCGAGGGCTGCCAGGGCGGCTGTTCGGTCTGCGTAGCTGCACTGAGCTGACGTAGCGCTGGGCAGCCGGGGGGCCCGATCAGGATTCCTCACGAGTAGCCGAAGGGAAATTCCCGCTGCGGAAAGAAGGCGGGCCGTCGAGCCGCCGACCGCTCCTGTTGATCCGGTAACTGCCACTACGTTGCCCATGCTCTTCTCCAGCGTGGCGGAGCGGCAAATTATTTCCAGAGCGGCTCCGGTCGGGCGGGCCTCGCCTAGACTAGGGAACCATGCGCTTCATCAATAAATATCGTGTGCCCATCGTCTGGCTTCTGATCGTCGCTCTCGTGACGAGCATCGGTGCAGGGTTCTTCGCCCAAATTTTCTAGCCAGGGGGGGAATTGAACGTCCCGCCGCCAGCCCAGCATCCCGCCGCCCATCGCCTTGTCTCGGCGGAACCTAGAGCCTAGAGTGGTCAGTAGGCTTATAGTTTGATGAGGTGGCAGCTTCCCCTCCCGGCCTGCACAGTCCGTATCGCACCTACGCATGGCGAGTGAGGAAACATATGACTGACAAGACGTCACACACAGACCAGTACACTTTCCAGGATCCGGTAACCCGCTTCCCGAGCATCTCGGCTCCCAAGCAGGACCAGCCTGAGCCGGGGCTGGACCGCGATCTGGAACCACAGACCGACCGTGGCGAAACCTCGTACCGTGGTACCGGCCGCTTACAGGGTCGCAAAGCTCTCATCACGGGAGCGGATTCTGGCATCGGAGCGGCCGTAGCCATCGCCTTTGCCCGTGAGGGCGCTGACGTCGCCCTGTCCTATCTCCCCGAAGAGGAGCCCGACGCGGTCGAGGTTGCCCGCCTGATCGAGGAAAGTGGCCAGAGAGCCGTCAAGCTTCCGGGTGACCTGACGGACGCAGCTTTTTGCCGGTCACTCGTCAACGATGCGGCCGAGCAGCTGGGTGGCCTGGACATTCTGGTCAACAACGCCGGCAAGCAGATCGCCGTCGAGCGACTCGAAGACCTCACCGATGAGCAGTTGGATAAAACCTTCAAAACGAATATCTACTCGTTCTTCTGGATCACCCGCGAAGCGCTGAAGCACCTGAAGCCTGGGTCGAGCATTGTGAACTCGACGTCGATTCAGGCCTACAGCCCGTCATCGACACTGCTGGATTACGCGAGCACCAAGGCGGCCATCAATAACTTCACCAAGGGCCTCGCCGAGCAGCTGGCGCCCAAGGGTATCCGTGTCAACGCTGTTGCGCCGGGCCCCATTTGGACCCCTCTGCAGGTCTCGGATGGTCAGCCGAAAGAGAAGCTGCCCGAGTTCGGCAAGGACACCCCTTTGGGGCGTGCTGGTCAGCCCACCGAGCTGGCGCCCGCCTACGTGTTCCTCGCTTCGTCTGAATCGAGCTACGTGGTTGGCGAAACCCTGAACGTCAACGGTGGAAAGCCCTCGCCGTAGTCGCCCGAAGGTTCTGCTTATGCACGCATTTGACGTCCTCGGCGGTCTAGTTCGCCGCCGCATTCTCGAACTACTCCTCAACGAGGAATGGTCAGCCGGCGAAATAGCGCGGGTTATCCGAACAGAGTTTGGAATCTCGCAGCCTGTCGTTTCGCAGCACCCTCGCGCGCTCCGAGCGCATGGCTTGGCCAAAGTGTGAGGAGATGGAACACGCTGGCTTTATGCAGTGGAGGCCGGACCGTTGCAGGACGTGGATCAGTGGCTCGAACTGTTCCGTGTGTTGTGGCCGGGCCGTTTCGCCCAATAGTCCGACTAAGCAAACACGCCGATAAAACGGAAGACCACGGTGGCTGCCGTCGCAATCAGGAGCAGGGCCGCCGTCGTCCCCGTCCATCCGCTGAGGAACGTGCGCAGGCGTTTGCCTGCCGGAAACACGCCGCGGAGGATATTTCGTGAGGTCAGGAACGTCGTGAGCACGATCATCGCTGCCCAGGCCACCATGCAGTAGATGCAGAGAATCCCGATAGCAAAAAGGGCCTGGCTCCATAGCCAAATGGTGAACAACATCCCCAACCCCACGCCCACCTGCAGCGCACGCCAGTACCACTTCGACACTGTTGCACCAGCAAGCAGCATGGCACCAGTGGTGATGATCACGCTGAACGCGACGATGCCAATCAGCGGGTTGGGAAAGCCGAACAGACCGGCTTGCCAGGTCTTGAACACTTCACCACAGGAAACGAACGCGTTGACGTCGCAGCTGGTGACGTAGTTCGGGTCGGCATAGACGGCCAGTCGCTCGAGAACCAACTGGCCGGAGGCCAACCATCCCACCAGTCCTGTAATGACCAGGAGCAGGCCGAAGTGCCCGTCGTGTGTGAACCGCGGCGTTGAGGTATCCATCGCTCATTTCCCGAATGATTGGGCGGTTAGCTCAGGGTCCGGCCGGACCTATGACCCTTGCCAACGCTTGTAATCATTGTGGACCTTCCGCGCGTTGCAGCAGCTTTCTCACACCGTTTATTGCCGCTGGCTTTCTTTTCGTAGGAAATATGGTGGGCGTTAAAGCGTAGCGTCGATGGACTAGCGAGTGGTCGTGTACTCGTAGTCGGCCCGGTCGATCTTGCGGTGGTAGCGCATTCCCGTGAGTCCGCCCAAGACCGCTCCGCCGAGTGCTGCCACGACGGCAATGAGGACGGCGATGATCCCTGCTGTGGTCAAGTTGCCTTCATTCAGTGGGAGGCGAGGGAAGCTGTTGAGGTTCGCCAGAATGTCGAACTGCCTGCCGAAGATCAACCCGAGCACTGCGACCAGTACGGCGAAGATGAGGGCCCAAAGCCAGACCGCCACACCCTGCTTCGCTCCATTGAACCGGGCCATCCGCCCGGCGACATAGCCGCCAGCGAAGTAGGAGACCAGCAGAATCACCAGCAGCACGATCGCGCCGGTGATACCGACGGTCTGGGGGTCTGCAGCAGCCCGGTCGGCTGCGTCGTTCAGATCCGTATTGGTGGAGAGTCCAAACACAGCACCACCGGCGGCGACCAGCGCCGTCAGCAGAACTGCCATTCCGGTGGCGGTAAGCCAGCCAAAGAACGCCGACCCGAACTTCATGCCACCGAAGGTGTCCTTTTCATACTGTAGGAGTGCTGCCCGTTCGGCCGACGCCGGAAGCGCCGGGCGGTCATCGTGCGTGTTTCGGTACCGGGCGTCGTCCGGGTTAGCCGTGTGGCTGACCGGCTGCGCGGTCACAGGCTGGGTCCGTGTGGACGGCGAGGTCTCAGCCGCGCCCGCTCCTGAGCCGCCCGCTACCGCACCGGTGTTGGCGTTGGCATCAGGCTGTGCCCGCTGCTCGCGGCGGGTGGGTTCCCGCTCGGTGGTGCCGGAGTTATCGGGGGTGCCGTGCCCATCGGTTGGTGAGTCGTTGAACGTGTGCACCTCGGTGTCGGCGTCGCCACGTTCTGGGGTGCGCCGCGTGGGTACGTGTTGGTGCACCTGCGTGGCGGCGCCGTCGTCGTCGGTGGTGGTGGGTGAATCCCGCCAGTCTGGTGTGCCGTCAGCATGCTTGGGGGCGTCCTCTGGGGGAGTGTTGCGTTCTGACGGGTCGTTCCCTGTTCCTGGCGTACTCATCGTTCCTCCTGCTCATGGTGCCGTAAGTCTTTATCAGCAACCTTAGTGATGGTCTTGAATGGTAACAAGCGTTGACGGCCGAGTGCCGGAGCAGTGAGACACTTTCCCTATGGAATTTCAGATCCTGATCACCGTGTTGAGCGGCCTCCTGATTGCAGTAGGCGTTGCCGGCGTCATCGTGCCGATTCTCCCGGGCAGCATCCTCATCATCGGCTCACTCCTGATGTGGGCGATCGTGGTCTCCAGCACCGCCGGATGGGTGGCGTTCGGCGTCGGGGCGTTGTGTGCCCTCGCGGGACTGCTCGCCGGGGCGGTTTTGACCGGACGAAAACTCCAGCAGCGGCAGATCCCCGGCCGGTCAGTAGTGATCGGGCTGGTCGCCGGCGTGGTGGGAATGTTCGTGATCCCAGTGGTCGGCTTGTTTGTCGGGTTCGCTGGCGGCCTGTTCGCCAGCGAGTTCGCCCGACAGCGCGAGGTCCGCCCGGCCCTGTCGTCCAGCGGCGCGGCACTGAAAGCAACCGGCATCGGTATCCTGGTCGAGCTCGGCCTGGCCCTGCTGGCCGGTAGTGTCTGGGTCATCGGTGTGTGGGTGCATTTCGCCACCGTGTAGGACCTCCTGAACCATACTGTCACTGTGCCAAATGTCGCCTGGGAGCGAACCATGCAGCTGGATCTCATCTTCACCAACGCCATTATCATCACGATGGACCCGAGCCGCCCCACGGCGCGGAGCATGGGCATCCTGAACGGCAGGATAGTAGGACTCGATGCCGATCTGGCCGGTCTGACGGCAGGAGAGATCATTGACCTGCGCGGCAAGGTGGTTATCCCCGGCCTCAACGACGCCCACTGTCACACCGCCTGGTTCGGTCTCACCCTCGGGGAGGTGGACCTCTCCGAACTGGAGGATCTGGACCAGGTCTACGCTTGCCTCCGGGCCGCAGCTGAAACCCAGGCAGACGACGACGGCGGCTGGCTGGTCGCCAGCGGCTACGACCACCACCGGTTCGGCGGACAATTTCCCGACCGCGCCGCCCTGGACCGGGTGGCCGCTGGGAGACCCCTTTTCATCAGGCGAACCTCGGGCCATGGCGGAATCGCCAATACAGAGGCGCTGCGACGGGCCGGAGCCCTTGTCGACGGGTGCCCCGATCCGGTGGGTGGGCGAATCGTCCGGGATGCAGCGGGCAGGCCGACCGGACTGTTGCAGGAAACCGCTCAAGCGCTGGTGCTGGACCTGTTGCGCCCCTATCCGCGGGAGGTCCTCGTCACCGCAATCGATCGGGCGACCTCCAGGTATGCGAGTGAGGGAATCACCAGCTTCACCGACGCTGGCATTGGGGGCGGCTGGATCGGACACGCCCCTGACGAGCTGGGGGCGTTCCAGGACGCCCGGGCGGCTGGCAGGCTGCACGCGCGGGCGCAACTTATGCCGGCCATTGAGACGCTGCAGTCTGACTCAAAAGCCGGTCTGGGACTGGGGATGCACAGCGGCTTTGGCGACCACATGCTGTCGTTGGGACCGGTCAAGATCTTTTTGGATGGCGCCCTGTCGAGCGAGACGGCTGCACAGACCGAACCGTACACTACTGGAGCAGTCAATCAGGGCTATCTGTTGGACGACCCGGTGACGCTGCAGCGGCAGATGACCGCCGCGCACCGGGCTGGCTGGTCAATTGCGGCGCACGCGATCGGCGACGCCGCGATCGACCTGGCGATTGAGACGTTCACACAGTTGCGCGCCTTGCACAACGGACAACCAAGCCTGCCGCACCGGATTGAGCATGCCGCGGTGGTCCGGCCGGACCAGCTGGTGGCGCTCGCCGACCTGGGGGTCGCGGTGGCGCCACAGGCGTCGTTCTTTCACCCGATCGGCGACGCGATGGCCCATTCACTGGGTGGGCGCCGGGCAGCGTTCACTTATCGGGCCAAGTCATTCCTGGACGCGGGCATCCGGCTGGCGGGAAGTTCGGACCGGCCCTGTGCGGAAGGGACCGCGCTGCGCTCCATCCAGGCGTACATCGACCGGCTGACGTCCAGCGGCGTCGTCTTCGGCAGCGCAGCCGAACGGCTCAGCGCTGAGGAGGCACTCCGGGTCTACACCGTTGGATCGGCTCAGGCCACAGGGTTCAGCAGGGACAAGGGCCAGCTCGGCGTCGGGATGTTGGCCGACTGCGCGGTGTTGGCCGAGTCGCCGCTGGAGGTTCCGACCGATGAGATCGCCGACATTCCGGTCCTGGCCACGTTGCTGGGTGGGCGCTTTACCCACCACAGGCTGTAGTCAGGAATTTACTACTCGTCCGCAGACAGCGACAGTGCGGCGGTGATGAGGGCGAGGTGACTCAACCCTTGCGGCAGGTTGCCCATGAACTCGTGCCGTTCGTCGCCGTCGATCATCTCCGCCAGCAGGCCGACGTCGTTGGCCAATGGCAAGAGCTCATCCATCCGGGACCGCGCCTCGTCCCTGCGCCCCGCATAGGCCAGGGCGGCCACCATCCAGTAGGCGCAGGCGACAAACGTTGATTCCTCATCCGGCATGCCGCTGTAGCGGTAGAGGAGCGGACCAGCTCCGAGCTCGTCGCGCAGGGCGTCGATGGTAGCGGACATCCTCGGCCCACGCTCATAGCCGCTGATGGCATGGAGCAGAATGGACGCATCCAGTTCCAAAGAGCCCGGGTACATGACGTAACTCTGGCGATCCTCGGACCAGCAGTTCTCCTCGACCCAATCGCGGATCCGGTCACGCTCGGCCCGCCAACGCTCGGCCGGACGCTGCAGTTGGCCCGCCTCGGACAGTTTCACAGCGCTATCCAAGGCGTGCCAGCACCCCAGCTTCGACGTGGTGTAGTGCCGTTCCTCGGGGAGCTCCCAGATGCCGGCGTCGCGCTGCTGCCAGGAGTCGCAGGCGAGATCGGCCAAATCGGCCAGCTGGCGGGAGGTGGTGGGGTCCAGGACATGCCCGGCCTCGACGTACAGGTTCACGATGTCAAAAAGGTCACCGAAGACACCCAGCTGGAGCTGGCCTGCGGCAGGGTTTCCGTCGATCACGGGGCCAATGCCCCGCCAGCCCGCCATATCAGGGGTCCGCGTGCCTTCGGGAGTGTCGCCATTGAGACGGGTAAACACCTGCAGGTCTCTGCCCTGGGTTCGCAGGTTCTTGAGCATCCACGAGACGGCAGCGTGAACTTCTTCGCGGACGCCGGTCCTAACGAGCGCGTGAAGTGTATAGGCGGTATCCCGCAGCCAGGTATATCTGTAGTCCCAGTTCTTGCCGCCAGCCCTGCTCTCGGGCAGCGAGGTGGTGGCGGCGGCAGCGATCGACCCCGATGGGCTGTGGATCAGCAGCTTCAGGGCAAGTGCGCTCCTCAGGACGTGACCAGCGTAGGGGCCGTCGTAGCTGAATTCCCTGGACCAGGTCTGCCAGTTGGTGATTGTCCGCTCGATTCCAGCGTCGATAGAATGCGGATCGGGAAGTGGCAGCGGTTCATCGTGAGTGGAGACGACGCCGATCAGGTGGTGCGAGCCTGGCTCGGTAGTTAGAGTCCCCGAAATGGCCTGGGCCTCGATCGACACGTCGCCTTCATTGATGCCACGCACCCCCAGTGCGGTGCCGTCAATCATTAGCACCGCTCCGTGATCGGTGGACTGTACCCAGGGGGATGCCGTCTGGAAACAGTTGCCGGGGCGGATCGCCCAGCGCATTGGTACGTTCCCGGTCAGGCCGGTGACCCGGCGGGCCAGCTCACCCCAGGGTAGTCGGCCAGCCACCCCCGTATTCAAAGAATCGATGACCTGAACCGTTCCCGACCTTGTGGTGTATGTGGTGGTCAGAACGTTGGTGCCGTCAACGTAGGCACGCTGCGAAGTGAAGGGTTCCGCGGGGCACAATTCCATTGCGCCGCCGTCGTCGGCATCCAACAGCCGAGCGAAGGGAGGCGGGGAATCGAGGTCCGGGGTTGGATACCAGTCGATCGAGCCATCATGGGCGATCAGCGCAACCGTCCGTCCATCGCCGATTGCTGCGTAGGAGCGCAGATCGACGTAGCCGTCCCGACGGTCGGCCAGATCGTTGATTTCAGTCATACAGTCAGACTAGCGGCCGGTGTTCTTGTCATACCGGGTTTTGTCAGCGCGGATGTTAGCGGTACTACCACGCCGCTTACGGAGCAGCTTGGAGGCAACGATGGGGACCAATGTCCACAGGATTCTCTTCAGCAGCACGACGGGTTTCCTTTTCTCTTGGGGACCGCGGCGTTCCGCGGGAAACCTAAGCTTACTTAGAGTTCTGTTCGAATGAAACTTGGAACAGGCTCCTCGGCGGCTACCCGGCAGGTGTGACGAAGTTTTTCAGGGCCTCCAGCTGCGCCAACCGACACTCAGGCTTGAGATACATCATGTGCCCGGCCTCGTGATAGTGGTGGGTGAACCGCGCCTTCATCTGGTCCGTCAAGTTCATGTGGGCAAACACGTATTCGGCGGCGAAGTGTGGAGTGGCGCCATCCTGGTATCCGTAGTCCACGTGCACGCGAAGGCTGGGGTTGTGCACCAGCAGCCGTTCAAGGGTGTGGCTCACGTCGACGGGAGCGCCCTCGAACGTCTTGTAGCTCCACGGGTGCACCCGAGCCGTCAGAACTTCATAGGGGAGATCATTCTCGTAGCCGAGCTCCGCCCGCACGTAGTAGTTCATGGCTGCCGCGTAAGGTCCGGTGATGGCGCGGATGCTCGGATCGTCAGTCATAGCGGAGTCCTGCAGGCTGGCCGGCTGCGCCGTGAACCGTCCGTCAATCCGGCCGACCGCCAGCCCCTCTGCACGAAGGAGCTCTGCGGCGAATTCACCGTACTGCCAGCGCAGGTTGGTGCGGCGGATGAACGACTCGTCGAGAGTGGTGATCGCCGAGAGCCGCGCGACGACGTCGTCGTACTCCTCGGCGGTGAGCCGGCTGCCCTGTGTCAGGGCGTACCCGTAGTCCCGGGCGGCAAAGGCTTCAGCTTCGTTGACGACGTCGGCTAGTTCCTTGCCGGGATGGCGGCCGTGGAAGTGCGCAATCGCCGCGTAGGTGGGGATATGCAGCGCGTAGGGAAGGTCGCTGCCCGGGAAGAAGCGCAGCGTGGACATGTTCAGCACTGTGGAGATGAGGCCAAGCCCGTTGACTGCCATGCCGTAGGCGTCGAAGAGGCGGCCAGCAGCTGCGACGGCGCGGAGGGTTCCGTAGGACTCGCCGACGAGGTATTTCGGGGAAAGCCACCGGTTGTTTCGGGTGGTCCAGAGCCGGATAACCTCGGCCACCAGATCGCGGTCCTCGATGAAGGCGTGGAACTCGTCCGACTTCTCGCCCTCGACGACGCGGGAGAACCCCGTGTTGACGGGGTCGATCATGACCAGATCGCTGTGCTCCAGGAGAGTCTCGGGGTTGTCCACCAAGCCGAAGGGGGCGGGGGTCATGGCCCCGGTGTCGCCGGAATCGACGCGGCGTGGGCCGAGTAAGCCCAGGTGGAGCCAGATCGACGCCGATCCGGGACCGCCGTTGAATGCGAAGGTGACCGGACGATGGGGGCCCTGGCCGTCGTCGTCGGGCTCGGTGTCCTTGGTGTAGGCGACGATGAAGATTTCGGCCTTGGGCTTGAACCCGTCGGATTTGCCGTCTTTGGTTTCTTCCCGGCGCAGGACCAGTCGGCCGGTGGTGCTGGTGTACTTCAGGCCCGACCCAGTTGTGTGTTGCCGGATGACGAAGTCGTCGGTGACGTCCTTGACCTCTTTGATCTTGTCCGGTGCTGTGGAGTCGGCGCTGGTGTGTTCTGCGGTTTCTTCAGCCATAACTAGAGCGTACAGGTAGTTCTCTGAGGCAACCACCCGGCGTTGTGGTCGGTTTCGGTGGGGCGGGCACCGTCGACGTCGATTCAGGTGGGCAATCTGGACAACGGTGGGCAACATATTGCTCACCAATGTCCAGAGTGACCCCTCGGTCCAGGTTGCCCACCAGGCGAGCTGTGAGCACCCCCCTACTTCGGCGTTGTCGACGCTGCGGGGACGCTCGACGGCGACTCGTCACCCGCCCAACCCGTCCTGCGCTCGGGACGCGCAAAGAACAGTGCCGCACCGAGACCGATGAGAATGGCGATGGCTGGCATGTATAACGTCTGCCCCATGGCCGCCGCGTATCCGGCCTGGAGGGACTCGGGGAGCTGTTGTCCGGGCACGGCTTCGGCACCGCCATCGCCGATATTGGCAGACAACCGGGACAGCATCATCGCTGCGATCGCCGAACTGCCCAACACCGCTCCGACCTGCCGGGTGGTGTTGTAGACACCGGAACCGGCGCCCGCTGAGGAGCGCGGCAGGTTCCGCGTCGCAGTCAGCGAAACCGGTGCCCAGATGCCCGCACTCGCGAGCCCCAAGAGGGAGATGGGCAGCAGCAGGGCCCACACCGGCACATCGGGAGTCATGATGCTGCCGAGCCAGAAGAGCGCCACTGACATGGCCGAGAACCCGAAGACGGCCATGTATTTCGGGTTGCCGCGCTGGACCAGGCGCCCTACCAGGGGAGCCAGAGCGCCGGAGATGATCGCCATCGGGGTCAGCAGCAGGGCACCCTCGGTGGGGGAGAAGCCGCGCACGTTCTGCGCGTAGAGCATCAGGGGGATGGCGACGGTGGTAATGGCAAAGCCCATCGCGAAAATCGAGGTGTTGCCGAGGGAGAAGTTGCGGTCCTTGAACAGGCCCAACGGCACGAGTGGTTCCTTGCGGTTGTGCCGCTGCCACAGGATGAAGGCAGTCAGCAGGACCAGCCCGGTAATGATCAGCGACCAGACCGAGATGGGTCCGGCGATGGTGCCCCAGCTGTAGGTCTCGCCCTCCTGGATGCCGAACACCAGGCAGAACATGCCCGCAGCGCTCAGTACCACGCCGAGATAGTCAAAGCTGTGGCTGTTGGTAGGAAGCCGGGGGACGAGTCGGTAGGCAAGGACCAGTCCGACGACGCCGATCGGCGCGTTGACGAAGAAGATCCACTCCCAGCCGAGAGAGTCGACCAGCAGGCCTCCCAGTACCGGGCCCACCAGGGTTGCGACGCCGGCCACTGAGCCCCACAGTCCCATCGCTGCGCCCCGGCGTTCTGGTGGGAAGATGCGAGTGATCACAGCCATCGTCTGGGGCGTCATCAGCGCTGCTCCCAGCCCCTGAAGAACCCGAGCGAGGATGAGCATTTCCACTGAACCCGCGAGTCCACACCACACACTGGCTACCGTGAACACTGACAAGCCAATGAGGTAGATGCGACGCGGTCCAAAGCGGTCGCCAAGCCGGCCGGTGATCAGCAATGGCACAGCAAAGGCGAGCAGATAGGCGCTGTTGACCCACACCACGCTGTCCAGATCGGCGCCCAACCCGTTCATGATAGCTGGGATGGCCACCGAGACGATCGTCGAATCGACGAGGATCATGAAGAACCCGATCACCAACGCCCACAGGGCCGGCTACAGTACTTTTTGCGGGGCTTTAGCTCAGTTGGTAGAGCGTTTCGTTCGCAATGAAAAGGTCAGGGGTTCGATTCCCCTAAGCTCCACGTAGATCGTTGACGCACAGGTGCTCCCGGTCGTCCAGGCCACCTTGTGCCCCTTTGCTCCTAGCGGTAGATGTGCGAAATTTCAGATATGGAGATCGAACAATGGTGGGCGGAGCGGTCACAATAGATGCTGAAATAACCGATGAGGACCAGGCATCGATCGCCATCTCCACCACGTGGAGTCCTTTTGTGATATCCAGGAATACTCCGCGAGAGTAGAGTGGCGCAGTGGGTTTCAATGTGGCGGCTGATGCTTATGACAGGTTCATGGGCCGTTATTCCGAGCCATTGGCGTCAGAGTTCGCTCGCCTGGCAGGCGTCCGCCGAGGTCACCGGGCACTCGATGTCGGATGCGGCCCGGGAGCACTTACCGCTCGACTGGTGGAAATCCTCGGCCCAGACCACGTCGCAGCAGTCGATCCATCTCCTCAGTTCGTCAGGGCCGCTCGAAGTCGGCTGTCCAACGTTGACGTCCGATCCGGCGAAGCCGAAGGTCTACCGTTCCCCGACGACTGCTTCGACGTCACCCTGGCGCAGCTGGTGGTTCACTTCATGAAGGATCCCGTAAAGGGCCTGCGGCAAATGGGGCGGGTCACCCGCAATGGCGGGGTGGTCGCAGCTTGTGTCTGGGACCATTCCGGCGGTCGCGGTCCGCTGTCAGTCTTTTGGCAGGCCGCGCACCAGATGGATCCACTGGCGCCAGCTGAAGGGCACCTCGCCGGTGCCAGGGAAGGCCGCCTGACGGAATTATTCAAAGTGGCAGGCTTGAGGGATTGCGAACAGGATCAGATGACCGTACGGGTGGAGTTTGAGTCCTTCACCGACTGGTGGGAACCATTCACTCTCGGAGTGGGCCCGGCCGGGGATTACGTTGGCCAACTGGACACCAAGGGTAGGCGCCGCCTTCGGGCCGCATGTGCCGACCTTCTCCCAGTCGATCTGTTCTCGATTGAGGCGACGGCGTGGGCCGTTGTCGGCTCGGCGTAACCGACCGGCGGACGGTGCACTGCTGGACCGGTAGCCACCATAAGCTTTAGTCGCTAAAGTATTCAGATGGAGACTATCGCGTTATTTGGCGGCACGGGAAAGACCGGGAGCCGGGTGCTCACTCGCGCCTTGGACGCTGGGCGCGAGGTGCGGGCGTTGGTGCGTGACCCGAGCAAGCTTCAGGTGTCATCGCCGTCGCTCACAGTTATCCGCGGGGACGTCCTCGACCCGAGGGCAGTAAATGACACGGTGGCGGGTTCGACCGTGGTCCTGGCCCTGTTCGGCCAGGTTAAGGGTTCTCCGGCCACGCTCCAGACGGAGGGCACGCGCATCATTGCCGAAGCAATGGCGGTGCAGGGCGTGAAGCGAATCGTCACGTTGTCTGGCGGCGGTCTGCCAGCCGCGCCTGACCGGCCCCGGCTCCCTGATCGGATTATCCGGATTCTGCTCAAAACTGTGTCCGGCAAGGTTCTCGCAGATGCCGAAGGACATCTTGAGGTACTCAAGGCATCGGAACTGGACTGGACAGTGGTGCGCGGTCCCAGGCTTACTGAAAAACCGGGTACCGGGTCCTATCGGGTGGGGTGGGTCGGGGTTAACGCTTCAACGCAAATAAGCCGGGACGACCTGGCGGACTTCATTGTCACGCAGATTGAGGACCGCTCTTATGCCAGGCAAATGCCGTTCGTGAGCGCATGACCGATTCCTCTACAAACCCTGAGCGAACACATCAGATCAGGACTATCCTCGCCCAGGTGGTCCGCCTCTCCCGGATGGTGGCGGCACCACGGTCTACTCCTTTTGGGGACACCGCACTTACGCGTACCCAACTGGACATATTGTTCGTGCTTGCTCACAGCGATGAGCCAGTTACGCCCGGCCGGCTGGCGGACATTCTTCAGGTTACCCCCGGCGCAATCACCCAAACAGTTGAGCAGCTGCGTTCGGTGGGCCTCGTAGACCAAACCGCTCTGGCGAGCGACGGGCGTTCGCGGTTACTTCGTCTGACCGACACGGCTGCTGAGCGTGTTGACGCGTTCGAAACCGCAAAGGTGGTGGGCGCCGCACAGTGGTTCGGCGAACTATCCAACGATGAACTGACAGACATCGCTGCATTGCTCTCGAAAGTGAAGGACATCCAATGACCGCTGTCTTCGTTACCGGTGCTACCGGGGCGGTGGGGTCAGCGGTGGTAGACCATTTACTGGCTCTCGGCGAGCCGGTCATTGCCGCGGTCCGCAGCCCTACCGACCACGAGAAAGTGCCAGTGCCGGCGCAGACCCGGGCGTTCTCGTTCGGTTCGACGCCGTCCGACATCGAGGAGGCGCTTGAAGGCGCTGACCGGCTGTTCCTCATGCGACCGCCAGCCATCGCGGATGTGGAGGCTAAGTTGTTCCCGGTCATTGACGCGGCGAAGCGAAGAGGAATCCGGCACATAGTGTTCCTCTCCCTGCAAGGCGTTCAGGTGAACCGCAAGACCCCCCATCACGCCGTCGAGAAGTATCTGCGGCAGACCTCCGCCCCGTACACATTCCTCAGGCCAAACTTCTTTATGCAGAACTTTTCGACAACGTACGCAGGACCCATCCGTGAGCGCGGGGAGATCTTCGTCCCGGCCGGACGCTCCCGCACCGCGTTTATCGACGCACGCGACGTCGGCCGCGTCGCAGCATCGACTCTTGCGGAGCCGGGTCACATCGGCAAGGCCTACACCCTCTCCGGCGAGCGGAGTATGACGTACCAGCAGGTCGCGACGGTTATGGCTGAGGTACTCGGCCGTCCCATCCAGTACCACCGCCCGAGTGAGGACGCCTATCTCTCAGCGCTGGCGGCCGAGGGTGCATCCACTGACTACATAGCTGTTCAGAAAATGATTCATAAAGTGGTGCGGCTTAACGTCTCCGCGTTCCCCAACAGATCGGTGGTTAAACTTTCGGGTCACCCTGCTACATCGCTGCGGCAATTCGTCGCTGACTTCCAGCGGGTCTGGTCCTAGACGGGCAGGCCCGTAAAACAAAGAATCCCCGTCATCGCGCCCCCCTAGCGGGTTGGAGATGACGTGAATTTCTCGGCGTTTTAGGCGTCGACGACGATCGCCGTCACTACCGGTGTCCGGTTGTAGAACCGGCGCATCCACGAAGCGGTCGCCCGCTCGATAGCGTCCTCAGGATCGTTGTTGCCGCCCCCTCGTCGTCCGCCCGGGTTCGCGAGCGACTTCTCGATGGCGTCCGAGGCCTTGTCGAGATCATCCTGGCTGCATTCGAAGCCCTTCGTGAAGAACTCAAGCGGTTCAGCCATTTCGCCGGTCTTGGCATCGATGATGGCGAGCACGGTGACTGCGCCTTCCTCGGCAAGCCGGCGACGTTCTTCGAGTGTGTCCTCGGTGGTGTGGCCCACGCTATCGCCGTCGACAAACACCAGCCCGGCAGGAATCTTGCCGGAGATGGTGGCCTTGCCGTTGATCAGGTCAACTGTCACGCCGTCTTCGGCGATGAGCACTGACTTCGGATCGACGCCAGTAGCGACGGCGATTGACTCATTTGCCTTGAGGTGACGCCATTCGCCGTGCACCGGCATGACGTTGCGGGGCTTGACGATGTTGTAGACGTAGGCCAGCTCACCGGCACTCGCGTGACCCGAAACGTGAACCTTTGCGTTGCCCTTATGGACCACATTGGCGCCCAGTTGGGTGAGGGAGTTGATTACACCGTAGATGGCGTTCTCGTTGCCGGGAATCAGTGAGCTGGCCAGCAGGACCGTGTCGCCTTCCCCAATTTTGATGGCATGGTCGCCACCGGCCATGCGGGACAGCGCCGCTAGGGGTTCGCCCTGCGAGCCAGTGCAGATGAGGACCACCTTGTGGTCGTCGGACTGCTGCAGCTTCTTGAAGTCCACCAGGATCCCGCGCGGGATGGTGAGGTAGCCCAGTTCTCGTGCAATGGTCATGTTGCGGACCATCGAGCGGCCAACGAATGCTACCTTGCGGTGGTGGCGGTGAGCAGTGTCGATAACCTGCTGGATCCGGTGGATATGGCTGGCGAAGCTGGACACAATGATGCGGCGGGGAGCGGTCCGAAATACGGTATCGATCGCTGGTAGCAGGTCCTTTTCCGACGTGGTGAAGCCGGGGACGTCGGCGTTGGTGGAGTCCGTGAGAAACAGGTCAACACCTTCGGAGCCCAGCCGTGCAAAGCCCACGAGGTCGGTGATGCGACGGTCAAGGGGGAACTGGTCCATCTTGAAGTCACCGGTGTGCAGGACCGTTCCGGCGCTGGTTCGGATGGCGACGGCGAGGCTGTCGGGGATTGAGTGGTTGACGGCCAGGAACTCAAGGTCAAACGGACCCATCGGCTTTCTGGCGCCCTCTTCGACCTGAATGGTCTTCGGGTTGATGCGATGTTCCTTGAGCTTGGCCTTAATGAACGCGAGCGTCAGGCGTGACCCGATCAGGGGGATGTCCGCGCGCTCTTTCAGGAGGTAAGGGATGCCGCCGATGTGGTCCTCGTGGCCATGGGTCAGGACGACGCCGACGACGTCCTGCAACCGATCGCGGATCGCTGAGAAGTCGGGCAGGATCAGATTGACGCCGGGGTGAACTTCCTCGGGGAAGAGGACGCCGCAGTCAACGATCAGCAGCTTGCCATTGAACTCAAAGACGGTCATGTTCCGACCGATTTCCCCGATCCCGCCGAGGGCGACGATGCGCATGCTGCCTTTCGCCAAAGCGGGGGGAGCGTTCAAAGTGGTCTTGATGTTATTCACTGTATTGACTCGTTTTCAATTGATATGTGCAGGCTGCGGGCTGCCGCAGGGTGGCCGTAACCGGCCGAAATCTGATGCCCTCATTGGTGTCGGCAGCAACGCCGGTCACCGGGTAGCGGAAGGCTTCCACTGCAACGCCAGTGGCGGCCCTCGGCGGCGACTGTGGCAGTCGCCGCGGTGCCATTGGGCAGGCGGAGACGCGGCCTGCCGAGATGTCGCGGGAGAAGTCCACCTATTTACCCTACTGGAAGGTCGGCAACCCTGCCGTATTCAGCGCACCAAGGCTACGGGGTCCACACCCTCAGGAGGGGGAAACGACCCAACGGGTGGTGCACAGACCGCGGCGGCAAGGGATGGGGGGTCATCCAGCTTCTCGGATTCCATCACCCAAACCTAGCCTCCGAGGGAAGCCAGAGACCTGCCTCCCTCGGAGAATCGGAACTTCAGGACCAACTTGTTAGAGTCGGCAGCCGCCGAGATTGCGCTGCACGCCATCCACCCGGTAGACGAAGGCTGCCATCGCTTCGCGCGTGATGTTCTGCAAAGGGCGGAAAGTGCTGTCGTTCCACCCAGTGGACACGCCTGACTGCTTCATCCAGGCGATCTCCTTGTAGAACTCTGTACCTCGCGGCACATCCCTGAATGGCGCGGTAGCCGGGGCAGCGAATCCCGCCGCGCCGCCTAGATTGCAGGCGTCCGCGGTATACCGGAACATGAACGCTGCCATGGCATCGCGGCTGATGGGCTGCAGTGGACGGTAGGTGCCGTCGCCCCAGCCGGTGGAGAGCCCCATGGCCTTCATCCAGGCGATCTCCTTGTAATACAGGCTTCTGGTCGAGACGTCCCTGAAGGGGCTTCGTGCTGGTGGGTTGAAGGAAGGGCTTCCCGCATGCCGGTAGATGAATGCTGCCATGGCGTCGCGGTTCATGGAGTCGAAGGGACGGTAGGTGCCGTCGGCCCACCCGGTGGCCAACTTCTTGGTATGGAGCCACTCGATTTCCCCCTGGAAGCCCGAGTTGTAGATGTCGTTGAACGACCCACCGGCGTCGATGGTCACCGTCGCCTGAGTGGTGGACAGTGAGTTAATAGTGACCTTTGTTCCCGCGTGGGTGGTGAAGGTCCTACCGGCCTTCCATGCGTGGTTCTGCGCATAGTAGCCAGCGAACGGCTTGGTGGAGGGCATCAGGATCAGCGAAGCGTTCGGTGCAGCCCCCCCGCGCTGGACGATTTTCACCCCGAAGTTTCCGTTCACGGCCAATGCCTTGTCGTATCCCACTGGCGCCCGCAGTTCCAGGTAGTAGACTTCACCGCTTTTCGGGTCAGTAAATTTGACGGCCCGGTTCGACGCAGTGCCCGCCCACGGTTTCAGCGTATAGCTCTTGCGGCCAGTCGCTACGCCAGCATTGCGGATCTCGTCCCCGCGACCAAACCTGCCGTAATCCCAGAAACTGGAACTGATCACCGGTGTTTGGAACCACTGAGCTGAGCCCATAAGGTCCATCGTGTCGGCGTATTCGCGGATGTAGCAGCCGGAGCCTGCGAAAGAGGCAATGTCACTCTGGCCGCGTTCACACTGCAGCGCATCGGCGTGCATGAGGCCGAGGACGTGCCCAAATTCATGGGTAACCACGTTGGTGGTGAAGTTGCTGTACTGCGGCATCAGGATCCGTCCGCTGGTGCCGTTACTGCTCCAGCCGTAGCCGAGGATGCCGCCCTGGAGGGCCGTGGGGATGAAGACGACCAGCGCGGTGTAGGGGCTATAGCTCCAGCGAAGTTCGTTGGTGACCTGGTTCATGATGTCGTTGTAGGACCAGGTGGAGCGTGCCTTGGTCTGGTGGCCCGCAACCTGGGAGGTAACCGACATGGAGAGCCGGTTGTTGGACATCGACTTCCAATAGTTGCTTGATACGTTGACCGAGTTGACCGCGTTGGTCATGGAGACCGAGCTGGAGCTGTCAGCGAGCTTGACGGTAACCAGCTTGACCTTGATGGCACCCTGACGTTGCGCGGGCTCCATGTTCGCTGGAACATCTTGCGGCTCGGCGGCTGCCCCACCGTCGCGCTGCAGCTCCCGGAGCTGCCCGTTGGTTTCGAAGTCATAGCCGGGCTCGTAGGTGTGGATCGAGCGCGGAGCGCCGTCTGCCGGTTCGGCAACGGCCATGTTTTCCACGGCGGCTGGTTCCGGCGTGGCCTGTTCGATCGCCGCAGTGTTTTCGGGAGCTGTCAGCGCTGGTGCTACCTGTTCGACGGACGCGGTGTCGTCAGCCGTGGCCCGTGTCCCCGGTTCTACTGGTGCGGCTTCTTCGGGGACGGCCGGCACGGGTGTGGCCGGTTCGACAATAGCCGTCTCCGCGGGAGCGAGAGTCGCAGCCGAGGCCGGAGCTGTGGTCAGGACCGGCAAGGTTGATGCCAAGAGGATCAGGCCGGTCAGTGCCGCGGCGGATCGCCGGAAGACGCGCATATTGTTTCCTAACTCAACCGGGGCGAGAGACTTGACCACTTTGCGGCAGATCCCGGGAGGTCCTACACAAAACAGGTCCGGCACACCGAAGGGTGCCGAACCTCTAAAGGTCACCTCAAAAGTATAGATTTGCGACTCCTACGAGAACCGCCTCAATTTGACAAAGCCTTTCCGAAATACCCGAAGGATTAACGCAGGTTTTGCCCTATTTAGGACGCTTTGTCCGAGAACCACCAGTCAGTCTCCTGGGTGGGGCCAGCAGCGGCTGAGCGCGTGGCGTTCAGGTCGGTGACGACTGTGCTGGGCACGTAGCCGGTCGCAGTGCGCGAGCGATTCAGGACCATCCGTGTGACTGCCAGCAGCATTACAGGGATCGAGACCAGGATTGCTACGGTGAGGGCGTACATCGCCAGGAGTGCATGAACCGGGGATCCGAAAAGGCTGGCAATGAAGAAGCCGCTGCCCAGCCAGGCCCACAACCAAAAGAGAAGGATCGCGTAGACCAGCGAACGAGCACGACGGTACTGCAACGGATAATCCATCCGCCGGTGCTCCCATTCGCTTGATCCCCAGTAGTGAGTGAAAACTGCGCAGGCAGGTTTCAAGATTGATACTAACCTCAACTCGGAGGTTTGGATGCTTTATCGCCAATAATGAGGCGCGGCTGAGAATAACGCTTAAAGAATTACCGTCTGGCAGGTGGATGGGGGATTCTTTGGGTCCGGGTGAGTCGATTAACCGAGGCTCCGCGATTCGCCACTTTCAGTTCGCTTGAGCTTAGCTACTGGGTGGTTGTCTGGCTGGATCAGTTAGAGCAGCCGTACGTGGTCAGGGTTGAGGTCGTCCACGCGGTTCACTCCCAGCAGCTGCATGGTCCGCGCTGTCTCAGTGCTCAGGATTTCGATGGTCCGGTCCACTCCCGCCCGGCCGCCTGCCATCAGTCCGTACAGGTAGGCCCGTCCGATCAGCGTAAAGTCCGCGCCGAGGGCCAGTGCCGCCACAATGTCGCCGCCGCTCATAATGCCGGTGTCCAGCATGATGGTGGTCTTGCCCTTCAACGCCGCCGCGACCTCGGGTACCAGGTGCAGGGGTACCGGAGCCCGGTCCAGTTGCCGGCCACCGTGGTTCGACAGCACCAGGCCATCGACTCCATGATCAACAGCCTTCTTGGCGTCGTCGACGGTCTGGATGCCCTTGACTACCAGGTTGCCTTTCCAGACATCGCGGAGCCAATCGAGGTCATCGTAGGTAAGCGTGGGATCGAACATGGAGTTGATCAGGTCAGCGACGGTGCCCGAGTACCGCGACAGCGAGGCGAAAGCCAGCGGCTCGTGAGTGAGGAAATTGAACCACCAGGCCGGACGGTATGACGCGTCCAAGACTGTCTTTGCAGTGAGCGCCGGGGGGATGGTCATGCCGTTCCGGACGTCCCGCAGGCGTGAACCGGCTACAGCGGTATCGACTGTGACCATGAGGGTGTCATTGCCTGCCGTGGCCGCCCGGTCGATCAGCTCCATCGATCGGTCCCGGTCAGTCCAGAGGTAGAGCTGGAACCAGTTGCGGCCAGCGGGCGCTGCGGCGGCAACATCTTCAATGGACGCGGTGCCCATGGTGGAGAGGGTGTAGGGAATGCCCGCGGCTTCGGCGGCCTTCGAGCCAGCATACTCCCCCTCCGACTGCATCATCCGGGTGAAACCGGTGGGCGCAATTCCGAAGGGCTGAGCCGACTGTTTGCCCAGTACTGGCACCGAGGTGTCGACCGTCTCGACATTGCGAAGGATCCCTGGCCGGAATTCGAGGTCGAGAAACGCTCCGCGCGCACGCCGCAGGGTGATCTCAGCTTCAGCCGCACCATCCGTATAGTCGAAGGGAGCGGTGGGGGTCCGACGTTTCGCCTGGTCCCTGAGATCCCAAATAGTATTTGCCCGCCTTAGCCGTGCAGCGGCGCCCAGCCCTGGCTTTTTGAATTGCATTAGTGGCGCAAGGTCGCTGACTTTCGGGATGCGTCGTCTGAGTGCTGGGGGAGTCTGGGACGGCATGCTGACCTCGCTTCAATCCGGGTGTGGTAGGACCACAGGGCGTGTGCTGGACTCTACAGTCCTCCGGCCCAGTGGCGCAAGCATCGATGGCAGTGAAAGCCCGCACCTCTCGCCTGTGGTCCGACCACTGGCTACCATGGGTGGATGCGTAACCACGAGCTCGTGCTGGCCTGGATTGAAGCGGAGCTGGCGGCTGGCCGCCTCGCCGTCGGCCAACGGCTGCCGGGCGAGCGGGCGGTCGCTGAGCAACTGAATGTCTCGCGTGCGTCGGCCAGGGAAGGCATCCGTGTCCTCGAGGCGATGGGAGTGGTGCGCGCCGGAGTGGGGTCCGGCCCGGGTGCGGGCACGGTGATCACCGCGAACCCAGCCGTGGCCCTCGGGTCGGCCCTGCGCCTCCATGTGGCTAGTTCGCATCTCCCGGTGGAAGACATTGTGCAGACCCGGCTCCTCCTTGAAACGTGGGCAGCAGGCCACGCTGAAGGGTCGGCGCCGTCGATGATGACCGCCGGTGACCTCCTGGGCGAGATGGACCGTCCCGGTCTCACTACCGCCGAGTTCCTTCGTCTTGACGCGTTGTTCCATGTGGCGGTCGCCGAAGCGGCTGGCAATGTGCTCATCAGTGCCATGATGTCCTCGCTTCGCGGATCGATCGAGTCCTACACCCAGCAACTGACCAGCCGGCTTCCGAACTGGCACTCGACAGCGGATCGCCTGCGTTCCGAGCATCGGGCCATCTATCACGCGATCGTTGCGGGAGCCGACGACGACGGCGCGCCGAACGCTGACGCCTCAACTCTGGTCGCCAATCATATTGAAGGCTTCTACCGCGAAGCGGGTTTATAGACTTGGGTCAACGAAACCTGCGGCGAAAAGAAGGAGACCGGGCCAATGAGTTCAACTGCAGTCCTCGAAGAGGCATTCGGGAGAATCCCTGACGCGGTCAGGGCAGCCGTTAGCGGGCTCGACGCTGACCAGTTGGCGTTTAGGCCCCCGGGGACCGGTGCCGGTGGTAACTCGATTGCCTGGCTGGTCTGGCATCTCACGAGGGTTCAGGACAGCCACATTGCCGACGCCGCCAGCCTGCCGGAGCTGTGGAGCGAGGGGTGGTCGAATCGCTTCGGTCTTGACCTCGACGAGACCGACACCGGGTACGGCCACTCGTCGGCGAAGGTAGACAGAGTCCATCCTGCCGGTCCGGGGGTCCTGCTGGACTATTACGGCGCCGTTCACACTCGCACCATGGGGTTCATTGCGGGCCTCGGCGAGGTGGATCTGGACCGGATCGTCGACGCGTCGTGGGACCCTCCGGTAACACTTCGCGTCCGTCTGATCAGCGTGATTGAAGACTGCCTTCAGCACGCGGGCCAGGCGGCCTACGTGCGAGGGCTACTGCCCTAGGATCCGGATGCAATCAGGCGAGGCCTGTTTCGCGAAGCGTGATGTTCAGCCGGCCCTTCAAACCGAGTGCTGGGTCACCGGTGCCAGGATGGGTCTTGAGCACGCCGTGGTAGGCGAAACGGGACGCTCCGCCAAAGACAAACAGGTCCCCGGACTCAAGAGCAACGTCCGTCCAGGGTTTGTTCCTTGTCTCCGTGTTGCCGAATCGGAAAATGCACGAGTCGCCGATGCTCAAGGAAACCACCGGCGCAGCGGAGCGTTCGTCCTTGTCCTGATGCATTCCCATCGCAGCTGTGGCGTCGTAGAAGTTGATGAGGGCTGCGTCGGGCGCGTAGTAGCCCGGGTCGCCATAGGCAGCAGCTACAGCATTGCGACCCAATTCGGCCAGCCAGTCCGGGAACTCGGCCACTTGGCCGCCACCGGCGTCGTCGGCTGTCCTGGTATACCGGTACGGCTGCCAGTGCCAGCCCAAACACACCGTCTTGACCGACATCATGGAGCCGTTTGGCATCCGTGCCGCCCGCATCGGCACCGGTCCGGCTGCCCACTCGCGGCACGCCACAACCAGTTCCAGCTGCTGGTCACGGCTAAGCCAGCCGGGTAAATGCACGGCGCCCGGTGCGGGGTCTGAACGTTCGCGGGGCAGGAGGGAATCCATTCCTCCATTGTGGCCGATGAGTCGCCGAAACGGCCCGGAGGCCCAGAAGCCGCACCGTCCCAGCGGCAACCCTGAGCCTCCGGGCCGTTTCTGTGTCGG
>NZ_KI914733.1:0-19945 GCF_000520515.1 Arthrobacter sp. H20
GGTGGTGCGGGAGGTCCGGCGCAGTCCTTCGGCGTCTTCGATGATGATCCGGCCTCGTCCTTGCCTGATCAGTTTTTTGGCGGCGAAGTCAGACATGGTTTTGCTGGTGGCTTCGCGTGTTGCTCCGAGCAGCCCGGCGAGCTGTTCATGGGTGAGTTTCACGGCGACGGAGTGCGTGAATCTGTTGCGGGGGGCGGCGTCGGCGAGTGTGAGTAAGGTCGCGGCGGTGCGGGCTGAGAGGGGTCTCAGGGCCATGTCGGTGAGACGTCCTTCCAACCTGGCGACTTGTTCGCCGAGTAGGCGGGAGATTCTTACCGCAAGTTTCGGGTTTGAGAGGAAGTGGTTTTCGACTTCTGCTGCGCTGAGCTGGCACACGGTTGATTCTTCGAGCGCTTCGGCATAGTTGTCGTACATTTGCATGCCCACGAGCAGCATCTCACCGAATACCGCGCCGGGTTCAAGGATTGCGATGGTGAGGGTTTTCCCGTCCTCGGCAACCCGGAAAATCCGGATCCGCCCGGCTTTGAGGATGAATAGGGCCTTAGTGGGCTGACTCTGGCTGAAGACAAGTTCACCACTGTGAAAGAGCCGGGGCGGGGCCATCCTGTCGAGGGTATCCATTTCCTCGGCCGTGAGGTCAGCGAAGAGCTCCACGGCGTTGAGGCAGCTGAAGGGTTCCCCGGTTTCGGCCAAAGGTTCTTCCTCCCGTTCGTGTGGTGCCCAAAGCGTCGTAGTTTTGCTAGCCGCGGACACGATGGTGGTGGAGCAGGCGGCGTTCAGACCCGGCGTGGTCACCGGCCACGTCGGATGACGAGGGTTGCCACTAGTCCCAGAATAAGCCCATACACCGCGTGCCCCATCAGTGAGGCCCCGGATCCTGCGTCGAGGGTGAAGAGTGGCATGCCCATCATGGTGGGCATGATCAGCAGCGGACCAAGAACCCACCACAGCATGCCATAGACAAAGCCCACGACGGCGCTGATGATCAGGCCCTTTGTCAGCACTCCAGCACCGGGTATCGTCAGCGCTAGGCCGATCAGAACCGAAATCATCAGGTGTATCAGGAAGCCGACGATTGCCGAACTTGAGCCAACCAGTGAGGCAATCATGCCTAGCATACCCATCATGGCCATCAGGGCCCCGAAAACGACCCCGCCGGCAAGACCGCCTACGACCCCGGCCATGAGACGCGTTCCCATGGACGTGCCGGGGTCAGTCGCGGATCTTTTCCCCCGCGTCCCGCTATGTGCTGAACTCATGTCCTTGCCTTCCTATCTTTGGTAACTACCGACGATAGACAGGACGGCACGGACAGTTCTGCAATCTAGGACACAGTTAGCCCTGGCAACGGAATTCTGTGCCCAACTGCTACCGGGTGACTGCCCACCCGGTGGCGTTGACGAGTTGTAATCCGACATCCTGACCGATCCGTATGCCGGGGCCGCGGCGGCCCTCGATGGTGAGCACAGCCGTGGGCCTGTTGGGTTGGTTCGGTCCGTGGCTGGTGACGTGGACTAACGTGTGGGCGCCTAACGATTTCAACCCAGTCACGGATCCCATTGCTGGTCCGTCGGCTGGTGCGACGATGCGGATGGCTTTCTGTCGGACGGCCAGGAACGCGGGACCGTCCCTGAGTCCTGGCTGCACGGGGAACCGGCCCAGCGCCGAGTGATGGACGCCTTCAACCAGCCTCCCCGGTACTGTATTGAGGCCTCCCAGAATCCTATTGACCGCCAACGTCGCCGGTTGATAGTGCAATTGGGAGACGGGACCATGCTGCAGGATCCACCCGCTATCCAGGACCGCGATCGAATCGGCGAGGATCGACGCCTCCCGACGGTCGTGGGTCACCAGAATAATCGTCGGAGCGAGCTCGGCGCGAATATCATCCATCAGCGAGTACATATCGTCTCGCAGCCTGGAATCGAGGGAACTGAACGGTTCATCGAGCAAAAGGATGCGGGGGGTCCTCGCTAATGCGCGGGCCAGTGCGACGCGCTGCTCCTGCCCGCCGGAGAGTTTCCCAGGGGATCGGTGCGCAAGGTCTGCCAGCTTCACCAGTTTCAGGTACGTCATGGCATGGTCCCGGGATGCTTTGCGGGACTGTCCTGCCATTTTGGCGGAGGACGCCACGTTATCGGCCACACTCAGGCGGGGAAACAGCAGCGGTTTTGGAACACCAGGGCAACGCCACGCTCCTCCGATGGGACACCGGTGAGGTTCTCACCATCAACGAGCACCTCACCCGATGATGGTTCATCCAGTCCTGCAGCAATTCTCAGGAGGGTGGTTTTTCCGCAACCGGAGGCTCCCATCAGTGCAACACAGCCTGACGGCTGAACGGTCAGCGAAATCTGGTGAAGTACCTCAGCGTCGCCGTAGGAGCGTGAGATGGAGTTGAATTCGAGGTGGGAGCTCATTGTCGTCTTTTCCTTACCCCGGGAAGGGTGAGTCCTGCGAGCAGGATTAGTGGAGGCAAGATGATGGCCACCGACAGCGCTGCGGTGAGTTGTTCGTTTCCGGTCGTCGAGGCAGCGGATCCGAGCAGGAGGGGCAGGGTGCGCAGTTGTCCTCCACCGATGAGCAAGGTGGTGATGTAGTCGCCCCAGCCGACAAGGAATGCCAGGAAAAAAGCCCGGGCGGTAGCGCTGGAAAGCAGGTGGTAGCGGACATGGCGGGCCGCCTGGCCGGGGGAGGCTCCCAGTGAACGTGCGACCTCCTCGAACCGGTGGTCGTAGCTTGCCAGGGCGCTGCGGAACATGAACGCCGTGTAGGGCAGCGCTGTCACCGCCAGGACCAGGGTCACCCCTAATGGTGGTGAAACGTAGAGACGCAGGAGGGCAACGTTGATGCCCATCACCAAAGCGAACGGTGGGATGGCTAACGGGGCCAGCAGGACAAACTCGACGAAGCGGCTAGGGGTGACAGGTAGGGCCCGTATGGCGAGGGCTCCCAGGTAGCCCAGCGGTGTCGCGATCACGGCTACTCCCAAACCCAGGGAAAGCGAAGATGCGGCAGCCCGTGCGGTGTCTGGGGTGGCGAGGGCTGTGAAGCCTTGCAGTGAGTACGACGACGGCAGGACGGCCGGGGCGCGCCATTGACCGGCGACCGACCACAGGAGTACCGGCACCATCGGCGCCACGATCCACACCACAAGCAAACAACCCAGGATGACCCGCATGGGGAACCCTCCGGGGAGGGTCCGGCGCATCGACGTTGACGCCGGCTGCAAGACGGGTATCAACTCAGGCTCCGATGACGGCGAAGCACCAGGATCGCTATGATGATCACTGCTGCGCTCACGGCCACGGATACCAGGGCGGTCGCCATTGCTTGCTGACGCGCAGCGAGATCGATGGAGGTAAACAGCCTCACGGCTCGAACCGGAAGCGGTTCGGGAGAGGTCGGTCCGAGCAGCCACGCGGCTTCGTAGGACCCGAGGGTATACACAAATACGATTGCCGCGGAGACGGCCAGCGAGGGTGCCGAGAGCGGCAGGGCCACCCGGACGATACGCTGGCCCGCAGACGCGCCGAGAGTGGCAGCGGCGTCGCAGAGGTCGCCGACCGAGCGCGAGATACTTCCGAGAACGACCAGGGCTACGAAGGCGGACTCTTTCCAGGCGTACTCGGCGATGACGGCCACGAACCAGGGTCCGGAGACCAGTGCGGGGAATGCCTCGGGCATCCCGAGGAGTCGTTCAAGGAATCCGCTGTCGGAGAGCAGCAGTCCGATAGCCCCTGCCCCGATCACATGGGGAATAGGGATCGTTGCGGCACTCAAAGCCTCAACTATTCGGCCCATCCTGGGTATGGCGAGCACATAGGCGGCAAGCACAAACCCGACCACCAGGGAGAGCAGTGTGGAAACCATAGCGACGTAGGTAGAGGTGACGGTTGACCGGACCAGTTCATCAGCATCCCTGGTCCAGGCGTCCGCGCTGAATTGGGGAGGACCGATAAAGGGCATCAGCCCGAAGCTTTGCAATGCTGCGGCGGTCAGCGAGACCCCAACGACGAGGACGATAGGGACTACTGCAGGCAAAGCGAGAAGCGCCGCGCGTCGGGTGGTCGGGGCCCGCCTTCTGGTCATGGGGCTGTGGCGATGTCTTGCCGCCACGCCTTATTCAGAGCTGGCACCCATTCTGAAGCCAGCTCACCGTGGGCATTGCGTGAGAGTTCCTCATAGTCCGGGACGATCGGCGATTCCGGCAGCTGTTCGAAGAGGTTTCGTTGGGTTGGGGTGAGAAGATCCGTGTCGAGTGCGGTGAACTGTCCCCACGTTCCGGGATCCGCCTTCGCGGCCTGCTGTTCCGGCGATAGAGCAATGTTGGCGACCACCATGGCCCCCGCGGCATCCGCGGCGTTTACCGGCAGAGCGAGGAAGCTCGCATTTCCCACCGTGCCCTCCTCCAAGGTCAAGACCTTGGTCGACGCCGGTAGCGCACCTGATGCGACCAGATCGGTCAGGGTGGCGGGGCCGTACGTCATGGCGATGTCCACTTCGTCGTCGGCGAAGAGAGTGTTCAGCGCCTGTTCGTCCCGCGGGTAGGTGGCGCCTTCCCTCCAAAGCGACGGTTCAAGCTCCGTGAGCGCTCGGAGTGCTGCGGGCGCGTACTGGTCAAACGCCGCCTGAGAATAGGGCAGCGGCACCTGATCGGCGCCGCCAGCGGTGCTGAGCATGACCTCTCGCAAAAAGACGCTGCCGGTGAAGTCCGGTGGCCCCGGGTAGGTGAACCTGCCCGGATGGGACCGGGCCCAGTCGAGGATGCCCTGCAGCGAGGTCGGCGGGTCGGTGATGGCGTCCGAGTTGTAGAAGAACGTGAACTAAGCTTTATGCCAGGGAGCTTCGCAGCCGTCCACCGGGGTGCCAAAGTCATTTAACAGCAAGGGATCGTCGGGGTCGGTGTACTGCATGTTCGGGAGCAGATCGGTCCACCCGCACTGCCAGGCCTCCGCCTGTTTGCCGGTACTGAAGGTGGAACCGTTAGCCTAGATCAGGTCCACCGACCCGTCACCGCGGCCAGCCTGGAGCTCGCTCAGAACCCGGTTCAGCGCGTCAGGGGTGTCAGCGATAGGAACGCGGCGCAGCGTGACGCCCTGGTCCTGTGCCGCGGGTGCAAGTATGTCATCGACGTAGGCGTTACCTTTCGCGTCCCCTCCGAACATCCACAGATCCACTGTCTGCCCCTGTGCTGCTGCGAGAACCTCGTCGAAGGTACCAAAATTCTCGGCGGGCTCAACGCTGGCACCAGAGCAGGCGGTCAGCCCTAGCGCGAGGGCCGCAGCAGCAGGCAGAAGAGAACGCCGACGTACCGGGCTGAAAGATGGGTGCACAGGGGATCCTTCGGGAAGTCGGGTTTGCAGCTTCAAGTATCCTCGATAGCGGGCCGACACCCGAACCGGCACCTGACCAGTGGATTGCAGAAAGACTATGCGAGAGAACCTATGCGCGCCCGCCCCGGGTCTTTGACCCCGATCCGCCAGCTTGTGCTTTTGGCGGTTGTCATTGTCGCTGCAACTATCTTGGTCATCTTTGTGCTGGTCCCGCCCGTGAGTGACATGCGCGACCTAGTGGACCGGGCTGGTTGGTGGGGGCCGGTGGGATTCATGGCCGGGTACGCAGCCCTGACCCTTGCACCGCTTCCCAAAAACATCCTCTCCATCGCGGCCGGCATATTGTTCGGGTTCGGGCCAGGGCTGGTGATCGTCTACTGTGCCGCGATGATTGGGGCGTCCGCCGCGTTCTGGCTGGGGCGCGCGTTGGGCAGGGACGCGGTCGAGAAATTCACCGGCACCCGCGTTGCCAAAGTTGATGCGCTTCTGACCAGGCGCGGATTCGTGGCCGTTATCGGGGTCCGGCTGATCCCGGTGCTACCGTTCACTGCGATCAATTACTCTGCGGGACTGACGGCACTCGGATGGTGGCCCTACTTCTTCGGAACGATGATCGGGATTCTTCCCGGGACGATGAGCTTCCTGGCATTGGGGGCATTCGGATTCGAACTCGGTTGGCCGGCCCAACTGGCCTTGGCGGTTCTGGGCGGATTGACCCTCGCGGGCGCCATCCTCGCCGTCCGGTCCCGTCGAAAGACGAGGAGCGCAGGTGTTTGATACCCGGTTGCGCCGGCTGCTGGCGCCGATGCTGAACCGTGCGGCGGCAGCCCTGGATGTGCCATGGATCAGCCCCAACCGGTTGACGGGTCTGAACCTTCTATTTGGATTAGCATCTGCGGGATTCGCCGCAGCCCAGTGGTGGTTCCCCGCCCTCGTCGCCTGGGTGCTGTGCCGGGTCGCGGACGGCTTGGACGGACCGCTGGCGCGGCGACGCGCCGCGCAGCCCGGGTCCAATCACGACGCCGGGCAGGGCGGGTTCTGGGACATTTCCGCCGATTTCGTGGTGTACGGGGCGACCGTCATCGGCGTTGCAGTCGGCGTAACTGCACAGTTCGGAGCCCCTTGGCTGCCGTTCCTGCTGGTGCTCTTCGCCTATTACATCAACGGCAGCGTTTTTCTGGCCTTCTCGTCCATTGCTGAAAAGAACGGCCGCCAGATCGACGACGGCCGGTCGCTATCCTTCCTCGGCGGACTCGCGGAGGGGGCGGAAACCGTCCTGGCCCATTGTCTGTGGCTACTCTTCCCCGCCGCGGCGTGGCAGGTAGCCTCGGCGTGGGCGGCCCTGGTCATGATCAGCGCCGCACAACGAATTGTCGCTGGCTACCGAAACCTCGCCTGAAAGAACCCGAAAAGAGCCGCTGCTATTGCGCGTTCCTTCGAGGTTGCAATCGGTCGGTTCTCCACCGGTTCAGACCAGCCAGGGCTTTGACAGCGACCTTCGCAGCCGGTGATTCCAACCCTGACCGGGCATGAGCTATTGCCGCATTCCACAACGCGTCGTTGTAGGTCGGGTAAGGGTGTGTGACGCCGGCCAGGGCGCGGGTGCTCAGCCCCTGATCCACAGCAAGGGTGAGTTCCGCCAGAGACTCCCCGGCCCGCGGCCCGACGATCGTTCCGCCCAGAATACGCCCGCTCTTACCGATGATAAGCCGCGTGAAACCGACGGTTTGGTTCTCGGTGATTGCCCGGTCGGTGTGAGCGTGCTGAATGGTCGATGTTGTCTGCGTCTTCGTGCTGGCCTCGGTGACGCCAACGGCGGCGATTTCCGGGGAGGTGAACGTGACCCGCGGCATGACCTTACTGACTTTCCGACGAAGACCGAGGACCGCGTTGGAAGCGGCGGTGCTGGCGTGTACCCCGGCGAGGTGGGTGAACTTAGGGTAGGTGGTGACGTCGCCGGCAGCCCAGATGGTCGGGTTGGATGAGCGCATAGCTGTATCAACCACTACCTGGCCGGATTCGTCGCAGTCCACGCCGACTTTTTCGAGGCCCAGGCCCTGCGTTCTGGCTTTTCTGCCCGTCGCGGCGAGGACGACGTCGGCACCGAACCGTTGTCCGTCGCCGGTATGGATTATGGTTTCGTCGTCGGTGCTGATCCGGTCCACGGCGGCGTGCTCGATGACCTGCACGCCGTCGGAGCGCAGACTGTCGCGGACCAGGGCCGCCGCGTCCCGGTCTTCCTTGGGTAGGATCTCCGAGCGTGCAAGGATCGTTACCTGTGAGCCGAGCCGGGCAAAAGCCTGACCCAGCTCACACGCAATCGGGCCACCTCCGATCACGGCCAGGCGCACGGGAAGGGCCTGCAGGTCCCAGATGGTCTCCGACGTGACGACTTGGGGTGCGTCAGGTAGCCCAGGAATGGGCGGAAGTGTTGGTGCGCTGCCAGTGGCGATGAGTGCTTGTCGGAAGCGGATGGTCTTGCCGTCAACATCGGCTTCACCCGGACCGGTGAAGCGTGCTTTGCCTGAAATGATCGTGACGCCCGTCGACTCCAGGGCTTCCGGGGAGTCTGCCGGTTCTATCGCGGCGATGGCGCTCGAGATACGTTGGCGGACCGCGTCGAAATCTGTGCCGTCGCCGGTAAAGGACCGTTCGGAGGCTGAGTGTCCGGCGGATAGGAGCGTTTTTGACGGGACGCAGCCAGTCCAGAGGCAGTCCCCGCCGGTGCGGGCGTATTCCAGCAGGACCGTGCGGGCACCGAGCCGGGCGGCGGTTTTCGCCCCCACGATGCCTGCGGTTCCCCCGCCGATGACCAACAGATCAACTACTTCAGTGCTGTCTTCCACCAGGTTGCCCTTTTCACTTGTCGGTCCGATTCCCTTCTAGCCTAGGCTGTTTATGACCATCATCTCCGCAGGGCGCGGAACCACGACTTGCCATGGAGTGATCCTGATCGCCGGTAAATACAGCACCTTCGCACGGTTTTATGACGTGATGTCCGGCGAATACCCGGTCTATCGGGCCGGCCGTGTGGCCGGCATCGGCATGCTCGGTTTACGGCCTGGTGCCCAGGTGCTCGACGTCGGCTGCGGGACCGGCCTAAATTTCAGTTTCCTCCAGAGCGGGGTCACACCGGGCGGCACTATTGTCGGAATCGACCGCAGCCCGGAGATGCTGGTTCAGGCCCGCCGGCGGGCCGAGCGCAACGGCTGGGCCAACGTGATCCTCATCCAAGCCGACGCAACTGCACTCTCGCCTGCCAACATCGGATCCCGGATCCTAGCCGAGGGCGGCCGGGCATACTCCGACGCCGTCCTCGCCACGTACGCCCTGTCCCTGATGACGGGCTGGGAAACTGTGTGGTCCACTATGATCTCACTCGCTGCACCCGGGGCATCCTTATGCGTGGTGGACATGCAAAAACCAGTCGGCATCTTTGCGGCGCTGACGCCGTTGGCCAAAGCGGCATGCTGGCTCGGCGGATCCGACATCAACGCCCACCCCTGGACAGCCGTGGAACGCGACTGCGCCGACGTCAAAGCGGCCTCCGCCCGCGGCGGACACCTACAGATCCGCACCGGAACGAACACTACAAGCACTTAACGATTTACCCGTAAAGCCTTGGGTAAGGGCACCGCCATGCGGCGTCGTACCCGCGCCAAGGTGACTGCGCTAAGGTGACGGCATCAGGTGACGGCAGATTTAGTGCTGGCGCAGGGTCAGGGCGGACGGGGCCCGCACAGCGAAGGTTGCATGAGGTGAAGGCGGATCATGGTGTGGGATTTCCTCAGGGAACTGGAAGTACGTACCCGGCCAGTCCATCCGGAATCCCGGGCCGCGATGCAAGCTCGCTGGGCTGCGCTCCCTGACAACGTCAAGACCGCGAACCAGTTGCTGGGCCGGGGAGCTGTCGGGTGCGAAGGCACCCACGGGGTTTTCCCGAAATGTAATCTGACCTGTTCTCCGTGCTATCACTCGGCGGAGGCTAATCAGGTCCGCGTGGATGGGGCCCATACCCTCCGCGAAGTGTCCCGCCAGATGGAGTATCTTCGCAGTGTCCGTGGCCCCCGCGCTCATGCGCAGCTCATCGGTGGTGAGGTGAGCCTGCTAGAGCCGGACGACCATGCTGCGGCGCTGCACGCTATGCGAGCTAACGGCCGCGAACCCATGTCCATGACTCACGGCGATTTTGACTATGCCTACCTCCTGGCTGTGGTCCTCGGACCGGACGGGAAGCCGCGCTTCGACCGGGTGTCCTTCGCCGCACATTTTGATTCTTTGATGAGGGGACGACGAGGCGCCGTACGCCCACGTAGCGAAGCCGAGCTGGAACTCTTCCGCCTGAAGTTCGCGGGTATGTTCGCGGATCTCCGCCGGGATTATGGGGTGGAGTCCTACCTCGCCCACAACATGACCGTGACCCCGTCAAACCTCGGCGAGGTGGCTGAGGTGACCGCTTCGGTGCTATCGATGCCCTACAACATGCTCTCTTTCCAGCCTGCTGCATTCATGGGGGACGACCGCCGCTGGAAAGAAGACTTCGACGAGGTCAGCATCGACGACGTGTGGGAGCAAATTGAACACGGCGCCGGCCAGAAGCTCCCCTGGCAAGGCACCCAGTTCGGCGACCCGCGATGTAATCGCTATACGACAGGAGTATCAGCGGGAGGCACTTTTGCGGTTGCGATCGATCCGGCGGACCCGGCAGATATTGCCGCCCGCGATCGACTGCTCGACCACCACGGCGGCATGTTTTTCGGAGGTCAAACGCGACCGGTCATTATCGTGCGTGTCCTGCGTGCCGCATTGCGACACCCGGGCGACGTGGCGGTTCTCGCCGGGCTCGGCCGGCGCATCATTAGACGGGCCGGAGGAATCCGGGCGGTATGGCGTGCGTGGCGAAGCAAGCGTCTCGGCGTCAAAACCTTCGTTGTGCATAACTTCATGGACTCCGAGGTCGTTGCGCCCGCGTGGGCGCTCATGGAACAAGGCAAGGTCAGCGATGACCCCGCTGTCCGCGAAGCCCAGGAACGGCTTGGTGCCTGCATGTACACCATGGCCCACCCGCAGACCGGCCAACTCGTGCCAGCGTGCACCAAACACTCAGTCCTGGACCCCGCCGAAAACAGGGAACTACGGACCCTACTCCCTCTAAGGGTCAGAAACGGGTAACCACCAGCCCGGGTGACCATGCCCCATGACATCTAGTGAGGATCGACGGTGTCCGCGTCGAAGTGAATCATTCCCACGGACGTTACGTGCGCTTGTAGCAAGGCTAAGACGGTGCGTCCCTGCTCGGTGTCGGGGAAAACCTCAGTGTGATCGTTCAGGGAGTCCCATCCCACCCGAAGCAAATAGATGTCGGGCTGGTCGACGCTGGGGTGCAGGTCTACCGACCGGCACCCCTGAACCCCGAGGAGGTTCTCCCGGATAGCGGGATAGGTGGTCCGGAATTCTTCATGCCCGTCGGGACGGATAGTGAGTTGAGCATGTTCATAAATCATGGGTCTGTCCTGCCTGTGGTGTGGAGGGTATGTCTTATCAGTTAGCTGCCGACCCGCGATCCGTCCGTTGCGAGGCCGTCACGGATGGCTTGGATGTCGAGTGCTCTGACATCGGCGATGACTTGTTCAAGGGCGGCCGCGTCGATCGCTCCTGGCTGTGAGAAGACCAGCACCTTGTCACGGAAAGCCATCAAGGTGGGTATGGAGCTGATGCCAGCCTGCGCGGCGAGTGTTTGTTCGGCTTCCGTGTCGACTTTCGCGAATGCAACATCCGGGTGGTTGTCGGATGCTGCACTGTAGGTGGGGGCGAACATGCGGCAGGGTGCACACCAGCCGGCCCAGAAGTCGATCAGAACGATCTCATTCGTGTCGAGGACTGATTCGAAGGTCTTGCTGGTGATGTCAATGGTTGCCATCGGATTACTCCTTAGAGTGGACGGGGTCTGGAAGAAAAATGCTGCCCGGGCGTCGCCGAGTTCAGGCGGAGATAGCAGTGAGGGCCTCGTGGGTGGTCATCACGGCTCCCGCGATGTAATTGAAATTAGTCATCGCGGCGGCATACCCGTCTCCCAGCTCGGGGTGTTGCGCGGCCGCCGTGGCGTCAGAGACCACTGCCACGTCGAACCCCTGCTCCAACAGTTCCCGTAGGTGGCTTTCGATGCAGAGGTTGGCCGACATTCCCGCGAGGATCACTTTGCTGATCCCACGCTTACGTAATTGCAGTACTAGGTCGTTTTGTTCGGGTCCGTACACCTTATGAGGACTGCACACGACGGTCTTTCCATCCTGAATGTATGGCTTGTACTGTTCCAGCCAATCAGCGCCGGAACCTTCGAAACCATCCAAGTTCAGCGGACCGGGACGGTTGAACATTCCGATCTCGTGCATCTTCGTTTCCAGGGTTCCGCCGAACTCCCAGAGGTGGTCATGTAGGAAGTAGTAGTGCGGTGAAATGAACACCTCGTAGCCGGCGGTTTTCGACGCGGCGAGCAGCTGATCGATGTGCTGGACAGTGTTGTTCTCCTGGACACTGTTGCCGACCAACTCCTAGGTGACACCGTCGGGGCTGAGGAAATCGTTTTGTGGGTCGGTCAGTACGAGTGCTGTCGTGGACGGGTCAAATTGCATGGCTCTCCTCAGATGGGCGGTGAATCCCCAACGGAATTCCCTCCAAACGCTAAACGTCCACAGCACATTGTTCTGTAAGCCAGGACACCGTTCCCAGACCGAGCCGCAAGAGGAACCAGATGTGCTGTTATCCGGATCCTCGTCGAGTAGCTGACTTGACGGTTCCAGAACACTGAGACCTGCCGCGGAAGAACTGTATTCGAGAACACAGAACTTTGGGCAGGTGACACATATTGTTCGCTGAAGCCTCGACGGACCCCGATGGACTCGAAAATCCTCCACGGGAACGATCGCGTCGGTGTGATCGGCACGAAAGACAACAGAAATGAGCAGCAATGGCCAGGCATAGCGAGAAAGTCGAATTCCTCGGCTCCCAGGGGGCGTTGCTTGCGGCGCGGCTTGATCTGCCGGAGTCGAGGCCCGTGGCCTACGCCTTATTCGCGCATTGCTTCACCTGCAGCAAGGATGTGCTCGCAGCTTCCAGGATTTCCCGGGCGCTCACTGACTACGATATCGCCGTTCTACGATTCGACTTCACCGGACTTGGTCAATCCGGTGGCGACTTCGCCAATACGAACTTCAGCTCGAACATTGAAGACCTAATTCACGCTGCAGACTATCTTCGCAAGGGTTTCGCGGCCCCGTCGATTCTGATTGGGCACTCGCTCGGTGGGGCCGCGGTGCTCGCCGTTACCGCTCAAATACCTGAGGTGCGGGCGGTAGTCACCATCGGCGCCCCAGCTGACCCCGACCACCTTGTGCATCTGTTGGGGGAGAGCCGGGCAGAGATTGAAACCTCAGGGGAGGCAGACGTTATCCTCGGCGACAGACCGTTCCGCATCCGCCGGCAATTCCTCGACGATATTGCCGCGCAGCCGCAAGCCGACCGCATCCGTCATCTAGGCTCGGCGCTGCTGGTCATGCATTCGCCCAGTGATACGACCGTGGACGCGGATAACGCACGACGCATCTACGAGACTGCTCGTCACCCGAAGTCGTTCGTTGCCCTCGATGGGGCCGACCATCTACTCACCAACCCTGCCGATGCTGTGTTCGCTGCTTCAATGCTCGCGACGTGGGCCCGCCGATTCGCCTTCGCCGCGCCCCCGGAGCCGGATCTTCCTTCCGCAGCTGACGGCCCGGCTGAAGGCCTCGTCGTCGTGGCTGAGACCGGAGCGGGAACATTCGCCCAGCAGGTGATGGTCGGCGAGCACCGGTTGAACGCGGACGAACCCGCCCCGATCGGTACCGATACCGGCCCGTCGCCCTATGATTTCCTGCTCGCAGGCCTAGGCGCTTGCACATCGATGACTATCAGAATGTACGCTGACCGCAAGAAATGGCCGCTAGGAAAGGTGACGGTTTCGCTGCGACACAGCCGAATCCACGCACAGGACTGCGCCGACTGCGAAACCGAAACCGGCATGTTGGACCGAATCGAACGGGTCATCCGCTTCGACGGCGACCTCAACGAGGATCAGCGTCAAAAATTGCGCGAAATCGCCGATAAGTGCCCAGTCCACCGCACCCTACGCTCGGAAATCCTCATCGGAACGGTAATCTCCGACACAGACCCCGGGCTGACCAGCATCCGAGACCATTCGGCGACGAAGGTGCTGAAATGAACAGTCGCAATATTGAAAAGTCTGAATATGACGGCACTTCTGAGGGAGAAATTATGAGTACAGCTAGATCCATGATGGCCGCACACCCTGACGGTGAGCCATTGTTGGCCGAAGCGCTGGGCGCATGCATTGAAGCTGCCTTCTCCTGCGCGCAGGCAAGCGATGCCTGCGCGGACGCCTGCATGGCAGAAGAGACGTTGTTTGAATTGCGGAAGTGTATTCGTCTTAATTTGGACTGCGCTGAACTTTGCGTCACTACCGGCCGGTTCCTCTCCAGATTGACCGACGTCGACGGCAACCTGCTGAAGACAATCCTGATGGCTTGTAGAGACTTCTGCACCACAAGCGCTATAGAAAATGAAAAACACGCCGAGACCTACCCATCCTGCCGGATTGCTGCCGAGGAATGCCGCCGCTGCGAACAAGCCTGCCAAGATCTACTTCCACGGCCATTCTGAAGCCCCCTAACCATGCTCCATCCCCGACCACAGGCTCTCGAAGGTTTACCGCGGAACATCATGCACGGTGCCACACTCGATGGTGTCGGGAAGAAGGGCGTGATGCTCTAAGATCATCCGCAGGATTTCGAATAAGCCACCAACCCGCACCTCGTCGAAGCAAGGAAGAATCTACCTTATGACCGCGATGCCAGCCGCTATCATTTTCGACGTCAATGAAACCCTTTCTGACATGAGACCGCTCGGAGACGCGTTCATCGATGCCGGGATGAGCGACTCCCTTGCCAGACCATGGTTCGCGAAACTACTCCGCGACGGGTTCGCACTCACAGTGACAGGCGACAACCCTACCTTCGCTGACATCGCCACCGACAGTCTCCACCGTCTCCTCCGCCAAACATCAGGACCGGGGGATCACACGGATCAGGTCAACCACATCATGGGACAATTCAAAAACCTTCCGCTACACCCAGACACCGCGCCCGGGCTCAGCGCGCTCAGCCAAATCACCGAACTCGCGACCCTCAGTAACGGTGCCACGTCAGTGGCAGAACAACTACTGAACCGCGGCAACGTCCGCGAAAAATTTGCACAATTACTCAGTGTCCAGAACGCACCCCGCTGGAAGCCAGCCCGCGAGGCATACGACTATGCTGCCGATGAGCTCAACCAATCAGTGAACCAATTATTACTCGTTGCCGTGCACCCATGGGACATTCACGGCGCGAACGCCGCCGGAATGCAAACCGCATGGATCAACCGTACGGGCGCTTCCTACCCCACCTACTTCACCCCACCGGACATCGAAGCCGGAGACCTTTCAGCTCTCGCAGACAAGCTCGCCGCACGCTGAAGCCGCATGCTCAATGTCCCCGTGATGGATAAAGGTTCGAAGCAAGTCGTTGACCGCTCTGCACCTTTGAGCGTTAGAGATGGATGGAACAGGTGGATTTAGGGAACGTAGTAGAAGTCATTGGTACCGGCATCGAGATTGCAGGAGTGTTTGTTATTGTCGCCGGGATGCTCGTGGCCACATTGCTCGCTGCAGCGGCGTTAATGAAACGAAAAGAGCGCGAAATCTATGACACCTACCGACGACGTCTGGGACGGTCAATCTTGCTCGGTCTTGAGTTCCTTGTCGCTGGAGACATCATTCGCACGGTCGCAGTCACCCCAACCTTTTACTCCGTAGGTGTCCTCGCAATAATCATCCTGATCCGAACTTTCCTCAGCTTCTCACTAGAACTAGAGATCACAGGGCAATGGCCTTGGCAGAAGTCCAGCTTCGACAAACACACCATGAAGAAAAGCCCGCCGCCACCGACGTTCCTCTGAACCAGGTCGGCAAACTCCGCGTTTCGTGGTTGACAGAGCAGGGTGTTATTGGCATTTCAAGAAGGGGCGCTTGTTCGACTCAAGGTGCTGGTAGCTGGCGTGGGTAGATTCCGGTCCATTCAACACGCTGGCCAGGGGGCACGAGGCCGGCTGCCCAATTCACTGGGAGGATTTCTCCCCGGCCGGTGGGGTCACTGATCTCGTCCGTCGCGATGATTTGAGCAAGGTCCTTGATCGACAGGTGGTCATCAAACATCGCTTTGAATTCGGGGAGCACGTATCGCCGTCCGAGGATGGGTCCTGGTGCCCATTCTCGGTAGAGGATCACGACGGATTCGTCGGCCAAGACCTGCCCGCCGACCCATTCGTAGCCGGGTGTCCACAACGACTTTTGCTCCTCGAAAAGTGAAGCCACACAATCCAGCAGCATGCATGATTGAGACCTCATCGATTGGCAACCTTTCCAGATGGTCCTGCCATCCCACTATCGAGACGCCCAGCCAACCACGGGGACTTAGCCTTGATCCACCGGTCGGTTGTCCGGCCTGATCGGGTTTCGGGGACGGGGCGGGTTTTTGGTGTTGGGCAGGACACAGTGTGCGGCCTCGCTGCCGGTATGGTTCCACTGAAGCTTCCTGATCGGGCCGTTGCTGCGGCTGGCGGACGGGTTTACGCCGTGGCGGGCGGTGCATGGGCGCTGATGAAGAGTGTTTCCCACGCGTCCTGCCAAGGCCAGGATTGGGGCAGGTGAAGTCGTATTTTCCGGGCGCTGGAAGCGATCCGGGCGGGGACGTGGATCAGTTTTCGGCGGATCGTTGCGGTCCGCGCCTTGACGAAGCCACCTTCGGCGAGGATTCCGGCGGGGCAGGTGAGGTTGTAGGCCATCACCGCGCAGACGAGCCAGGCCGAGTTCGCAGCGAATTTACCGGAAGGCAGGTGCGCCAACGCACTGTCTTTCAGGTCGGCGTTGACTTGTTCGATGATGGCGTGTCGGCGGTGGGTTTGATCCGCAGTGACGGTGTCCAGGATGATGGTGTCAACGGTGGTGAAGAACGCGTGGTTGTGGTGCTGATCGAGTAATCGCTGCTGACCGGTGGGTTCCTTTTTCGGGTTCAGTTCCGGTATCCGGCGCACCACCAGCCAGCCAGCGACGCGCTCAGCTTTCCGGCGGGAGGAGAACGCTCTGAACGGGACCTCGGCGACTTCAGCGTCGGAGATCCAGGTGTTGGTGTCCTCATCGAAGACCGCGTTCGTGTACTGGATTTTTCCCACGCGCCCGCGGGGATCGTTGCGATGGCCCGTTTCGCGGCCGGGTCTATCCGCACGGTCACCGACGCCTCGGCCCCGCCAGCGAGGGCGGCCGAAACCGGGGCGTGGCCGTAGAAGGCCGAATCGAAACGGCACAGCAGCCGCGCGCCAGTTTGAAGACTCTTCAGCGTGGACAGGGCGTCGGTGACCAGCCGTTTGGCCCCTTTATTGCGGAGACACTTGGCGTCAACCTGGGTGCGCTGGCTGATGGCCGGTCCGCTTGAGCGGCTGAGTCACTAGACTGCGATTGCCCTGTACACGATGCGCGTAATTCCGCCACCTGGACCCTCCCGACCCTGTCAGAAGCGCAGCAGATTCGTCGTGGAGGAAGGAGACGAACTTACGGAGGTTGAAGCTGGGCAGCAGGATCGTGATTAAGATCTGGGTGGCCCCAAGATCCGCGTACGGACGCGACCTGCGCGGGGACCAAAAGGGGACCAGAGACCATGCGGAACATGCAATGGATGAGGTGATTTGAACCGTTCTGCGCACCCCTGCGCCCCGGAAAATCAACGCTCCGGGCTCTTAGAGCTACCTGGGGGTGAAGGGGTCGCAGGTTCAAATCCTGTCATCCCGACAGTAGAAAGCCCCGATGAGACGGCAAATCTCATCGGGGTTTCGTCGTTTCTGAACGCGGCATGCCCCCCGGCCAGGGGACCAAAAGGGGACCAAAAGATCCTCTGCGGCACATTTTAGCTGTCACAGACGGCGCTCCCGCTGTTGCTGTGTCGTATGCGGCGTGGACGGGGTCGCCGGGAGTGAGGGAACATTCCTGCTCTGCACCCTCTGGCTGGCCCGCGTCCTGGCGGATGCCGGACGGTTGGCCGTGCCCGAGCCGTGTTCGAGAACGCGGTGAGCCACGTCAACGACGCCGGCCTGCTGGCCGAGGAGATCGACTAAGCCACCGGCGAGCAACTCGGCAACTTCCCGCAGGCCTTCAGCCACATCGGCCTCGTCAATGCGGCCTGGCTGATCCAGCAGGCCGAACACCCAAAGCATCCTCAATCTAAGGCTCGACCCGCGTGATCTTCACGCGGGTTTTGTGCGGGCTCAGATCCTGCTCAGCTGACACTCCGTTGGCCGTCCCGTGATGATGTGAGTACGGCCTCGTCTACATCCTCCATCGCCCCGCAAATCAAGAACGTGAGGACAACTTTCTCCACGTTGGCAACCGTTTCCTGTGCCCTCCCACTTTTTGTAACGAGGCGCGCAGCAAGCGCTCCCGACTCTCCGCACCGTGCAGGGCACGGCTGGGTTGTTGCCCTCCCGGAAATCGCATAGCAAGTGTGTTCTGGAACACAGAACCCGAGTATTGCTGATATATACACTGTGACGACACACGAGCTGTGACACGAGGAGCGATTCATGAAGAAGCGAAGGTCCCCCATCGTGGTGGCGGCCGTTGCTCTCGCCGTTGCTGCTTTTTTCTTCGCACAGTCGGCTGCGACAGACCCCGGGCAGGTGACCGCTGCCGGGTCGGCCCGCTCGTTTCAGGAGTACACGCCGGAGGCCGTGTCATCGGCCACTGCCGACGAGACAGTGGTTCTGTTCTTTCACGCTGTCTGGTGCTCGACCTGCAAGCTGCTCGCCGACGACATCACGGCCAATGTCGATAGAATTCCCGACGACCTGCAGATACTTCTCGTCGACTTTGACACCGCCACCGACCTGAAGCAGAGGTACGGAGTCACCCTGCAGCACACCCTTGTTCAGTTGGATTCGAATGGGGACGCTGTCGAGCAATGGCACCTCATCCGAACCCTCGACGACCTGCTCGACTCGTTGGTCTGATCGGCCGTGGAGCTCCTGCCGTTGTCGCTGCTCGCAGGAGTGCTGACCGTTCTATCGCCGTGTGTGCTACCGCTGCTGCCGGTGGTGCTCGCGGGGTCGGCGGCGGGAAACAGGCGTGCGCCCTACATTGTGATCGGCAGCCTCGCCGTCTCCGTTGTCGCATTCACCCTGCTTATCAAGGCAACCACGGCCCTGCTCGGCGTGCCGAGCAATGTGTGGCTGATCGTCTCGGGAAGCCTGGTCGCCTTCATCGGCGCCTCTCTGGCATTCCCGAAAATCTGGGACACCATCTCGAGCAGGGTGGGGCTGCAGTCGGCGGCGGGATCCCTCGCTGATCGCTCCGTGAGCAAAACCGGCACGGCGCGCAGCGTGCTGCTCGGCCTCTCCCTCGGGCCGGTGTTCACCAGTTGCAGTCCGACCTACGGACTCATCCTCGCCGTTGTGCTCCCGGCTGACCCGGGTGAGGGCATTGCGAACATCATTTCCTACACTCTCGGCCTGAGCGCGGTCATGCTCGCCGTGGCGATAGGCGGGCGCTCGGTCACCAAGCAGTTCGGCTGGGCCACCGACCCCGAGGGTACGTTTCGCCGAGGCCTCGGCGTCTTTCTCGTCATCGTCGGACTGCTCATCGCCACCGGCACGATCAGGAGCGTCGAGGCCTGGTTGATCGACCGCGGTCTGCTCGGCGCGGTCGTGATCGAGCAGGGCTTCCTCGATTCGATGGGGGAGAGCGAGTCGCCGGATGCAGCGGAGGCCGAGATACCGAGCTTCCTGCTGCAGTCGTTCCCCGAAACGGATTGGTCGAAAGCCGACCCCGCGATCGCGCAGACGCTGAGCGGAGGCCCTCCGAAAGACGGCATCCCGGCCATCGACGACCCGAGCTTCGTGCCGGTCGACGACTTCGGCAACCCGGACGACGTGCAGGCGCTGCTCGTTGTCGGCGAGACCGAGGTGAAGGCCTACCCGTACAACATCCTGGTGTGGCACGAGATCGTGAACGACACCATCGATGGCACCCCGATCGCCGTGACGTTCTGCCCGCTGTGCGGCAGCGCCGTCGTTTTCGAGCGGATGCTGCCGGGCGGTCAGGTGACCACGTTCGGTGTAAGCGGCGGCCTGCTCGAGAGCAACATGATCATGTTCGATCGTGAGACCGAGACCCTCTGGCAGCAGAGCACGGGCATGGCGCTCGCCGGGAAGCACTACCCTCACGAGCTTGAGCTGCACCGATTCCAGTTGTTGACCGTCGGGGAGATCAAAGAGCTGTACCCCGAGGCCGTGATCCAGAGCGACGACACCGGTTATTCCCGCGACTACTCCCGCAACCCCTACTCCGGGTACGACGAGAGCGACAGTTTCTACTTCAGCCCGAGTGACGTCGATGCGCGGTACCCGGCCAAGGAGATCTTCGTCGCCTTCACGGTGAACGACACGAGGGTGGCCGCCCCGTGGCTCGCCCT
>NZ_KI914733.1:20045-33618 GCF_000520515.1 Arthrobacter sp. H20
GGACGGCCGCCGCTACGAGACGGACGTCGACGGAGAGCGGGTCACCCTCACCAAGACTGACGGCGAACTGGTGATCAGCGGGGCGGACGGCGCCGAAATCCCCTTCTATTTCGAAATGTGGTTTAGCTGGGCGGTTCAGAACGACGAGGGCGTGGTCTTCGATCCCGTGGGATAAGGCCCATCACGGGCGACAGCGAGTACATCCTCGCCACGGTCATCGACGCGAACCAACGGGCAGAGGGGTAGCGTCACGGTGATCACGAGGACCTGAACCACACACCTTCCAGGCCGCAATGTCGGCCGGAAGGCTTACCGGTGACTAGGTTCGGGCGAACCGGCTCCAGATGGAAGGATCCCCGCCACATCTACGCACTGCGAGTGCTGCTGGGTCGTACCAGTCGAGAAGTCCGTGTCCGATTCTCAGTCGAAGTATTGTCAGCCCTGCCGCGCGCACCTGGATGACCCAGGCTCGCCCCGAACGAAGGGATTATCCCCAGGTTCGGTGTTCCCAGCGCTACAAAGAAGACATTCGATATCAAACTGGAGACCACCCACCGCAACGAGGAAGCCAGCGGCCCGCCTCAAATGATGCTGTCTGCGGGCAACCTGAACACTGCAGCACTGTCCCTGTTCCGCGCTTCACCTCGCCGTCGAACCTGTCGTCCCGTGCCTCGTCTTCGATGACCCCGTCCAAGCTATGGACGAAGTGCATGTGGCATAGTTCGTTGGCCTCATCCGCCTCCTTTCGAAGCAGAACGACCGGCAAGTCATCATCGCCGTCCACGAACGCGAGCTGTTCGATTACTTGGCTCTCGAGCTCAGCCCTGCCTACGAAGGCGACGAGCTCATCACCATTGAAGTCGGTGAACGCGCAACCGAGGAAGACCAAGGCATCACCCGCCACCTCTGGGCGCCAGACGCCACAATAGCCAACTAGCCTCGATCTTTTATCGACCGACGGCTTGTGGGGAACCTCATCGGATTTTCGGACGATCTGTTTCAGGAGGCCAGGCACTCGAACCGTGTACGCGAGTGCTCGTCCACCGAGCCCTTGACCTGGTCAACTCAGACTTCGACATCACGCGGGGTTCTTCGGCCAGTTGACCTCTGCGAAGGTCCCAGATGGTGTCGGTGGCATCCCCGCCGCGCCCCTGAAGAGGGGGGACCAAAGGGGGACCAGAATCATGTAATCCCTGCGTCGTATGACTTGCTCTGCATGATTTAAGGCCCGGAATCACGCAGAAGTCGGGCTAGATGGAGCGTCCGGGCTACCTGGGGGTCAAGGGGTCGCAGGTTCAAATCCTGTCATCCCGACCGAAATGCCCTGATGAGACTGTAAGTCTCATCAGGGCATCGTCGCTTCTGAACGCGGCGGTTCAGTTTCCGGGGGGTTCCCCGGGGCATTCTCCTGCCAAGCGGAGTGATCCTTGTCACTCGGGACGTCCCAGGTTGGCTACTTAGGTTTGGCTACCCTAAAGCCGTCCTGGTGAGCTAACAACCCTCACCCACAGGGGACCAGGGTTCCTCAGGCCGTCCTTGCAGAAAGCAGTCCTATGAAAATCCGGAACAACGCCCTTGCAGGTATCGCACTTGCCGCCACAGCCGCGCTCGCGCTGACAGCCTGTGGCTCGGGTTCTTCCACCATCCCCGACTCTGCTGACGGCGAGGTTTCCGGTGAAATCACGGTATACAACGCCCAGCACGAGTCTTTGACCCAGGAATGGGTGGACGCCTTTACTGCGGAAACCGGCGTCAAGGTGACAATGCGCCAAGGCTCCGACACCGAAATGTCCAATCAGATTATCCAGGAGGGCCAAGCGTCTCCGGCCGACGTGTTTCTCACTGAAAACTCCCCGGCTATGGCTCAGGTGGAAAACGCCGGGCTGTTCGCTGACGTTGACCAGGCTACTATCGACCAGGTCCCCGCAGAATTCCGTCCCTCCTCCAACAAGTGGACCGGTATCGCAGCCCGCTCCACGGTGCTGGTGTACGACAAAACCAAGCTGAGCGAAGATCAGTTGCCCACATCCATGCTTGATCTGGCCGATCCGGAGTGGAAGGGCAAATGGGCGGCATCGCCGTCCGGCGCCGACTTCCAGGCGATTGTCTCAGCACTGCTGGAACTTAAAGGCGAAGCCGCCACCGAGGAATGGCTGACGGGTATGAAGGAAAACTCGAAGGCCTACAAGGGCAACAGCACGGCGATGAAGGCGGTCAATGCCGGTGAGGTGGACGCCGCCCTGATCTATCACTACTACTATTACGGTGATCAGGCCAACACCGGCGAGAACTCAAATAACGTCAGACCCTATTACTTCAAGAATCAGGACCCGGGCGCGTTTGTGTCCGTCTCCGGCGGCGGCGTGCTGACTTCCTCGAAGAACGCGGCGGCGGCTCAGGCCTTCATCAAGTTCGTCACCGGCAAGAAGGGCCAAGAAGTCCTACAGAAGGGCACCTCCTTCGAGTACGCCATCGCCGCCGACGTGCCGGCCAACGACAAACTCGTGCCGCTAGCAGACCTGCAGGCGCCCATGGTGGACCCGGCCAATTTAAACTCCGCCAGGGCGTCCGAGCTGATGACCATGGCAGGACTGCTGTAACTACGTGCCAACCAAGCTGGTGGCTACCGGAGCACATGGTGGCACGAGGTCGGCGGGCAGGGGCAAACGGCCCCGCCCGCCTTTCGGCGTTTCTGTAGTTGCTGTACTGGCGGTCCTGATCACGCTGTATGCCCTGATGCCCTTGGGCTACGTCATTGTGATGACGGGGGGTCACCGGCTGGGACACCGCCGTGGACCTCATCTTCCGGGCCCGCGTTGGCGAGTTGCTGCTCAACACCGTGTTGCTGATGCTGGTCACCGTGCCGGCGTGTGTGATCCTGGGTGTCGGGGGAGCGTGGCTGGTGGAACGAACCCGCCTCAGGGGGCACAAGTGGTGGGCTGTGCTGCTTGCGGCTCCCCTAGCTATCCCCGCGTTCGTCAACAGTTACGCATGGGTCTCCGCGGTGCCGTCACTTGCCGGCTTGTGGTCAGGTGTGCTGATCGCGACACTGTCCTATTTCCCGCTCGTTTACATTCCGGCCGCCGCCACACTCAGCCGACTGGACCCAGCGATCGAACAGTCCGCTGCATCCCTGGGTCTCGGTGCGTGGCGCACCTTTTTCCGTGTGGTGATACCGCAGCTGCGCATCGCAGTGACGGGCGGTGCGCTGCTCGTCTCCCTGCACCTGCTGGCCGAATACGGCGCGTTCGCAATGATCAGGTTCGACACCTTCACCACAGCGATCATGGTGCAGTACCAGTCCACCTTCAATGGCCCCGCCGGCAACATGCTGGCCAGCGTGCTCGTGTTCATGTGCCTGATCCTGCTGCTGGTCGAGGTGCGCGGCCGTGGTAATTCCCGGTACGCCAGAATCGGCTCCGGCGCCCAGGCCCGCCCCCTGCGCCTTCCGCTGCGCGCCTACCAGCTTCCGGCCCAGCTGTTCCTGGTCGCGCTGACTGCGCTGGCTTTCGGATTGCCGCTGACCTTCGTGCTGCGCTGGATCTTCGCGGGCGGCCCGGACAGCTGGGCTGCCGATGAGTTCCTCCCGGCGTTGCTGCAGACCCTGGCCTACGGCCTCGCCGGCGCCCTTGCCACCACAGCCGTCGCGTTCCCGATGGCGTATCTGGCCGTACGGCACCCCGGTTGGTTCAGCAAGGCGCTGGAGCTGTCCAACTACATCACCAGTTCGATGCCCGGCATTGTGGTGGGCCTGGCCTTCGTGACGATCAGCATCAACGCGGCGCCGAACCTCTATCAGACCTCGGCGCTGTTGATCTCGGCCTACGTGCTGCTTTTTTTGCCGCGAGCCCTGGTTACCATCCGATCCGGCCTGGCCCAGGCACCGAAGGAACTTGACGAGGCCGCCCAGGCACTCGGTAAGCCGCCCCTGCTGGCCTTCCTCCGGGTCACACTGCGGCTGACTGCCCCGGCCGCCGCGGGTGGAGCCGCCCTGGTGTTCCTGGCAATTGTGAATGAACTGACCGCGACGCTGCTGCTTTCCCCCAATGGCACCAGGACGCTCGCCACCGAGTTCTGGAGCAAAAGCAGCGAGATCGACTACGCTGGAGCCGCTCCCTACGCCCTGCTGATGATACTGATTTCGGCGCCGATGACCTACCTCCTCTTCCAGCAGTCCAAGAAAGCAGCGGGACAGTGACCTATTTCAGCCATTCCCGGCTCCCAGAGCCGCGGATCGCTGCATCCGTGGCCACCAGCACCAATAGCCACCTGAAGATCGATGCGGTGACCAAGAATTTCGGATCGCAGTCCGTCCTCATGGGCGTCACCCTTTCCGTCGCGAAGGGCGGCACGACGGCGATCGTGGGCCCCTCCGGCTCCGGTAAGACAACTCTCCTGCGGCTGATCGCCGGATTTGAGCATCCGGACACCGGCAGGATCTCGCTGAGTGGCTCTCAGGTGGCGGGCGAAGGCGACTGGGTGCCCGCGCATAAGCGCAACGTTGGTTATGTGGCGCAGGACGGCGGCCTCTTCCCACACTTGAGCGTGGGACAGAACATCTCCTTCGGTCTCGACGCCGGCAAACTTCCCGGCGGGCACCGCAGGGTGAAAGTCCGGGTCGCCGAGCTGCTGCGCATGGTCTCCCTGGACCCTGAAATGGCTAAGCGTCGGCCGCATCAGCTCTCTGGGGGCCAGCAGCAGCGAGTGGCCCTGGCCCGGGCCCTCGCCCGAGAGCCGGAACTTATGCTGTTGGACGAGCCCTTCTCCGCGCTGGACGCAGGGCTGCGAGTCGCCACGCGCCGTGCGGTGGGTAAGGTGCTCCAGGACGCAGGTATCACCACTATCCTGGTTACCCACGACCAAGGTGAGGCGTTATCGTTCGCGGACCAGGTTGCAGTGATGCGCGGCGGACGGCTGGCGCAGATCGGCAACCCGTTCATCGTCTACACGCGCCCTGCGGACCGCGCTACCGCTGAATTCCTAGGCGACGCCGTCATTCTCGACGCCTGGATGGAAGGCTCCCTTGCCACCTGTTCGCTCGGCGGGATCCCGGTCCGACGGCCCCCTGCACAGGGCCGGGTCCAGCTAATGCTGCGTCCTGAGCAGATCCGGATCGCGGAGGACGGCCCGATCCGTGGTGTGGTGGTGGACACCGATTACTTTGGGCCGGAAACCACTGTCCGGCTCAAGCTCTCTGTCCCTCCCATCCTTGGGAAGGCCACCGCGGCAGACCACCGCTACCACGGCGGCGGCGAGATCATTACCATCCGGCACTGGAACGCCTCCATCGCACGGCCGGGCGCCGAACTGTGTCTTCGCGTCGTGGGCGAAGCAGTGGCCTTCCCCATGGAGGACCTGCCTTCCACATCACCGGCCGGGACTCCAGGGACAGGACTGAGCTAATGACAGCTCGTTCGGCGCTCCCGCCAGCACCTGTGAACCTGGCGCCCCGAGTCATCAGCCGGAGGCATGCAGCATAAGTAAGCCAAAGCCCTGCGTCTCGGCTCGCCGGGAGTATGTTGTAGCTATGGCATCTGAAGCAACTATCCTGTCAGTTGACGGACCCCACGGCACCCGGGACGTGCGGATCTCCAGCCCCGGCCGGGTGCTGTGGCCCGACCTCGGGATCACGAAGCTGGACCTTGCCAAGTACCTCGCCGAGGTGGGAGAGGCATTCGTTGCTGCCAACGGCGACCGCCCCCTTGCCTTGCAGCGGTTCAAGGACGGGATCGAGGGCGAACAGTTCTTCTCAAAGAACCCGCCCAAGGGTGCACCGGATTACATCCGGTCGGTGTCAGTCATTTACCCGAGCGCACGATCACACCCGCAGCTGGTCATCGATGAACCTGCCGCTGCCGTATGGGCAGCCCAAATGAACACCATCGTCTTCCACCCCTGGCCGTCCCGGGCTGAGAACTCCGACAATCCGGACCAGCTACGCATCGATCTGGATCCCCAGCCGGGTACCGATTTCGACGACGCTATCCCCGCCGCTATCGAACTGCGCGAGGTGCTGCATGAGGCAGGACTCGACGCCTTCATCAAAACCTCTGGTAACCGGGGGCTCCACGTCTTCGCACCCATCGAACCGGTCAGGGAGTTCCTCGATGTCCGCCACTCGGTCATTGCCGCGGCTCGTGAACTGGAACGCCGCATGCCCGACGCCGTTACCACCGCGTGGTGGAAGGAGGAGCGCGGGGAGAAGGTGTTCGTGGACTTTAACCAGGCCAACCGGGACCGCACCATCGCCGGCGCCTACAGCCCCAGGGCACTTGCACACGCCCCGGTCTCATGCCCCATCGAGTGGGCCGAACTGGAGAACGCCGATCCCAAGCTCTTCACGGTCCTCACGGTGCCCGAGCGGCTCAAGACCACCGGCGATCCGTGGGCCCGCTTCCACGAGAAGCCCGGAACCATCGATGCGCTGCTCGGCTGGTGGCAGCGCGATCTTGAGTCGGGTCTCGGCGAGCTGCCCTTCCCGCCGGACTATCCGAAAATGCCGGGGGAGCCATCCCGTGTTCAGCCGAGCAGGGCCAAAAAGGACAAGTAATCCCTCCGCCGAACCGCCTTCAACCCGATCCGCCGAAAAGTTAGATGTGGTGGGCTCAGCGCCCGTCGTCCCGCCAGAGCTAACCTCTCGGCGGTAGGGTTTGAGGCTTTTCGGCGCGAGATTTTCACCGGGGGAGGGGACAGGGCTAGGCGAGGACCTCGCTGAGGTCGTAGGCCAGTGGGGCCTCCAACTGGTCGAAGGTGCAGGACTCGGGGTCGCGATCCGGCCGCCACCTGGAGAACTGTGCAGTGTGGCGGAAGCGCGAACCCTCCATCTGGTCATACCGCACCTCCATCACCCGCCGCGGGTGCAACCGCACGAAGGACACGTCCTTACTGGAGGTGAACCGGCTCCGATCGGTCTCCCCACGGACCGGCTCGCCGTCCGCATCTCGGACGACGTCGGGCGCCAGTTCATCCACCAGTTCCAGCCGCCGCTGATTGGTGAACGCTGAGGCTCCGCCCACATTGCGCAGCTCACCGTCGTCGTACAGTCCAAGAAGAAGGGACCCGACGCCTACGCCGCTGGTGTGCACCCGGTATCCAAGAACTACGACGTCGGCGCTGCGGTGGTGTTTGATCTTGAGCATGCGCCGCTTCCCCGGCTCGTAGCCGGCGCTGAGCGGCTTGGCGACGACGCCGTCGAGCCCGGCCCCCTCGAACTCGACTAGCCAGCGGCGGGCCAGCTCAACGTCGTCGGTGGTCTGCGACAGGTGAATCGGAGCCTTGAAAGTGGCAGCTATCCGTTCCAGTCCCGCACGCCGATCGGCGAAGGACGAGTCGACCAGATTGTCAGATCCGGTCGCCAGGAGATCGAACGCGATGAACGAGGCGGGTGTTTCCTCGGCCAGGAGCCGGACCCGGCTGTCGGCGGGGTGGATGCGCTGCGACAACGCTTCCCAGTCCAACCGCTCACTCCCGGGAGGCCCAGTGCGGACGACAATTTCGCCGTCGACCACGCACCGTTCCGGAAGGGAGCCTTTCAGCGCCTCGACCAGCTCCGGGAAATACCGGGTGAGCAGCTTCGATCCGCGGCTGCCAATGTCACAGGTATCGCCGTCCCGGTGGATGATGGCCCGAAAACCGTCCCATTTCGGCTCGTATAGCAGCCCCCCGGCAACGCTGTCGGGTGCTGGCACCTCACTGACAGCCTTGGCGAGCATGGGCTGAACGGGAAACGGAAGATCACTCATGCTCCGATCTTTCCTCACTTGGCTCTCTGGGGATAGGGCCCGCCTGCCCATCACCGGGTCACTATGCCTATACTCGATCAGTGGCATCCACAGGACGTCGCGCCCAGTCAGACCGGAGTAAGACGAAAGGCTGCCCATGAGCAACATTCCAGATAACCTTCACTACACGGTCGAGCACGAATGGGTGACGCCGCCCAGCGGCGATGGCGTAGTCAGGGTGGGTATTACCGACTTCGCCCAGGACGCACTCGGTGATGTGGTTTACGTGCAGATGCCCGACGCTGGCTCGCCGGTCACCGCCGCCGACGTCGTCGGAGAAGTGGAATCCACCAAGAGCGTCAGCGACATTTATGCGCCGGTAACCGGCGAAGTAGTGGCACGCAACGAGGCCCTTGAAGACAACCCGGCACTCATCAACTCCGATCCCTACGGTGAGGGATGGCTCCTCGAAATCAAGGTCGCTGACCCCTCGGTGGTGGATGAACTTTTGAGTTCAGCTGACTACTCACAGCAGGTAGGCTAGAGGCACCGGGTTTAGTCCGGCATAGCTAGGCAAAGACACCGTTGCAAGGACACGGTGGCCAACCGGTCTCTCGACTGGTTGGCCACATATTTTGGGGAGGAAACACCAATGGTTGGCAACGATAACGCGGCCACGTATGGCGGAACAGAGAATCAGGCACCGTCGCCGGAGACCACAACGATTGGAATCCCGGCGCTGGCGCCAACCTCTGTGGACCCAAAACTTTCTCCTGAGGAGCAGGCAGCGGTCACAGCGCTGCCCAGCACATCCGCTCTGCTCGTGGCTCACTCCGGGCCCAACGCCGGTGCCCGGTTCCTCGTGGACCAGGATGTGACGACGGCTGGCCGTCACCCCAACGCCGATATCTTCCTCGACGATGTCACTGTCTCCCGTAAGCATGCCCAGTTTGAGCGCACCGAAGCCGGGTTCACAGTGATGGATACCCGCAGTCTCAACGGCACCTACGTCAACAATGACCGGGTGGACAAGGTGGCCCTCCGCAACGGGAACGAGATCCAGATCGGCAAGTTCCGTTTGACGTTCTACAGTGCCCAGGCCGCCGCGCCTGCGCAGCCACCGGTCCAGACTCTCGGACAGGAATAGGTCCCACTGCATGCCCTCACCCCAGCCAGCACGGCGCACCGTAGGAATTGCTCCCGAGCGAGTCCACGGCAATGTGCTCAACATTGGCGAGGTCCTTACTGTTTTATCCGGTGACTTCCCGCAGATTACCGCCTCCAAAATCCGGTTCCTTGAGGAAAAGGGGCTAATTTCTCCGCAGCGTACTCGCGCCGGATACCGGAAGTACGCGCCGCACGACGTGGAACGGCTCCGTTTCGTTCTGGCACTTCAGCGGGACCAGTACCTGCCGCTGAAGGTCATCAAGGACTACGTCGATGCTATTGACCGCGGTGAGGAGCCCGAATCGCTGCCGGGAGGCATGACCCTTTCCCCGCGCATGGTTTCCGACCAGATGTCCCGCGATCTGCACTCCCATACACGCTCCCTGACCCTTGAAACCCTGACCGCTGAAGCGGGGGCCAGGCATGCCCTGGTGCTGGACCTAGTGGGGTTCGGGCTAATCGCCCCAGTTGATGGTCGCTTCGACGAACACGCACTCCGGATTACCCGGGCGTGTGTGCTGCTGGAGGGTCATGGGATTGAACCCCGGCACCTCCGCCCCTTCCGTGCCGCAGCTGACCGCGAGCTCGGCCTGGTAGAACGCGTCGTTGCCCCAGTTGCTTCCCGACGGGATGTGGCTTCCAAGGCGCGCGCAGCTGAGATGGCACGCGAAATCAGTGAGCTGTGCCTCAACCTGCACACGGCGCTGGTGCAGGGCCACATTTCCCGCATGGATAGCTGAGGCGGCCACAATGCTCGAAGTAGAAGTTGTTGGAGTGCGAATCGAACTGCCTTCCAACCAACCCCTGGTCCTCCTGAAGGAAAGCAAGGGTGAGCGCCACATTCCCATCTGGATCGGTGCCCCCGAGGCCAGCGCCATCGCGTTCGTGCAGCAGGGCATTGTCCCGCCCCGGCCGATGACCCACGACCTCCTGGTCAGCGTGGTCACCGCGCTGGGACGCGAGATCAGCCAGGTTCGCCTGATTTCCGTCGAGGACACGGTCTTCCACGCCGAACTGGTGTTCGACGACGGTACATCAGTGAGCTCGCGCGCCTCCGACGCCATCGCCGTCGCTCTTCGCGTCCCGTGCCCCATCTACTGTGCAGTCACAGTCATGGACGAGGCGGGGGTGGAGATCACCGAGGAAACAGAGGATGACGACGAGACGCCCAGCGCACCACCAGTCAACGCCGAGCGGGAGCTACGCCAATTCCGCGAATTTCTCGCCGACGTCGAGCCCGAGGATTTTGAGCGCTAAACGGCCGACACGCCAACTTTTTATGGCCCACATCTTTGACCTGGGGTGCCCGGGGATCTAACGTCAAAGCATACGGTTCCATTGCACTAGCTATGAACTCACGGCACACTTAAGAGCAAACGTTGAGGATCTGGCGTGTGCCTAGTGCCCACCGTCCCAGTATTCCCACGGTCATCAGAACGAGGAGGCAGCACGTGAGTCCCAAAGGCGACGGCGGCACGGGTTCCAACGCAGTTGCGTCCGGATCCGGAATCCCCTCCAGTGCGCAGGGCCTCCTGTTCACCGAAGATCTCCCAGTACTCGATGAAGATGCTGGCTACCGTGGCCCCACTGCCTGCAAGGCTGCCGGCATCACTTACCGCCAGCTCGACTACTGGGCCCGCACCGGACTCGTGGAACCGGCAGTGCGTGGAGCTTCGGGCTCCGGCACGCAGCGTCTGTACGGTTTCCGGGACATCCTTGTACTCAAGGTCGTCAAACGTCTCCTCGACACGGGCGTTTCCCTCCAGCAGATCCGTGCGGCGATCGAGCATCTTCGCGAACGCGGTGTTGAGGACCTGGCCCAGATTACCCTCATGAGCGATGGCGCCAGCGTCTACGAATGCACCTCGGCTGAGGAAGTCATCGACCTGGTCCAGGGTGGACAGGGTGTCTTTGGCATCGCTGTCGGCAAGGTATGGCGCGAGGTAGAAGGCAGCCTTGCAGCCCTCCCGAGCGAGCACGCCGCAGATCAGGACTTCCCCGACGATGAACTCAGCCATCGCCGGGCCACCCGCAAGATCAGCTAGTAACAGCGCAGCTCCCCACCGGGAGCGGACTAGCTCAAGGGGTTCACTGCAACCAGATCAGGCGCGACGTGCCACGCGGCTTCTCAACCGTCCCGAATCGAGCATGTTCCTGAGTAACTCGTCAAAGTAGCCAGCCGCATTGCGTGCAGACTCGCCCGGCCAGTGGTGCACCGAGTGGGTGGCACCCTGGATTTGTTGCCAATTCGCCTGCTCGGTAATCGTTGGACTGAGCAAAAGGTCACCGAACATCTGGCGCATCTCGGCCAGTCGGAAAGTGTGCTCGTTCGAACCGGGGCGCACCCGGTTGGCAACAATCCCGGCCGTCGAGAGATTCGGCGCAAATTCGCGTTTGAACAATTCGATGGCGCGCATGGTCCGCTCGGTGCCAGCTACTGAAAACAGTCCGGGCTCTGCGACCAGCAACACCCGGTTGCTGGCGGTCCACGCCATCCGGGTCAACCCATTAAGCGATGGGGGGCAGTCGATCAGCACCAGGCCATACCCCTCAAGACGGGACAGCAGTGTCGTAAGGCGTCGCAGGTCCCGCTTGCCCAGATCCGGGCGGTCATAAATGCCCGAGTAGGCCGAACCCACTGCGACGTCGAGAATGGGCTTCGTGCCCGACGACGGCGGATTCTGCTCGATCGCGGACGCTACCCAACCACTCGGCATCACGTTGCTGGCAAGGTCACCGCGGCGGGCAATCTTCAGCAGCCGGCCAATGTCTAGCTGATCCGCGGATCTCACCCCCAAACCGGTGGTGGCGTCGGCGTGTGGATCCAAATCAACCACCAGCGTCGGAATGCCGGCGGCAAGAGCTGCCGAAGCCAGTCCGAGAGTCACGGAGGTCTTGCCGACACCGCCCTTGAGGCTGCTGATGCTCACAACTTGCACTTGATAAACCAATACCTTTTCATCTCGTGTGCGCGGGTGCCGGACGTTGCGCCTGCGGCAACCTGAGGCCGCAGTTAAGGCCGGCGGCCCTCATATCGTCTGGATTTGGCCTGTTCCGCTTCGACGGCGGTCGACCTACCCTTCCATCATAGGTGAGCGGCAGTGGTTACGGAGTCAGCGGCGGCACCGGACGGTTCGGATGGTGAGAAGGGTTAAGAGCTCGCCGTCACAGCGCGGTAGAGTGAGGAATGCCGTGATGCAGGACACGGACACACGTACCCATAGCTGAGATGCCCGTACGCAGGAGAGCGATGTTTTCGAAGATTCTGGTAGCAAACCGTGGCGAGATCGCCATCCGCGCCTTCAGGGCTGGCTTTGAGGTTGGAGCGAAGACGGTTGCGGTGTTTCCTTATGAGGACCGCAATTCGATTCACCGGCAGAAGGCTGACGAGGCCTACCTGATCGGCGAGGAGGGCCACCCCGTCCGTGCTTATCTCGACGTCGAGGAAATTGTTCGTGTCGCCAAGGAATCGGGATGTGACGCCATCTACCCAGGATATGGGTTCCTGTCAGAAAACCCAGGGCTTGCCCGGGCCGCCGAAGAAGCAGGTATCACGTTCGTTGGACCGCCAGCCGATGTACTTGAGCTTGCCGGGAACAAGGTGCACGCACTGGAGGCCGCCCGCAAGGCCGGCATCCCTGTGCTGAAGTCCTCCCAGCCCAGCGCTGACCTCGACGAGCTGATCGCCGCAGCGGAGGACATCGGCTTTCCCATTTTCGCCAAAGCCGTTGCCGGCGGTGGCGGACGAGGAATGCGTCGGGTGGACAAGCCGGAGGCACTCCGGGAGGCGCTCGAGGCTGCCATGCGTGAAGCGGACGCCGCCTTCGGTGATCCGACCATGTTCCTGGAGCAAGCGGTGCTCCGGCCCCGCCACATCGAGGTGCAGATTCTCGCCGACGCGCAGGGCAACGTGATGCACCTGTTCGAGCGTGACTGCTCCATTCAGCGCCGCCACCAGAAAGTCATCGAGATAGCCCCAGCTCCGAACCTTGATGAAGATATCCGGCAGGCGCTGCACCGGGACGCTGTGGCTTTCGCTACCGCTCTTGGCTACGTCAACGCGGGCACTGTCGAGTTCCTCGTCGACACGGTCGGTGAGCGGGCGGGCCAGCACGTCTTTATCGAGATGAATCCCCGGATCCAGGTGGAGCACACGGTCACCGAGGAGATTACCGACGTCGACCTGGTGCAGGCCCAACTCCGCATCGCTGCGGGCGAGACCCTCGCCGACCTGGGCCTCAGCCAGGACACCGTCCAGGTGCGCGGCGCAGCACTGCAGAGCCGGATCACCACCGAGGACCCGGCCAACGGGTTCCGGCCCGACGTCGGGCAGATCACCGCGTATCGATCGGCCGGTGGCGCCGGAGTGCGGCTCGACGGCGGCACTGTCTACGCCGGTGCCGAGATCAGCCCGCACTTCGACTCCATGTTGGTGAAACTGACCTGCCGGGGTCGCGATCACAAGTCGGCGGTGAACCGTGCCCGCCGCGCTCTGGCGGAATTCCGGGTCCGCGGTGTTTCCACCAACATCTCCTTCCTGCAGGCTGTCCTCGACGACCCGGACTTCATCGCCGGCGACGTGGCCACCAACTTCATCGACGAACGCCCCGAGCTGCTCACCGCACGTGTCTCCGCCGATCGTGGCACCAAACTGCTCACCTGGCTGGCCGATGTAACGGTCAACA
>NZ_KI914733.1:33718-42984 GCF_000520515.1 Arthrobacter sp. H20
ACAAGCCGCACGGCGAGCGGCTCGTGGAAATCGATCCCGCTGAGAAACTGCCCGTCGCCCAAGAGGGGGAGGCAGCGCCGGGCCCAGGATCGCGTCAGCGGCTCCTGGCACTCGGCCCCGAGAAATTCGCGGCTGAGCTGCGGGACCAGACCGCAGTTGCAGTCACCGACACCACGTTCCGTGACGCCCACCAGTCGCTGCTCGCCACCCGGGTGCGCACCCGCGACCTGGTGGCCGCCGGCGACGCCGTCTCCCGCCGGACCCCCCAACTCCTGTCAGTCGAGGCCTGGGGCGGTGCTACCTACGACGTTGCCCTCCGGTTCCTCGGCGAGGAGCCCTGGGAGCGACTCGCTGCCTTGCGCCGTGAATTGCCTAACATTTGCCTGCAGATGCTGCTGCGCGGCCGCAACACGGTGGGTTACACCCCTTACCCCGAAGAGGTCACCGAGGCCTTCGTGAAGGAAGCCGCCGAGACCGGCATCGACATCTTCAGGATCTTCGACGCCCTCAACGATGTGTCCCAGATGGAACCGGCCATCCGTGCAGTCCGAGCCACCGGCACCGCCATTGCCGAGGTTGCGCTGTGCTACACCTCCAACATGCTTGACCCCGCGGAGAAGCTGTACACCCTCGAGTATTACCTTGAGTTGGCGCAGCGAATGGTCGATGCCGGTGCCCACATCCTAGCCATCAAGGACATGGCTGGGCTCCTGCGGCCAGCCGCGGCCGCGCAGCTGGTCACAGCGCTGCGGGAACGCTTCGAGCTTCCGGTTCATCTGCACACGCACGACACCGCCGGCGGACAGCTCGCGACCCTGCTGGCCGCCGTCGACGCCGGAGTGGACGCCGTCGACGTCGCCAGCGCCTCGCTGGCTGGCACTACCAGCCAGCCCTCGGCGTCCGCGCTGGTGGCAGCCCTCGCCAACACCGAACGCGATACCGGGATTTCCCTGGCAGCCTTGTGCTCGCTGGAACCCTACTGGGAAGCGGTCCGCCGGGTGTATGCCCCCTTCGAATCTGGTCTTCCAGGGCCCACCGGGCGGGTGTACCGCCACGAGATCCCCGGTGGTCAGCTTTCCAACCTCCGCCAGCAGGCAATTGCCCTCGGTCTGGGCGAGCGGTTCGAGGCGATCGAGGACATGTACACGGCCGCTGACAGGATACTTGGCCGTCTGGTGAAGGTCACACCATCATCGAAGGTGGTGGGGGACCTTGCCCTGCAACTCGTGGGCACCAACGTGGATCCTGCCGATTTTGAGGAGAACCCGCAGAACTACGACATTCCCGATTCCGTCATTGGCTTCCTGAGCGGCGAGCTGGGTGATCCTCCCGGCGGCTGGCCGGAGCCCTTCCGTACCAAGGCCTTGCAGGGCCGCAACGTCAAGGTCCGCGACACCGAACTGAGTGCCGAGGATCAGGAGGCGCTGATCGGTGACTCCACGCTGCGTCGCGCCACGCTAAACCGTCTGCTGTTTGCTGGGCCGACCAAGGACTTCCTCTCAATCCGCGAAACGTACGGCGACGTATCGGTCCTGGACACCCGCGACTATCTGTATGGCATGCAACAGGGCAGCGAACATGTCATCCCGTTGGAAAAGGGCGTCCGGCTGATCGCCACACTGAGCGCGGTCTCCGAGCCGGATGAGAAGGGCATGCGCACGGTGATGTGCACGCTGAACGGGCAGATGCGTCCCGTTGTCGTGCGGGACCGCAGCGTTCACAGCGATGTCAAAGCCGCTGAGAAGGCCGATAAGTCAACGCCGGGGCAGGTTCCGGCGCCCTTCGCCGGAGCGGTCACGATCACTGTTGCTGAGGGGGATACCGTCGAGCAGGGTGGAGTCATCGCCACCATCGAGGCAATGAAGATGGAAGCTGGCATCACTTCGCCGGTAGCGGGCCGGGTGGCTAGGATCGCCGTCGAGTCGGTGTCGCAGGTGCAGGGTGGGGACCTGCTGATGGTGATCGAGACCGCATAGTCGGTTAGTCGGAGCGGGGCCCGCATGCGCTAGTGTTTGGCTGGAGCCCAAGGCGCGTTCGGCGTGCCGTGTTTTAACCTGTGAGGAATTATGGCCCCGCAAGATCCGTCCGGTACCGGCCCGTCAGTTGGCTCGGACAGTGACCCATCCTTCGATCCCCAGGCCGAGCCGCCTGAGACCGGATCGCCCCACGAAGTGGAAGACGCCGACCCGTCCCACAGCGACGCTGAGGACACCGATTCGGCTGCCGACAGCGAGCCGGCCCCGGATCACGGTGCACTGCTTGGCCGCTCAGTCGACTATGCCGCGGCGCTGCCCTTGGGTAAGGCTGAAGCCCCAGCAATGACGGCTGCAGCGCCTTCAGTACCATCGCCAGTACCAGAGGCCGCGCCAGCGGCGCCTGAGGCGGCGTCCGACATCGACGGCTGGTTCCCCACGGTGATCGCTGCGCAGCCCGCCGCACGGCCGGCACCCGAGTCCGTCGAGGCGCGCAGCGCCCGAAGGCAGAAGGACGACGGGCCTGAAACCGCTTCGTCGCTGACTCCCGACCGGCTCCTCGAAGTGACCAAGAGGCCACCCGTTGACGGATGGCGGCGGCTGCTTCACACAATAACCTTCGGTTACGTCAACGTCGGCGACTCGGATGCTGTTCGTCTCCGACGCGCGTTGGAGCACCGGATCGCTGTTCGGCTCGGGGAGCGCACCCGCTACGTACCGGTGCTCTCGCGCAAGGGCGGCGTGGGCAAGACAACAGTCACCACGCTGCTCGGGATGACGCTGGCCCAGATCCGCGAAGACCGCATCATCGCTATGGACGCCAACCCGGACCGCGGAACGCTCTCTGATCGCTCGCCCGGCAAAGCCGATTTCACCGCCCGCCAGCTGGTCCAGAACCGGTTCATGGTCGACTCCTTCGCCCAGCTTTCCAGCTATGTGGCCCGCGAGGGGTCCCGGCTGCACGTGCTTGCCTCGGAAACGGATCCAGCTGTAGCGCAGGCGTTCGACGACGCCGACTATCGCGCGGTTACTGACATCCTGAGCCGCTACTACTCGATTGTCCTGACCGATTCGGGCACCGGGATGGTGCACTCGGTCATGAAGGGAACACTGGAGAAGGCCGACGCCGTCGTCCTGGTCTCCGGGGGTAGCGTCGACGAGGCGCGGCTCGCCTCCGAAACCCTCTCATGGCTGGAGGCTCACGGGCGGCACGACCTGGTGGCTAACGCCATTGTGGTAATCAACCTGTCCTCGGGCAACGGGGCCCAGGTGAATGTGGCCGAGATCGAAGAGCATTTCCGTTCGCGGGTCAGCACGGTGGTTCGCATCCCCTACGACAGTCATCTGGCGGAAGGCTCCCGGGTCGATCTGGCCCGCCTGAAACCCGCTACCCGTGATGCGGTAGTCGAACTGGCAGCTTTGGTAGTGGACGAACTGCAGTGACCCACTACGACCTGGCAATCATTGGCTCCGGATCAGGAAATAGCCTGATCACCCCTTACTGGGACGGCCGGAAGGTGGCGCTGATCGACGGCGGCGTCTTCGGCGGAACCTGCCTCAACGTTGGCTGCATTCCAACGAAGATGTTCGTCTTCCCTGCCGAACTCGCCACCGGAGCCAGGGAGGCGCGCCGGCTGGGCATTGAGCTTGAGCTCCGCGGCGTGCAGTGGCGGGCCATCAGGGACCGCATCTTCTCCCGCATCGATGCGATCTCGCGGGACGGCAGGCAGTACCGTGCCGATGAGCTGGAGAACGTGACCCTGTACGAGGACTATGTGAGGTTTACCGGGGCCAAGTCCTTCGTTACGGGAGCTGGTGAGGAGATCCACGCCGACCAGGTGGTCATCGCCGCCGGGTCGCGGGCACTGCTTCCCGATATTCCGGGGATCACTCTGCCACAGGTTCACACCTCGGACACCATCATGCGGTTGGACGAGTTGCCGAAACGGATTCTCATCATCGGTGGTGGCTACATTGCCGCCGAGTTCGCTCACATCTTCGGCGCTTTCGGATCGGCCGTCACACTGGTCAATCGCTCGGGAGGGCTGCTGCGCAGCCTCGACGACACCGTCTCGGAAGCGTTCACGGCGGAGGCGGCACGCCAGTGGGAGGTGGTTCTCGACCATACTGTCGCGTCGCTCACCAGCAACGACGACGGTTCGGTGCACGCAGTCCTCGACGGGGCCCAGGGGCGGGAGCTCGACGTCGACGTCGTGCTGGTGGCGGTGGGCCGGGTGCCGAACACTGACCGGCTGGCCGCTGCCGCCGCCGGATTGGATCTCGAAGCTGATGGTCGCCTGGTCGTTGACGGGTTCCAGCGGGTCCTTCGCAACGGTTCGCCGGTTGACGGGCTGTGGGCACTCGGAGATGTGAGCAACAGGTTCCAACTCAAGCACGTCGCCAACCACGAAGCGCGGATCGTCTCACACAACCTCACCCACCCGGAGGACCTGCGGGCCAGCGATCACCGGTTCGTTCCGGCAGCGGTGTTCACCCACCCGCAGGTCGCGGTCGTTGGACTGACCGAAGCCGAAGCGTTGGCGAAGGCCGAGGCCGAGGGGTTCGAGGTCACAGTGGCGGTTCAGCAATACGGGTCGACTGCATTCGGCTGGGCGATGGAAGACACCACCGGGTTTGTGAAGCTGATTGCTAACCAGCACACTGGGACGATCCTTGGCGCCCACATCATGGGTCACGAGGCGTCAATGATCATCCAGCCGGTGATCCAGGGGATGTCCTTCGGGCTTGACGCGCAGACCATGGCAACCGGCCAGTACTGGATCCACCCGGCCCTCACTGAAGTAGTCGAAAACGCGCTACTGTCCCTGAAGACCGGGTAAATCAGCTACGTGTCACCAGGTGGGTTAGGCGCGGGGTGCTGAGTAGATCCCCTCAACCACAGTTGAGTAATCCTTCAGCACCTGAGCCCTCTTGATTTTCAGTGATGGCGTCAGGTGACCGCTGGTCTCGGTGAAGTCAGTTGCGACGATCCTGAACGCCTTGATGGACTCCGCCTGGGAGACATTAGCGTTTGCCTGATCCACCAGCTGCTGTACCTCGGCAGTGACCAGGGGGTGCTCGGCTGCCTGGGCCACAGTGGTGTCCTTTGGCAGCTGATGACGATCCAGCCAGCCCGGCAGCGCCTCCTCATCGAGGGTGATCAGGGCCGAGATGAAGGCCCGGTGATCGCCCACCACCACGCACTGGGATACCAGGGCATTGGAGCGGATGGTGTCTTCCAGTTGCGCTGGGATGACATTTTTGCCGCCTGCAGTAACTATGATTTCCTTCTTGCGTCCGGTGATTTTGAGGAAGCCGTCAGAATCGAGTTCGCCGATGTCGCCGGTCCGGAACCAGCCATCGACGAAGGCATCCTCAGTGAGGTCATCGCGCTTGTAATAGCCCCGCATCACGCACACACCCTTCGCGAGGATCTCGCCGTCGTCGGCAATCTTCACTGAGTTGCCCGGTAGGGGTGCGCCAACGGTACCGATCTTGATTTTCTTCGGAGTGCTGACGGTAATGGGGGCTGTGGTCTCGGTGAGGCCGTAGCCTTCCAGGACCATCAGGCCGATGCCGTGGAAGAAGTGTCCCAGCCTGTCGCCGAGCGGAGCGCCGCCGGAGACCGCGTGCTGGACGCGTCCGCCCATGGCCTCGCGAATTTTGCTGAAGAGAATTCGGTCGAATACTGCGTGCTTCACCTTGAGCGTCAGCGGCACTTTGCCAGCCTGGTCAGCCTTGGACCACTCGATGGCCACCTTGGCGCCGGCGTGGAAGATCTTGCCCTTGCCGCCGTCCTCGGCCTTGAGCATCGAGTTGTTGTAGACCTTCTCAAAGACGCGGGGCACGGCGAGGATGAAGGACGGCTTGTAGCTCTGCAGATCCGGAAGCAGGTTCTTCACATCGGGTGTATGCGCCACTGTCGCGCCGGAGGCTACGCATAGCACCGAAATGAATCTGGCGAAAACGTGGGCCAGCGGGAGGAACATGATGGTCTGGGCGCCCTCGTGGGCAACCTCGGGGAGAGCAGCCGCCGCGTTGACTGACAACTCGACGAAGTTCCCGTGGGTGAGTTCACAACCCTTGGGTTTGCCTGTGGTGCCGGAGGTGTAGATGATGGTCGCTATGTCATCGAGGCCTGCCAGCAGCCGCCGGGTCTCGAGCGCCTGGTCGTCGATGTCGGTACCTGCGTTGCGCAGGGGATCGAGCCCGTTATTGTCCAGCTGCCAGACATGCTGGACCCCTGGAATGTCTGCTGCGGCGGAAGCCTGGCGCACCACGTTCTCGTGGCGTGCCGATTCGACGAACGCGGCGACGGCGCCGGAGTCTTCGAGGATCCAGCCAACCTGCGATGAGGAGGAGGTTTCGTAGACCGGGACCGAGATGGCTCCGGCAAACCAGATGGCAAAGTCCACCAGGGACCACTCGTAGCGGGTCCGGGCCATGATGGCTACGCGGTCGCCCGCCTGCACCCCGCTGGCCATGAGACCTTTAGCGAGCACCTGGACATCGGCGAGGAATTCAGTCGCCCGAATGTTCTGCCATTCCCCGGCGTTGTCCTTTTTGGAGAACAGGGCAGGATTGGAGGGCTTTGACGCCTGGGTGACAACCAACCCCGTGATATTGCTGTCACGGGGGGTGTCCACCAGAACGGGGACGCTGTATTCGCGCACGACTATCTCCTTTGATATCTCCAACAGCTGCGGGATCTAATTAGCCTATCTGTACAAGTGGCGTAAACACTCTCCAGTAATGTACGAATCGGTAACGGTCACGCAACGCCGACGGCCACCCCAGGGATAAGGACCACCGATGATCAGGCAGACGGACGCTCCGGCACTGCCCCGGCTGCGCAACCAGCCACGAGGCCTCGGGCCCGGCGTCCGGGCCGCCCGACGTCGGCCCGGCGGTGTCACCGCTGGATCACCCGACGCACCGCCGTTCCTGCGGCGGGGTCTCGCGATTGGGATCGACATTGGCGGGACGAAGGTGGCGGCCGGCGTCGTCGACATCCGCGGCAACATCCTGGCCGAGACACGGCGGGACACCCCCGGCCGCGATCCGCGCCATGTCGAAGCGGTCATCGCTGAGCTGGTGACCGAGCTGTCGTCTGGGTACCGGATCCGGTCGGTGGGGATCGGCGCTGCGGGCTGGATGGATTTGACCAACGGTACAGTCCTGTTCAGTCCCCACCTTGCGTGGCGCAACGAACCCCTCCGCGAAAATCTGGAACGCATCCTTCGCAGACGGGTCACAGTGGTCAACGACGCCGACGCCGCCGCATGGGCTGAGTGGCGGTTTGGTGCTGGCCAGGGCGAAAGCCGGCTGGTCTGCATCACCCTCGGGACGGGTATCGGCGGGGCAATGATCATGGACGGTGTGCTGGAACGGGGACGGTTTGGCGTTGCCGGTGAGTTTGGGCACCAGATCATGGTGCCGCAGGGGCATCGCTGCGAATGTGGAAATCGGGGGTGTTGGGAGCAATATGCCTCTGGCAACGCGTTGGGGAGGGAAGCGCGCGAGCTCGCCACGGCCAACTCCCCGGTAGCGCAAGCGCTGCTCCGCGAGGTCGACGGCGACCCGCAGCTCATTACCGGAGCCGTTGTAACCCAGCTGGCGTTGGAAGGCGACCCCGCGTGCCGTGAGTTGGTCGACGACGTCGGACAGTGGCTTGGGCTGGGGCTCGCCAACCTCGCCGCGGCCCTGGACCCCGGAACCTTCGTCGTGGGTGGTGGGCTCGGCGCTGCTGGAGACCTGTTGCTGGATCCGGCACGGCGAGCTTTTGCCCGCAACCTGACGGGTCGAGGATTTCGACCGGCAGCCCGGGTGGAAGCTGCAGCGCTGGGTCCGTTCGCTGGGCTGGTGGGTGCTGCGGACTTGTCCAGGCTGAGTCGCGGCCGCGCGCGCACGAACTAGGGCGAGCCCCTCTCACCCCTCCCTTGGGCAGGGCTGTGCCATTGGTTGTCCTTGCTGGAGTGCTCCTGATCATCGCTATCGTCGGCACAGCGCAGGGGCTGAGTAGCTCTGGTCCACCGGCGCGGCTGTGGTGATCCTGATGGGCAATGCTCTTTGGCAATGCCGCACGGAGATGAAGGCGAGGGCCGCATCCGGGTTGCCTTCGAGTCTGGATCGCTCTGCTCCTGGACCCGGGCGGTGACTAAGCGGTAGGCGGCGCCTTCCGACTCCTCGATTATCGGTGTGGACAACGGCTTGTAAAAGCTTGGATGCAGCCCCTCCGGTTCGCGTCTCCGGTTCCGGAGAAGCCTGCGCTTGCCGATGGGAATCTGACGGCACCCCTCTTCGCTGAAGGGTTAGGTGGGGTGGGTCCGGACGGTCTCGGCCCGCCACATCTCAACATTCGGAGGGGCTGAAATAATTTCGAGAATATTCTGCTGAGTACTTCGATCCAACTCTGAAAATGTCAGTGCTCGATGATGCAATTAACTTATGAAAAGCAGCACGGCTTCTTCTTCTAGAACGGAATTTCCGTCCGGTCCGGCCGCGGATTCGTCCACCGCTGGCGGACCTGCCAGCGCTTCCGCAGGGTATGGTCCCGCGGGTCCGCTCGGCTCCAGCTCGAAGTGGATGGCATCGGACGGTGATCCGGAGGCCTTGGGGGATCGGCTGGCGCTGACCGGAGATGTGTCCCTCCCAGCGATGGTCACTTTGAACTCGTCGCAGACACTGGATGTCCTCAAAGAGCTTGACCGGCTGCGGTCCTGGGTCGACGGGCAGGAGGCCAAAGCGGTCACCCACCTCTATGACCTCACCGCTGAAGCGCACCCCTGGCCGAAGGATGTGAGGCTTGCCCGCACCCTGACCGAGTCGGAGATCGGCGCGGCTCTGTATGTGCCGGAGCGGACCGCAGGGTTACTGCTCGATACGAGCTTGTCAAGTTTTCTGTGTAGGTGATCCAGATTTCATGGTTTAGAGGTAGGGGTTGATGCGGTCGGGATGGACGAGTGTGAGCTCGCTGAGGGCGGCTTTCCAGCCTTGGACGACGCTGTGAACCGTTTCCAGTTTGTGGGACACCACGTATTTAGGCTGCAAATTGTTGCGTACTGTTATATTCTATCTCGTATTCAGACGGAGTCAAATAGTCGAGCGTCGAATGAAGCCGCTTCCTGTTGTAATAGACTTCAACGTACTCAAATACCTCTCCCCGCACTTCGTCAATGTTCAGCCATGGCCTACGGTAGATAAGCTCCTTCTTGATCGTGGAGAAAAAGGATTCCGCCACCGCATTATCATAACAAGACCCGGTCCTACCCATTGACCGGACCACATTGTAAT
>NZ_KI914734.1:0-22562 GCF_000520515.1 Arthrobacter sp. H20
CTGTACGGCATCTTCCGTCAAGATCACAAACCGGTGGCCTGATGAACTTGCTCGTCGACTTTCCGCTCGGCACCCGGCTCGTCGTTCGTTCGCGCATCGAGAGCGGCGTCATCGATGCGCTCGGCTACCTGCGCGAGATTGATGATACGCAATGCGTCATCGAGACTAGGTGCGGGCTGGTCACCGCCCTCCTCAGCGAGGTTGTCGTGGCGAAGAAGGTATCCCCGCCGATGCGCTCCCGCGCGTTCGATTAAGGATAATTTAGGCGATAGTCTGCGGCGGCAGCGCGGCGATCAGGGGGTGATCCTTGGCAAATGCGCCCATTTTGGCGGCCCCGCCGGGGGATCCGATGTCGTCGAAGAACTCGACGTTGGCCCTGTAATAGTCGGCCCACTGCACCGGCACGTCATCTTCATAGTAGATTGCCTCGACCGGGCAAACGGGCACACAGGCATTGCAGTCAACGCACTCATCCGGGTGGATGTAGAGCATCCGGTCACCCTCGTAGATGCAGTCGACCGGGCATTCTTCGATGCAGGCCCGATCCTTCACGTCCACGCAGGGAAGAGCTATAACATACGTCACAGCGGCAAGACTCCCTTCACGCAGTGCAGGCCTAAAGCCTACTAGAACCGGGTGGTCAGATCAGATGACTACTTTGTGCTCTCGCATCGGGTACCACGCCTTCCCTTTTACCCTATTAGCATCGCGTCATACAATACGCGATCTGTAGTTCGTGTATTGTATGACGGTAGACAGGTTGATGAGGAGGGCTATGAGTGCGAGTGCGAGTGCGTTTGCCGTGGCGGCGTTGGTCGCCCCGTGGTGTGCGGCGAGCTTTGGAGCAACCCTCAGGGGACTCCGGGGTGGTGCTGCGATGGTAGCAGCCAGTATTAGCGGGATCGGTTTCATTGCGGCTGTGGGGCTCGCCATCGACGTCGCCGTGAGCGAGACGCAGGCCGTCTCCCTGGGTCATGGAGCGTTCGCCTTGACCTTGGACGCCCTGGCTATCGTGATGATAGTGATGGTGCTGGGACTGAGCACCGTCACTCAGTCATTCGCGGTGAGGTATCTGCGCGGCGACGCCCGACAGGGCTGGTTCGTCTGCGTCGCCAACCTGCTGATAGCTTCTACGATCGTCTTGGTTTGCGCGAGCAGCGTGGTGATGTTCGTGGTGGGGTGGCTCGCGGCCGGTATCAGCCTAGTGCTGGTTCTGAACATGTACTCCCACGACCGGCAAGCGCGTGACGGCGTCCAACGCACCCTTCGGCGGTTCGTCCTCGGCGATGCATGTCTGCTCGCAGCCGCGCTGATCCTGATCAGTATCGGCGGTGCCGATCTCGCCCTGTCCGACGTCGGTCGCGCGGTCGGGGAGGTGCCCGTCCCGCTCGGCGTCGTCATCGGGCTACTGCTGATCGTGCCGGCACTCGCACGTTCGAGTCAGATTCCTTTCCACGGATGGCTTCCTTCCACACTTGCGGCTCCGACGCCGGTGTCGGCGCTGCTCCACGCCGGAGTGGTCAACGCCGGGGCGATTCTGCTCATCCGGTTCTCGCCAGCGGTCGCCGGATCGGCGGTTGTCATGGCAGTGGTTTTCGCCGCCGGTGCTGCGACCGTGGTTTATGCATCGGTGGTGCGGTTGGTCAAGCCCGATGTGAAGGGGCGCCTCGTGTTTTCGACGATGGCGCAGATGGGTTTCATGGTCATGGCCTGCGGCTTGGGCGCCTTCGCGGCAGCGGTATTTCACCTCGTTGCCCATGGGCTGTATAAGTCCGCATTGTTCCTGTCAGCGAGCACCGGGGTGAACCGTGACCAGGTGCGGCGCGCATGGCCCGAACGCCAGCCGGTGTCAACAAAGCACCTGTGGATTGTGATGGTTCTGGCGGTTTTTATTCCGTTCAGCGCGGTGGTCGGGTCGTTGGCGCTGCTGGCCAGGGATGTTTCCGCGTCGAGCGTGGCACTGCTTGCCTTTGTAGTCCTCACGGGCTCAGTGACGTTGGGTGCGACCCTGCTGTCGCGGCTGTCGGTCGCAACCGGCGTGGTCAGTATCTTCGGCATCGCCCTACTTGCCCTTGCCTACACGGCTTCCGTCGCAGCAGTCGATAACCTCCTGGGCGAAATACTGGTCACTGCTGCCGTCTCGCCATGGTGGGTGCTCCTGCCAGCGGTGCTGCTGATCGCCATCCAGTGGGTGGCCTATTACTCCGACCGCCGAAACGTCCTGCATGAGGTCCTCTATACCCGCAGTCTCGCGGCAGGAACACCCAAAACCCACTCGCTGAAAGGAACCTGACATGAGCCTTAAGACCAGAGCTGACATAGCGCGCGCCGCACGAGGCATCGTGCCACAGTGGCCGCTGAACTCCTTCATCGCTGTCAATCCGTTGGGCGGCTATGAGAGCACCGACTTCGAGAGTGTTCAAGTGCCAGGAGCCGTTACGACCCGTCCCTTGACTGCATACCGAGCCGACATCGACTCGGGTCGGATCACACCCGAAGATCTGCTGGCTGCGGTGCACGAACGTATTCCTGAGTTCCGCTCCCGCCCCGTGCGTGTCGGCTCTGCAACGATCAGCGCGGCGGAGCTCCTTGTTGCAGAGTTGACCGATCCGACGCCGACCACGGTCTCACCGACGACTCCAAGTGAACAGCACGACCTCGTCGACGACATCACGTCGAAGTGGGTCGCGGCGTTCCTTGACCCGGATCCGTTGTGGCGGATCCCGCGCCGCCGGGACGGTTTCTACGCAGCCTGGCGTCATCTTGCCACGCACGATCCCGATCTGCCTTGGGCCGCCCGAAGAGCTGCGCGAAGATTACCCGCTCGCCCGGAGGACGCCGTTGCTTCTGCAATGACCGGTCTAGAGGTTCCTGCCCGCGACGAGGACTCGATTCTGCGCAGGGAGCTCGCCGGCCTCCCCGGCTGGGCTGCCCACATCAAATGGAGATCGGAGCACGTCGGCGACGTAGACCTGGTGGACTACCTTGCAGTACGGCTGAGCCTGCGAATGCTGCTGGCTCACTCCTCCGGCTCCGCAGCCCTCTCGACGTATGAAGAGGCCGCGACAGATGGTCGGAGAGATCTCTGGCCGCGCGCCGTCCGCGTAGCCGAGCGCCTCGGTGTCGGAACCGACAGCCAAACTGTCGCCATTATCGGACGGGTGCTTGCTTTCCATCCTCACCGAGACCACCCTTACACTCTTCAGCGCGCCTACGAAGTGCACTACGCGCGAACACTTGTGCTCCCGCTCGGTAATAGCGAGCCTGCTGACTTACTGCCGCACCTGCAGCTAGTCGCGTGCATCGATCCGCGGTCTGAGGGCATTCGTCGCCACCTAGAAAGGCTGGATCCGCGTATTGAGACTTTCGGATTTGCAGGGTTCTTCGGTGTGCCGGTCCGATTCTCCACGTACAACTCACCGTCATCGATCGACTCCCTGCCGGCACTGCTTTCAGCGCACCACCATATAACCGAGGTTCCACAAGACGCAGGTGACGCTGCGTCTTACACGAAGCGACTGCGGACACGACAAGCCTTCGCTGCAGGAATTCACACCGGTGAATCAACAACGGTGTCCCCATTCGCCTTCGCTGAGGCAACGGGTTGGCTGTTTGGAGCCGCAACAGCGTTACGAACATTCGCCCCCACTACCGCAGCAAAATGGATTGCTGCGCTAACCTCCAGGCCGTCATTGGAGTCCTCGGTGACCGTCGTCGAAGCCTTCAGTCTCCAGGAGCGGGTCAGGCTGGCCGAGGCGTCACTACGAATGATGGGTCTCTGTCGCTTCGCACCGCTCGTTGTACTTGCCGGTCACGGCTCGACCAGCGCCAACAACCTCTATAAGTCGGCACTGGATTGCGGTGCCTGCGGAGGGAACCGCGGAGACGTCAATGCGCGCGCAGCTGCAACAATCTTGAATGACCCCGACGTCCGCGCTCTACTGAGCGAAAAAGAACTGAACATCCCAGTGGACACGTTCTTCCTCGCCGCGGAGCACGACACCGTCACAGACCGGATCTCCACCTTCGACACCCACCTTATCCCCGAAACCCACCGCAAACTCGTGGACGACTTCGACAGGCTTCAAGGGGCAGCGTCGGACGCACTCATCCGCGAACGAGCACAATCCTTGCCAGGCGCCTCACCATGGCACGCAACCAAGAAGACCCGTCGGCGGGCTGATGATTGGGCCGAGGTCTATCCTGAGTGGGGTCTCGTCGGCAACGCAGCCTTCATTATCGGTCCACGAGAGCTCACCCGCGCACTCGATTTGGAACGCCGTGTTTTCCTGCATTCCTACCGGCCCGAGCTCGACCCGAAGGGTGCAGCACTGGAGACGATCCTCACCGCCCCCGTGGTGGTAGCGCAGTGGATCAACCACCAGTACTACTTCTCAGCTTTGAACCCCGAAACGCTCGGCGCCGGAACCAAAACCACCCACAACGCCATCGGTACGCTCGGTGTCCTGAGCGGCCAGCGCGGCGATCTTCGGCGAGGACTGCCCTGGCAGTCACTGGGAGTAGGCGACCGGCTCGTCCACGAACCGATGCGGCTTGCAGTAATTGTGCAGGCACCACTGAATCACATTATCGAAATCATTGGACGCAACACCGTGCTGCAGAACCTTTTCAACAACAATTGGATCAGTCTCACCGCCCGCGAAGATGCCTCATCCCCGTGGTATTTGTACGGTCGGTACGGATGGTCCTCCAGCCACCTTAACACCACCCCCACCAGCGAAGGAACACCGTCATGACTGGTTTGACGAAGATGACCCGAGTCGAGGTCGTAATTTCGAATCGCGACGCACCTCCCGTTCGCGAGCTGATCGTCTCAGCTGGAGCAACCGGCTACACCGCAGTGTCAGGTGTATCCGGCCTCGGTCACCACGGTGCGCATTCGGGTGCTCTGCTGTTCAACGAATACGACACCCTTACAATGCTCATCACAGTTTTGCCTCCCGAGAACGCGCCCGCGCTGATCGACGCGATCCGGGTGCTGCTTGACGGACAATCCGGAGTGATGTTCGTCGGCGAGACGTACGTTAGCAGACCCGAGTACTTCCAGTGATGGTGCCAAGCCCACACCCTCGATCCACAACTTACGTTGGCTGTGCGGATGGAAAGGCCGGCCTCGCCCGGGAACCTTTGGCGACCCCTTGCATCGAGGCAACAGGCAGGTGTGACAAGACGGTACCTTCATAGCTAATGGCTGCGGCATTGCCGGGGCTACAGGTGACTGAAAGCTTGAAAACCCTAAGGACAAAATTCGGGTAGTGATTCTACGGAGGCGTTGACGGGGCAGGGGTCGAAAGTGAAGATGACGAGTGATCCTAGCGCGATGATACTTAGTGAACAGCTGAGCAGGACGGTTTTGAGCATGAGGCGCGATCGGGAGGTATCGGTGTAGTCATTGATGATGACGCGGAGGCCATTTGTGCCGTGAAGCATGGCGAGCCAGAGCATGATCAGGTCGAACCACTGCCAGAAGGGGCTGGCCCACTTCCCTGCGACGAAGGCGAAGTCAATCTGCTGGATACCGTCACCGAGCACAAGGTTGACGAAGAGGTGCACGAAGATCAGTGCAACGAGGAGTGCACCGGACCATCGCATGAACAGCCAGGCCATGAGTTCGAAATTGCTGTTCGTTACCGGCCTGCGGCGGTAACTGTTGATATAGGCACCGGGCCGGGTGTCGCGTTTTGAACTCACGGTTGCAGCCCCAGCCCGCACACCCCGAGCTCCTGCAGCATGTCGTCAACAACCTGCTCCGAAGAGGGGCTCGCATCGATGGTGATGAAGGACGGAAAGTCACGGAGTTCCCGATAGGCCTGATCGAACGCACCCAGATGCTCGAAGGTCTCACTGTCCGCGGCTCGGCTACTGACCCTGGCGTGTGCAATATCGGCGTCCACCTCGAAGTAAAAAACGATATCCGGGGTGGGGAGGACCCGGAGCAGCTCCGGAAGAAGCCAGCCTGCACGTAGGCCACGCACTTGCCTCAGCGCTAGCTGACAGTGCAGATGCCTGTCCATGATAAGAACACCAGAACCGGTCATCGCGCGTATGTGCGAGATCAGCACGTTGACGCAACGGATAGTGGTTTCTAGCGCATCCAACAGAGCCACCGGTGGGTGGATATTGTGCCGAGCACTCCAGGCGGTCATGCTTCGTCGGCCGGATTGGTTCATCGTGAAGGTCGCAGGATACGCAGCGGCGGAGAGTCGCTCGGTGAGCAGTTTTCCCGCAGTAGTTTTGCCCGCCCCATCGATACCTGCGAGAACGATAAGCATGACTTATCGCCGCCCTGCTGTGCGAAAGGTCTGCGAGAACCAGCGTTGGCCGCGCCCGAATGTCCAATGTTTTTCCGTCATGGTTTCTCCTAGCCCCTCCTTGGTCTCTGACTCTTCAGGCCCGAGCGATTTCCTAGTCCTCCTCCCGCTCTTCCGCGTCTTCTTCTTCCACCCCCGGTGTTTGTGGGAGTTGTGTATCGTCGCAACCGGTCAGGAACAGGGCCCCGGTTAGAAAAAGGAGGGAACCCAGGATGGCTGTGGCTCGGGGTTTCATGGTGATTCCTTTCGTAAGTGTCCATCGGTGGGGACGAAGATCGCCAGGAGCACTCCGATCTCCTGATGTGCTGTAGCCGGGTGACGGAAGTGCTGCCGGGGTTGGATCACATACCGGGTGCGGCGTCCTTCGCGTAGACGTTCCAGGTACCCTGCCTCCTCAAGGTCCGCAAGAATGTGCAGGGTTGCTCTGGGCGTGATGCCGACGGTCGCTGCTATGTCGTCCACACGCGCGCGGGAATTCTCGTTTACAGCCAGGAGGACATGGCTGTGATTGGTCAGGAACGTCCAGGGTGGACGGTGGGTTGGGCTTGTGCCCGGGGTCGATATTTGGTTGGCGACTATGTCGTGGTCAGGATTCGTTGATTTGGTGAGCGACATTGGAGCGCACCTTTCGTTGGATATAGCGAGATTCTCTTTCGACCAGTGTGCGCGGTTGGTTGCCTGGTCATCCGGTATGCGCAGGATTTTCACGCCCCGTACTAATTGCGTCGGCAGCCCAATGGGAGTGACGACGGCGGCCGCACCGGCCTTGCGCGCCGCGCGGGCCAGGGCTGTGGCCCGCGCCGGGTGTGAACGTCTGAGTGAGAACGTGCCGTGCCATACGACGCGTGCGGGAGCGGAGAATCCCGCCGCTTCCAGTACTGGCCGTACCTTGCCAGCGAGGGCTTGGGCCTCGCGCAGGGCTCGGCCGTACAGCCGCGCCACTATCGCCGGATCGGTGGTGAACGGGGGTCGTTGCCTTGGCACGAGAAGGAGCAGCGGCCTCTCCTGTTCTGAAGCAACCCAGACCGCGCTGTGTGCCAGAGCCGTAGCGACGGATTCGTCGGTGAGGATGACGACGACGGGGCGCCGGGGGAAGGCATGAGCTGCGCTCATCGCACACCACCGTTCCTACCTGCGGACGCTCGATCGTCGTCGTCGTCGTCGTCCTCGTCCGCGTTTGCGGTCTCGGTCCGGTGGCTGGGGAGGATGTGGCCACGGCGACGCCGCCACACCGGCTCCAGCTCGGCGTTCTCTTCCTCAGTGGCGACCCGAAAAGGAGGATCGGTCGGCTGGGGGAGGGCTTTGCGGCCCTGGCCACGGGTGGCCCGCAGGCTGGCAACAACGGAGACCGTGATGATAGCGGCGACCACAGCCAGGGAGATGGTTGTAGGGATGTAGAAAAGATCGATCTTGAGGAGCATCTTGACGCCGACCCAGATCAGTACCAGGGCCAACCCGATCTTCAAGTAGATGAACCGATGGATCAAATCTGCCAGCAGAAAGTACATGGCACGCAGCCCCAGGATCGCGAAGGCATTGGCGGTAAAGACGAGGAAGACTTCGTCAGTGACTGCGAAAATCGCGGGGATGGAGTCGACGGCGAAAACTATGTCAGTGGCCTCGATGAGTACCAGCACCGCCAGCAGCGGGGTGGCCAGTAACACCCCGTTCCTCCGGATGAGCAATTTCTGCCCATGGTAGGCCTCCGCCATCGGCACGAATCGCCTAAAGCCGCGAAGCACTAGCGACTGCTCGGGGTTCAGGTGTGCGTTGCGTTGTCGAATCATCCGCCACCCGGTGTAGAGCAGGAAGGCAGCGAAAACATAAAGAATCCAGGAGAAGTTCTGGATTAGGACGGCGCCGGCGGCGATGAAAATTGCGCGAAAGACCAGCGCCCCCAGCACGCCCAGGAACAGGACTCGGTGCTGGAATTCGCGTGGGACCGCGAAGTAGCTGAAGATGATGGCCCAGACAAAGACGTTGTCCACCGAGAGGGACTTTTCAATTAGGTAACCAGCGAAGTACTGCTGACCGAATTCGGCGCCCCAGTTCATCCACACGATGATGCCGAAAGCGACGCCGAAGGCCACCCACACGCCGGACCAGATAGCGGCCTCTCGCACCCCGATAACGTGGGCACGACGGTGGGCAAAGAGGTCGGCAGCGAGCATCACAACTATGAAGGCCAGCACTGCAGCCCAGACCCAGAATGGGACATCCATTAAAAATCCTCCGATCGAATCGATCGGAGGTCTTTCCCAGCCCTAAAAGGGCCTGTCCGCCGGGCTGCCAATGAGCCGTAGTGACGACGGGACAATTAGGGGATACTCCCCTCCGTGTACGAGACAAGTGAAGCACAGTTCATGTTTTCCGGTCAAGCAATCTTGGTGATTCGTGACTGTGTTCTTTCATAAACCCGGGATGCTCCATTGAGATCGAGCGGGATCAGTGTGGCTTGCGGCAGGTGCAGATCGCTGTCTAGGAGCGAGCAGTGCGGGAGTCAATGCCGACGCCGACCCAGTAGGCGAGTTCGGCGTCGTCGTCGAGCTGTTGGCGAGGCACTACCAGCCATCCGCGCCCCATTGGCTTTTCTTTGCCCATCAGCGCCGTTACTCCGCTGCGTCGAAGCAGATCGTCGTACTCGTCCGGGTTGGTACGCACGAGCAGATCGCCGACGCGATCGGCGGCGACTGCCATGTGGTCATCGACCATGAACGATACGCCGCCAAACATTCGTACCTCACGCACATTCTGGTGGGAGACGAAGAGGTCTCGGAGCCGTTCGGAAAGAACATCGCGTGCTGAGACGGTGTCGGTCACGGTAACTCCCCTCAATCACAGGTGCCCTCTGAATATGGGGCGAGGGCCTCATTCTGTCAAGGGATTTTGCGCTGCGGGACCTGCGCCATGCGCTGTTTGGCGGTGGTGTTGCGCGCGCCCACCGGTATATGCGCCGTAGCCTTGGCCAACCCAAACAGCGGCATTCCGTTGTAGACCGCTTCCATTCCAGAGGCTTGCACCTGATATGTCTCATGCCAGACACCTACGTCTCCGGTGCCAGCCACCTCCTTCATGAAGCGCCGCCAGGGCTCCACGTGGGGTGATTCCCTGTCTGCCGCGAACTTCCTCAGGTGTTCAGGGCTCGCCCAGTAACTCAGCAGCATGGTGGTGCGGCCGAACCATTGCTCATATCCAAGCATTCCAGCAGTAGGGTCGGTGGCCAGGTGCTGAAGCATCCGCGGCATCGAGGCGGCTACCCTGCCTACGGTCCCAATCTTCCACCACCGGTTTGCCCGCATCCCGATCAGGAACACCGTCACGGATTCGCTCCCCGGGTCCGCGGTGTGCCGACCGGCGAAAACTTTCTGTGCCATAAGAACTCCTTCAGCTTCTTCAGTTACATAACGGTGTTATAGAACAAGGTTATGGAACACTGGGCCGTATGGCAAGACCTGTAGTACACAATGATTCCCTGCGCCAGGACCTGCTGGCGGTTGCTGCTGACCTGGTCGACAGCAACGGCCCGGCGCGGGTAACGCTGCGCGATGTGGCGGCCGCAGCCGGGACGTCCACTTCCGCGGTTTACTCGCTGTTCGGCGGGAAGTCCCAGCTCCTGACGGCGGTGGTGGACAACGGATTCTCGTCGTTTCGAGATTCACAGCTTGCGGCCTCCGGAGGCCTCATGGAGTTGGGGGTGGCCTATCGGGCATGGGCGCTGGAGCACCGAGCCCTTTATCGCCTGATGTTCGGCGGCGCTTTGGCAGCCTATGTTGATTGCCAGCCCAGTCCAGGAGCAGCCGCTGATGCGATGCAGCCCTTGAAGGATGCAGTGGCTTCGGCCCAGTCTGCGGGCATCCTGGTGGAGGCGCCGGTAGAGCTAGTTGCCGTTGCGATTTGGGGCCAGGTCCACGGCCTTGTCAGCCTGGAGCTGGCACAGATGGGCCGTCCAGATGCTGACTGGGCAGCGGTCTACAGTATGGCCCTCGACGCCATAGCCCGCGGCTGGACTGCCGAATAGAGGCCACGTTAAACCCGGAAGACCTCCACGTGCAGTTGAACCCTCGCTGGTCCAACTGCACGTGGAGGTCTTCCGCTATGCACCGCCCTTGGAGCTACAGGACGGTTATTCCTGGTGGGATGGCTAACTCAGGGACGAAGCATGACCTTGCCTTTTCGGCCCGCGACGAAATTCGCCTTCGCCGCATCCTGCACTTGATCGAACGAGTAGCTTGCCTCGGTCGGGAAGGAAAGCGTGCCGTCAGTTACCCGCATCAGCAGCTCGCTGAAAAGCTCCCCGCGGCGTTCAGCCGACAGCGCGCTCATGACACTGCTGCCCCAGAAGCCCTTGACTGTGAGGTTCTTGAAAATGATCGCTCCGGAGTTGATGGTCAGGGAGCTGCCTCCCATCGCCCCGAACACAACGAGGGTTGAATTCTCGCTGAGCTGGGACAGAGCATCATTACTGGCTTCGCCGCCGACCGAATCTACGCCGGCAACAATTTTTGCGCCGCCTGTGATCTCTGCGACCCGGTCCTGCCAGCCTTCGCTTTCGGTGGATACAATCCGCTTGATTCCCTGCGAGGCAAGCTCATCGATGGCCGCGTCACGACGTACGAGGCCGATGACATTGATGCTGCGAGTGGGGGCAAGCTGCGCCAGAAGACGGCCAACCGCACCGTTTGCTGCGTTTTGGATGATCCAGTCACCCTCGTTGAGCTCCAGCCAGTCGAGCAGAGCCAGGGCTGAGAAGGGCATCGACACAAGCTGCGAGGCGACCTCGTCGGTAGCGCTATCGTCAACGGGAATCAGACCTTGTGCCCGGGCGATGAAGTATTCAGCCCAAACCCCGAACGTGCCGCCGGTCGCGACTCGCTGCCCGATGGAGAGGTGCTCCACGCCCTCGCCAATGGCGTCGATGAGCCCGACTGCCTCAGTGCCTGCTCCGGCGGGAAGTTCCGGCTTGAAGCCGTAGGTGCCACGGACGGTCCAGAGATCGTGGTTGTGGATGGGCGACATGAGTGTACGCACCCGTACCTGGCCCGGGCCCGGCTCCGGAGTCTTCACTTCATCCACCTGTAAGACGTCCCAGGGTTCCCCAAAGGTGTGCTGACGAATAGCGCGCATGATTGCCTTCTTTCTTCCTCGTGTGGTTACTGGTTGGTAACCACACGGGTACGCCGCCGTATTCCTGCTGCTAGTCCAACAGGCACATTTTCTGGCGCTGCGTCAGCCAGCGACGGCGAGGAGTCCAAAGGCCACGGCCACAAAAGGTGTGGTGCCCTGAACGATGGTGGGCCGGATGCTCTTTCCGCCGGTCTGCGCCAGTACTGCTGCGGCCAGCAGCATTGACCCACAGGACGAGAACAGAAGGGCCCAGCCAGCTATGACGCTGCCAGCCGACGCGCCAATGCCCACCAGCAGAACGCCCAGAAACGCACCGAGGGCGAGAAAGAGGTTGTAGAAACCTTGGTTGTAAGCCAACGGTCTGGTGATGTTCGCTGCTTCCTGCGATGGAACATTGAAGGTTCTCCAGGTTTTCGGGGTGGTCCAGGTGATGGATTCCAGAACAAAGATGTAGACGTGGAGGGCAGCCGCGATAAACGCAAAAACGAGGGCGACCGGGAGCATATGTAGATCGTAGTTCAGTGCACGGGGTCCTGCTGCCGTACAAGAAAACAGAGCCGCCCGAGGAATCACTTCAAGAGGTCCGGCTGAGTTGATTCGCGGAGTCATTTGATTTTGTCCTCCTAGCGGGTTGGGCGTCAGGCCCTTGTTTGCTGGTGGTCAGGATGAGCAGTTCGGGGGTCAGCGCCTAGATCTGCCGTTGGATGGCTGCCGGGGATGTCGTATTTTTTGGTGATCACTCAATCTCTACAAACCCCGGCACGGCGTCGTTCCATTCAGCCGAGGTCCGCATCGGAATCGAGTCCCTCACCAACGTCCTGGGTTTGGTGTGGGAACGCCCGCGCGGATCCAGTTTCGCCCGGTCCGCCTTGAGCCTGCGGTCAATCGTGGCCGATAAAGTCCGCAGCAACAAAACCACCGTCGCGTCATCAATGTCCAGCTCCCCAAGCCTGCGCAGCCGCGGCACCGGATCCGGCAACGCTGCAGCCGCCCACACGCAATGCCCTGGACTGCCCAGCAGAACTGCAAAGCCGCTATCACCGCCTCCCCATGCAGCGGCGGCCACCCCTCGACCACCCGCAGCACCAACGCCTCCTGCAGCGCCCTGCGCGCATGATCCCGGTGCCAACCGGTCGTCGCGCACAACTCATCCAAAATCAGCTTTTTCGCCGCTGGTCCGACCGGATACCAACCCGGCAGACACACCGCTACGTGGACATTCACAAATGACTCTTCGAATGCTGCCACGCGGACATCATCTATGAGTCAACGCGGGGCATTGACCACCGGGATGTACCAGCCATACTGTTAGCGCTATTGTCAGGGTGTTGATTAAGCACCGGTGCACCTTTTACTTCTTGGGGGAAGAAAATGGTCTCACGTTTTTCATCGTCGAAACTTGGTCGTTCCAACATGCGCGCTTCGGCTGTTCTTGGTGTAGCTGCCTTGGTTCTCACGGGTGGTTCTCCTGCAACCGCGGCATCACCGGTGATGACCTCTGTCGCGGCAACAGCGGATAGTGCTGCTTCCGCGCAGGGCGAGGCAAGTGGGAATGGCCACGGTAAGGCGAAGGGGAACACCACGCAGGCCTTCGACCGTCAGGTCGAGAAAGCAACGCAGTTCATGCGCACTGCAGCTGATGATTCCACCTACTTCGACACCGACGCAGCGCACGCCGCGAACGCTGACACGGCGACCCTGGAAATGGGGACAATTATCAATCAGCTCGCTGCGTCCCAGCAACCAGCCTCGGACGGCCAGATATCGATCCAAGCGAGCCTGCCCATCTGGGGTAACTGGTGCGGTCCGGGCCATGGTGGGGGCGTAGCCGTTGACGTCCTCGATTCGATCTGCCGCACACACGACCGGTGCTACGGCTCACGCGGATACTTCGCTTGCTCCTGCGACCGGGCAATCGTCCGGGACATCCGTGCGAACGCCTACCGGATGAAGACGCAGGAACGAGCAGTAGCCGCGGCCGTGAGCACCTATTTCACGTACTGCCTCTGTAACCCATTGAAGTAACCCGTTTGTCAAAGCCTCGATAAGGATTGTAGGTGCTGAAGCGATGTCTTTTGCTGATCATGTCGATGGCCGGGCACCACGAGCCACTCGACCCGTTGCGACGTGGACGCTGATGCTCCTAGCGGTCATTGTCGTCCTACTCCTTCCTGACTGGGCCGGGTCTGGAACTCCCCGCCCTATCTGGGTATTTGCCATACCTGTCCTTCTCGGCCTGACAGGAGCCGTCTTCGCGCTGAAAGACAAGCATCCCTGGTGGGCTGCCGCCTCAGCCCTCTGGGGTTTCATCCTCATCCAGATTCTCGTAGTCACCATCACCCTCCTCAGCGGACCATGAGCTGATCAAAGATCGTTCCATCCATTGATGGGAAGAGTTGAGATCAGACACATTGCTGAGATAGAAGGAGACCACAAGGTACTAGACGCCGCCAGGGCCCTGACGAAGCAGGTCGTAGTCCAGACAGAGGATCCTTTTTCGAGACGCCAACTTCAAGCTGCTTCCAGCGCCCGGGTAAAAATGTCAGTGCTGCCAACGCTGGTGCGGGGTCTTGGCCTCGTCATGTTTCTTATTGACACTGCATCGACCCGCTCCTCGGAAATCAGTTTCTGTTGCGGCATCAGGTCATTCGTGAACACCGCGTCCAGGTCCCGGATCTCGTTGAGCTTGGTCAACTCGGTGGTGGTGTCGTAGCGGTAGTATCCGACGAGTTCGCGCACCCTGGACCAGTTCTTCTGCTCGACGTAACAGCCATTTGCGGGCCTTATTTGGCACGCCGCGGGTTGATGGTCCAACCGGTGGCGATATCGGTGACCGTGAGGGTGACGCAGAATTCTCCGGAGCTATTACCACCCTCATGGCTGACCAAGTCGAGCTCCACGAAACCAGGTACGGTGCTGTCCCAATCAGCCCAGGAGCGCACAGCGATCTGATCACGCAGCGACGAACCGGGCTTGATATGGGACTTACCCCGCAACACCAGTTTCGCGGCTCCACCGCCCAACAAATCCGCAGCGCGGGCATCAGCGCCGCGCCATTGCACTTGCCTGCACGCGGCGCACAGGACCGCACTACTTTGAGCTTCAGCGAGTTCCGCAGAGCAGCACGGGCATAGTCGCGGTGCCAACCAGTCAACGCCCCCACCTCGGTCAAAACCTGCCGCTTACGCACCCGCGAAGACCGGGCATGCTCAGCGGCCATCTTCTTCGTTACTGCCCTGCGCTCACTCATTGGAAGCTCCATCAATCAGGCGTACCCGATCGCCGCCCACAAAAGTACTACCAAAGCGGAGGTTTTCAGATGAGGCAACGTACCCGGCTACGCGGAGGTATTTGATGAGTCAACGCGGACCGTTGACATAAACATTTAGGCCTACTAACATATCCGTCACAACGCCATACGAAATTCGTTTATTTGCTAGTTCTGCGCCATTTTTAAGATTAGCAGAAGCAGCTATCCACTTATCAATTTTCTCTCTTCGTTCCCCGAGGAGCGCCATGAGCAGTGTTGGTTTGTTGTACGTCGGTGCGGTTCTCTTCATGAATGGGCTCATGTTGATTGGGCTCGTCCCAGGCAAGTCCGCGGCCATTCTGAATTTCTTCGTCGGAGTAATGCAAGTAGTTTTCCCGACAATTATTCTCATTCAGTCAAACAATGATCTCTCGATCATCTTCGGTGCGGCCGGACTGTATCTCTTCGGGTTCACCTATCTTTATGTCGGAATCCTACAAATGACAGGGATTAGCGGCGAAGGACTGGGCTGGTTCTCCATCTTCGTTGCGGTGTGTGCCGTGGTGATAGGCATCCTCCAGTTCACCCTGGTGGGGGACCCCGTTTTCGGTGTTATCTGGCTGACCTGGGCCGTCCTCTGGTTCTTCTTCTTCCTCTTACTGGGCTTGGGCAGAGATTCGCTAGCCTTCACCACCGGCTGGTTCACCATTTTCGTCGCTCACATCACCGGGACCATTCCGGCTTTTTTCCTTCTGACCGGCAGGTATGAGACGAACAACGGGTACGCCGTGCTGGTAGCAATCGCAGCTGCAGCCGCCTTGGCGGCAGCTTTCTTCCTCGGACGGCGAGGCATCCCGCGGGGCAAGGCTTCACACGAGGGTCAAGCATTGGCATCGGCCTAAAACCCGACGTGCAGAAAGGATGGACTGTTCAATGCCGATCTACGAATACCGGTGCCCCGAATGCAGCATCTTCGAGGCTATCTTCCCGATGGGGGCGGCATCCGACCTGCAACCCTGTCCAACCTGTGGGCAGACATCCCGGCGGAAGATGAGCGCCCCGAATCTGTCCAAAACCGGATCGGCAGCGTTCAAACTCATCGACTCGGCTCACCGCAGCGCATCAGAGCCCCAGGTGCTCACCGGTGCGCTTCCGCCAGGATCGCATCGCAAGGTCCAGGCCTATACGTCCAATCCGCTTCATAGCAAGCTGCCGCGGCCATAACCGATGGGGTGCGGCTAAACCAGAGGAGATGAAATGCCCGACGTCATATTTCCACTCGACTCGACCAAGAAGTTTGAAGATCAGGAAAAGATCGGACACAACCGATGGCACCCGGAAATTCCTCCGGTAGCCACCGTCAAGCCGGGGGATTCCTTCAGGGTCCACTGCCGTGAATGGTTCGACGGAGCGATCGTCAACGACGATTCAGCGGACGACATCCTCAACGCGCCGCTGCTCACTGTCCACAAGCTCAGCGGTCCATTCGCCATCGAAGGCGTGAAGCCTGGTGACCTCCTCGTAGTGGATATTCTCGACGTCGGTCCGATCCCGCAGGAGGACTCGGGCCCGCTTGCCGGGCAAGGCTGGGGTTATACAGGCATTTTTTCGAGGAACAACGGCGGCGGCTTCCTCACCGAGCAGTTCCCCGATGCGTACAAGGCCATCTGGGATTTCACTGGCCAAGTGGCCACATCACGGCACGTACCGAACGTCTCCTATGTGGGCCTGATCCACCCGGGCCTGATGGGGACTGCCCCCTCCGCCGAACTGCTGGCGAAGTGGAACAAGCGCGAAGGCGACCTGATTGCCACGGACCCCAACCGAGTGCCGCCGCTGGCTTTGCCTCCCGAGCCGCAGTTTGCGGTTCTGGGAGGTCTGCCAGCATCGGAATTCGACAGGGTCGCGGGGGAAGCTGCCCGCACAGCACCGCCGCGTGAGAACGGCGGCAACCAGGACATTAAAAACCTTTCGAAGGGCACCCGCATTTTCTACCCGGTATTCGTTGATGGCGCGAACCTGTCGCTGGGCGATCTGCACTTCTCGCAGGGCGACGGCGAGATCACCTTCTGCGGGGCGATCGAGATGGGGGGCTTCATCGACCTCAGGGTTGATGTCATCAAAGGCGGAATGGAAACCTACGGGGTGAGTGAGAACGCCATCTTCATGCCCGGCATTGTCGAGCCGCGGTACAACGAGTGGATTGCTTTCTCCGGAACATCAGTGACCCTCGATGGCAAACAGCACTATCTCGACTCGCACCTGTCCTACCAGCGGGCCTGCCTGCACGCCATCGATTACCTGACCAAGTTCGGCTATAGCCCTGAGCAGGCCTACTTGCTCCTCGGTTCGGCGCCGATCGAAGGCAGGTTGTCCGGTGTGGTGGACATCCCCAACTCGTGTTCGACGGTTTACCTCCCGACGTCGATGTTCGATTTCGACGTCCGTCCGTCGGCGGCGGGTCCACACCAAATAGATCCGGGAATGGGCGCGCCGAAGTCCAACAACGTGTAGCCAGCTCCTGCGGATCTCCGGTGTCAGCGGCTCTGCCGCTGGCGCCGGTGCCGCGAAGGCGTTAAAACGTCACGCCACACCGCAGCACCACGTTGGCAAACGGGGTGGCCTCGCCGGACCTGATGATCAGCCGTGCCGATGGAAGGAGCGCCTTCAGGTCCTCGTGGCTTACGAAGTCGGGGTTCAGGCCCTCGGCGCGGACAATGTCCTCAACGGCAGAGCCAGTGGCTTCGGATGCCAGCAGGGACGACTCGACCTTGATGTCCGCCAGCACCGCGTGCAATACATCGGCGAAGGACGGGACGCCCTTCACCAGGGCCAGATCGACAACGGTGCCTGCATCGGGCAGCGGCATCCCGACGTCGGCAATCACCACGAGGTGGCCATGACCCAGGGTCCCGAGGATCCCGTTCAGTGGTCCGTTGAGGATTCCGGTCTTCTTCACGCGTCGGTTTCCTGTCCAGTGGTGATAGATGACGTGGTGGGTGCAGCGGGCAGCTGATCAGTCAGGGAGGGATACGACGGCTGGGCTCCCTCGGTCCCGACGGCGAACGCTCCGACCAGCACGGCAACCCGCACGGCGTCGGCCAGCGAGTCCCCGGCGCTGAGCCGGGCTGCCAGCGCGCCGGTGAAGGCGTCGCCGGCTCCGGTGGTGTCCACCACCTGAACCGTTGGTGCGGGGATTTCCAGCAGGTCGGTGGCAGAAGCCAGCAGCGCACCACTCCCGCCAAGGGTCATCACAACTGACGCGAAGCCGCAGGCCAACAGTGCCCGCGTAGTCTGCGCATGATCAGCATGATCAGCATGATCAGCATGATCAGCTGGATCGGACGGGTCAGAGCCGGTTAGTTGGGCCAGCACCAGGGCGCCTTCATGTTCGTTGACCACCAGCGGATCGGCCCGCAGCAGCGTGGCGCGGTCAAGGTTAATGACCGGCGCCAGGTTAATAACCACCCGTCCGCGAGCCAGAGCCACGGATGCAGCAACCGACGTAGCAGGGATCTCGCCCTGCAGTACCAGCACGGCGGCGTCGGCAATGGTCTCAGCTGAAGCAGCGACCAGCTCCGGTGTGACCTCGGCGTTGGCGCCGGGGATCACCACGATGGTGTTTTCGCCGCCGTCGTCGACCTCCACAATGGCGACGCCCGTGGTGGTACCCACCCGCTGGATCGCTGAAGTATCGACGCCAGCGGCGTGCAGCCCGGAGAGGGCGACTACAGTGTAGGCGTCCTGCCCCACCGCACCGATCATGGTGGTGCGGGCGCCGAGGTTCGCCGCAGCTACGGCTTGGTTGGCACCCTTGCCGCCGGGCATCACTGTCATGGTCCGTCCCAGCAGGGTTTCGCCCGGCTGGGGGTGGCGTTCCAGGGTGACTACGAGGTCGGCGTTGATGGACCCTACGACGACGATGCCCGACGGCTCAGTGCTCATTCGGTGAATTCTCCAACATTGTCGGCATTCACAGTGGTGACGGGCACGGGGATGTTCTCTTCGACGGTTTCGCCGGCGAGGATCTGCTCCAGCACCTCAACGGCCTGCTTGCCCAGTTCGGCTGGCTGCTGAGCAATAGTCGCAGTCATGGTGCCTGCCTCGATGGCGGCCAGGCCATCTTCGGTGCCATCGAAGCCGACGACGCTGACATCGTCGCCCGCGCGGTCGCCGAGGGCCTGGATGACACCGAGCGCCATTTCGTCGTTTTCAGCGAAGATGCCGGTGACGTCCGGGTTGGACTGCAGGAGATTAGTTGCCACGTTGAGTGCCTCGGCGCGGTCAAAGTTGGCGGTCTGCATGGCCACAACCGTGATGTTGGGGTATGCCGCGAGGCCCTCCTCGAAGCCAGCGCCGCGGTCGCGGCTCGCTGAGGTGCCAGCGACGCCCTGGAGGACAATAACTTCGCCCTCTTCACCCATGGCTGCTGCCAACTCGTCAGCTGCCTGGCGACCACCGGCGACGTTGTCGCTGGAGACGAGAGACTGGACGTCGGCGCCGTTGACGGTGCGGTCCACGGCTACTACCGGGATGTCGGCGTCGATCAGCGGTGCCACAGAGGCTGCTGCGGCGTCGGAATCCACTGGGTTGATCAGGACAGCGTCGGTGCCGCTGGTTGCCGCGGTGGCCAACTGGTTGGTCTGCGTGGCTGAGTCATTCTGTGCATCGACGACGTCGAGTTCGATGCCGGCAGCATCGGCTGCCTCCTGCGCGCCGTCGCGCAGTTCCACGAAGAACGGGTTGTTCAGGGTGGACACGGCGAGGGTGGCGGACGCGGAACCTTCGGCTCCCTCGTCACCTCCCCGGTTGCAGGCGGTCATGCTCAGGGCAAGGGCCAAAGACACGGTCAGTGCGGCGGTCTTGCGGGAAGTGAACTTCATTGTTATTTCCTTACTCAGTTGTGAAACGTGGATGACGGGAGGGAAAGGTTTAGTGGGGGGTGTTCTTGCGGCGGAGTGAATCGATACCGACGGCGACGGCGATCACCACCCCGATCACCACCTGCTGCCAGAACGAGGAGACGTTCAGCAGGTTCAGGCCGTTGCGGATGACCACCAGCACCAGGGCGCCCACCAGGGTGCCGGTAATGCGGCCTACGCCACCGGCCAGTGAGGCGCCGCCAATGACGACGGCGGCAATCGCGTCCAGTTCATAACCGGCCGCTGCCTGGGGCTGGGCGGAGTCGAGCCGGCCGGAGAGCAGCAATCCGGCGAGTCCCGCGAACAGCCCGGAGAGGGCAAACACGGTGATCAGGACCTTGCGGACGGGCACGCCGGAGAGGCGAGCGGCTTCCTTGTTGCCGCCCACCGCGTACATGTAGCGGCCCATCACGGTGAAGTTCAGGATGAACGCGGCCACTAGACCGGCGACTACCAGCACCACGATGGGCATCGGGATGACGCCGAGGTTCCCGCCGAGGAAGGACACCTCGGGGGCGGTGGCGATGGGACGGCCGTCCGAGATGACCAAGGTCAGTCCGCGGGCAATACTGAGCATGGCAAGGGTCGCGATGAAGGACGGCAGCCGTCCGAAGGCGACCGCGTAGCCACTGACCGCGCCGCTAAGCGTGCCTATCAGGAGGCCGCCGACGACTGCCACCCAGCCCGGCATGGATCCCTGCGAGAACAACCAGGCGGAACCCATCGCCGAAAGCGCTGCCACTGAACCCACCGAGAGATCGATACCCGCCGCGACGATGACAAAGGTCAGCCCGAACGCCAGCACGGCGATCACCGAGGCCTGGATGCCGATGTTCAGCAGGTTGGGACCGGTGAGGAAATCCGGGGTGGCGATGAACAGGGCCAGGCCCAGCACCACCAGGCCCACCAGCGCGCCGTTGTCGGCGAGGAACTTCTTCGCCCGTGACCCGCCCTGCACCTTCTTCGGCGCGGGGCTGGTAGCAACCTTATTCATGACCGTCCTCCATCAACTTGTCTTCGTTATCGCGCTGCACGTCGCGGACGGCCAGCGTCATAATGGCGTCCTGGGTGGCATCATCGGCCGCCAGTTCGCCGGAAATATGGCCGCCGCTCATCACCAGGATCCGGTCGCTCATCCCGAGTACCTCGGGTAGCTCGCTGGAGACCATGACGACGGCGCCGCCGGCGGCGGTGATCGCGTTCATCAGTTCGTAAATTTCCACCTTGGCGCCGACGTCGACCCCGCGGGTCGGCTCATCGAGGAGCAGCACCGAGGAGTTCGCCACAATCCAACGGGCAAACACGGTTTTCTGCTGGTTCCCGCCGGAGAGCGATCCCACCGGCTGGTCCAGGGTGTGCATGCGGATGCGCAGCTGGTCCGCTATGTCCTGCGCCCGACGGCGTTGCCCGGTGCGGTCCACCAGACCGGACTTCGCCGTCGTCGCCAGCGTCGCGTAGCCCACGTTTTCGTTCACCGTGGCGCCGAGCACGAGGCCCTGGCCCTTCCGGTCTTCGGGGACATGCCCGACGCCGGCCCTGATCGCCGCGCCGATGTTCGACTTGGGGAGGTCCTTGCCGCGGACCTTAACTGAACCGTCGACGTACGGGTCGGCGCCAACGACCGCGCGGATCACTTCGGTGCGGCCGGCGCCAACAAGACCGGCCAGGCCGACGATCTCGCCGGCGCGGACTGAGAAGGTGACATCGTTGATGACGCCTTTGGTGGAAAGGCCCGTCACCTCGAGGAGGGTGTCGGCGGGGCCGTCCCACTCGCGGCGGCGGGGGAACTGCGCCTCGATGGAGCGGCCCACCATGAGGCGGACCAGCTCGTCCTCGTGCGTGTCGGCGGGCACCTCGGCGATGAACTCGCCGTCCCGCAGGACTGATACGGAGTCGCCAATGGAGGCGATCTCATCCAGATGGTGGGAGATGAAGACCATGCCGACGTCGCGCTTTCGCAGGTCTTCAACGACGGCGAAGAGCGCGGCAATCTCCCGTTTGGTGAGGGCAGCAGTCGGTTCGTCAAGCACCAGCATGCGGGCATTGAGGCTGAGGGCCTTGGCGATTTCGACGAGCTGCTGGCGGGCGATCCCGAGGTCACCGACCCTCTGGTCGACGTCGATGTCGAGGCCGATCATTGCGAGTGCCGCCGTGGCGGTCTGACGCATTGTGCGTTTGTCGACCAGGCCGAAGTGGCGGGGGAAGCGGCCCATGGAGATGTTCTCGGCGACAGTCATCGAGCCGACCAGGTTGAGCTCCTGGTGGATGGTGGCGATCCCGAGGGCTTCGGAGGCGTTGGTGTCGGTGATCTGGACCACGTTGCCGTCCACGAGGATGCGGCCGCCGTCGGGCTGGTGAATGCCGGCCATCATTTTGATCAGGGTGGATTTGCCGGCACCGTTCTCGCCGAGCAGGACCTGCACTTTGCCGGGGTGGACGTGGACAGTCACACCCTTGATGACGGTGACCGGGCCGAAGGACTTGGTGACGTTGTCCAAGGTGAGGATGGGTTGGGTATTCACTGTGCTGTGCCTCCTCGAAGGGGCGGAGTGGAACCACGGATAATGAGCCGGCTGGGGAGGATAACTGAATCAGGGGTCTCACCGGCGATTACCTGGGTAAGCAGCTCGACAGCGAGACGACCCATCGTGTCGACGTCGTGGGCGATGACGGTGAGGGAGGGGTTCAGGAGGGTGAAGGCGTCGATGTTGTCATAGGCGACGAACGCGAGGTCAGTGCCGATCCCGATGCCTCGCTCGTTGCAGACCCCGATGGCGCCGATGCTCATGAGGCTGTCAGCGGCCAGCAGTGCGGTGGGCGGTTGGGGGAGTTCGAGCAGGTGGCGCGCTCCGGCCGCGCCGCTCGCGGCCTGGAAGTCGCCGAAGAAGATGAGGCTGTCGTCCTCGTCCGCTTCGGTGTCGGCGAGAGCGCCCT
>NZ_KI914734.1:22662-51484 GCF_000520515.1 Arthrobacter sp. H20
GCGCCCTGGTAGGCGGCGAGCCGCTCGCGGCCGGTGGAGGTGGATTGCGGTCCGGCGATGTAGCCAATGCGGCGATGGCCCTGGGCGGTGAGGTGGCGAACGGCATCCTGGACACCGGTGACGTTGTCGGGGGTGACGCTGGGGACGGCGGTGTCGGCGATGACGCGGTCAACGAAGACCGTGGGAATTCCGCTGTCGAGGATGCTTTTGAGGCTGTCGAGATCGCCGAGGGGCGCCGCGATGAGGCCGTCGACGCGCTGGGAGAGCATGACGTCGAAGTAGCGGTCCTGCTGCTCGGCGCTTTCGTTGGCGTTGCCGAACAAGGTGAGGTATTTGAAGTCGCGTGCCCGCTGTTCGATGGCGTGGGCCAGGTCGGCGAAGAAAGGGTTCCGGACATCGGGAAGGACAAGACCAATGGTTTCGGTGGTGGTCTTGCGGAGGGAGCGTGCCTGGGCGTTGGGCCGGAAGCCAAGCTGCTGGGCTGCATCGGTGACTGCCGTGCGGGCCTCGGCAGAGGTGGAGGGGTGTCCGGAGAGCACGCGGGAGGCAGTTGCTACTGAGACACCCGCCTTGTCGGCGACATCCTTGATCGTCAGTGATCGCACCTGTTACTCCTCGGCCTCCATGGAATCGTTTCCATGGAATCGTTTCCAAACTATGCCACAGGTTGTGAGGACGGTCAACGCCGTATTTGGTCAGAGTCTGAATTCTCGTGGCGTGCCGATGGGGAAGAATGAACCGTATGTGCGGAGGAGTTGTGGATGCGGGGAGCATGCGACGGACGATCGGCGGTGGGACGTGGGCCTGATCTACCTCGGCGCGCTGATCCTTTCGCTCGGAGGTTCGGTGCTCCTGGACTGGAGGTTTGGTCTTACCTTCTGGCGGGATGCGCGCAAAGCGACCTGGACCATGACTCTGGGGATCATTTTCTTCCTCGTCTGGGACCTCTTCGGCATTGCGCTCGGGATCTTTTTCCGCGGCGTGACCGACCTCATGACGGGTGTTCTCCTCGCCCCGGAGTTACCCCTCGAAGAGGTCTTCTTCCTCGCGCTGCTCTGCTACACCACCCTCAACGTGCTGGGCGCGGTCGCTATCGTTGACCGAAAACGTGACCAGAAGCGTGACCGCGAGCTGACGGCGTGACGTACCTGGTCCTTAACATAATCTTCTTCGTTCCGATCCTGGCCATGGCTGCCTGGGCGTACAGGAAGCAACGCCGTCTGCTTCCCAGCCGACGGGCAGTCGGCATCACCCTGATCGTGCTGATGATAGCCACGGCTGTGTTCGACAATGTCTTGATTGCTATCGGCATTGTCGACTACAACCCTGACCTCATCCTTGGTGTCCGACTGGCATTAGCCCCGATCGAGGACTTTGCCTATACCGTCGGTGCCTGCATCTTGCTCCCAGCGCTGTGGGCGCTCATTCCCAGTCGGTCCTCCGGGCCAGCGCCGAAGGCTGGCGCGACATCAACGAACACTAAGTCATGACTGACACCGCCATCCCCGTCATGGGCAAACCCGGTGGGCCTAAGAAGAGTCGGCGACCAAAGCTCAGCTAACGGCGGAGTGGCCGACAATGAGCCTGATCGTGCTGGAACCAACCGCACGCTTGCCGATTAGCGGCGGTCGACTCCTGGCAGTAATAGGCTAGATGATCAGCAGCCTGTGCGGGCTGGCCGGGAACTGATGGAAGGGAACTGCCGCTATGAATGAACCTGACTGGGTCAAGCACGCCATCTGGTGGCAGGTATACCCGCTGGGTTTCACGGGGGCGGAGAAAGCCGCGACCCCTGAACCCCGCTCGGAGCACCGATTGCTGGACCTGGTTCCGTGGCTCGACTACGCGGTGAATCTCGGGGCATCGGGCCTGGCGCTCGGCCCAATCTTTGCGTCGGAGACACACGGCTACGACACCACCGACTACTTCAGCATTGATCCCCGGCTCGGATCCGAGCAGGATTTCGACACCCTGGTGTCCGAGGCACACCGTCGTGGACTGCGGATACTGCTCGACGGCGTCTTCAACCACACAGGCCGGTCCTTCGCCCCGTTCCAGCAGGTCCTTTCACACGGACCGGAGGCGGACACCGCTTCCTGGTTCGTTCTGGGCTGGTCTGACGGGGCCGGTCCCGGCGTCGAACCCGAGTACCGAGATTTTGAGGGTCACCATCACCTGGTGGCACTCAACCATGACGAGCCAGCGGTCGCCGACTTCGTGGTAAACGTAATGGAGCACTGGCTGCAGCGAGGTGCCGACGGTTGGCGACTCGATGCCGCCTATGCCGTCCCGGCGTCATTCTGGTCCGCAGTCACCACCCGCGTGCGGGCCGGCCATCCCGAGGCGTACTTCGTGGGCGAGTACATTCACGGCGACTACGCGGCTGAAATCCACTCCGGCGGCCTCGATTCTGCCACCCAATATGAACTGTGGAAGGCCGTCTGGAGTTCTCTCAACGACGCGAACTTCTTCGAACTCGCCGCGGCGCTCGATCGGCACAACGCTCTTCTGAGCTCCTATGCACCCCTCACCTTCATCGGGAACCACGACGTCACACGCGTCGCGAGCAAGCTCACCGATCCTGCTCTCATGTCACACGCCGTCGTCCTGTTGCTCACGGTCGGCGGGACCCCGTCCATCTACTACGGCGATGAGCAGGGGTACCGGGGAGTCAAGGAAGACAGGGCAGGTGGCGACGACGACGTCAGACCGCTTTTCCCGTCGTCCCCCGACGAGCTTTCGCCCCTGGGGCAACCGATCTTCGCACTGCACCAGGAGCTCATCGGCCTCCGACGGCGTCATCCGTGGCTCCACCGTGCGACCACTGACGTCATCCAGCTCTCAAACGAGGTGCTCGCCTACCGCATCGCGGTCGGCGCTGATGCGCTCGTTGTGGCACTGAATCTTTCACCTGACGCTCAGCGGATGGACGCCGCTGGCGGTAGCTCGGTCCTGGCCGGAGAAGCCACTGTCGACGTCGGCGCGGACACGGTGCTGCTCCCGCCACGAGGCTGGGCTGTCCTCGGCTATGAGAGCTGAGACGTCGGGCCAGGAGGCAAGGAACTGGTGGTCAGGGCTCCGGGAGGCCGGCCCTCCCTCGATGACCCGATGGGCCACGGCGCCAGTTCAGAAGCGCCACGAGGATTGTGGTCCCTATCAACGTGCCGAAAGCCATCAGAATCGCATTGACCGCCCAGAGCCCGGAATCGTCTGAGCGTACCGCCGTGATGGCGAACGCGGACGTGAAGGCGGCCGGCATAGGCGTAAAGCCTAGGCAAAGGCGTACGCCGCCGCCCAGAAGGATCCAGGGGGTGGCGTACGCTCTTGATTTGCTACCTGGGATTCGGCCCGAGGCGCGGCGCAACCATCTTGACCTAGTAGCTGATCACCTGCGGCGTGCCGAGTGCCTTGAGTCCCTCAACGCCGAACTCAAGACCGTAGCCGGAGCCCTTAACCCCGCCGAACGGCACCCGCGGATCCACTGCACCGTGCTTGTTGATCCACACGGTGCCGGCCTCGATGCGTGCCGCAACCTCGCGCGCCTTGGCCGGGTCCGAGGACCAGACGGAGGCGCCCAGGCCGACGCTAAGGCTGTTGGCCATCTCGACCGCCTCATCCACGCTGTTGTACCTCACGATCGGCAGCGCCGGTCCAAATTGCTCCTCGGTCACCAGTGCATTGTCGTTGTCGATGTCGGCAACCAGCGTCGTCGGGTAGAAGTAGCCCGGTTGATCCGATTCCGGCTCGCCGCCGACCAATACCCGGGCCCCGGATGCCTTTGCCTCCTCTACCAGGCGCGCAATGATGTCGTACTGCGCCTTGTTCTGCAGCGGCCCCAGCACGTTGTTCTCGTCCAGGCCCACGCCCATCGGCATCTGTAGTGCCACCTCGGTCAACGATTCACAGACCTGATCGTAGAGGTTCTCCGGAACGTAGAGCCGCTTCATCGCCGCACAGGTCTGGCCAGTGTTGATGAAGGCACCCCAGAACAGATCCTGCGCAATCGCTTTCGGATCGGCATCCGGCAGCACGATGCCAGCGTCGTTCCCGCCGAGCTCAAGAGTCAGCCGCTTCACGGTGTCGGCCGAGGAACGGATGATGGCCTTGCCGGTGGCGGTGGAACCGGTGAACATGATCTTGCCGATATCGGGATGGCTGGACAGGCTCTCACCGACGTCACGACCACCGGAGACGACGTGCAGGACATCGGCTGGCAGTTCCTGGTTGAGGACAACGGCCAGCGCCAGCACGCTCAGCGGGGTGTATTCGGACGGCTTCATGACCACGGTGTTGCCCATGCGCAGCGCCGGAGCCAGCTGCCAGACGGAGATCATCATCGGCCAATTCCAGGGCCCAATTGCTCCAACAACGCCGATGGGGCGGTAGATGAGCTCAGCGCGGCCGCCCTCGTCATCGACCAGCACCTCCGGCTCCAGCTCGAACGATGCCGTAGCGCGCAGCCATGCGGCGCAGGCGCCCACCTCGAATCGGGCGTTCGGTCCGTTCAGCGGCTTGCCCTGTTCACGGGAAAGCAGCTCGGCGAGTGCTTCGGCCGAGCGCTCTACGGCATCAGCTGCACGGTTCAAGTAATCGCTGCGTTCAGCGTGGCTCAGCGCTGCCCAGGCACTCTGCGCCCCCCGTGCGGAGGCGACGGCAGCGCTTAGGTCCTCGACTGTGTGCTCCGGAGCGCGGCCGACGACCTCCCCGGTTGCCGGGTCCATGATGTCCCGACCTCCTTCAGCCGGGACTATGGCCGCCAGCAGCCCCTGGTAGGTAGTCAGTTCGGTTTCCTGTGTAGTCATCGGTTCTCCTCTATGCTTTCCAGCCGGCACGCAGAGCGTCGGCCAATAGATGGTTGCTTCAATCTGAAATAAGACATGAAAGGTGCTTGAGTTCTTAGGAGAGCTCATCCCGGATGAACTCTTCGTTCTCACTTCCCGCGACCTTGGACACTACCCAGCCAACCGCCAGGACTACGAACGGGACGGCGATCAGCACCCAGCCAAGCGGGCTCAGGCCCCACGAGGTCACGGAGGGATCGACGCCTTCGGCTGTGGTGCCGGCCAGAAGACCGAATCGGGACATCAGCAGGTACTCGCCAATCAGCAGGCCGATGCAGGCGACCACCGGCGCGATTGTTGTAGTGAAAATATTCTCGCTGCCCTTGTTCCGGCGGAAGAAGGCCACGACGGCCACGCACACGAGGGCCTCAATCAACACGATCGCTACGACGGCGAGGCCGCTGAACCAGTAGAACATGTTCAGGATCGGCTCGAGCCCGAACACCGTGAAGGCCAGAATCACGAGACCACTGATCACCGAAGTGACTAGCGAGGCGTTCTGCGGAGCCCCCTTCGGATTGACCCTGCCGAGAGCCTTGGTCAGCACTCCGCCGCGGCCGAGGGCAAAAATGTACCGGCTGGCAGCATTCTGAAAGGCGAGTAGGCCGGCGAACAGGCTGGAGAGGACCAGGACGCTCATCACGGTTGCCATCCACCCACCGACATATTGGGTGGCCAGAGTGAACAGAACCGCCGCTGGGTCAGCCAGTGGTTGTCCGCCGACGGTCGAGTATTCGACTGTGGATTCCACCACCGCGGAGGCGCCCATACCGGTCACCAGGGCAAAGGCAGTCAGGGCAAACAGCGCAGTGATCAGCCCGACCGCCAAATAGGTGGCCCGCGGAACGATGCGCTTGGGGTTCTTCGACTCTTCACCGTAAATCGCGGTTGCCTCGAATCCGATAAAGGAGGCGAACGCGAAGGCGAAGGCGATACCGGCAGACCCGGCCAGACCGCCGGCGAGGATGGCCGCCGGAGAGAAGGAGGCGGCGAAGTTATAGCCCTCGGGGCCGCCGTCGACCAGGATCGCGATGGCGGTGATGATCAGCGCCAGCACTTCGAGCAACATCAGCGCGCCGAGGACTTTCGCTCCGACGTCGACACTGGTCAGTGACAGGGCTGTGACGATTGCCCATGCGATCAGTGTCCACAGCCACCAGGGCAGTTCCAGCCCCAGGCCCGCCATCTGTCCGGACATCAGTCCCCCGAAGAAGCCGAAGATAGCCAGTTGGATGGCGATGTAGGCGATCAGCGATACGAAGGCCGCGCCAAGACCCAGGTGTTTTCCGAGCCCGCGGCCGATGTAGGCGAAGAACGCCCCGGCGTTGGTGACCCGCTGGCTCATCGCCGCGTAACCCACGCTGAACAGCAGTAGGGTCAGGCCGACGACCAGATAGGCTCCAGGCGCGGCCGCCCCGTTGCCCAGAACGATAGCGATGGGCACCGCGCCAGTCATCCCGACCAGCGGGGCAGCGGCGGCAACCACGAAAAATACGACGCCGATGACGCCGAGGCGGCCCCGGCGCAGCGACGTGTTGGTCTCCGCGGAGGAAACCGTCTCCGTTCTATCCATTATGTGCTCTCCTCATTGAGATCTGTCCCGGCAGGTGCAGTGATGTAGCGATTTTTGTTGGCTGACTTGTTCCGCCCCTAATGGCAGTTGCCGCCCTCGGTGTGGCAGCTGCTCTCATTGTTGGAGGAGGCGGGTACATCGAGGGTGGGGTTGCGGTCGAAGAACCCGGAGGGCTTCAGCTTGAATCCAACCGTGTCGACGGGCATGATAGGCCAGTCTTCGGTGCGCGGGAAGTGCGTTAGGCCGAAGGTGTGCCAGAGCACGATGTCGTGGCCGTCCAAGTCGCGGTCCTGCTGCACGTAGGCTGGCAGCCCGGATCCGCCGCTGTGCTGGTTTACGAAATCACCTGCCGGGTACCGCTCGGACTCAGCGAAGCGGGTCACCCACAGATCCCGGGTCGCGAAGGTCGCCCGCCTAGCGATTGAGGACTCATCGTTGGCCAGCAGGGTCGGCAGCCCTGCCGGAAACAGGGTGTAGGCCACCTCATCGCCGAGCCGGTTCTTGGACTGAGGATTGGAGATCCGCCAGACTCGGCCCTTCGACTGGTTAGCGGAGCGCATCCCCTCGGATTCGTTGGTCACGACTGTGCGCTTGCGGGTGAAAGCGTTGCCGCGGGGGTTGATCTCGGACATCGGCAGCCGGACCACTTCCTCCTCCTCGACGCGGTTGGCCATCCCGTCGACGGCCATGTCCAGCCGAGCGCAGAATAAGTGCTGATGGTAGGGGGCGCCCAGCCCCGGCGCCAGCTGCGAGGCATAGTCGTCGGTACCCGGGTAGGCGCTGGTGAAGACGACGCCGGTGGCCTTGGCTTCGAACTCGACAGTGCCGTCCAGGTAGAGATACCAGTAGAAGCCGTAGTCGTAGTTGCCGACCGTGGTGAAGAATGACACGACCAAGCGACGATTGCGGCGGGTGTAGGCGATACCGGTCCACAGGTCTGTGTGTTTGGCCAGGATGCCGGTGTCTTCCTCGTGGATGCAGATGCCGTTGCGGATTTCCTGTGGGTTGCCCCGCTCGTCCGCCAACATGGGGCTCAGGTAGGTGATTTCGCCCAGGCAGTCGCAGCCCAGTTCCAGCGAATTCGCGTATCGGCCTACCAGATACTCACCGGTGTCGAAGTAATTTTGCCAAGAGCGCACGGGGGATGGGTCGCCGTAGGGCACCACCATTTCGGCGATCGAGGCGCGGTGGATGATGGAGCGGTTGGCCCCGCCGTCGCGGAATGCGATGTTATGAAGCACCACGCCTTCACGGGCGTCGAAGCCGACGTCGAAGTTCCACTTTTCCCACTCCAGATGATTACCCTCGAGGCTGAAGCTGACGCCCTCGGGCTGGGTAATATTAATTGGCTTCTGGCTGGTGCGCTCTGGGCCGGTGAACTCAGTGTCGGCGTAGTTTCCTCTTTCGGCAGGAATGTCCATCGGGCCGAAGTCGAGCACCCGATCCACGGAGCTGTTGGTCATATCGACGTAGGCGACCAAGCCATCGACCGGGTGCGCCCACGGGCTGTCCTCCGGGTGATCCTGGACGAAGGCCAGCCCACGCAGGATGCGCCGGCCCTTCTCCTCGGGGTACTCGAAGACACCGGCCGACAGCGGGGCCACGCGCACCTTCTTGACATCAAGATTCCGATTGGCCAGCGCAGCCAGCCATTCGTCGTTGGTGGACAGGATCTGCTCGACGAGTTCGAACTCCTCGTCAAGGACCGGCAGCTCGCCGGTCTCCTTAGTGTCGAGCTCAATGACGGTTTCAATTTCTTCCTTACCCAGCGACAGCGTGATGTCGCGTGGGACACTGCCGCCGACGTCGTGCAGCAGCACCCGAACCCGGCGGCGAGCGCCGTCGCTGGCCCTGCTGTCCTTCGGGGGATCGTGCAGGCCGAAATAGGCGAAGCGTGTGCTATCGGTGACGAAACCGGCTTCCCGCAGGATTTCCCGGGCGGTGCTGATTTCCTCGCTGGTCAACATTGCATATGCGGACTGTTGGGTCTGTGGCGTGACGGACATCCCTGCGTTCCTTACTCTGGTGTGATCATTCACACAGTGGATGTTACATCTCTCACACTTTATTTTCTACACTTGGAGAACATAACGGCGGATAAACTTGCTGAGTAAGGGAAATGTCGGGCACGACCGAAGGACCACCTAGTGCCGAAAGTAGTCGACCACGACGCGAGGCGTCTTGAACTCGTCAAAGTCACCTGGCGGGTCATCGCTCGAGCGGGGATCGACGGGGCGACCATGCGCGAGATTGCTGACCATGCCGGCTTCGCCAACGGAGCCCTGAAGCCCTACTTCGCGAGCAAGGGTGAGTTGCTGGCTGCCTCGTTTCAGCACGTGTTTAACTTGACCAATGAACGGACCGAACGCAGCACCGCCGGGCTGAGCGGGCTAGCCGCCCTGCGCACGTTCTGCCACGAGGTGCTGCCACTGGATGAGGATCGGATACTGGAGGCCCGGATCGTGATTCCGTTCTGGCAGACGGCACTGACCGACCCGGACAAGGAGCAGCAGTATGCCCAGGACATGGAAGAGTGGCGCGACCAACTGCTTGGCTACCTGGCGCAGGCGAGGCGGGCCGGTGAGGTGACGACGACGGTGCCGGACGTGCAGATCACCCGGCACTTGCTGTCGATGACGATGGGGGCACAGATCATGGCCGCGCTCTATCAGGCCGAGTATTCACCAGACCAGCAGATCGCGGCTTTGGACGCCTATCTTGATATGCTGCAGGGCTAGGTACAGCGCACTGCCACGCCCCCTCGGGGAATCTGCGAACTGACAACACGGCAACCAGTAACCCGGCCAGTGCAGGGTTGTGGCCCTTTCGTGAACACGACTAAATGCGCGGCGAGTAGGACGAACGTAACTCGGATACAGAAGTTCGCGAACAGCCCTCCGATTCATGAGTTTCCTCCTGGCACAAGCGGTGGCGAAACATCCCAGCACGTCGGCGTTGACACACGCCGGGTGCACTGCGAACAGGCGTTGGCAGGCGAGTACCTCCCCGCTGCGTGGAGTATCGGGGCCAGCAACCCGCCGATTGGGGCAGTCTGAGACCGAAGGTAGATTCGAGAAGTGAGCACCGCCTTTACTGCGCCCTAGCGAGGACTCGACGACTTCGGCTGGCGAGGGGCTCGGGAAGCACTGCTAGCGCCTCCTGCGGGGTATGCACGAGAGAGGGTGGGTAGGGCCATCACTGCGACGGTGGAGAGGATAATCCATTCCAGGACAACCTTCTTCGATTGGTCGAGCGCTGGTATGACGGATAGTTTCGGGCACCTTTGGGCGATTTTATCCATTGAGCGGTCGAGCGCGTCGAACTCGAACTCCCGCTCAGGCGCGCTGACATTGGCTTGGATGACGACCCTGTCTCAACGGACACCGGAACAGGGATCAAACATAATGACCCTGCCTATGTCTTCGCACTCGACCAGAAAACCCAGCAGTAACCACGTCCTTGACCGACAGCACCATGCTTTGAGGGGAGCCGGAGTCCCATCGGGTAAGACCCGTCATCAAGGATTTGGTCCCTGATCCAGGATGCAAGGACCGTCGTTATCTCGCGTCGGCCGCTAGTGACTTCAGCCAGAGTTAGAGTGTCGTCGACATCGATGCTGTACAGCAGGCTGCCGAGAGCACCGTTGAGGGCTGTCAGCATGTGAAATGTCAACCCAATGACCGTCCTCGAAATTCAGGGTGTAGAGCAGCCGTCCGTCACGCCAGTTCGCGGGTATCCATCCAGGAACCATGTGCCCGTTGGCGTGCCATTGTTCTTCAATTTCCTGCCGGATCACGTCAACTGTTTCGCCGAAGGAGGCGGCCGTTTTCTTGAAATACTGTGCGTGCGAGGCGGTCATCCGCGCCCACGACAATGCCTCAAGGAACGCAGTCCTCGGATCTTCGGCGGCGTACACGGTGCGCCCCGGGGTGTCGAAGCGATACCACTCGGACCGGTCATCGCTCAGAGGACCGCGTTCTTGCGGGCTTAGCGGGCCGTAGGATTCTTTGGCTACACGACAAGCCGAGACCGGTCCGGCGACGAGGGCAAGACCGGTTTTCTCGCAGGTCCGCATTAACCGATGAACCCGTCATCGACCACGGCGGCGGCTGCTGCAGGCATGCCCTCCCTGCCCAGGGTCCTGACAGTTGTTTTCACGGACTGGAGCAGTCTCAGTTGGTCAACCTGCGCCGACCAACCCGATCTGCGCGTGATGCTTCTCATCGCCGGCAAGGTCGAGGTATTAGTCGCTCGCGGGCTTTAAGGTGACTGGAGTAGGCAGCCATGTCGAGCCGTCCAGCAACGTGCGATCGCCCAGAGCCTGATCTAGCTGGAGGGTGCGTTCGACCCATGGGTTGCCGGGACAGTCGGCGCCACCCTGGAGTTGCTGGGACGTCCAGTAGACGGTGACTTCGTCCTCGGTCTCAACAACGACGGGTTCGGTCGCCAGGAAGGGGGTAGGGTCTCTAGCGCCCGTACAGTCGGCCTCGGAGATCCGCAGATTCAGGGTCGTACTCTCCGATGTCGGGGTGTCGGGCGACAGAGCTATCTCCGCCCATGTACTTCCCTCGGTCAAGGCTGGTCGGGCACCGCAAGTAGATTGCCAGCTTGTGGCACGCAACTGCGCGTCCTGACGTCCCAGGACGATGTACCAATCAGTCTCAAGAGAGAAGCCAGTCGAATTGCTTGGGGCAATCAGGAGGCCGAGGGCCTTCTCGCCGGTAGCGTCGTCCAGCCACAATACGGCCCGATTCACCTCTTCGACGTCGGCTTGCTGCAAGGGCATTGGGGCGTCGATACCACCCATTTTTTTCAGGTTGGCCAAAGCAGCGACAATCGCCTCGGATTCCTTGGGATCGACCTGGATCCCCCCGCTGGCAACCGTGTCAGCAGGGAAGGGCGAGCCGTCGCTGCAGGTAACCATCACGCCGCCGTCGGGCGCTTGCCACGGCTGCGCGCCGGGTGTGCTTTGCGTAGTTGGCGTCGCGTCTGAACCTCCATCTCGGGCTGCGCCTACCATGCCGCAACCAGCCAGCGGGGTGGCAAGGGCGAAGATCACCAATGTGCTGAGGGTTAGCCTGCGCATGTTGTCCATCCCGTTCGCCATCGCGGATGCAGTTCCGATGCTCTGAGTCTGGCAGAGGTTCTGCGCGAATTCGAGGGGCTTGCATGAGGGACTCCGCCGGCCGCTCCGCGATGTGTTTCGTCAACTTTAAGTAGGCCATTTCAGCGCTAAGAATCAGGCCACCTCGGCAGGTTTCCAAGCCATTTCAGCAGTTTAGCTATTTCATGAGGGCGTTTTTGACCCGGTAGGACTCGCCACGGAATTGCAGGAGGCGTCCGTGGTGGACCAGTCGGTCGATGACGGCGGCGGCCATGTTGTCGTCCCCGAACACGTTGGTAACCACTTCTCTCAAATCCTCGATTCTCACAGCATCCGGCCGATAGGCGCGACGCCCGTCGTCATTCGGCTGATAGCGGGGATTGGCAACTTCGTCTCCAACAATCACGTGGTGGCGATGGACGTCCACCACAAGTCAAGTGACGACTGCTTCTCGGCTCAGGTGGACGCACTGTTGACGACCGAAGCTTCGGACAGCATCGCCGTTACGGCCGTGCTTGTCGATTCCGAATCAACTCGGAATACGATTCTGGATTCCGGAAGTGATGCTCAAGTTATCGCGGATAGAGCTGTTAACGCTTTTAGGGCAACGCCCACGGTCGATTTCCAGGCACACTCACTTGTCGCTCAATAACCGGGGGGCTCCTTTGCAGGGGGCCGGAAACTGTCTCATTTGACTTGACAGATTCCGCGTCGCTAAGGCTCTGTGGACGCACGAGTGTCCAATTGAGCTTGCGGAAAGACCAGATGGGAACCTCACCGGATCGGTCCGCTGCGGCGTCTCCTCCGAAAGCCCGGGCAAGAGCGCTGGTCATTTTGTGCCTGAGCCTTTTCTGGTCGCCGAGTCTATTGACGTGGCTACAGCTGATGCCGACGAACCGTTTGGGGCCGTTCGTTGTCATGATCTGCACGAGGGTACCGGCTGTGCGGGTGTGTAGATGCTGCTGATCCCCGGTTGACCCGAGGGCGGAAATGACGACGTCGGCCGAAGCAAGGAGGCTGCGTAGCGCGTCAGTATCCGAGGTGTCTCCGACAATGACCCTGATACGGGCAGCAACTGGTGCCGGAAGCTTGGCGGGATCGCGGACGAGCACTGTCACGTCATGGCCGTGATCCAGCGCAGCTGCTAGGGCGTGTTTACCGGTGCGACCCGTCGAACCGAGGAGAGCGATTCTTACGAATAATTTCCTTCCGGTCGGGGCTGGGAGCGCTTCATCGTTTGGTCTTCGAAAGTGTCAACGGCGGTGTTTGGCCTTTGATGCCTCCCAGGTTAAATGCGACAGGCCAGGAGTCACAGGTTACGGGTCACATGCCACGGGTGCGAGGGCGGGTGAGTTCAGCGATTGCTTGCTGCAGGTAGTGGCGTACGCTCCCGTCTGGGAGCTGGTCTCGCGGTAAAATGTTCTGTTCCATTTCAGCGGTTGAATCAAGAACCTTACTGCCCGCGGGAGTGATGGCGAATAGCTGCTTTTTTTGGTTGATGCTGGTTTGTACGCGGGCAACGAAACCTTTGTATTCGAGGTTATCCAGGATCCTGGTCATGGTTTGTGGCTGGACCCGAACGTTGCGGGCAATTTCACTTTGGGTTCCTGCGCCCTGCAGGGTGATCGCGACCAGGACTGTCAGACCGGCGTGGGTGATTCCGAAATCAGCGAGTTCCTTGCTCCACGCGTTTTCCACTAAACGGGTGGCTGTCAGCAGCAGACGGCTCGTTGACCATTGGTCCAAGTCCAGATCCAACATTACGTGGACCCCCTTTTTCGTTCGATGCCACGTTTGACGTCAAGACGGTTCATTTATGGACGCCGGTATCGGCTCACGATGGGGCAGTCGAAGGGGTCGCGGGCTGCTAGGCCTACTCGGTTGAGGTAGGAGACTACGGCGCCGTAGGACGCGGCGACCCCGACTTCGGTGTAGGGGACCTTGAGGCGTTCGCAGTGTTCACGGACGATTAGCGCAGCCTGACGGAGGTGTGGGCGTGGCATGTCAGGGAACAGGTGGTGTTCGATCTGGAAGTTCAGGCCGCCGAACGCGTTGTTGACGAAGGATCCGCCCTTGATGTTCCTCGAGGTCAGGACTTGCTTCTGGAAGAAGTCGAGCTTGCTGTTCTTGGGGATGGTCGGCATGCCCTTGTGATTGGGGGCGAAGGATGCGCCCATGTAGATGCCGAAGACGGCCATCTGGACGCCGATGAAGGCGAAGGCCATACCGACGGGCAGGAACCAGAACAGGACGCCCAGGTAGGCGCCGAACCGCATCGCGAGGAGCGCTAGTTCAACCCAGCGGCCCTGGACGGCTCCCGGGTGGAAGAGGGTGCTAATCGACTTGGCGTGCAGGTTGATGCCCTCGAAGGTGAGCAGGGGAAAGAAGAGGTAGCCCTGGCGGCGGGTGATCCACGCGTGGAACCCTTTGGCCTTTGCTGCGTCTTCCTCGATGAAGGAAATAGTGTCGATCTCGATGTCGGGGTCCTTGCCCACCACGTTGGGATCGTTGTGGTGGCGGGTGTGTTTGTTCATCCACCACTGGTAGCTGATGCCGACGACGCCGGCGGCCAGGATGCGCCCTGACCAGTCGTTGGCGCTACGGGTCTTGAAGATCTGCCTGTGGGACGCCTCGTGGGCCAGGAACGCAATCTGCGTGAAGATGATGCCGAGCACCGCGGCGATCAGTAACTGGAACCAGTTGTCTCCCAGCAGGGCGAACCCGGTCCAGGCCGCACCCATCGCCAGCGTAAGTGCAGCGAAGACTGAGACGTAGAAGCGCCGTCGACGGTTTAGTAACCCTTCCTTGCGCACCTGCTTGAGCAGGATCGAGTACGACGCGACGACGTCGTTGGGCTTGGCCACACGCACTGTTCGGACCGGGGTGGTTGTGCTCATCAAGGTTTCCTTGCAGGGAAAGGATTTACGGGGGTGGGGGAGGGGGAGCCGCCGGGACCTCATGAAGGGGCCCCGGCGGTGTGGTGTTTTAGACCCGGTTTGTGGTGTCGTGGTCCCGTTTGCGGCTCAGGATCAGTGCCAGCGCGATCATTGCGACGCCCAGGAATAGGTGCAGCCAGTTATCCGCGTCGTTGAAAGGCACGAAGTTGGCGTCTGAGTTGAGGTCTATCACCAGTCCGTAGATCCACAGCACCAGGTAGATCACACCTCCGATCAGGAGATAGTTTTTTGCATTGGCGTACGTCCGTGCCAGCACCAGGCCAGCGACGCCGTAGAGCAGGTGGACGATGTTGTGAAGGATCGAGACCTGGAACAGGCCCAGCAGGAGGGCTTCAGATTCGTGCCCTGCCATGTCCATTTGGTCGAACTGGGTGGTGGCACCGGGGATGAATCCCAGGATACCGACGAGCACGAACACGATGCCTACGGCCATGGCGGCCTTTTGCATGGTGGTCTTTTTTCGGTCCTGACGAACCGGTTGATGTGATGCGGTCATTGTTTTCTCCTAGAGGTGTGTGTGGGGATTCCTTAGATCCCGGCGAGTGTTAGACGGTGCCGCTGTTGTGGCTGGATTGGACGTTGTCTTTGGCGTCCTGGGACTTGTCCTTGAGGTCCGAAGCGGCGCCGGTTCCTTCGTCCTTGACGGTTTGAGCTGAGTCAGCCGCTGTTTCCTTGACCGAGTTCACTGCGTCCTGGGCGGGTTCTTTCATGTCGTCCATGACCTGTTTGGCGGAGTCAGTGATTTCGGTTGTCAGTGGTTGGGCTTTGTCTTTCAGGGCTGACGCGGCGTCCTTCTCCTTTTCGCTTGCGGGAATTAGCGAAGCGACGAGCATGCCGGCGCCGAAGGCGATGAGCCCGGCGGCGAGGGGGTTGCCCTTGGCTTTGTCGGTGAGCTGGTGCGGGGCGTCGTGCACCGCACCGCCAGCGCTGTCGGCGGAACCCATGACATTGGTTTTGACGTTGTCGGCAGAGCCCATGATCTTGTCCTTTACATTTCCTGCGGCGTGCTTCACTTTGTCCGTTTGACGGTGGGCAATGTTTGAGGGGTTCACCTTGTCGGCTACGGCATCGACGTCGGTTCCGAGTTCGGCTCGTGTTCGTTCGATGTCGGCGCGGATTTGTTCTGGTGTCTGGCTCATGGGGTGTGCTCACCTGGTTTCAGAGTGGGAGGGACTTCTTTGAGGGTTTCAGCGGTGTCAGGCATGCCGCGGACGGCTTTGAGTTCTTTCTTGCCTTTCATCGCGAGGATGGCTGCGGCGATTCCCCAGAGCACTGCGACGATCACTGAGGACCAGCCGAGACCGACCAGCTCTCCCAAACCCCACATCAGGGCCAGGGAGAGGAACAGCAGAACGAAGTGCCCTGCTACGCCGGCTCCGCCGAGCATTCCTGCGCTTTTACCCGCCTGGGTTCCGGTTTCACGTAACTCGGCTTTAGCCAGTTCCAGTTCCTGACGCATCAGGGTGGAAAGGTCGCGGCTCACATCGCTCAGGAGTGAACCCAGCGATTCATTGGCTGCCCGGTCCTCGGACTCGCTCCTCGGCGGCTCATACGCTGGGGAACCTCCGGTGTGTGTTCCACTCATCAGCGCACATCCCTGTCCAATGGTCCGCTCTGGGTCTGCCGGCCTGGTTCGATGATGGGTTCAGCGGCCAGAGGGTCGGCCAGAGGATCACTCGCCGAAGTCTGCTCACGCCCCGTGACACCTGGGTCGGTATCAACGACTCCTGGGGAGGTGGTGACCGGTGTCGCGGTAGTAGGCGCGCCGAACCCGTCCTCCGTAGTTGGCTGCGTGGGCACTGTTGGCGGGTACTCGGGTGCGGGATTAGCTGGCGTAGCATTTTGATCATCAGATCCTGCTCCGGCCAGTCCACGAGTCAGTCGTCCGGCGAGCAGGCCGGCACCGGCTGCCACCATCAGGAATGTTCCCGGGCGGCGGCGGGCGAAACCCTTGGCTTCTTCAAGTAGTGAGCCTGGATCGCGGCCTTCCAGCCAGCCTGCGACGTCGCCCGAGCGTTGGGCGGCTTGGCGGACCAGATTATTTGCGGGACCATTCTGGTCCCCGTTATCTGCCATCGAGGACAGCTCATCACTGATAGAGCGCAGGCCCTCGGCAGCTTTCTGCTGGCTGGCGCCAGCTTGATCCTTCAGATCGGATCCCAACTCGCCGAGCAGGTTCTTCGCCTGGGCGCTTGCTTCTCCTGCAACATTCTTCGCCTCCGACCCAGCGGTCTGGGCAACCCCCTTAGCTGCGTCCGCTCCTTCATGACCAAGATTCTTCGCTTCGTCTTTCGCGTTGGCCGACGATGACTGCCCACCATCCGGGTCGCCGGATCCGTGCGCAGGTGACACTGGGACGATCGGGTCTTCCGACCAGTTTTGGGTACTCATGGTTTCTCCTTCGGTAAACGGCCGAAAGATAAACCCTCGGCCCTTGATGTGGCATGGGATGTGGCGCGCGCCACAAACTAGAGAACCGCTGCTTCCACGTAGTGCGGGAAAAGCTTGTCGGCATCCTTGACGGTGGAGCGCTACATCCATCAGCGCCACAAAGACAGCGTGCTTAGTTATTACGTTAGAACCTAAGCATGCTTAGCGTTTATCCGCAAGGGTGCGGGGCAACAAGTTTTCCGCTTGGTAAAGACTCCTTAGTGCGCCGACCAGTGCGCGGAAGACTAAACCGGCGGTGTCTGTCCAGCCAACATCGCTCACAGTGGGGTGCCTAAGCCGAGGTGGGGCAAGGCCACCTGGCCTAGCCCCTCCTCGGCTGGGAGATTGTCTTCCCCGGTCTTATGTTGCTTTGACGTTGTGTGGCCGCGCTTAGGTCGCTTTCTCGTCAACCCCCACAATCTGGTCGCACCGGCATGGTGCGACTCACATCAGTGGGTATTTACGGGCCAGCGTTTCTTATCATTCGCCCGCGCCCACGACCGAGCAGGGGATACTGTGAAAGACTAAAGTCACGGAAAATAATCCGCGCTACTTGGATGACTGGTAGGTCTGGAGCGTGATGAAGATTAGCTCACGATGGACCAACCACCAGCGCGCCGATGCCGCCACCAACCCACCCGGACGCCCGCTTTTACGGCACCACCGAACTGCCAAATGTCGTCGAAAAATGGCCGGATCAGTCCAGGACTAACTCCACAAGGAATAACCCCCAACCCGGCGAGGGCAGTCAACACTAAAAATGAGAGGGATGCTGCCCGAGGCGAGGAGTGGAGTGGAGTGGCCCGGTCGGCCTGTTTTAGTTTCTAGACCGGTCGGTGCTTCTTGAGGATTCTGAAGTGGCCGTGGCCGGGTTCCGGCGCAGGGTGCCAGGTTCGTCTGTGGTGGCACGGACGTGTACACGTCCGTCAATGATGCGTACCTCGAGCGTGGGTTGTGGTCGTGTGGCAGGGCCTTTGGCTACTTGGCCGTCTGCTAGACGGAATTGGCTGCCGTGCCATGGGCATGTTACGCAACCTTTGTCGATGGTGCCCTCGTGAAGGGGGCCGCCCCGGTGTGTGCATCGGTCCGATATTGCCACTACTTTGTCCTGATCCCGGATCAGCAGCACGGCAACGACACCAGCGTCGACGCGGAGAGGCCGATCGTCTGAAACATCTTTTGCAGCTGCGACGTCTATCCAATCGGCGGGTGGAACCTCGAATGCGGTGGTATCGACTCCTACACCGCGCGCATACGCCAGGTGGCCTCCCAGCCATCCCGCAGCGGACACTGTGCCCATCCCGAGTGCGGTAGCGACTACGCCTGCGCGTTGGTGCCGGTCCGAACGGGCTAACCAGCTGCTAGTGAACAGTGCCAAGGCGGTGACGTTCAGGCCAGCGTGGACCAAACCTACTCTTCGCTCCGCACCCTGGGTATCCGCCCAATCGCTCAAACCAGTCAGAACGGCAGGTAGCACGGCGAGATTCCCCATCCCAATAAGGCGCCGGGCAGCCGTTCGATCCTCGGACACGCTCCGCACATCAAGATAAAAACCCGAGGCCCATAACCCGAGCGGTAACAGCACCAGGATGGGGTGAGCGGGGTGGCCGGTGCCGGTCCCGCTGAGGAGATTTTTGACACGACCGGGCTTCAGCCACCGCTGTGTCAGGGAAATGACTTTATCGGCCGGCCCGTCAAGGCCTTCTGCGCGCTCCAGACGCTCTACGAAGTGTTCAACCCAGGTATTGATCGTAAGAATGGCCATGGAATGTTGCTCCTTTGAGTTAGTCGAAGCGCCGAGGTGCAGACACATCGTTGTCAATGTCCAGCAATATCGTCAACATTTCGGGATGCACCTGATTCACGCACTGCGACGGTTTCGTAACTCCAAAAGTTCGGTTGCGACGCGGTTCATGCTCCCGGGTGGGTCTGTGAGGATCTTGTTTGCTATCCCGTGTTCTTCCAATCTTCACACGGTCCGCATCAACGTAACCAAGAATTCCAGACCTTCAACTGGGTATGGCACTCTGAAATGGCCCCACTTGGAGGGCTTTTAGTCGCTTGAAATGGCCCCACCCTCGACCCGCCCGTAGCGTTCACTTTGTCTACCAGGACTTAGAGAACGGGAACGGGTTTGAAAGAGAGATCGAGAGTGGAACAATTCGAGCGTATCCGTCGTGATGCGAGAGTAAAAGAGATGTCTGTTAGGGAGCTGGCCCGGGTTTATGGGGTCCACCGGCGCACGGTGCGGGCGGCGTTGGCTGACTCGACGCCGCCGATGCGCAGGGTCCCGGTCAGGACGNGTTAGGGAGCTGGCCCGGGTTTATGGGGTCCACCGGCGCACGGTGCGGGCGGCGTTGGCTGACTCGACGCCGCCGATGCGCAGGGTCCCGGTCAGGACGGCGCCGGCGATGGACCCGTGGCTGGGAATTATCAGGGCGTGGCTGACCGCGGACCTTGCGGCCCCGCGGAAGCAGCGCCATACTGCCCGGCGGATTTGGCAGCGACTGGTGGATGACCACGGGGCCATGGTGGCGGAGTCCACGGTCACCCACGCGGTAGCGAAGATGCGGCGGGAACTGGTGGGGACCCCGGCCGATGTCGCGGTCCGGCAAACCCATGCCCCCGGTGCGGAGGCCGAGGTGGACTTCGGCGAGTTCCAGGCCCTGATCGGCGGGGTGATGGTGAAGCCGTTCATGTTCGTGCTGCGTCTGTCCTATTCGGGCACGGCGGTGCATGTGGCGTACGCGAACCAGGCCCAGGAATCCTTCATCGACGGCCATAACATCGCCTTTGAGCGCCTCGGCGGGATCCCGTCGAAAATGATCCGCTATGACAACCTGACCCCGGCGGTCATCCGTGTCTCCTTGGGCCGGGAACGGCTGGAGAACCCGCGGTTCATCGCGATGCGCTCCCACTATGGTTTCGATTCGTTTTTCTGCATTCCCGGCATTGGCGGAGCCCATGAAAAGGGCGGAGTCGAGGGTGAGGTCGGCCGGTTCCGGCGCCGCTGGCTCACCCCGGTCCCTGAATTCGACACGCTGGTGGCCCTGAACGATTTCATCGCCGCCTGCGAGGAAAAGGACACGCACCGGGTGATCGCCTCCCGTCCGGTCACCGTCGGCTCCGCGGCCGCCGCCGAGGCACCGGAGTTGCTTGCACTGCCCGCGGATGTCTTCGAGGCTGGGTCCACCGTTTCGGTCAAGGCCAACCACAAATCCGAGATCTGTGTCCGGCAGTGCTATTACTCGGTGCCGGTCTCCTACGCTGGCCGTCGTCTGAGCGTTCGTATCGGAGCCAGGAACATTGAGGTCTTCGCCGAGGGCAGGAAAATCGCCTCCCATGTGAGGGCGGTGCATAAGTACGATCACGTGCTCGAGCTCGATCACTATCTGGAGGTCCTGACCCGCAAACCCGGTGCGATGGCCGGTGCCACCGCGCTGGCCGCGGCTCGCTCTGGCGGCGGGTTCACCCCGGTCCATCAAGGGTTCTGGGACAGGGCCAGGCACCAGCTCGGCGACGGCCCCGGGACACGGGCGCTGATCGCGGTGCTGCTGCTGGCCCGCACGCTGCCGGCGGCCGCGGTCACCGCAGCCATGGAAGCGGCCATCGCCAACGGGGACTACGACCCCGAGCATCTGGCGGTCGCCGCCCGCGCCAATACCGTGTTCCCTGCCGGGGCTCCGGCCCTGCCCGAAGCGCTGGCCCGGCGGGTCGTTCATCTTCCCGAACGCCAGGCGCCCTCGCTGGCCGGCTATGACCAGCTCACCGCCGTGGGTGGCGCACGATGAGCCCGGCCGCGGCCACCACGCTGCCTGCCATGACCGAACCCGCCGCCGCGGCGGCGGTCAGCGCAGCATGCAGGACCCTTTACCTCTCCGGGGCCGCGAAGGTCGCCGAGTCCATGGCAGAAGAGGCCGCGAGGGCGCGGTTGAGCCATCAGGGATACCTGGCCGAGGTTTTGACGTATGAGTGCGAGCAGCGCGAGGACCGGCGCCGGGACCGACGAGTCAAGGAAGCCCGTTTCCCGCGGCCTAAACGCCTCGAGGACCTTGACCTGGCTCAGATACCGGACCTGCCCGCGGCAACCATGACACAGCTAGCCGGCGGTGCCTGGATCGATGCCGGCGAGCCGCTAGTGCTGCTCGGGGACTCCGGGACCGGGAAAACCCACCTACTCATCGGACTGGGCACCGCTGCCGCGGAACAAGGACGGCGCGTGCGCTACATCACCACCGCCGCGCTAGTCAACGAGCTCGTCGAGGCAGCCGATAACAAGGAACTGTCCCGGCTCGTGGGCAAATACGCGCGCCTGGACCTGCTGTGCCTCGACGAAGTTGGCTACGTCAAACTCGATACCCACGGCGCGGAACTGCTCTTTCAAATCATCACCGCCCGCGAGGAACGGGCTTCCATCGCGTGTGCCTCGAATGCCAACTTCAGCGAGTGGGGCCAAACCTTCACCGATCCGCGCCTGGCTGCGGCCATCGTGGACCGTCTGACGTTCCGCGGCCACATCATCAACACCGGCACCGACTCCTACCGACTCAAAACCACCCGCCAAGCACAGAGAGGATAGCCCCCGCCGCTCCAGCGGCCAAGCAGGAAACCCCTACCCGGGGTGGGGCCAAATCAAACGACTAACCCGGGGCCACTTCAAGTTGCTATTCCCAGCGAACCCAGCCGTTCTTCGTCTGGGGGTCGTACTCGGCGATGTACCAGTCCATGTTGCTGTGGAAGTAATGGGCCTGGATTTCTATTTCAGCTAGGGTGTTTCGTCGTTTGTGCCGATGGCGGACCTTTTGCCCATCTCGCGAACGCCCGGGTAGAAGGTGTGGCCGCGGCGTGCGCGACGGGCTTCTGCAGGGCGGGGGAGCGGGGCGTCTGCGGCATGTTCGAGCGGCGAATAGTCAATCACAGGGGTCTCGAGCTGGATGTCAGGCTCCCAATGAGAGGTAGCAGAGAACTGTCCACCGACGGGGATGCCTTTGGGCTGGCGTGCTGGGTTCTCGGGTTGAACCCAACTGGTGTGCGCTAACTGTCGCAGGCGGTCAGTTAGCCGCTTAATTTGGTAGTTTCAGGAACACGTTTGCATGTGATTCTGGATCTTTGTGAGGCTTCAAACCGTCACGGTTTGGAGCCTCAACCGTTCCACCAGGCCAGCCTAAGCGACCTCTCTACGTTCGGACTGTAAAGACCTGAACAATCGTCTTTTTGCTGCTGTCCTGCGGATCATACGTACCTGCTTCGCAGCGTCAACCGGCTGCCGCCGGCTACAGGCCACACCAATCCTGTCCGGCGCTCCTACGTCGCTTATTTTCTCCCAGGATTGATCCACCTTTGCACCTACGGCGTTGAGCGCTGCTCCGTCAGGCACAGCTACGCGATGCTTCGCCAGCAGGCAAAAACAACCGGGGGAGAGGAACCCACACTGCTGGTCACCACGGGTTCCCCTTCCACCACGCTGACCGTCGACGCCAACGTTCGCGCTGATGTGCAGCTCGATAAGTCATTCGTTGCCTCCATCAAGGAGCAGGAGTGATTCAGCCCGTCGTCGCGCACCGCACCTAGGGTGGGGGAGCGCACGTCCTGTACGGGCAGAGGCGCACCCTCGCCGCCGTGGAAGCGAAGCTGGACCTGATGCCCGGGTACGTGGTGGAAAGCCTCACAGAGGCCGACAGGTTAGCTAAGTAGGTCGTGGAAAACGACCAGCGCCAGAGCCTCACCGACAACGACCGCGCCGAAGCGTTCTACCAGCTTTCCTTGCTGGGAGTCTCAGCTACGCAGATCGCCCGAAAGACCGGCGCGAAAAAGGCCACCGTCGACGCAGCGCTGAAAGTCCGCGCCGACGACACCGCCAGCGCAGCACTCGCACAGGGCATGACGCTGGACATGGCAGCAGTGATCGAAGAATTCAGTGGCGACGCCGACGCGATCACCAAACTGGAAACCACCGCCGTACAGAACCCGCAGAGCTTTGATCACACCGCCCAACGGCTCCGTGACGACCGCACCCGCGCCGACCTGATGGCCGAAGCAGCAGCGACCGTCACCGCCCAAGGATTGAAGATCGTTGACGAGGATCTGAACTACTACGACTACAAAGGCACTATGGCCCCCTATCCGGGACCTGCGCACCACCGAGGGTGAACCACTCACCGGCGACGACGCGGACGCCGCGCACATCGGATGCAGCTACAACGGCGAAGTACGGATAGCCCTGATCAATACCGACTGGAAAGCGGCAGGATTCACCAAACCCGGTGCCACCCGGTCAGGGCCCATGACCGAGGACGAAAAAGCAGAACGCCGCCGCGTGATCGAAAACAATAAGGCATGGGACGCCGCCGGAACGGTGCGCGTGGATTTCCTCAAAACCCTCCTCAAAGGCAAGACGGCACCGAAGAACGCCCTACGGTTTATTGCCCAATCAATGGGAGCGCACTCCTACACCGTTGCTGACGTGCTCTCCAAGCACACCGGATTCGCTGCCGAACTGCTCGGAGGTAAAGACGGTTACGGGGAGCTGGCGAAGATTACCGCCAAGCCCACCGGACGCCACGAAACCAACACCCTCGCCGTAGTCCTCGCAGGATTCGAGAAGAGCCTCACCCGCCAGTCATGGCGCAACCCAACGAGTACCGCGAAGCACTACTTGACCCAGCTCAACACGTGGGGTTACACGCTCAGCGAGGTGGAAACCATCATCACCGACCACGGAAACACAGAAACACAGGAACCCGTGAACACGGAAACCAGTGCACCAGTAGAGCCGGGGGAGACGTTCGTACAAGTGCAGGCCGACGAGGAAGAACTCACCGCCGAGGAAGCCGACTACGCCGACGAAGCCTAAACAGGGGAGTGGTGCCCCCGCCGAAAACCGGCCGGGGGTACTGCCCGGCCCGGACGGAGCCGGCCCAGGCGAACAAAGCCCCGGTGCTCGCTAGCTCCCACCAGGGACCGGTTAGCTCTCCTCGTGCACCTGAATAGCTCGGCGTCGCGCGACCGCCCAACCCAATGCCAGGCAGAGCCACACGATGCCTAGCGCCAGTTTGAGAATCCACCCGTCACCTTCAAAGGCACTCCAAATAGCGAACCCCACGTAGGCCATCCCGAGCACGGCCCAAAGAACGATGACACGAAGTCCCAGCTTTGTCGCCAGAGCTGGCTTATCGGGCGGTTGCTGTTCCATGACTGAACTCTAGCGCCACAGATTGCACCCAGACGGGCCTCCGCTGACGCTGCGGCCTGTACTGCCGCCAGCTCCTGACGTCGCCACCGGCAGCACCATTTCTCTTTTTTTGCTGCTGTCCTGCGGATCATACGTACCTGCTCCACCAGCTCAACGGCTGCGCCGCTGCATGACTCGACCCAAGGTGTCCGGCGCTCCCAAGGTCGCTTATTTCCTCCACCTTGGCTGCGTTCTCTTGCCCCACGGGTTGACCAGGTTCCGACAGGCACAGCTACGCGATGCTTCGCCAGCAGGCAAAAACAACGGGGGGAAGGGATCAACTGACTCGACCACCACCACAAGCCGGACCCCACCACTGCGAACAGGAGCACACCATGACAACCGAAACCAGCACGGCAACGCTGACCATCACCCACACCCACGAGGCCGGAACCCTCATTGAAGGGACTTCTAAGGGCGACGGAACCGCGCCCATATTGAAGGGCAACGGCTGGCGGTGGGGTAGGAGTATCGCCGCGTGGTTCGTGCCCATGTCTCGGGATCGTCAGCCCAAAATGTATGTCATCAACCGCACCACAGCGGCACTGACCGAGGCAGGTTTCACTGTCAAAACCGACGTTGACCGCACCAGCCGCAGCACCGCCGAAGTAGAAGCCGGGAAGATCGCCCGGCAGCAAGACCGTGCCGATGCCCTGGCTGTGAAGGCCGAGCGGAAACAGGACGCCGAAACCGTGGCGGGGGACTCAGCCCGGGCCGCGCTACGCCGACTGCCCGAAGGTGGCGAACCCATCAAGATAGGCCACCACTCAGAGAACCGGCACCGCCGCGCCATCGCTACCGCAGATAAGGCGATGGGTAAATCAGTCCAAGCCACCGAAGCCGCCAAAGCAACCGCCGAACGCGCCGCGATAGCAGCCCGCACCACTGACCGCCGCTACAGCCCCGCCGCCGTGGCATCACGGATCAAAACCCTGGAAACCGGAATCCGCGCCAAGAAACGCAAAATCGAAGGCAGTTCCCACACGTTCGCCGGGGGATACGTCGAGACCACGTCACCGGCCACCGGGGATTACCGGGTGCACTTGCAAGGCATGTTGGCCGATGAACTGGATCAGCTCACCTATTGGCAGGGCATCAGGGAAAACCAGATCGCCCAAGGCCAGGCCACCAACTACACCCGCGAGCAGATCAGCACAGGCGATTACGTCCGCATTGGTGGGAGCTGGCATCAAGTAGCCCGCGTCAACCAGAAAACCGTTTCACTCATCACCGAGTACAGCTGGACCCAAAAGGCCGACTACGCACAAATCAGGGACCACCGCACCAGCGAAGAAGCAGCCGCCGCAGCAGCCCACGGAAACACAGACACACAGAAACACAGGCTGTGAGCTAACCACCCGGCCACAGTGCCCCCGCCCACCCTGCATGCCACCAGCAGGGGAGCGGGGTGCTGCCCGGCCCGGACGGAGCCGGGCCAAGCGAACAAAAGGCACTGGTACTCGCTAACTCGCACCAGGAACAAGCGGACCTTCGCTGAAGCTCCGGGCTGCGCTGCCGCCGGCTCCTAGAAGTCGCCACCGACAGCACCATTTCTCTTTTTTTGCTGCTGTCCTTCGGATCATATGTGCCTGCTCCACCAGCTCAACGGCTCCGCCGCAGCAGACCGAATCAACGTGTCCGGCGCTCCCAAGGTCGCTTATTTCCTCCCAGCTTGGCCCGCTCTGCTGCCCTACGGGTTGACCAGGTTCCGACAGCCACAGCTACGCAAGGCTTCGCCAGCAGGCAAAAACAACGGGGGAGGGACAAACCCACTCGACCACCACAGGTTCCCCGCCCACTCTGCGAAATAGGAGCACACCTCATGCGTTACATCTCAGCCAAGGACACCGCCGCATTGATCCGCAAGGACTTGAAAGCAGACTTTCCCGGTATCAAGTTTTCTGTCCGCACCAACACCTATTCGGGTGGGGCGAGCATCGACGTTGAATGGACGGACGGCCCGGCGCTGAGCACCGTTGAAGCGATCACCAACCCCTACCAGGGCAAAGCACCCGTAGATCAGACCGACCACGCCGCCACCGTGACCGGGGATTTTGACGGGGAAGCAGTGCACTACCTAGCCGACCACGTATTCGCCCGCCGCCAGATCAGCGAGGACACCAAAGAGGCTTTAGTCGCTGAACTCGCCGCCGCGTTGAACGTCTCAGCAGTGGAAACCGGCAAGAGCTACCCCACCCCGGAACTCGTTTACACAGCTTGCCCGAATTACCGCTACGACCAGGGCACCGCCTACGAATTTATCAACGCCATTTCAGAGGCCCGAGCAGCCTAACCGAAAGAGGCCGGCCAACCCCCAACAGCCGGCGCTTTTCACAGGCCAAAACCGGCGGAAATAAGCGGATCTATCCTATTAAAAGCAGCCACTAAACGGTAAAATTGAAGGTAGTAGCACAGCAGTTGACTCTTACTAAAACCGCCACGAAACCAAGGACTGAAACGCTATGACTCTCACCATTTACACCAAGCCCGGATGCTTTGGCTGCACCAAGACCATCGAAAAATTCCGGGCCGCAGGACTCACCCCGCAGCTCGTGGATATCAGCACCAACGACCAGGCGCTGGAATACGTCAGCGAAGAACTCAGGTACTCCCAGGCCCCCGTCGTCGTCTACGAAAAAGACGGCACAGAAGATCACTGGTCAGGGCTGAACCCCACCAAAATCAGCCAGGTCATAGCCCTCGACACCCCACGCTGACACCCCCGCCAACTAGCACCCACTAACTCAGCAACGACACCACTAAAACCTCTACGGAAGGTACGTTGATCCTCATGGCAGGCGAAACCATCATCACGGTCATTGGAAACCTCACCGCTGACCCCGAACTCCGGTTCACTCCCAGCGGCTTAGCCGTCGCTAACTTCACGATCGCGTCAACGCCGCGGATTTTCGACCGGCAGACCAACGAATTCAAAGACGGCGAAACCCTCTTTGTGCGCGGCTCTGTGTGGCGCGAGTCAGCGGAGAACGTCGCGGAAACCCTCACCAAGGGAACCCGCGTGATCGCTCAGGGACGCTTGAAGTCCCGCAGCTACGACACCAAGGAAGGCGAAAAGCGCACAGTGATGGAACTAGACGCCGATGAGATCGGCCCCAGCCTTCGCTACGCGTCAGCGACGATCAACCGGCGCCAACCAGGCAGCGGGGGAGGACAAGCTAGTGGGGGAGGACAAGGCAACCAGCCCAACCAGAGCGGACAGGGAAGCAGCTGGCCCGCAGGGCAGCAGCAAGACCCCTGGGCAGCACCCGCCAACAGCGGTAATAGTGGCAACGCTGGCACCAATGATGGCTGGGGCAACGGGCCCGAGCCCTCCGAACCACCGTTCTAAACCCCGGCCTGTCTGTGGGGCAGCACTAGGCTGACCCACGACACACGAGATTTCCTTTCGCAGGGAAAATCAGAAGAAACAATCGGGGGCCGGTCACTGTGTGGTGCAGGAACCGGCCCCACCTTTCATTGAAGGGGCAACGATGCACAGTTTCAACGCCACCGCCCGCCAAGAAGGCACCTGGTGGATCATCGACATTCCCGAGCTAGGGCAGACCACCCAGGCCAGGAACGCCGCAGCCATTCAGGACACGGCAACGGATCTCGCCGCCGTGATCCTCGACGTGGACCCCTCAGAGGTTAACGTCACCGTGAGCATGCAGACGCCCAGCCAGTGAACCGACCCTGCCAATCTCACGACCGGACCAGCGGCGACGTGTAGCCGTAACGGAGTAGGAATAGTAGTATGACTACTATTCCTACTACTTTTGGAGTGATCCGCTGTGATGACTGAGCACGTTAGCCCGACGGGGTCTGCCAGGGACAGGGTGTTCGCCGCCGCCGAGAAAATCAGTGCTGAGCGTAACCCGACGGTGTCCAGTGTCCGGGAGGCCGCGGGCGTCTCTAACGCCGATGCCACCAGGTATTTGAAGGCGTGGAGGGAGGAGAGCGCTGTTGCCGGCTCACGGGTTGCTGCTGTACCGCAACCGCTGCTTGAGCAGGCGGCGCGGTTGGCCGGATCGGTGTGGGCTGATGCTGTGGCGTTGGCTGCCGAGCAGCATGCAGCCCTCGAAGCCCGCTGGGTGAAAGAGGGCCAGGACAAAGATACTGAGCTGGCCGAGCTCGTGGCAGACCTCGATCGGATCACCAACGAAAACAAGGCTGAGGCCGCGGCGCTGAACACGGAACTCGCCGCTGCCGTGACGCGGGCTGAGGACGCGGAGAGGCGTGTACACCAGGCGGAGGCCGCTGCTGTGAGTGCCCGCACCGACGCGGGCACCCTCGCTACTGACTTGGCAGCCGCACGCGCCCGCGCCGACACACTGCAACAAAGCCATGACGCACTCATCCAACGCATCACACCACCAACCACCAAGACACCAAACAAAACGTGAAGTGAACCGTTTCCAGTTTGTGGGACACCACGTATTTAGGCTGCAAATTGTTGCGTACTGTTATATTCTATCTCGTATTCAGACGGAGTCAAATAGTCGAGCGTCGAATGAAGCCGCTTCCTGTTGTAATAGACTTCAACGTACTCAAATACCTCTCCCCGCACTTCGTCAATGTTCAGCCATGGCCTACGGTAGATAAGCTCCTTCTTGATCGTGGAGAAAAAGGATTCCGCCACCGCATTATCATAACAAGACCCGGTCCTACCCATTGACCGGACCACAT
>NZ_KI914735.1:0-24392 GCF_000520515.1 Arthrobacter sp. H20
AGTAGATTGCCTCGACCGGGCAAACGGGCACACAGGCATTGCAGTCAACGCACTCATCCGGGTGGATGTAGAGCATCCGGTCACCCTCGTAGATGCAGTCGACCGGGCATTCTTCGATGCAGGCCCGATCCTTCACGTCCACGCAGGGAAGAGCTATAACATACGTCACAGCGGCAAGACTCCCTTCACGCAGTGCAGGCCTAAAGCCTACTAGAACCGGGTGGTCAAATCAGATGTGGCTGTGACAGGTTGGAGTGGCCCCGGTGTGACGGGGTGGACTATAAGCCGATCATGCTTGTCGGCGCTTCGGCACATGACCTTATCCACCGGGGTTTGGGATTTGACTCGGAGCTGGCCAGCACCACGGAGATAGACATTGCCATCGCCGTTCCGGATCGTTCCGCCTACAAGTCGGTCATAACGAACCTTGAACCTGAGGGAGACACCCGGATCCGCTTTCGCATCGATAAGTGGTCCGTTGACCTCATACCCTTTGGAGGGATCGAGAACCCGCCGGGAACAGCCGTTCCCCACCCCGACGGACACACCGTGGACGTCTTCGCATTTCAGGAAGTCTTTGACGGAGCCGAACTGTACCGGTTGCCTGAGGGCATTGAAGTTCGGGTGCCGACGGCCGCCGGCTATGCTGCGTTGAAAATCAAGGCCTGGGTGGACAAGGGAGCCCTGGGATGGACGAAGCACACTCGGGACCTCAGCTACGTATGTATGTAGTACCAGAGCAGCCCTGGCCTCAACGACTCCCTCTACGACTACGAAAAGGACGCCGACCTTTTCGAGCTGGCCAACTTTGACCAGGATCTGGCCTCCCCATATCTGTTGGGCAGACACATCCGCGCCACCATCGGGGACGACCTTGCCGCCCAGCTGGGGACCCTCTGGAACCCCGACAGCCGGAAACTCATGGCATCATCTGAACGAAACGACAGGTTCCTCGCCTCGGCGAAGGCCCGGGACTATAGCACCAGACTTCAGTATTTCGACGCGATCCACGCTACACTCTCAGCTGTCCAAAGCCAGGGACACAACGATTGACCTGACAGTTCGGATTCCCTGATCTGCTCGGGTTCAGCCCCCTGTAACCATTACCAGCGAAAGTGGTCTTGCGCGGTTCGATGGTCGTAAAAGGCCGAAGTCCCTTTTGCTGAGAAAATCCAGGGTAAGACGCATTTGTGAGATGAGCCTGGGTTTTGGAACCGCCGCGAATGCTGGGCTTCGGCCGGGCCCCGCTTGGCCGGCCCTCCGGTCCTGATAAGGATCCTTTGACCGGACAAGCGGGAGGGTTCGGTGGCGGTTTTGAGGTGCCCATCATTTGTGGCGGTTTTTCGTCCGCGCGTCGTCTCATCAATGTGTCTCACCGCATATATTCTCAGCAAGGAAGAAAAGTACCTTTGATGAGCTTTGGAGAGCGTTAGGATGGGAAGCATCGGATATGCCAGGGTCAGCACCCTGGAACAGAACGCTGACCTGCAACGTGCTGCCCTCGGCGCAGCTGGTTGCGACCGGATTTTCACCGATCATGGGGTGAGTGGAACGGTGGCCAGCCGGCCTGAGCTGGACAAGCTCCTCGACCATTTGCGGGAGGGCGATGAGGTCGTGGTGTGGAAGCTGGACCGGTTGGGGCGCAACATCCGCAACCTGCTGGCTCCGATCGATGATCTGGAACAGCGGGGTGTGCATTTCCGCAGCATCACGGAGGGTATAAGTACCACCGGCCCCATGGGCAGGGCGATGCTGACGGTGATGTCTGCTTTCGCTCAGCTCGAGCGTGACCAGCTGGCAGAGCGAACCAGAGCTGGCATGGCTGTGGCTGCAGAACAGGGACGGAAGGCTCGGCGCCGGGAAGTCACTATCGACCATGCCACGGTGAAGCGTGCCCGGGATCTGAAAGTTCAAGGACTCGCGCCGGCGGACATTGGGAAGATTATTGGAACCAGCCGTGCCACCGTGTACCGGTATCTGAGTATGGGGATGAACGAGGTGTCCTGACCGTGAAAGAGGACAGGCGCCGAGTCCGGCATAGAGCGCCACAAGAACAGTGCCACTTATCGTTATGACTCACACGGATGGCCCCTGGCCTCAGCAGTCCTGTCCTTCCGTGATAGACAATGAGCAACCCATCCATGGAGGATCACTTGTGACTAATGAGAAGCAGCATTTACTATCCGATCCGGCGTCACCAGTATTTGGCATCATCTCGACAGTAATCATGGGGGCACTGCCCCTCATCGATGCGTCCAAGCTGAATGTGCAACAGCGCCGCGCTGTCCACGGTGCGACCGCTGTAATGAGTGGTCTGTATATCGGCGTTACGGTCGGCGGCAAGCGATTACCGTTGCGGGTACTGGCCGGGCTCGCTACGGCAGCGGCCACCCTTCGCTTCGCTGATGCTGGAGACGTGATGGATGCCCGTCTTGAGGAGAAACTTCGGCGGGCCGGTACACGGCACCCGCGCCGCTGGATGGCAGCAGGTGCCGCAGCGTTTACTTTCGCTGGATTCCTCGGTGACCGTGCTGCAGCCAGAAGAGGGCCGTTCATGGCGGTGCCAGGCGATGAACCTGAGCAAGCGAGGTCACTGGACCCGCGCGTCCGGGGCCTCATCGAAGGCATTTTGGATGCCAGCGACATAGCGGGAGCACGCGAGCTCCGTGAACAGCTCGGTGCCGCGCAGGAAGTCTACTGGGCTGATGAATTCATCTCGACCGTGTACTTCAAAGTCCCCGCCGACCTGCCGCGCGCAGTGCCCCATGACCAGGTATTTCCGGTGCGTGCCCAATTTGTTGGGCCGGAGGGCGCGCCGTATCAAGTCCTGTTGCAAATTTCTGCCGGCCAGTTAGATCAGCTCGCTGCAGAAACATCAGACCAGGAGACCGCCGAGTCCGTCGATAACTTCCTCAAGGAATGGCCTGATCCCTCCGAGGCCGTTTACGTCCTCGATAACGCTGACGGGACGAAAATCGTTTCGCAACCGGCTCCTCCGTCACAAAATGCCACCACTACTGGCAAGACAGGGTAGCAAGACACGCCGATGACGATGGCGGTGCCGGTGATGCCGGTGCGGGCTTTGCTGCGGAAGGTATTGCCTATGGCAGCTCGGGTGATGTCGAGGGGGTTCATGCTGCTTCTCCTGGGGCGTCGAGGGAGCGTACAGCGCGGCCGTCGCGGAGCGCACCACGCCCCGAACGACCGCGCCTCCGTCGGCCGGACCGTCGTCGGATGAGCAACTCGGCCACGACACTGTTGATCACGAAGCCCGCGGCGACGAGCCGTGCCTCGCCGAATGCGTCGACCTCACCGATGATGAGCGTCCACAGCGCGAAGACGAGCGCTTGGGTTCCGCCGGAGACGGCGATCGCGTAGGCGCGCGTCATCCATGCTCCGTGCCCGGCGAAGTCGCGACGCGTGATCGCGATCACTGCCAGCACAAGAAACATGATCATCGGTACGGCGAAGACGAGTCGAACCATCGCCAGTGCGAACTCACCAGGGGGGCCACCGAAGAAGACCGCGAGCCAGACGCTGGACAGTGCCGCGATGAATCCAGCGGGGATCAGTGCACGGCCGGCGGAACGGTGCCAACCGCGCCGAATTCGCAGTGCCGGAGAGAACTGGAATGCGCCGAGAAGGCAGAACACGCTCATCGCCACGATGTGCGCAACTATCGCCACCGATGAGGCCAGGAGCATTTCGCTTTCGGGGTCAGCGCGCGCCTCGGTCAGGCGAAGCACACCGCCGAGCACGGGGAGTGCACTGAGCAGCAAGAGGCCGGTTATTGCAAGCCATCCGCTCTTCGGTCGCTGCCGCTCGCCCTTCTGCTCAGCAATCGGGCGGGTGGCCGTTATCTTTTGGTCGATCGAAAAGCTCTTGTCGAGGGGGTTCATGCTGCTTCTCCTAGGGTGTCGAGGGAGCGCACAGCGCGTCCGTCGCGGATGGAGAGCTGGCGGTCGCATCGCGTCGCCAGTTCGGGGTCGTGGGTGACGATCACCAAGGTGATGGCGTGGTCGCGGTTGAGGGTGAAGAGGATGTTTTCGACGAGGGCCCCGGTGTTGGTGTCGAGGTTGGCGGTGGGTTCGTCGGCGAAGATGACCTTCGGGTTGTTCACCAGGGCGCGGGCGATGACGACTCGTTGTTTTTGTCCGCCGGAGAGGGTGACTGCCTTGTTTTTGGCTTTGTCTGCCATTTCCAGTTGGTCGAGTACTGCTATGCCGCGGGTTCTGCGTTCCCGGGCATCAACGCCCGCGATCTTCAGGGGCAGCACCACGTTGTCGAGCACGGTGGCGTTGGGGGTGAGGAAGAACTGTTGGAACACGAACCCGAAGTCCTGGTTGCGTAGCCGGTTCAGCTGCCGCACCGACAACTCATTCGAGTTGGTGTCGCCGACCATCAGGGTGCCGTCATCCGGTTGGTCCAACAACGCAAGCAGGTGCATCAGGGTCGACTTGCCCGAGCCGCTCTTCCCCACAATCGCGATCGACTCCCCGGCATACACCGACAGCGACACACCAGCCAACGCATCGAACCGGGCGGTGCCCTTGCCGTAGGACTTACGGATGTCGTGGGCCGCGAGCATGGGAGGGCTCAGAGTTGGGGCGGTGGTGTTCACTGGTGCTGCTCCTTGGTGTTGTTCTGGTTGGTGACGGTGATGGTGATCTTTCCCCTGACGTGCTCCTCAACGAAGTAGCGGATTGCCTCAGGGGTCTCTGCAAGCGGGTAGCTGCGGTCGACTGGCGGCGTGATGGTGCCGGCCTCGATGAGCTCTCGAAGCACCTTGAGGTCGGCGCCGCTCGCGACTGCGGTGAGGGGGCGAAGGTTCTGGGTCACGAACATGCCCAGCAGCATCGCTGCAAGCATGCGTCGGATCGGACCGAGCACGCGTCCCCCGTTGCCCGACGCCAGCACCAGTGTTCCGCGACGAGTGAGGGCCCGCCTGCACTCGGCCAGCGATCGGTTGCCGACGAGGTCGAAGATCACGTCGTAGCGAGCCTCACCCGTCGTGAAGTTCTCACTCGTGTAGTCGATGACGTGCTCTGCGCCCAACGACCGTACGAACTCGAGATTCGCGGTGCTGCAGACGCCCGTCACTTCGGCTCCATAGGCCTTGGCCAGTTGCACGGCGAAGCAGCCGACTCCACCGGACGCCCCGTTGATGAGCACTGTGTCGCCCGGCTTGATCTTGGCGACATCCCGCACCCCCTGCAGTGCGGTTGTTGCGGCGATCGGCACGGCAGCCGCTTCGGCGAAGCTGATTCGCGAGGGTGTGTGAGCGAGGCGCTTCGCCTGGGCGACGGTGTAGTCGGCGAAGCTGCCGGCATCCACCTCTGCATAAACTTCGTCGCCCACGCTGAAGCGGCGCACGTTGTCGCCCACAGCCTCGATCACACCGGCCACATCCCTGCCCCGCGTCGAGACTTTGGGTCGCAGGAGGCCGAACGCCAACCTTCCAACCAACGGTTCACCCTGCATAAGCAGCCAATCGGCTGCGTTGATGGATGCCCCCTGAACCCGGATGAGCACTTCGTCCTTCGCCGGTACGGGCCGGGCAACAGTCTCGTATTCGAAAGTGTCGAGTCCGCCGTAGCGGTGTTGGGTTATCGCCTTCATCGTTCTCAGCGCGGGCTGAGTGTGTGAGCTCATGATTTTTCTCCCTGTATGGGTTTTCCCGCTACTGCGGTGTGGATTCACAATACTGTGTGAAGCACATTATCGCAGTGGACTAGACTTTCCAAGCGCAGATACTTTAGTGTGTTTCATACAGTAATGCGCGACCAGGCACACTCAACGAGACCGAAAGAAAAACCAATGGCTAACCGAACGAACACCCCGAAGCTGCTCGACAACCCGCGGATCCCCGTGCAGGCCAAGCTTGCGGCAGCCTGGACCAGCCTCATGTACCTCGTGCTCTACATCGACTACTTCCACCTCTACCAGCCCGGCGAGATCGACATCATCCGTGGTGGCAACATTTTCGTTTTCGAAATTAGCGGGAATTTGATGACCATCTTCTTCGTGCTCATATCGACGCCAGCCCTGATGGTGCTGCTCTCCTTGACGTTGCCCGCCCGTGTGAACCGCGCCACGAACCTCGTCGCTGCATTGCTTTGGATCCCCTTCTGCGTCTTTAACGCGGCAGGGGCGACGCCGGACTATGCGCTCTACTACGGCGTCACCATCGGAGTTGAGGTGTTGATCCTGGCCTTCATCCTGCGCTCCGCCTGGACCTGGCCTCGAACCGTCGCCGCCGCGGCCGCTCCCGCAAAGACCGAACTTCGGCAGTCGGTATAAGAAGGCCTCGGAACATCCGCGGCGGCGCCAAGTCCGCCGCCGCGGAGACCCATCTCGATGGATTCGTCAACCACCTCACCGACAGCACTTTCGTGATCACCCTCACGAAACACGACATTGCGAAAGATGACACTGCACTATGCGAAAGAACGGCTGGACTGCCACATCAGTCCTCATCACCAGCCTCATGGCCGCCACCGTATTCACGATGCCGGCAGCGGCATCGGCGACGACTGCGACTGCGACTGCGACAAGCGATTCCCTCGCCTTCGCCATTGACGCCCAACTCGACGCAAACGCGCCGCTGCCAGCTGCATACGCGATCGTTGACGGAAACGACATCACATTCGGTGGATGGGAGGGGGCCGGGCCAGACACACTATTCGTGGTGGGTTCTGTCAGCAAGTCCTTCACTGCACTCGCGGTCATGGTGGCAGTCGATCGTGGCGAGATCTCACTCGATGCGCCGGTCACTGACTACTTCCCTGACTTTCGGCTCGCCGGGGCCGTTGGCGGGGAGCCCATACTCATCCAGCACCTGCTGAATCACACGTCAGGAATCTCCACAACGGGATGCAATCTCGATGCGGCCATTCCGGGCGAGAGCCTGGAAGATCGAGTCGATCAACTTCAGTCTGTTACGCCGGAGAGCGAACCCGGTGAGCAGTTCACCTACTGCAACGTCGGTTTCGCCATCCTCGCCCGCGTGCTCGAGGAGAGCAGCGGTCGCCCGTTCGCTGACGTGCTGCAATCGTCCGTACTGACGCCATTGGGCATGACCCACACCTACACCGACATGGCCACGGCTCGCGAGAACGGCCTCGTCGAGGGCCGTACGACTGTTATGGGATTCCCTGTCACTCGTCCAGAGAATGGCGTCGAAGCGGCGCTAGCCGACGGATACGTCATGTCGACGGCGCGTGATCTAGCAACGTACGCGATTTTTCAGATGGGTGACGGGAGGACGAGTGATGGTACCCAGCTGATATCGTCCGGTCTTCTCGAGGAAATGCATCGCGGCACCGTCGTGGTGCCCGGCTTCGAGGGTACCGAGCAGGCGAACTACGCCATGGGCTGGTTCACTGCAGACGTCAACGGTACGACGATCGTCAACCACGGTGGCACCACCCCCCGCTACCACGCGAATATCGCCATGGTGCCGAGCGAGCAACTGGCCGTGATCGACCTTGTCGCCGGCCAGTGGCTATCTGGCGCCGGATCGACGAGCGCAGGAGCAGTGAGTTTGCTCATGGGTCAGGATGCAAGCGTCAGTCCGCTGTACGGCATCGGGACTGCGGCGCTATGGATTGGCACGCTGCTACTCATACTGACGATCGTGGTGTCGTGGCGCCGATCGAGGGCACGCACGCTCAACAATCGTCGACCGAAAGTTCTCTCCGGTCCGCTCTTGGTGGTAGCTGGTGTTGTTCTCTTCGTCGGTCTATCGTTGCCCGGCATTCAGGAGACCGGCTCGTTGCTGTCGGCCATCCTGTTCGGCTGGGAAAACACACCGGACCTGATCGTGTTAGTGCTCGCCTGGCCGCTCGCGCTCGTTATTTTCGGAGCGCGCTCCATCGTCGAGCGAGTGCGCTCACGCGGGTGAGCGCCGGCGGGTACTGCTATCGCGTGAACCAACGATGCCCGGTGGCGAGGCGGCAACGAACCCGCCTCGCCACCGGGGTCTTGGTGTCGCCAAGCCCGAATCGAGAACCCACTCATGGGGCCGTATGCCGACCGGCGGACGAACTGCATGACCCGAATCAAGGAAACCAATCATGTCGACAACCACGCAGGAAACGCCCAGAAGAATGAGCGTTGGGCACATGCTCATGCTCGTCATAGGGGTGTTGCTCGGCGCGGCTGCGCCCGCGGCGCTCGCCTTCTCGCTGCCGCCGCTGCTCGTGGTCGGGCTCGTGGTCGCCGGTATCGCGCTCATCATCCCCGGTGCCGTTGGTCTCGGCAGGAGCATCCAGATCGCCGAAGTCGTCGCGTCCGCTCCCTACCCCGCGCGACTCGAGGGCTCACTCGATCCGAACCTCAGCCGCTGGATGTGGCTCGTGAAGTGGTTCTTGGCGGGCCCCCACTACGTGGTGCTGTTCGTGATGTGGGTGGCGTTCGTGATCGTGACCATCGCGGCAGGGTTCGTGATCCTGTTCACCGGACGCTATCCGGCATCCCTGTTCTCATTCACCACCGGTGTGCTGCGCTGGAACTGGCGCGTCGCCTTCTATGCCAACGGCGTGCTCGGCAGCGACGAGTACCCGCCCTTCACCCTAGCCCGCACGCCCTACCCGGCCACATTCGAGGTGGCCTTCCCGTCGACGCTGTCGCGCTGGAAGGTGCTGTTCAAGTCGTGGCTCTTCGCGCTCCCGCACTGCGTCATCATCGCGGCCGCCACCGGCGGTACCTGGGGCATGTGGACCGGCGGCGCCGCCAACGGCGTTTCGCTGTTCGGCATGCTGTTGCTCGTCGCTGCGACCATCCTGCTGTTTACGGGTGTGTACCGCCTCGGGCTGTTCGACCTCATCATGGGGGCGCACCGGTGGATGTACCGGGTCTCTGCCTACGCGGCGCTCATGCGAGACGAGTACCCGCCCTTCCGCCTCGACCAGGGTGCGAACGAGAAGTAGGCCTACCGAACCACGATCCCGTGATCCTGTTGTCGCGCGTGCTGCGCAGTGCGATTAACCGGCGGGTCACCATGGTTGGCGCCCCCGTCGGGCCTCAGGACTCGGCGGGGTTCGCCGAGCGTGCTGCTGGTGAGGGCGTCATCTCTCAACAACCCTTCGTTCGCAGAATCGACAGAGTCGAGCCGGAGCGAGCATCTCGCCCGCCGCGCCGCGGTCGTCGTTTAGCGCGTGCGCCTCTTCTTGCTCGCCCGTACCCACCCGCCGACGGCGTCGCTGGCAGTGATCAGCAGGACGAAAACGATCACGACCACCGCGATGACGTCCGCCCCTTCGGGCCATCCCACAGCACGGAAGTAATCGTCGCTGAGGAGGCGGCCACTGGCCGCGAGCCAGACGGCTGGCACAGCGAAGAGCGCGACGAAAACGGTGTTCGCGATCGCGTTCGCCGTCGACCAGCCGGTGTAATACGCAAGGAGATGGAAGGGGATGCTGGCGATCGCGATCAGGAGAGCGATATAGAAGACGCCGGACTCCCACAAGCCAGAATCGACGGGACCAACTCGGGCACCGCCCGGGCCCTCGACCGCGCCCACGGTCTGGATGAGGACAAGGGAGATCACGATGACCGCGAGGAAGATCACGCCGCCGATCAACACACTGAAGCGGTCGCGTTTGTCGCGCACTTCGGGCAGGGACGACGGATCCCAGGTGGCTGTGCGCTTCGTACGAACTGCCGACACTCGCTCGATGACGGCGAAGACGAGCGTGGTGAAGAAGGCGATAGACATCGCAGTCTCCAGTGCGCTATACAAAGCGCCGCCGAACGCCACGCCAGCAGTGGAGCCGTCAGCGAAGGTCACCAGACCAAAGATGACGAACCATAGCGGAACGAGAGTCGACAGCAGCAGCATGAGGACCCGGACGTAGTCGAGATAGAACTCAGGGCCGATCAGGTGCAGGGATCTCTCGGAGTAGCTCGCGGCAAGGCGAGCGGGCGCGCCCAGCTCCGTCAGCACCTGGCGCTCTGCGGAGTCAGCGTCGACCCCGGCCTCACGCCGGTCGTCGATGGCGTCGGCGATGAGCGCGCGCAGCTCCGCCTCGATGTCCTGGCGCTGTCGTCCCGGCAGGCTGCGGAGGGTTGCCGCGACATAGCGGTCAGTCGGGGAAGACGTCGCAGTCATGAGTCATCCTTCAGAGAGAGAAACGCTGAGTCGAGGTCGTACCAGTCCCGTTTCAGGGTGTCGGCAAGAGCGGCACCCTCCTTGCTCGTTACGTAGAACTTGCGCGGGCGGGAATCTTCTGTGTTCCACTCGCTGGTCAGAAGACCCTGTTTCTCGAGCCGGCGCAGAAGTGGGTACAGGGTGTTGGCGTCGACGTCGAACCCGGATTTTTCCAGCGCATCGAGCAGCGCATAGCCATAGTTCGGCCGACTCAGCAGCAATAGGCAGGCAAGAACGATCGTTCCCCGCCGCAGTTCCTGGCGATGGGTGGCGAGCGCTTCTTCATTCAACACAGGTACACGATACTGTGCATCACACACTATAGCAAGCCGATCACTTCCTGAACCTACGACACATACCACCACAGTGACTTGCGTCGCACACTTCTGTCATTCGCGGCGGAATTGGCGGCCGAAGGCAACCCCGAATCCATCACGCTGCGTGGCCTTGCTCGAAAAGCAGGCGTGACGCACTCTGCGCCGGTGCATCACTTCGGCACCCGCGAGAAGCTGGTCACTGTATTAGCCACCGAAGGGTTCACCGCCCTCAACGGGGTTCTCGAGGCTCATCGTGACGACATACAGCTCATGGGCAACGCCTACGTCGCGTGGGCTCTGAAACATCCCGGGCATTACGCCGTGATGTGGCAGCCGCGGCTTCTCGACGAGTCATCACAGGGGCTCAGCACTGGTAGTCGAGAGGCTCTCTGCAGCGAATTCCTGACGAGCCGCGAGCTCGCCGGCGTCGAGGTACTCGCCGCCGACCGACGTGTGCGTCACAGATCTACTCGCAGCGGTGTCCTACTTGCAGAGACTATCTTTGACCCCGTGATTTACGGGCCAGAACCGAACGAGGACAACACGATGGCAACGACAGTGCTGGGAGCCGGATACGCCGGAATCATGGCAGCAAACCGGCTCGCTGGTCAGGGGGAGAAGACGACATTGGTCTCTCCTAATCCTTGGTTCGTCGAACGCATTCGCCTACACACGGTGGCCAGCGGGCGTAGGAATCATGCACGCATCCCGCTCTCGACTCTTGTGCACCCAGAGGCCGATATCGTGACCGACACTGCCGTTCTCATCGGTGACGACACAGTTCAGCTTGCGTCGGGCAGCGCCCTCTCGTTCGATACATTGGTCTACGCCGTCGGATCGGGCGCACCTTCTCGACCGGCCGTGCACTCAGTCGCGTCTGAGGCTGCGACCGCGCGATTGAAATACGCGTTGAGTGAGAGGCCAGAAGCCTGGGTCACGGTGATCGGCGCAGGGCTCACCGGCGTCGAGGTCGCTGGGGCGATGCTCGATGCGGGTCGCCGCGTGCGAATTATCAGCGCCTCAACGCCGAACAGGAAAGCAGCGCGTGCCCATCTGGACGAACTTCGCCGACGAGGTGCGATCGTGGAGACCGGCCGTCGCGTCGACCTCGACGGTGAACTTGACGCCGACACCATCTCCATCGACGCGACGGGATTCTTTGTACCGGGCCTCGCTTGTGACTCTGGTCTCCCCACGGATGACCTCGGGAATCTCATCGTGGACGAACAACTGACCGTGCCTGGCCACCCTCACGTACTGGGGGCAGGGGACGCGGTGCGTGTCAACTCGCCCTCCGCCGACCACCTGCGACCCGCATGCGCCACCGCGCTCCCGATGGGCGCGCACGCGGCTGAGGTGATCCTTGCGCGTCAGCGCTCGGAGCCCGAGCGACCGTTCGCTATGGGATACGCGCTGCAGTGCGTCGACCTAGGTCGTGGTCGTGGCCGAGTGCAAGTCGTGAAGCCCAACGACTCCGAGCGTGCAATCGCGATCACAGGGTTCGCTGGAGCGCAGCTCAAAGAGGCAATGTGCCGCATGACAGTACGCTGGATGATACAAGAACGCGATCGCTCTGGTCGTTTCAGTTGGCCCTCGCCGCCGACCAGCACGCCGCCAGCGACCGCCACGAGCATAGGGACTGCATGAGAGAAACGGCCCACGGTTCCGTCTTCACCGCCAACAGGCCCGTCATGATGGCGGCGGCGTTCCACATCACGGGATCGCGCGACGACGCCGAAGACGTTGTGCAAAGCGCATGGGAGACTTGGTCACGTATCGACGTCGCGACGGTGCACAACCCGCCCGCTTTCCTTTCAGTCATGGCTGGGCGACTCGCGCTTAACGCCGTTCGCACTCAGCGACGTCGGCGCGAAACCTACCTCGGCCCGTGGCTGCCTGACCCCATCGTTGATGACGGCTCTCCGGAATGGGCGGTCCTCCATCGTGACGGCCTCGGGCAGGCGCTCGACTTCGTTCTCTCGACATTGACACCCGAGCAGGCGACAGCGTACGTCTTGCGCAAGGTGCTCGAGGTGGACTACGAGAGCATTGCCGAGGTCGTTGAGGTGAGCCCCGCCGCCGCGCGTCAGCTAGTGTCGCGCGCGCAACGTGCTGTCACGGCATCACTGGGAACACTGCACGGTGACCAGCGTTCCCGCGACGGCGCTGCGTTGTCGGCTCTTGCCGACGCCGTCATCTCAGGTGACGTCATGTTAATTGCTGCACTGCTCTCTCCGGAGGCAACCCTTTACTCCGATGGTGGCGGCGCCGTCAATGCCGCGCTCCGCCCGGTACACGGAGCAGAGAAAATCGCGCGATTCCTCGTTGGGATCGCTGCGCAGCCCGGCGTCGTGCTGGTTCCGTCGGTCATCAACGGTAGCGCCGGGCTTGTGATTGAAGAGGGGGCGAACGTCACCACCACTGTCTCGCTTCGCGCCGGGCTAGATGGAATCGTGGCGATGTACTTCGTGCGCAATCCCGACAAGCTCCGTCGCGTGCAGCCCTGAGGTCATCCAGCTTCAGGTGCTTTTGGCCGGCGCCGGGCTTGAGCTTCCCCCGATGCCATTCGGCCGGTCCGCTCGGCTACTGTGATCGTCAATGGGACGAGGAGCCGATACGGCCATCGTAGTAGTCGAGCTGGGATGCGACTATGGCGCTCCTCAAGAGCGACGCGTGCCCGGAGGTGTTCTTTTGGGCCGAGGGTGCTCGATGGTTCGGTGAAGTGGATTTCGAGCGCACAGAAGTGCTTGACACTCTTGTAACCGTATTGCGAAGGGCTCACGAGCCGGAGAGGTGCCCCGTGGCGGATCTCGAGTGGCTCCCCGTGCATTGCACTGGCCACCAGCACGTCTGGGTCCAGCAGGTCGTCCAGTGTGTACACAGCGCGGAATTCATCTGCACCGATGGCGACAACGTACGCAGCACGGTCCGGGCAGCGCGGAGCGATGAGCTGTTTCCAGACGGCCGTCATCGGCAGTCCCGTCCAGCGGACTTGGCGATGAGTCCACGTGGTCACACAATGAAAGTCTGAGGTCTGCTCGCGGGGACCGATTCTCGCAAGATCGTTGGCGGTAAGTGTGAACGGCGTGATTCCCTCGCCACGAACCTCGATCCGTGCCGGGCCTACTGACAATGGTGGCCGGAGCAACGGGTTATCACTGAATCTGGGAAAAATGTCGAGACGCCTCTGGCCGGGTGGGAGCCCTGGCGCACGGCGTGGCCACGTTGAGCGCAGCGAGGCTACCCAGTTCATCGGCGTCCACCAATCGCTGCGCATAGGCCGAGAACTATGCACAGCGGCGAATAAAGGCGACGGTCCCAGTGGCGGTACTCTGGGCTAGCTTTGCCCCCGGGCAGAGATGACCAAACAAGGCCGCTGACGCCGCGTGCCAGTAGGGTGCCTGCCACGGCTTTCACGCCGCGCCGCACGAGCCGCGAGTGCGAAGGCGCCGGTCTACTTGCCAATATGGCGATCGAACTCGCACCCATGAGGGAGATAGCGACGATGGCTGTCAGCGGTCGGGTGGGGAACGGTCGTCGGCCGACCACCAGATCGGCGAGCTCGTCGTAGTCTTTGGCCGGCCAGCTGGACCCTGACGCCCAGAGAATGTGGAGAGCCGCAGCGGCTGTCAAACCGGCTGCTGCAATCGCGCCGGCCACCAGACGAATTTCCGTACCTTGCCGTATGTTCATTCCCATACGATAGCGTATGGGAATGAACTCAAGCAATCGCCTCACCGCCGACGATTGGGCCAAGGCGGCACTAGATGTCATCGCTGCCGCTGGAGTGGACCAAGTCACTGTCGAAGGGCTGGGTCGCGACTTAGGTGTGACCAAGGGGAGCTTCTACTGGCACTTCGCAAACCGCCAGGCGTTGATCACCGCCGCCCTCGACCTGTGGGAGCGGCGGGCGACTATCGAGGTCATCGAGCAACTCATGAAGATCGTCGACCCGGTGGCTCGACTTCGGGTCCTGTTCGAAATCAGCCTGGGGGACGCCGTGGATGGTCCTCTTGATGCTGCGCTGGTCGCGTCGGTAAACGACCCTGTCGTCGGGGTAACGGTGCGAAGCGTGACCCGTCGTCGTATTGAGTTTCTGGAGCAACTCTTCACCGATATGGCTTTATCGGCGTCCGAGGCAGGGATTCGGGCGCGTATCGCCTACTCCGCCTACGTCGGCCACTTCCTGGTTAGCCGAGCACTTGACGACGCAGTTGATCTCGATGGATTCTTGAACGGCTACATTGACCAGCTCGTCGCTTCGCTCGCTGCTGACAGTCCGACGAGCGGCGGGCGACGGATCAGCTGTTGGGTTCGCCCATGACCGCGCTGGGCAGAAAGATCGCCGTTAGGGCGCTCTGCCTTTCAGCTAGGTGAGAACAAGCCCCGCACTGTGTATGTGCAGCGGTCTTGCGAGGGGGAGCCGAACTCAAGAAGTGACCTCGACAAACGTCAATCGGTCGCTCCCCCGGCATCCCGAGCTAGCCGTCCAGCTGACCGTGGTCTAAGACCACGGCGCCACGCTTGCGATGGCTGTCGACGCGGCGGTGATCTCGTCGAGCGGGTAGGTGCCGTCGAAGACCTGCCGCAGTTGTCCGGCGTCGAACAGGCTTACGAGGTGTGCGAGATCGGCCCCCCGGTATAGCCCCGGAGTGGTGACCACGCTCAACCCGTACTTTCGGCTCGCGCGCGATGCGGTGACGAGCGAACCTAGGTCGCCCGCGACGAGCAGCACGGCTCCGCCGAATGCGACTATCGGATGTGCCGATAAGGACCTCCGTCAGAGGACTTCCCGATCATCAAGGCAATTGACTTGAAAGTGTGCGCGTTCATCACGGCAGGTTCCCGAATGCCACGCGAAACACCACAATGAAAAAGAATGCTTCGAGGCCGTGCAGGATGACGGCCATCCACAGTGATTGAAAGCGCTTCGTCGCCCAGACGAACTCGAGCGAGCCGAGGACGTCAGAAATGGCCAGCGGTGGCGCCAGGCGCCGCCCGGTCCGTCGTTCGCATCCAGGACGACGAAGTCATTTTCGGGTTCCAGGCCCTGGCGCCGCAGATGGTAGGCGGCCGGGAGACCTGCCTGGCCGGCCCCGATCACCACTGTCTTTAGCATCATGCCCCTTCGTTGGGCGTTGGACACCCAATACCGATGGAACTGGCTGACGGACCCACTTATTCCAGTCCGGATCCACCCTTGGCGAGGAGGCTGACCGGCAGCGCACTTGACCACAGCTGCCATCTGCACCATGACGTAGGCTGGTTCTATCATGGCAAACATTGATTTTTCCGCAGAAATCCGCGCGCTCCGCACCAAATACGCCAACATCGAACAGGTTGCCGATGTGGAGGCGATCCGCACTGACATAGCGGAGCTAAGCGAGCAGGCAGGCGAGCCCAACCTCTGGGACGATCCTGCTGCAGCGCAGAAAATCACCTCAAAGCTTTCGCACCGTCAGTCGGCGCTCGAACGCCTCGAAACCCTTCACTCACGGATCGAGGACCTCGAAGTCCTGGTGGAACTCGCTCAGGACGAGGATGACGAGGCCTCCCGCGAGGAGTCGGTCAAGGAGCTCTCCTCACTGAGCGCCTCGCTGGACCGGCTTGAGGTGGTCACTCTGCTGGCAGGGGAGTACGACCAGCGTGAAGCAGTAGTGAGTATCCGCTCCGGTGCGGGCGGCGTTGATGCTGCCGACTTCGCGGAAATGCTGCTCCGGATGTACCTGCGGTGGGCTGAACGCCACGGCTACCCCACCCAGGTATTGGACACTTCCTACGCCGAGGAGGCTGGCCTGAAGTCAGCCACCTTTGAGGTCAAGGCCCCGTATGCTTTCGGCACCCTCTCGGTGGAAGCCGGAACGCACAGGTTGGTCCGGATCAGCCCGTTCGATAATCAGGGCCGCCGCCAGACCTCCTTCGCCGCCGTTGAGGTCATTCCTCTCATTGAGCAGACCGATTCTGTGGAGATCCCCGACAATGAGATCCGGGTTGATGTTTTCAGGTCCTCAGGCCCAGGAGGCCAGTCAGTGAACACCACAGACTCCGCCGTTCGCCTGACCCACATTCCCACGGGCATCGTCGTCTCCATGCAGAACGAGAAGTCTCAGCTACAGAACCGGGCTGCAGCACTGAGGGTGCTCCAGTCCCGACTTCTGCTACAGATGCAGGAGGCTGAGAACGCCGAGAAGAAGGCAATGGCCGGTGATGTTAAAGCGTCATGGGGCGACCAGATGCGGTCCTACGTTCTGAACCCGTACCAGATGGTTAAGGACCTTCGCACCGAGCACGAGGTGGGTAACACCTCGGCAGTGTTCGACGGCGAGATCGACGACTTCATCGATGCCGGCATCAAATGGCGTGCCAATAACCGCGCCGCACCCGCAGAATAGGGCACGCTGTTCAGTAGCGGGCCGCCAGGTGCTCTGCGACACACCGTGGTGGCCGGCCGGCAACGCGCGGCGTCGTCGCTATAGTCTAGTGGCCGGTACCTTCTTCCCTCCAGCAAATGCCCGTGCACTGGCAGCACCATATGGGCGCAAAGTAGTCATGATTAGATTCGACGCTGTCACCAAGGTCTACAGCAACAATTCCCGACCAGCACTCGACGCGGTTAGCCTCGAAGTGGATCGCGCAGAGTTCGTCTTCCTGGTCGGGGCCTCAGGTTCCGGTAAGTCCACATTCATCCGCCTCGTCCTCAAAGAGGATCGGGTGTCCCGTGGCGCCGTCTATGTCGCTGGCCAGAACGTCGCCAACATCCCGAGCTGGCGTGTGCCCAAGCTGCGCCGCGGAATTGGCGTGGTGTTCCAGGACTTCCGGTTGCTGCCCAACAAGACGGTTTTCGCCAATGTGGCCTTCGCCATGCAGGTGATCGGTAAGAGCCGGGCGGTGATCCGGGAGACAGTTCCTGACGTGCTGCAGACGGTGGGCCTGGAGGGCAAGAACAACAGGATGCCCCATGAGCTGTCCGGCGGCGAGCAGCAGCGCGTGGCGATCGCGCGCGCCATTGTGAACAAGCCGGGAATCCTGCTGGCCGATGAGCCAACCGGAAACCTCGACCCCACCACGTCAATGGGAATTATGAAGGTTCTGGACCGAATCAATTCCAACGGCACCACTGTGGTGATGGCTACCCACGACGACGACATCGTGAATACCATGCGCAAGCGAGTCGTTGAGCTCCGCAACGGGTCGGTAGTGCGCGACGATGCCCAAGGCATCTACATCGGCGAGACCGAGGTGTTAGCGCAATGAGGTTCGCGTTTGTGCTCGGCGAGCTGGGTTCCGGTCTCCGCCGGAACTTGGCCATGGTGATCTCGATTGTGCTGGTTACCTTTATCTCCCTGACTTTCGTCGGAGCAGCGGGGCTGCTTCAGCTCCAGATCAACCAGATGAAGGGCTACTGGTACGACCGCGTCCAAGTGGCCGTCTTCCTGTGCGTGGACAACTCCACCTCGCCGAGCTGCGCCACGGGGCCCGTCACTGACGACCAGCGAGACGAGATCCAGACCATCCTCGAATCGGAATCCTTCAGCGAGTATGTCTCGACAGTCGAATACGAATCCCAGGATGAAGCGCTGGGCCACTTTCAGGACCAATTCGCCAATTCGCCGATTGTCGATTCAGTTACCGCTGACCAGCTCCCGGAATCATTCAGGGTCAATTTGGTGGATCCGGAGAAATATGAGGTTATCAACGAGGCGTTCTCCTCAACCCCCGGCGTCGATGTCGTCAGTGACCAGCGCGAATTACTCGAGCGCCTGTTTACCTATATGAATGTCGCGTCGGCGATTGCGTTGACAATAGCGGGAGTCATGTTGCTCTGCGCGGTGTTGCTGGTGGCAACCACCATTAGACTTTCGGCGTTTAGTCGGCGCCGGGAGACAGGGATTATGCGGTTGGTCGGTGCCAGCAAAGCGGTTATCCAACTTCCGTTTGTTCTGGAGGGGGTCATCGCGGCGGTCGTCGGAGGCCTGTTGGCCACCGGCACCCTCTGGGCAGTGGCCCACTTCGCCCTCAACGGGGTGCTCGCGGAGATGTATCCAGAAACGGCATTTATCTCATCGACCGAAGTGCTCCTCCTGGCCCCCTTGCTTATTGGGCTGGGTGGAGTTCTTGCGGGGGTCTCCTCGCTTCTAACCCTCAGACGTTACTTGAGGGTTTAGAGTAATGACCAGGAACGAGAGAGAGCCTATGCCTGCCGTGAATTCTTGGTCGTGTAAACCGGCCAAACAATCAGTCATGACCAAAGCCGTCGCTGGTACCTCGATTGCGGTGATCGTCGCATTAGCCCTGGGCCTCAGTTCGCCGGTTTTTGCTGACGAGCTGGACAACCGTCAGAGCGCTCTTGAGGAGGAAATCCAGGACGTACAGGAGTCCATCGAGTATCTCGACGCTGACATTTCCGAGACCATCGCCCAGCTTCGTGTCTTCCAGGGACAGTTGCCAGGCGCGCAGCAAGCGCTGGCAGATGCTCAGGGTCGGGTTGAGACGGCGACCGGTCAGGTCACTGCATTGACCCAGCGGGTGGAGCTCGCTCAGGAGACCAAGAACAAGATCAATGAGCAGATGGACCTTGATCGGGCGGCCATGGGGGAAACGCGGGAGATGATCGGGCAGATCGCTACCCAGGCGTATAAGAACGGGGGAGTACCCTCCAACCTGTCATTGTTGTTTGGTTCCGAGGGGTCGGGGAGCCTCACCAACTCAATCGACATGGTGGATCAGGCGCTGCGCAGCCAGAACGCTGCCATGGACCAGCTGTCCCAGGCGAATGCTACCAACATCAACTCGGAAGCGCGTCTGGCTGCCGTCGAGGCAGAAATTGTTGATTTGAAGACCCAGGCGGAGCAGGCCCTCGCAGCCGAGCAGGTAGCGCGCGACGAGGCAGCCTCAGAGAAAAGCAACGTCGACACTCTCGTCGCTGATACCTCGGAACTCTCCGACCAGCTTCAGGAGCAGAAGCCGGTCATCGAGGCCCAGCTCGCTGAAGTGGAATCCGCTCACGAGCAGGTCACCGCGGATATCGCAGCGCGCCAGGCGCGGCTCATCGAGGAGGCCCGCAAGAGGGAAGAAGCGCGGCTCAAGGCCGAGGCAGAGGAGCGCGCCCGCATCGAGAATGAACGCCGGGCCCAAGCTGCCGCCGCGGCCGCCGCTGCGGCTAACGCTGCGGCCGCCGCAGCGGCCGCGGCAGCACAGCAACCTGCTCCGGAGCCGGTTGCTCCGGAACCGATTGCCCCCGTCCCCGTGGCACCGGTGGGCCCGATCCAATCTGGCAGCCCATCAGCCTTCGGGTTGAGGGCGCCGGTCAGTGGCCCCATCTCGTCGGGCTTCGGATGGCGTGCTACGCCGGTAGGCACAATCGATTTCAACGGCTCAGGGGGCTACTCGCACACCGGCCTCGACTACGGAGTAGGCTGTGGCACCCCCCTGTATGCGCCAGCTGCCGGGGCGGTCTGGTTTGCCGATTCGAACGCTCTGTCGGGCGCCGGCAACCGCATCGTGATTAACCACGGAGTGGTCCAGGGGAATGCCCTGGCAACTAACTTCTACCACCTCTCCAGTTTCGACGTCTCGCCGGGTCAAAAGGTAAGTGCCGGTCAGCTGATCGGGCGTACCGGGACCACCGGTAACTCAACCGGCTGCCACCTGCACTTTGAAACCGTGCTGAACGGCAGCCTGGTCGACCCGCTGGGCCTGCTGTAGAGATCGACGCCGTAGACTGGGTCGGAGAGTCGAGCGGACTCAGCCGCGAGCCGTGGAGCTTTAACCCAAGAAAGAAGGAGTTGCACCGTGCCCAAGGAAAGTGGCCGAAAGGTAGTGGCCACCAATCGAAAGGCCCGGCATGATTACGAAGTGTTGGACACCTACGAGGCCGGAATAGCCCTGATGGGCACCGAGGTCAAGTCCCTCCGGGCTGGGCGAGCGTCACTGGTGGACGGGTTCGGCATCTTTTACAACGATGAGCTGTGGCTTGAGGGAATTCACATCCCCGAGTACACCCAGGGCAGCTGGACTAACCATGCCGCCCGTCGCCGTCGCAAACTCCTGCTGCACCGCGACGAACTCACCCGCATCTCGCAGCGGATCCGGGAAAGTGGATTCACTCTGGTACCGCTGCAGCTGTACTTCCTGAACGGCCGGGCAAAGGTGGAGATCGCCGTTGCCCGCGGTAAACGTGACTACGACAAGCGCCAGACCCTGCGGGAGAAACAGGACAACCGCGAAGCGCTCCGCGACATGCGCGAGAAGAACCGGGGCACCTGAGGCATGAGCGACGTTTTCTGGGACGCTCAGGAACCCCGCGAGGATCCTGACGAGTCGGAACTGCGGTACCGGCGCCCGTGGTGGGTGACTGTTGTCGCGTTGGTCGATTTGCTCTTGCTGCTGGCGATAGTCCCAGTGGGCATTTTTGCGTTGATACCCTTTTTCTTCCTGATCTACCTGTACCTGGCCCAGCTGATCATCTGGGTGGCGCCGTTGCTGGTGCTGATGAACGTGGTGGTGTTCTGGTGGAGTTTCAGGCGTAAGCAGGCAGCAACCACAGCCCTCGCTGCGTTGGGGCTGGCCTTCGTGGCTGTGTCGTTCGTTGTGGTGACGCTGTGGCAGTCGCCGATTGTCATGTTCGGGATTACGCTCTAGGGGAATACGCCGCAGAGATAGGTGCGTTACACTGGTAGACCCGGAGCAATTCGGGGGCAGTATTTGATAACTACACACGGGGATGACAGGTTTCGACGATGTTCGTCGCGACAGGGGAAGCGGGCCGAGGATTTACAAGGTTATCTCGTAAACGCTCCTTGTAAAAATATAAGTGCCGAACAAAAACGCACTGACTTTGCTCTCGCTGCCTAAGCAGTAAGACCAAGTCCGTCAGCCCGGGAATGCTCTCGTCCCGGATACTGGCGTCATTTAGAGGGCCACTGCTCCTGAAACTCGTTACAGGTTTCGGGGGGACTCTTATGTAACTGAGCTTGGCAGCAGTCTGTTTGCAGAACTGCTGAAGCTGAGAAAAACCGACGCAAACTGCGCCCGGAGAAGCCCTGACTACACTGCATCGGACGCGGGTTCAATTCCCGCCATCTCCACGAAAGACTTGACGGCCAAACGTCCTAACCCTTTGGGGGAGGGACGTTTGGCCGTTAACGTGGCAGGGGGTCTCGGTCGCCTACAGCCGGACGTAGACTGACCTGTATGAACTGGACGGATGATCCTCCACCGTGGCTACCTCCCCTGCCGCCGCCCAACCGAGGCCGCGCGCTGGTCAATACTGGGTTGATTCTGGTGATCGGATCCTTCATCTTCATTTTTTACATGAGTTTCGTTGGTGGAACTCACACCTTGGTTACCCTGATTCCGCTCGCACTCGGACTAATTTTCCTCATTGTCGGAATGGTCCGCCGGAATGAGGGGCGCTAGCCGGATGAGCGCCGACCAGACAGCCCCCGATGAGACAGCACCCGATCCAGTCCAGGGCGGTCCCGCCTGGTGGACGAGCGCTATTGTTTATCAGATCTATCCGCGTAGCTTTGCCGATTCCGACGGCGACGGCGTCGGGGACCTTGGCGGAATCATTGGCAAACTCGACTATCTGGCAGAGCTCGGAGTGGATGTGCTTTGGTTGTCACCGGTCTACCAGTCCCCGCACTATGACAATGGGTACGATATCAGCGACTACCGACAGATCGACCCTGTCTTCGGTACCCTCGAGCAGTTCAGCGATCTCCTGGCGGGTGCGCACCATCGGGGGATGAAGCTGGTGATGGATCTGGTGGTGAACCACACCTCCCATGAACACGAGTGGTTCAAGGAAGCCTCTTCCTCAGTGACCAGTCCCAAGCGCGACTGGTATTGGTGGCGGGAACCACGCGAGGGGTTCGATGCTGGCGCGCCCGGTGCCGAACCAACCAATTGGGGAGCAGCCTTCAGCGGGCCGGCCTGGACCCTCGACCCTCACACCGGCCAGTACTATCTGCACCTGTTTGCCGCTCAGCAACCGGACCTGAACTGGGAAAACCCTGAGGTCCGCTCTGCCATCTACGACATGATGAACTGGTGGCTCGACCTCGGTGTCGATGGCTTCCGGATGGACGTCATCAACTACATCTCCAAGGACCCCACCTTGCCGGACGGCGTTGTCCCGCCCGGGGGACTCTGGGGCGACGGCGGGCCGCACTTCATCTCCGGCCCACGGATTCACGACTACCTGCAGGAAATGCACCGTGAGGTGTTCACCGGGCGGTCCGCTGACCTGATCACCGTCGGCGAGATGCCCGGCGCAACAGTCAAGGAGGCACTGCTTTTCACCGACCCGGTGCGCCGGGAACTGGATATGATCTTCCAGTTCGAGCATGTGGAACTGGACTACGGGCCCGGCGGCAAATGGGATTACCGCGGACTGAACCTGGCGGACCTGAAAACGTCCTGGACCAGGTGGCAGCATGGCCTCGCGACGACGGGCTGGAACAGTCTGTACCTCAATAACCATGACCAGCCGCGGCTGGTGTCCCGGTTCGGGGATGATGCTGGGCTGCGGTACGAGTCGGCCACCCTCTGGGCAACCCTCCTCCACCTGCACCGAGGAACACCTTACATTTATCAGGGCGAGGAACTCGGCATGACCAACGTGCCGTTCGCCTCCATCGAGGACTTCAGCGACCTGGAATCTGTCAACTATTTCGCCGAGGCAACGACTGTCCTCGGAATGGATCCTGAGGAAGTGTTGGCCTCGATCAGGATCATGAGCCGGGATAACGCCAGAACGCCCGTTCAATGGTCTGGCGAGGCGCATGCTGGATTCACTACCGGAGAGCCCTGGCTCAGTGTCAACCCGAACTACCTGAGCATTAACGCTGAAGCTGATCGTGTAGCGGAAAAATCCATCTATTCTCACTACCAGCGGTTGATCCGGCTGCGGCATGAGTCTGCAGCGGTACGGCTCGGAGAGTTCACACTTCTTGAGGCGGACCACCCCACCCTTTACGCCTTCACCCGGTCTCACGACGGTGAGACCCTAACTGTGGTGGGCAACGTATCGGGCGAGAAACTGGCACTACCAAACGGTCTGGGCCACGGGGAGTGCTTACTGGGCAACTACCGCGATGCAGGTGCCGGCAAAAGTGACCCGGGGTGGCTGCGGCCCTGGGAGGCACGGGTGCTCAGTACCTCTCCGGCCGTACATGAGTTTGTTTAGGTTCTGAAATGGCGGACTATCGAGATCCAGGTCCGATCGAGTTTGATGCAGTCATTCAGCGCTCGACGGTGGTCGGTGCGGCGTCGTTTGTCCAGTTTCCCCACAGTGTGCCCGAAATCTTTGGCGCAAGCGGGAGGGTCCCGGTCAGGGCAGCGTTCGACGGCGTTGGCTACCGTGGCTCCTTGGTCACCGATGGGGACGCCCACCTACTTCTGGTCCGCTCGGATATCCAGGCCGAAATTGGCAAGGCCACTGGTGACACAGTACGGGTATCGCTCACCCTGGACACCAGCGAGCGTGTGGTGGAGCTCGCTGATGATGTGGGTGCAGCGCTGGTAGCGGGTGTCGCGGTTGACGCCTTCCGGGCCCTTGCGTATTCGCGCCAGCGTGAATACGCACTGTGGATTGCCTCAGCAAAACGTCAGGCAACTCGGGGAGCGCGGATCGCCCGGATGTTGCGGCGATTGGCTGATGGCAGTGCAAACCAAAAGCCGGGTTAGCGTTCGGCGGTCAGCGTCTCGCTGTAGAGATCCAGCAATCCGGCCATGCCGCTGCTCTCCATCGCCCGACGTTGGCGTTCAGCCCCGGTCCCGCGCCGCCAGACTGTCTCCAGACCGGCGGTAACCCAGCTGGTATCGCCCTCCGCCTCGACTGCGGCGGCCGTATAGGCCAGTAGCCGGCGCATCTGCTCACGGGCTGGAACCAGATTGCCCGTCTCCAGGTCAACCAGATC
>NZ_KI914735.1:24492-39715 GCF_000520515.1 Arthrobacter sp. H20
GCTGCCACATCGCCGCGTCGAGCAACTCCGGGTCCGGATCAAGGAAGGGGGTGCCATCCTCTGCCTCCCGGACCGCAGCCGAGACTAGACCTCTGATCAACGCGGCAAGGAGGACCGAGTCCTGGGCCTCGAGCTGGGCGTCACCTGTCCGCACCTCCAGGGTGGGATAAGCATCCGACAGTCGCGCCATCCAGGTCAGTACTCCGCGGTCGATGATCACCCCGGTTCCGACCAGACGTTCGATCCGGCGTTCGTAGTCTTCGGCATTGGCGAAGACTGGCGGGCAGCCTTGAACCGGCCACCGGCGGTAGTGCACCACCCGCCAACTCGCGAATCCGCTGTCCCGGTCCAGCCAGAACGGCGAGTTTGTGCTGAGAGCAGTGATCACCGGAAGCCATGGGCGGATCCGGTTCAGAGCCTGCACACCGCTCTCCTTGTCAGGGATTGCCACGTGGACGTGCAGCCCATTGACAAACTGGTCAGCCACTATGCCATGCGCACTTGCGCGGAGTTCGTGATAGCGCTGCTTGTCAGTCAGCTTAGGATACGCGTTCTCAATGCGGGGAGCCGTTGCTGAGCCGGTGGCCAGGACCCCCGCCTTCCGGGCAGCGGCAGAGATACGCCGTCGGAAATGGAGCAGCGATTCCTCTGCCTCGGTAAGGGTGGCGCAGACCGGGGTAGCCGTCTCTAGCTGGCAGCTGAGGAGTTCCCGTTGAACGTCCTCCGTCTGGATTGTCGGGGACTGCTCCAAGAGAGTCTGGACCTCGTTGGCCTGATAGACGGGTAACCCGGAGGTCGGGTCCAGCAGGAGGTATTCCTCTTCGATCCCCAGCGTTGTCATAGTGAACCTTTGCCTAGATGGGTGCGGGAGCGTGGCGTGAGCGTGTGGTGCTGATAGTGATCATCGCATCCTCGAAATGCACACGACTAATGCACCCGCTGCTCGACGGCTCTGGGCGTTGATCCGATATAGTCGGGATATCGGCGATGGATCCCGCCGGGGCGATGCCCGTACCGCCACACTGGCTGATGGTTCCTGCCTTTGACACTCGATAGAGGCAGGTGCGCCGTGTTCCCCTCAAATTCTCCGCATGGACCCTTACTGGTGGGCCTCGTGCCGGGGCAGGATAGCGTTGTTGTTGATACTGCGGCGTCGATGGCGAAGGCTCTCAACACTCAGATCATCTTCGTCTACGTCGACCCAGCCGGATTCCGGGTTTCCGCTGGCCCTTCGCACCGACGGTGGGCTGACTGATGCGGCCCAGCGGTCCGGCGCAAAGCGAGGTCCCCGCCGTTCGGCGTCCACATGTCCGGCCCACTCTCATCCTTCTTGTTTTCATCGGGGGGATGGCCGGAACACTGTGCAGATACTGGCTGGATGGGATCATTCCGACCCCTCGGGGTCTCCCGTTGCCCACCCTGGCTATTAACCTGTTTGGCTCGTTCCTGTTGGGGCTCCTCCTTGAGGCTCTCCTGCGCACAGGAGAAGACCGGGGGAAACGCCTGATGGTGCGCGTCCTGGCTGGCACTGGATTTCTCGGTGGATTCACCACCTACAGCGCGTTCGCGATCGAGGCGATCGAGCTGGGTGCCAACGGCGACTATTCGATAGCGGCCGGGTATGTGGGGCTCAGCCTGGTAGGCGGAATCTTGATGAGTTTCGCGGGGATTGGGGTTGGTGCAGCAATGACCCGCTCCAGACATGACCGGGGACCCTCCCCTGTCGGACGGAGCAGTGAATGAGCGTTCTCCTGGTGCTGCTGATCGGGGCAGCTGGCGGACTCGGCGCAGTGACCCGGTTTATGCTCGACGGCGTTGTGCGATTCCGGTTCGCGACGGCCATCCCGTGGAGCACTGTGGCGATCAATGTCCTGGGCTCCGGTTTGCTTGGGCTGCTGGCAGGACTGGCGCTCGGTGGCGGGCTGCCCGTGGAGCTTGAGCTGGCCGCTGGCGTCGGATTCCTGGGCGGGTTCACCACCTTTAGTACAGCGAGTGTTGAAACTCTTAGGCTGATCCAGAGCGGACGCGTGGGGCGTGGACTGGTCAACGCCCTGGGGACGGCCGCTCTTGCCCTTCTGGCCGCAGCGGCCGGGGTCGCAGTCGGGTCCCTTTTCGTGGGTAGTTAGCGGCGCGAGGGCTCGGGTAAACGGCAACCAGCATGGACGCCGTCGGACTCTATCCAGAGCGAGGTGGTCAGTTCCTCCCCAAAGTCGAAGGTCCTGGCGTCGGAGGTGTCGCCAACCTTCACGACCAGCGGGCCGCCGAAGGGCTTGCGTTCGAGGACCGTGACTGGCGCGTCAAGGTCGATCGACTCGGCCGCGAGAAACCTGAGCAATTCAGGATTTGCGTCGCTGATCCGGGTGATGCGGCCACGGTGGCCGTCGTCGAGCTCCCGCAGGGGAAGAGCGCTCGGCACGGTGATCCCCCCGTCCGCCGTCGGGATCGGATCCCCGTGCGGGTCACGGGACGGATAGCCGAGTTTCTGGTCGAGTCGCTCAATGAACGTGTCGGACACCGTGTGCTCCAGCAGCTCGGCCTCGTCGTGGACCTCATCCCACCGGTACCCGAGTTCGCGCACCAGGAACGTCTCCAGGAGACGGTGGCGGCGTACCATGGCCAAGGCAAGATGCAACCCGTCTTCGGTCAGCTCCACTGAGCTATACGGTTCATGCCGGGCAAGGCCCAGATCCATGAGTTTGCGAACCATCTCCGATACTGAGGAGTTGGCGACCGACAACCGGGACGCGAGCTGTGACGCGGTGATCGGCCGCTCCTGCCACTCGGTGAAGGAGTAGATGACCTTCACATAGTCCTGCACGCTCGATGACCCGGCGCTGAGGGCGGTAGCTGATCTGCGTGCCATCTCAGGCACCACCGACTGGCTGCTGACCGGTTGGCAGCGGGCTGGCGGTCAGGACAAAGGCGCGGCGGAGACGGCGTCGGTTACCCGCCTGCCAGAGGACACCGGTCCGTCGAGCGAACAGATACACCAGAACGAAGACGAGTGACTGGGAGAGCACCACTGCTGCGCCGGTCGAAATGTCCAGGTAGTAGCTGGCATAGATCCCGGCCACCGAGGCCACTGCGGTGATGCTCGCGGCGAGGATCAGCATCCGATCGAAACTGCGGGTCAGCAGGAAGGCCGTCGCGCCGGGGGTGATGAGCATGGCCACCACCAGGATGATCCCAACCGCCTGCAGACCGACGACGACGCTCAGCGCCAGCAGACCCAGCAGCAGGGCTGACAGCAGCCGGGTATTGAGCCCGATCACGTGCGCGTGGGTGCGGTCGAAGGCGAAGAGGGTGAGGTCGCGGCGTTTGTAGAGCAGGATGACCAGCGTGAGGACACCCAGAATGAGAACTTGCCACAATTCCCCAGTGGTGACACCCAGAACGTTTCCGAACAGAATGTGCATCAGGTCCACCTGGGACGGCGTCCGGGACACGATGGCTAGCCCAACCGCGAACAGGCCCGTGAACACCACCCCAATGACGGTGTCCGATTTCAGCTTGGTGGTCGACTTCACCAGCCCGATCAAAGCCACAGCGCCCGCACCGAAGACGAAGGCGCCGATTGAGAACGGGATACCAATGATGTAGGCGAGGGCGACGCCGGGCAGGACAGCGTGTGAGACGGCGTCGCCCATCAGCGACCACCCCATCAGGATCAGCCAGCAGGACAGCACTGACGCGACCACCGCAGCGCAGACTGTCACGATCAGGGCGCGGGTCAGAAATCCGTATTGGAGCGGTTCGGTGACGAAGGCGAGAAGGTCCATGGCGTTTTCCTTATTTCTCGTCGGCTGTTCGCCGAAGGGGGACGTTGGCCGGCGCGGCACCTGGCGTCGGACCAAACGCCAGCGCGAGTTTGTCGTGGGTCAGGACGGCCTCGGGTAGCCCATGGGCGAGGACCCGGTTATGCAGCAGGACCGCTTCGTCGCACAGCTCTGGGATACCCGCGAGGTCGTGGGTGGAAATCAGCGCCGTCCGGCCCTCGTCCCTGAGCTCCTGGAGCAGTCCGATCAGCGTTGCTTCGCTGGTCTTGTCGACGCCGGCGAACGGCTCGTCGAGGAGCAGGAGCTGAGCGTCCTGGGCAATGCTGCGTGCCACGAAGGCTCTCTTCTTTTGGCCGCCGGACAGCTCGCCGATCTGGCGGTGGCGTTGCTGGCTCAGACCAACGCGTTCGAGGGCCTCGTCGACGGCGTCACGGTCGGCTCGACTGGCACGTCGGGACTGCGGCATCCTGCCGTAGCGACCCATGAGGACAACGTCGCCCACCGACAGGGGAAAGGTCCAGTCGACGTCCTCCGATTGGGGGACATAGGCCACCAGGTTGCTGCGCCGGGCGGTGCGGTGGTCCGTGCCGAAGATCGCAACAGTACCGGCCTGTGGCTGGACGAGCCCCATCAGGCATTTGAAGAGCGTCGACTTACCCGACCCGTTGACCCCGATCAGGCCGCAGATCCGGGCTCTCGCCACGATGAGGTCGACGTCGGTCAGCGCCGTGACCTCGTTGTAACTGACGCTGAGCCCTGAGACGGCGATGGCTGCGACGGATTCAGCGCCCATCGACGTGGGGTGTGGGAGGGCGAACGAGGTCATGAGGTGAGCCCATCAGTAATCATTGCAATGTCGTACCGGAGGAGATCGAGGAACGTGGGCACTGGACCGTCCGGGCCGGAGAGTGAGTCGACATACAGCGGGCCGATCAGTTCGGCGCCCGTGGCCAACGCAACCTGTTCCTGGGCGGACGGGTTGACCGTCGACTCGCAGAACACTGCGGGAACCTCATTGGCTTCGACAAAGCCGATCACTTCCCTGATCTGACGGGGCGTTCCTTCGGCGTCTGAGTTGACCGGCCAGATAAACGCCTCCTCGAGTCCCGCGTCCCGCGCCAGATAGGAAAAGGCACCCTCGCAGGTGACCAAGGCGGGCGTCGACGCATCGGTGAAGGCTGACTCCAGGCCGTCCAGCATGTCCTGCAGTTCGGCTTTGATGCGCTGGCCATTGGCCGCGAATGCGGCGGCGTGCGCCGGGCTGAGGTCAGTTAGCGCCGTCACGATGTTGTCGACGTAGATTTGCGCTGCAGCGGGTGACATCCAGGCATGGGGGTTGGGCAGGCCACTATAGGCTCCGGCGCGGATATCCACTGGCTCCACACCCTTTGACAGGACAACGTGGGGGGCGTCGACAGAGAGAACAAAGCGTTTGAACCACCGTTCCAGTCCCAGCCCGTTGTCAAGAATCAGGTCGGCGTCCTGCGCGTTGACCAGGTCGGACGGGGTGGGGTCATAGCCGTGGATTTCGGCACCGATCTTGGTGATGGATTCGACCCGGACATGCCCGCCGCCTACCTGGTCGGTGAGGTCAGCGAGGACGCTGAAGGTGGTCAAGACCATAGGCCGGTCATCGTTGTCGGCGGGCCTGGCGAGCGCTGCAGGGCTGGCCCCGCAGCCGGCTAGGGCCAGCACCGTCAGAAAAGCGAGCGGGACCAGAAACTTCGGCATACCTAAATCTAGCGCAAAGGGACGCCTAAAGGTAGGTTTTCGACGCGTCAGGTCCGGGAGGCCCGCCAGACATGGGTGAAGTACGGCAACTCCACCGCTGCCTCCGGGATGAATCCGAGATGCTCGTGGAGGTACCAGTCGAGGTTGGCTTCCACCTTCGCGCGAATCGCCGGGGTGGCCCGCCGGTAGTAGCTTCTGGATTTCGCCAGTTCCACGATGTCTGCGGTGATCAGCGTCTGGGTCCAGCGATTCGACAGGTGTTCGGGTGGGCCAAAATTCTGCCCGATGGTTGGCCGATGATCGGGTCTGTAGACGTCCCCGGCATGCATGATCCGGCTGAGCCGGTGCACCCACGGGAGCGAGACGTCCAGCTGATTCCAGAGCAGCGCAATGCTGCCACCGGGAACCAGGATGCGGGCGGACTCCCTGGCCGCCGCCGCTGGATCGAGCCAGTGCCAGGCCTGGGCGATCGACACCAGCTGCACTGACGCCGTCGCCAGTCCGGTCGACTCAGCCGTACCGACCACTGTGGTTACCTGCGGGAGCTTGGATCGCAGAACGTCAAGCATGTCGTGTGAGGGGTCGACGGCGGTGACGTCCAGTCCTCGCTTCACCAGCTCCGCGGTGAAGAGTCCGGTGCCGGCGCCGACGTCGGCCGCGGTCAAGGCTCCCGCCGCAAGGACCCAGTCCACGCTCTCTGCCGGGTAGCCGGGCCGGACCCTGTCGTATTGTTCACCGCCGTTGAGGTAGCCGCCGGCAAGGTGGATTCGGCGGGTGACGTGCAGACGTGGACCGCCGCGGGGCATGGTGTGTTCTCCTTCGCAGGCCGGGACAGAATAAGCCAATGCCTAGGGTATCGCGCACCGGGCGATCAGGTTCGGGGCATGTGGGGGGACCAGGCCGGGACGGTGTGGGTCTCGACCGCCGGTAGGAAGCGTTCCTCCTCGACCATTTAGTCTGCTCTCAGGTCATCGGTTGGTTGGCTTTGCTACCAAACCTTAGAGCAGGTCATCAACATCAGGGTTGAGGATCTGCAGCACGTCATTGTGAAGGGTGCTGTTGGTGGCCAACGCGTTGCCGCCGAAGGGGCCATCAGTGCCCTCCAGGGAGGTGAACCGTCCGCCGGCCTCAGTGATGATTGGTACCAGCGCGGCCATATCGTACAGGTTGAGCTCCGGTTCGCAGGCGATGTCGACCGCGCCCTCCGCCACCAGGCAGTAGGACCAGAAGTCGCCGTACGCGCGACTGCGCCAGACCGAGTCGGTGAGCGTCAGGAATTCCGGCAGGTTTCCGCGCTCCTTCCAGCCCGACAGGCTTGAATAGGACAACGAGGCATCCTCAAGCCTTGACACGTTGGACACCTTGAGCCGTGTCGCTGCTGCGAGGGACTTACCCATGTAAGCGCCGGTTCCAGTAGCGGCCCACCAGCGTTTGCCCAACGCCGGGGCGCTGACCAATCCGACGACCGGTTGTCCCTCGTCGACGAGGGCTATCAGGGTGGCCCACACGGGGACACCCCGGACGAAGCTCTTGGTACCGTCAATCGGGTCGATGATCCAGCGGCGTGAGCCGGCACCACTGCTGCCGAATTCTTCGCCGAGGACCGCGTCACGGGGACGTGCGCGGGAGAGTTGGCCTCTAATCGACTCCTCGGCTGCCTTGTCTGCGTCAGTAACCGGTGTGAGATCGGGCTTGGTCTCCACCACCAAATCCAAAGCCTTGAATCGCGACATGGTCTGGTCGTCTACAGAATCGGCCATGACGTGGGCAAGGCGCAGATCATCGTTATAACTTTGGCGGTGGTTCATACCTTCAACCTATCGCCTAACCCGGCCATAGTGCGGGATGCTCCACGGCCCGTGGCACCACTGATGGAGCAATGAAGCCTTAAACACCACAGGACACCGGCGGCAGTGAGCCGCATTGGTGTCCTGTGGGGAGCCGTCCAGTGGCGGCAGTGAGCCGCATTGGTGTCCTGTGGGGAGCCGTCCAGTGGGACGGGCTACGTATCGGGGTTACTAGATAACGGTGATGTTCTCGGCCTGCGGTCCCTTGGGGCCCTGCGTGGTCTCGAAGTTCACCTTCTGGTTCTCTTCGAGTGCGCGGAATCCGCTGGAGTTGATTGCCGAGAAGTGGGCGAATACATCCGCGCCGCCGTCGTCAGGAGCAATGAATCCAAAGCCCTTTTCAGCGTTGAACCATTTGACTGTACCTGTTGCCATTTTTTTCATATTCCTTGTGTGTGAGAATCCCCCCGTGCTTCGGGGTTCTCGTCGCAGTGATAGCTAGAGCCGTCAGAAAAGATTCACTCTCCGGAGGGAGAACCAAATCCCACATTAGGTGTGCAACACCACAACTGCTTTAAGCCTATCAGGTCTACTGTTCGCCGAGCTCTTTTGCTTCCTGCGTATTTCCCTTGGGCTCGGGGACACTCGAGCCGAGTAACCGGCGCAGTGAGGCGAGCCTCACGGGCCCCGATATACCCGCCAGCCCGTCCCGCACCCAGGGGTCCAAGCCGCACTTCACCGCGAGCCGGTCGTGGCGGCAGCCCCTGGCACAGTCAGCGGTGCCTGGCTCTAGGTCGGGAAATGCCTGAAGTATGCGGTCCGGGTCCACATGCGCCAGTCCAAACGAACGAATACCCGGGGTATCGATAATCCACGTCCCTGGCAGGGAATCCCCGGCTTTGAGCGCGACGGCCGACGACGACGTATGCCGTCCCCGACCGGTCACCGCATTCACCCCACCGGTTGCCCGCGTGGATCCGGTCAGCGCATTGACCATTGTGGATTTTCCTACCCCTGAGTGTCCCAGCAGCACACTGACCTTGCCGTCCAGATAGGACCGCAGCTGGCTCACGGCGTCACCGAGGAGCCGGGCGGACAGCCCGTCGTCAGATGTGCTCTCCACCCCGTCATCGTCGGTGGCGGTCCGGCTGATAATGACCGGAAGGTCAAGGTGCCGATAGTTGTCGAGCAGCTCGGTGGGGTCCTTCAGGTCTGCTTTGGTGACACAGAGGATCGGCTGAATACCGGCGTCGTACGCTGCCACGAGGGCGCGGTCGATGAAGCCGGTCCGCGGTTCAGGGTTGGCCGCAGCAACGACGATCACCAGCTGGTCGGCATTGGCGACGACGGCCCGCTCCACGGGGTCGGTGTCGTCGGCGCTGCGGCGCAAGAGCGTCCGGCGCTCCTCCACCCGCACCAGCCGGGCCAATGCGTCGGGTCCGCCCGAGAGGTCGCCGACCAGAGCCACCAGGTCACCCGCGACAACAGGAGTGCGTCGCAGCTCACGAGCCCGCGCCGCGATGACTGTCCGCTCGCCCTCGGCGTCCTCGTCGACGACGGCTGTGTAGCGTCCGCGGTCGACTGTGATGATCCGTCCGGTGACGGCGTCGTCGTACGCCGGACGATCTTTGGTGCGGGGCCGGGTCCCCTTCTTGTTGGGGCGGACTCTGATGTCGGACTCGTCCCAGGACCGTGAGCCCCCGCGGTTCCCGCCGGTGGCCACCGTCAGCGACCCATCACTTCGGCCGCTGGGTTCTCGGTCACGACGAGATCGGCCCAGAGCGCTGGGAACTGGGGCATGGTCTTGGCAGTGGTGCCGATGTTCTCGACCTCAACCCCGGGGACAGCGAGCCCGATGATGGCGCCGGCTGTCGCCATCCGATGATCCTCGTAGGTCCTGAACAGGCCCTTGTGCAATGGGGCTGGGCTGATTGTCAGGCCGTCGGCGGTCTCAGCGACGGCACCGCCGAGTCGATTAATCTCGGTGGCCAGTGCGTTAAGCCGGTCGGTCTCATGGCCACGCAGGTGCGCGATCCCGGTGAGGGTCGACGGCGAATCGGCCAGTGCGCACAGAGCCGCGACTGTAGGGGCCAGCTCGCTGGTGTCGGCGAGGGCGGCACCGCGGATCCTAGGTCCGCCCGTGACTGTCAAGGTCCCCTGTGACAGGGAAACGTCGGCGCCGAGTTGCCCGAGGATCTGCCGCCATTGGTCACCAACCTGGGAGGTGCTTTCGGGCCAGTTGGGGATCCGCACGGTGCCTCCGGTGACCAGCGCCGCCGCAAGGAAGGGGCCAGCATTGGAGAGGTCCTGTTCGATCCTGACGTCGATTGCACCAATGGTCCCCGGGGATACCAGCCACTGATTGGGCACCGAGTCATCCACCTGAACGCCTACCTCTCGCAGGACCTTCACTGTCATCGCTATGTGATCGAGGCTCGGGACGGGAGGGCCAACATGTTCCAGCTGAAGCCCGTCTGTGAAGCGGGAGCCGATCAGCAGCAGGGCTGAGACAAACTGTGAGGAGGCGCTGGCGTCCACCACCAGCCTGCCGCCAGGGATGGAGCCGGTACCCGTGACGGCGAAGGGAAGCTGGTGGCCACCTGCGTCAGAAACGGCAACGCCGAGGCCCCGGAGGGCCTCGATCACAGCACCCATAGGGCGCTGTCGGGCGTGGGGGTCACCATCAAACGAAGTCACCCCCTGGCGCAGCGCGGCAAGCGGCGGGACAAACCTCATCACGGTGCCAGCAAGTCCGCAGTCGATTGAGGTGTCCCCGGCCACGGCGAAGTCAATCGGCGTCACCAGCAGATCGGGGCCGAACTGGCCATCCCCAGCAACCTCGGACACGTCGGCGCCGAGGGCGCGGAGCGCCGTAACCATCAACGCCGAATCGCGCGAGATCAGCGGGGCTCGGAGCCTCGACTGACCGTCAGCCAGGGCTGCAAGGATCAGATATCGGTTGGTGAGCGACTTGGAGCCGGGCACCTGGACCGTCGCATTGACCGGCGAAGTTGCGAAGGGTGCCGGCCAATGCGGCAGTTCCACGTGGGTCACTGAGTTGTTAGCTCACCAGATCGGATGCAGTCTTGCGGACTGACTTGTTGGCCTTTTTGAGCTGCTTCTCGGTGTCACGGGCAATGCTCTTGGCATTCTTGCGGGTGTCGTGACTGAGGGCCTTGGCGTTGCGCTTCGCGTCAGAGGCCAGGTGCTCGGCGCGCCAGGCCAGCCCGGGCCGACCGTTGGTGTCCACAGAGGCCAACAGCACGGCACCGATGAGTGAGACATTCTTCAGCAGCTGATTGCGCCGGCTCTTCCGCGCCTCAGCTGTTGAAGAGTCTGCTGATTTAAAGTCGACCAGGGTGTTCAGGCCAGCAGTGCCAACCAGCACCAGCGCAGCTACCCGGGAGAAGCGTCCAATTCCGAGAAGAGCTGCTGCCCCCACCTGAGCAGCGCCGAGTGCCTGCGCCACCAGCTTCTCGTTGGCGGTGACCGACGCAGCTGAGGGCACCGCCTTGTTGATGCGGTCAAGGGTTGGCCGAAGCTGTGTTCCTGCTGCCTCAGCGTTCCGCAGCCGGTCGATACCGGCCACCACGAACGAACTTGCAAGCATTGGGCGGGCTACTACGCGAACAAGGGTCATGATTGCCTCCTGGCTGTTGACTGATCGGGCACTTGAGTCCTAGTTTTGCACTTTTCAATTGGTAAGGCGACACGGGTAACTGGGATGGGCCGCTCAAGAGGTGGGATGGCCGTGTCAGCTGACGAGCGGCTCCGGAATAACCAACCGCCACCAGCGGTTATGCGGAACAGACAGCAAACCGAACCAAAGAGAGGCGGACGATGACGGTGATTTCCCCAACAGTCAGTAAAACGCCTGATTTCCAGCTGACAGTGGCACCAGTGCGTCCCCGCGGACGCGGGCGCGTAGACTTTTCCTCAATGAATACAACAGCCGCGGCGGGCAGTTCCCCAGCCGAAGACGACCAACTGGATGTAGCAACGGAATCCGATGCGGAACGCAAGATCCGTTTCGAGCGCGATGCCATGCAGTATGTGGATCAACTGTACTCGGCTGCCATGAGGATGGCCCGCAACCCAGCTGATGCTGAGGACTTGGTGCAGGAGGCCTATACCAAGGCTTTCTCGGCATTCCATCAGTACAAGCCGGGCACCAACCTGAAGGCGTGGCTGTACCGTATTCTCACCAACACCTATATCAACCTGTACCGCAAGCGGCAACGTGAGCCGCTGCAGTCCCACTCGGACACTATCGAAGACTGGCAACTCGCCAAGGCCGCCGAACACACCCCCACCGGCCTACGGTCCGCCGAGGTGGAAGCACTCGATCACCTCCCTGACTCGGACGTCAAGCAGGCGCTGCAGGCCATTCCAGAGGAGTTCCGGCTGGCCGTCTACTTCTCCGATGTGGAGGGGTACGCGTACAAGGAAATTTCAGAAATCATGAACACGCCCATCGGCACCGTAATGTCGCGGCTGCACCGCGGGCGGAAGCTGCTGCGGGAACTACTCGCCGAATACGCTCACGATCGTGGCCTTGGGGCAGCGAAGGTGGCGGCGGGTAGTGGCACGGCGAAGACAGAGGAGAGTGGACAATGAGCGATTGCCAGAGCCTTGGCGACTGCGCCGATTCCCGAATCGAGCGCCTGTATGACTATCTCGACGGGGCGTTGTCACATGACGACCTGGTGGAGATCAAAAACCATCTTGAAGACTGCCCCGAGTGCGCTGAGGAGCACGACCTCGAATGCGTGATCCGATCAGTGGTTAAACGATCCTGCACCGAGGTGGCACCCACTACCCTGAAAACAAGCATCCTTGACCGGATCAGTCAGATCAAAACAGCTGAGCACTGACCCAGAGCAAAAAAGGGAGCCCCGTAGCCGATGATGGCTCGGGGGCTCCCTTTTTGCTGCTAGCCCGACTGCTCAGGCGTTGGGGCGCTTACCGTGGTTAGCGCCGCTCTTCTTGCGGTCGCGCTTCTTGCGTGCTCGCTTGCTCATGGCTGCCTCCTTGCTCCTGAAGTGTTTTTTACTACCATCCAGTCTCCCACACTTCCGGGTGCAGCCCCTCAACCGTCAATGTCGCTACCCGGGCGTTCGGTCCTAGGATGGTAGGACAGTCGAACCGAAGGAGCTTTACGTGACCCGCGCCGTATACGTTGACTCATTTTCCACCGACAACCCACTGAACGGATTGGTGGTTGGCGATATAGCCGCCAGCGAGCCGCCTGAAGGCTACCGCCGGGTCACCGTGCGAGCCTCTGCGCTGAACCACCACGATCTGTGGTCCCTCAGGGGAGTGGGCCTCAGTGAAGACAAGCTGCCGATGGTCCTGGGCTGCGATGCAGCAGGCGTCGACGATGACGGCAATGAAGTCCTGGTGCACGGAGTGATTTCTTCAGCTGGCTGGGAAGGCGAGGAAACCCTCGACCCCAAGCGGACGCTGCTCTCCGAAAAGTTGCCGGGAGCGATGGCCGACGTCGTCTGGGTTCCCCAGCGCAACCTCATTCCCAAGCCCGGCGAGCTGAGCTTTGAGGAGGCCGCCTGCCTTCCCACCTCATGGCTTACCGCCTACCGGATGCTGTTCACCGTTTCACCCGCCGCTCCAGGGTCCACCATCTTGGTACAGGGCGCAGGCGGGGGAGTAGCCACCGCACTCATCTCATTGGCCAGCGCTGCTGGCTTCCGGGTCTGGGCGACCAGCCGGAGCAAGGACAAACAGGAGCGGGCCCGCATGCTGGGTGCCGCAGCCGTGTTCGACGACGGCGCACGCCTGCCGGAGCGCGTTGATGTCGTCTTCGATTCGGTCGGCGAAGCTACCTGGGCCCATTCCTTGAAGTCGCTGAAGCCAGGCGGCGCGGTTGTGACCTGCGGCGCCACCAGCGGCTCGGCTCCCGGTGCTGATTTAAACCGGGTGTTTTTCCTTCAGCTGAAGGTGCTGGGTTCCACCATGGGGACCCGCGAGGAACTGATTCGGCTCACCCGCTTCCTCGTCGCGACCGGAGTACGTCCCGAGATCGACGAAGTGTTTCCCCTTGATCAGGCGGAAAAAGGCTTCCGGAAAATGATCGACGGCGACGTTTTCGGCAAGATCGTCTTCAGCCACTAGCAGTTGGCGGCTGACTAGTCGTCGTTGCTGTCGTCATCAGAGCCACCATCGGAATTGTCGTCTGAATCACCCTCCGAATCGTTGTTCGAGTCATCTCCGGTGTCGTTGTTGTTGAAGCCGCCGCCGCCGTCCTGCTGCTGTTCCTGGTTCTGGTCGTCATCATTCGTGGTATCGCAACCCACCAGGAAGAAGGCGGCGAAAATGAAGGCGACTGACGACGCCTTTTTGATGGTGGTCTTCATTTCAATGGTCCGTTTCGTCGTCGGCCTGGCGGGTGGTTAATGCACCACCGTACACAGCGAAGATGAGAGGACCAACGCCAGTCTCTGTGAATAACCTGACCGCGGAAGTGGAACCGTTGACAATAAGTAGGCTTAGGGTTTACGTTTCTCCTGTTGCTTCAGACCCGGGCAGCGAGGTCCAGAACCACTCTGAGTGGCCTTGGTCCTCCCGCGTCTGGTGAACAGCTCCCCGCGCCCCGCACGGTCAGGTACCAGGTCCGAGACTCCCCTCAGCTTCGGTTACTGGAACTCCCTACACATCGAGACTTTCTCGAACAACGGAGGTTCACATGCAGGAAACTCTTATGGGCGGACTGGCGGCGGTGGTGGCGTTTGTGCCGCTCCTGTTGCTTTTCCTCGTCATTCTCATCGTCGGTTTGCTTATTGCCAAAGCGATTTCGAAGGCACTGTCCAAGCTCTTGGAAAAGGTCGGCTTTGACCGTTTGGTCGAACGCGGCGGAGTGAAGAAGGCGTTGGAAAATTCTTCTCTGGACGCCAGCGACATCATCGCGAAGATTCTTTATTACACGCTGGTGCTGTTTGTGTTGCAGTTCGCGTTCGGTGTCTTTGGACCTAACCCGGTCAGTGATCTGTTGGCCGGCATCATCGCGTTCCTGCCGAAGATCATTATCGCGATCATCATCGTCATCATCAGTGCTGCGGTCGCCGCAGCTGTCAAAACCCTCATCCAGGGTTCACTCGGAGGCCTGTCCTACGGCAAGGTCCTCGCCAACATTGCCAGCATCTTCATCATCGGCATCGGTGTGATCGCCGCGCTGAATCAGGTTGATATTGCCGTCACGGTGACCACCCCGATCCTGATCGCAGTCCTGACAGCCATTGTTGGCGTCATCGTTGTCGGCGTCGGTGGAGGGCTGATCAAGCCCATGTCGCAGCGGTGGGAGCAGTACCTCACCAAGGCCGAGGAAGAAGCCCCCCGCATCAAGCAGGAGGCCCAGAGCTCGCCGTCGGTGAAGGAGCAGGCTCAGCAGGCTAAGGCTAAAGCCGAGCGAGAAAAAGCCAGGACCGAGCCTCAGGGTCCGGGCGCTCACCGCTACTAAAAGTTTACCGGCACCAACGCACTGCACACCACGTCACATCCAACATTGAATGCAAGGAGCAGACCATGATTACGCAGGAAAACATTGACCGCTTGTTGAGCACCGGCGGAAACGTCATCGATAGTGACGGCGCGAAAGTCGGATCGGTTGGTCAGATTTATCTTGATGATCAGACCGGGAACCCGAGCTGGGTCACCGTGAAGACCGGAATGTTCGGCACATCGGAGTCCTTCGCACCGCTCGAAGGGGCAAGCGTCGACGGCGACGACGTCCGGGTCGGGTATTCCAAGGACCAGATCAAGGACGCGCCGCGGGTGGATCCCGATGGTGACCTCAGTGTTGAAGAGGAGAGCCGTCTGTACCAGCATTACGGACTCAGCGCGCCTGGAGGCACCGGAAACTACGCTGAGTCCCAGTCCAGGGATATTGACGTTAAAAACCAGCCCGGTTACCAGTCC
>NZ_KI914736.1:0-5076 GCF_000520515.1 Arthrobacter sp. H20
GGCCACCCGGTACGACAAACTCGCCCTCACCTACCGCGGAGGAGCCGTACTCCGAGCCATCACTATTTGGCTCAAAGAATTAGGAGACACGCCCTAGCGCTCCTGGTGATCCGGCAGATCCTGATCGTCATCGAAAATGTCACGCTCACCCGCGGACTGGCGGATCAGGTGGCGGCGCGCACCGCCGAACTTGAGGGTCTGGGAGCGATCGTTACCTCATCGTCGGACGCGATCATCGGGTCAGTGCCCGACGGCAAAATTGTCAGCTGGAACCCTGGGGCCGAGCGGATCTTTGGGTATCCGGCAGCGGATACGCTCAACAAAGACAAGGGGTTCATGGTTCCAGATGGGGCCAAGGAAGCCAACGATGCAGCACATGCACTGGTGTGGGAGAGCGGGGAGAGCCACAGCTTCGAGACAGAGCGTGTGCGCAGCGACGGATCAGTGGTGCAGGTCGCCATGACCATCTCCCCGATTTGGTCCGACGGCGCTATCCGCGGCCTCGCCACGATCGCCCAGGACATTAGTGAACGGCGTGCCGCGGAGACCGAACTACGCAACGCCCGGGAAGCAGCGGTTGAAGCGACCCGGCTGAAGTCGGAATTCCTCGCGACGATGAGCCACGAAATCCGCACCCCAATGAACGGCGTGATCGGCCTGACCGGCCTGTTGCTTGATACGCCACTGGACACTACCCAGCGCCAGTATGCACAGGGAGTCAAAGGCGCCGGCGAGTCGTTGCTCCTGTTGATCAACGATATCCTCGATTTCTCGAAGCTCGAAGCGGGCAGAATCAACCTGGAAATGGAATCCTTTGACCCGCGGCGGCTCATCGACGAAGTCGCTGGCCTCCTTGCCGAGGGTGCGCGGAGCAAGAACCTTGAACTGATCGCCTACTGCCTGCCCGAGGTGCCTCAGCAGCTCATCGGCGACGCCGGTCGGATCAGGCAGGTGCTGCTCAATCTTCTCTCGAATGGGGTGAAGTTCACTGCAGCTGGGGAAATAACCGTTCGAGTCCACCGGACCGAGGACACTGGGGTCCTGGCCCAGGGTCAGTCCATGATTCGGTTCGAGGTACAGGACACGGGGATCGGAATCGAGGCAACCGACCACGACCGCCTGTTTGAGTCGTTTGCGCAGGCTGATGCGTCGACGACCCGACGGTATGGAGGCACCGGGCTCGGCCTGGCGATTTCACCGCGGCTGACCGAAGCCATGGGTGGCAGTATCGGGGTGGCCAGCACCCCTGGGGCGGGAAGCGTTTTCTGGTTCAATCTTCCCCTTGAAGGCACACAATCCGTTCCCGCGTCGGCGCCCAGCCTGCTCGATGAGCTTCGGGTGTTGGTGGTGGATGACAATGCGACCAACCGTTTGGTCCTGCAGTCGCAGCTTGGCTCGTGGCGGATGAAGACAGAAGCGGTAGACGGTGGGCTGGCCGCGTTGGCCCGACTCACCGGGGCAGCGCAGGCAGGAGAGCCCTTCGACATTGCCGTCCTGGACATGTGCATGCCGGACGTCAATGGGATCGACCTCGCCGAGGCGATCTCCAGTCGTCCTGAGCTAGCGACTACCCGGATGATCCTGTTGACCTCGATCGGGCGTATTGACCGTGACCGACTCGCAGCGGCCGGGGTGTCCGAATGGCTGACCAAGCCGGTGCGGAGCTCTGCGCTCTATGACCGGCTAATGCACCTGATGACTGATTCTGACTCTGAGCCAGCGCCCGAAACCGTTCATTCACGCACGGTACAGCTGCAGGAAACGGGCTCGGAACAGAGTCCTAGCCCAAGGATCCTCGTGGTCGAGGACAACGCGGTGAATCAGCTGGTGGCCGAATCGATGCTCCTCAAACTAGGCTACCGGGTGGACCTGGTCGGCGACGGCGCCGAAGCCGTCAAGGCTACTTCCCACGAAACGTATGCTGCAGTCCTGATGGATTGTCACATGCCAATCATGGACGGGTTCGAGGCCACCCGTGCCATCCGCGGCCGGGACGCCGCGCACCTGCCAATCATCGCTATGACCGCCGGTGCGCTCAGCGAAGATCGCGAACGGTGCCGTGCGGCAGGAATGGATGATTACCTGGCCAAGCCGGTCGATCTGGCACTCTTGGAGGCAACGTTGCTCCGCTGGGTCCACACCCCGGGCGTACCAGCGCCTGAGCTCAGTGTTTCAGCGACTGCCTCCGCCCCCGTCTCCGCAGCTGCCTCCGCCTCAGCCCCCGCAGCGCAGGATCCGCACCCGGAACGCAGCGAAACCCGGCAGGTGGTAGATCCGGTGCGGCTCGCGATGCTCCGCGGGCTTGGGTCCGACGATGGGTGGGGTGTGCTTCCTGCGGCCGCAGCAGCCTTCCTCGACGGGGTCCCGGCTGACTTTGCCGAGCTTCGTCAGGCAGTTGAGCGGGGGACTGGCCTGCGGGACGCAGCCCACAAGCTCAGGGGGCGGCCGCCAACATCGGAGCCAACGGCGTGGCGGCTTTGTGCGGCAAATTGGAGGACGCTTCGAGCGCCGATGCCTCAGCGCACCCGGCAAGGCTGACCGAGCTGGAAGTGGAGCTTGAACTCGTCTCCATCGCGTTGGCCGAGTCGGTGAAGGGCGCACCATGAAGGTGATGGTGGTGGATGACGATCCGGGGTCGCTGATGGTGGCGAAAGCCGTGGTGGAACAGGCCGGCTACGAGTGCCTGTCAGCGACCAACGGTGACGCCGCCTGGGACCTGTTCCAGCGCCATCAGCCGCAGGTGGTGGTCACCGATTGGATGATGCCCGGCCTGAACGGGCTGGAACTATGCAGGGCGATCCGGAGCGGCGAGGAAGATACCTATACCTATCTGGTGCTGCTGACGTCCTTCGGCTCCAAGGATGATGTGCTCGCCGGAATGGACGCCGGTGCAGACGACTATGTCACCAAACCGTTGGATCCTTTCACTCTGCGCACCCGGTTATTGGTGGCACGCCGGGTGACTGCGCTACATGCACAGCTCGGGCGGTATCGGCAGGAACTGGCCAAACAGGCCAGGACCGATCCGCTCACTAATCTGGACAACCGGTTGAAACTGGCAGAGGACCTTGAGCTGCTGCACAATCGAAGCTTGCGTCATGGCACGCGCTACTCGCTGGCCCTGTGTGATGTCGACTATTTCAAGAGCTTCAACGACGTCCAGGGCCACCCAGCTGGCGATCAGGCGCTCAAAGCCGTCGCCGATACGCTGACCCTGCTGTCGCGGGACACCGACGGTATCTACCGCTACGGCGGCGAGGAGTTTCTCCTCATCCTGCCCGACCAGGGCGAAGGGGATGCTCGGGCGATAGTGGAGCGGATCCGCGCCGGTATCAAGGCGCTCGCCATTGGGCATGCGGGCAACCCCGAACATGTGCTGACGATTAGCGCCGGCATCTCCACCTTCGCACCCGATCACGCTGTGGGCAGTGGTCAGCTGCTGAAGGAAGCCGACGACGCCCTGTACTCGGCGAAGGCCGCCGGCCGGAACCGGATAACCAGTTTCGTCCGGGTCGGGTAGTGGAACGCCCGCCCGGACGAAACTCAGGTCCTAGCTCGCGCGGGTCTGTTTGATCAGATCGGCACACCGTTCACCGATCATCATGGTGGTGATGTTCGGGTTGACAGTGGTCAGCTCCGGCATCACGGATGCGTCAGCGACGCGCAGGCCGGTAACGCCTTTTACCCGCAGCTCAGGGTCGAGCGGGGAAAGCCTGTCGGAGAGCGCGCCCATCCGCACCGTACCGGCCGGGTGGTACACCGTGTTGTGGGTTTTTCGGATGTAGCCGGCGATCTCGTCGTCGGTTTGGACCCCCGGCCCCGGGTACAGCTCGCGTCCGGCCCATTCAGCCATGGCGGGCTGCGCCACAATGTCGCGGGCCTTACGGATCCCGGCAATCATGACGCGCATGTCGTGCGGGTCAGTGAAATAGCGGGGATCCACCAACGGCTTATCCCGATAATCACGGCTGCGCAGGCGCACCGTGCCGCGCGACCGAGCATGGGTAACGTTCGGCGTGAGACAGAACCCGTTGTCTGTGGTGGGGTACCCCTGTCGGAGCGTATGCATGTCGAACGGAACCGATCCATAGTGGAACATCAGGTCGGGTCGATCGAGTCCGTCCTCAGTGGTGGTGAAAATGCCAATCTCCCACCACTGGGTGGACGTCTCAGGCATCGGCTGTTTTGCCTCCCACTGGATGACACCCTCGGGATGGTCCTGAAGGTGTTCGCCGACGCCGGGGGAGTCCACCCGCACGTTAATACTGTGCTCTGCGAGGTGCCCGGCCGGGCCAATCCCTGACAGCATGAGCAGCTTGGGGGAATCGATCGCTCCAGCTGAGAGGACCACTTCCAACCGTGCGGTGAGGGTGTGGGTGCGGCCAAAGGACGCGTCAACGACGTCGACGCCGGTGCACCGGTTGTCGGCGGCGAAGTTCAGTTCCCGTGCCCGAAGATCAGTCAGCAGAGTGAAATTGGGCCGCTCCATGATGGGGTGGATATAGGAGACCGACGACGACGCGCGGGTACCGTCCGCCTGCCGATTGATCTGGAAAAGGCTGGCGCCGTTGATTACCGTCGCCCCGGTGTTGAAGTGAACGCGGGGAATACCCGCCTGCTCACAGGCATCAAGCAGCGCCTTCCCCGATGGGTCCGACGCCGGGATGTTCATCAGATGCACTGGTCCTGAATCGCCGTGGTGCGGAGCGTCCGGACCGGCGTCCTCGTTGGTTTCGAGTCGCTGGTAGAGGGCCCACGCGGTCTCGGCGTTCCAGCCTTCCGCACCGAATTTTGTCTCCCACTCGTCGATGTCCTCCCGCGGCGCCCAGAAGGCGATGCAGGAATTGTGGCTGGAGCAGCCGCCCATCATCTTGGCGCGTGCATGACGCATGAAGGAGTTTCCGTGGTCCTGGGGTTCGATCGGGTAGTCCCAGTCGTAGCCGGATTCCAGGAGTTCCATCCAGCGGTCGAGCCTGAGGATGGCATCGTTTCCCCGGTCGTCAGGCCCAGCCTCGACCAGTGCCACCTCCAGGTCCGGATCCTCGCTGAGGCGGGCTGCGACGGCGGCTCCGGCGG
>NZ_KI914736.1:5176-13357 GCF_000520515.1 Arthrobacter sp. H20
CGGCTCCGGCGGAACCGCCGCCCACCACTATGTAGTCGAAGTCGGTCTTCTCGAAGTGGTCAGTCACCGTCACTGCTCCTCTTTGTGGTCCGCAAACCAGCCGGTGACCTGCGGATCGATGTTGTGGTAAATGTGCTTGGCTTCCTGGTATTCGGACAGGCCGGTGGGCCCCAGTTCACGGCCCACTCCAGACTGGCCGAAGCCGCCCCACTCGGCCTGCGGCAGGTAGGGATGGAAGTCGTTGATCCAGATGGTGCCATGGCGCAGCCGCCTGGCGATCCGCTGGGACTTCCCGGCGTCCTGGCTCCAGACCGCCCCGGCGAGACCGTAGTGGGTGTCGTTGCCGATCGCCACAGCCTCGTCTTCCCCGTTGAACGTCTCAACGGTGACCACTGGGCCGAAAGCTTCGTCGACGACCACTGACATGCCGCGTTCCACCTGGTCGAGCACTGTGGGCGCGTAGTAGAAGCCCTTCTCCAAATCTCCGGTGCCCCACGTGCCGCCGCAGCGCAGCCGGGCGCCTTCGGCGACCCCCTTGTCGACGTAACTGGTGACCTTGTCGCGGTGCGCGGCTGAGATCAGCGGCCCGGTCTCAGCGCCCTGGTCGAATGGACCGCCGAGACGGATCAGTTGCGCGCGCCGTACCAGTTCATCGACAAAGCGTTCAGCGATGGGTTCCTCGACGATCAGGCGGGCGCCTGCCGAACAGACCTGGCCGGAATGCACAAATGCGGCGTTCAGTGCGTTGTCGAGTGCAGCATCAAAGTCGGCATCGGCAAAGACAACGTTGGGGTTCTTCCCGCCGAGTTCGAGGGCTACTTTTTTCACTGTGGCCGATGCTGCGGCAGCGATTCTCTTGCCGGTCTCGAGTCCACCGGTGAAGGAGACCAAGTCGACGTCGGCGTGCTCCGAAAGCGGCGCCCCGACGGTAGCCCCGGCGCCGAGCACCAGGTTCGCCACACCCTGGGGCAGCCCCAGCTCTTCGAACACGTCCATCATGAGCATGCAGGTGTGGGGTGTGAGTTCGCTGGGCTTCAGGACGAAGGTGCAGCCAGCGGCCAGTGCTGGTGCGATCTTCCAGGCGGACTGCAGCAACGGATAGTTCCAGGGTGAGATCAGGGCGCAGACGCCCACTGGCTCATATTCGATCCGGCTGACCACTGATGCATCTCCCGGGTCCACCAACCGGCCCTGGTTCTGGCCGGCGAGCTTGCCGAAGTAGGTGAAGCAACCAATGATGTCGTCCATGTCGATTTCACTCTCGACCAGTCGCTTGCCGGTGTCCATGGTTTCAGCACGGGCAAATTCTGCTTTGCGTTCCTTCAGCCGGGCAGCCACCTTCAACAGGAAATCACCGCGCTCCGGGGCGGGAACGGCTGCCCATTCCCCGCGGTCGAAGGCCGAGCGCGCGGCAGCGATCGCCGCGGCGGCGTCGTCGGCTGTCCCCTCCGAAACCGTGCCCACCAGGGTGCCGTCAGCCGGGCAATGGATCTGCCGGGTGCCGCCGTCCGACGCCGGGACCCAGATGCCATCAATGAATAGTGTCGCGGTAGTCATGAGCGCTCCTCGGGCTTGGTGAAGTCGGCTTCCCAGTTGTCGGAAGCCAGGTGGTCTTCAGCGATCGCTGTGTTGCCGGGCGATGCACGGTTGCTGTGAAGGAATTCCAGATGTGTCTCATAGTGATCGAGCACATCAGTGATGACCTGCTCCTTGGTGTACCCCAGGAGGTCGTATCCATTGCTCCCCTCGAGGGAAAAGACCTCCATGCGGTAGTACTTGTCAGTGGTCGAAGCGCTCTTGAGCGCGTAGGACGGAGTGTCGTACTGCACCGGATAAACCTGGTATTTGAACGCGCGTTCGCTGCCCAGACTGACGGTCAGGTCCACGTGGCCAACTCCGCCCGGGCCAGCGTTGCCGGGGGTCAGTGCGACGTCGGCACCCTGTGCAGCGAGTTCGTCGTGAACTTCCTGCAGCGCGGGATAGGCAACCTCGTCAATGAACTTCTGGGCCTGCCTGCGGCCCGGATAGGTCAGGACGTGGGCCAGCCGCTGGCGCCAACTGCGTCCGCCGCGTGCTTCGCTGCCGGACCTGCTGGAGATGATCCCCGGCAGCGACGTCCGGTAACTATCCATCCGTGAGCTCTCCACCTTCAGCGCCTTATACAGCCCGTACATGATGAACAGCAGCAGAATCGAGAGCGGTAGCCCCATCACTACTGTGGCGTTCTGGAGCGTAAGAACTCCATCGACCGAGAGCATCGCCAGGGTCAACGCACCGGTGACCAATGCCCAGAACACCCGGAGCCATTTGGGTCCGTCGGAGTTGGCGTCCTTGAGGTGGGAGGTGAAGTTGGCCATCACCAGGGCACCGGAGTCCGCTGACGTCACGTAGAACAGGAGGCCGGTGAAGGTGGCGATAGCAATGATCAGAGGCGCCATTGGATATTGTTCCAGCAGTCCGTAGAACGCACGTTCCGGCTGGTTCATCCCCACCTCGCCGAATTCGGTGTTGCCGGACATCACAATGTCCAGTGCACTGTTGCCGAAGATCGAGATCCACAGCAGGATGAACGTGAAGGGGACGATCATGACGCCCAGAACGAACTGACGGATGGTGCGGCCCCGTGAGATCCGTGCGAGGAAGAGCCCAACGAAGGGTGCCCAGGCGATCCACCAGGCCCAGAAGAACAGGGTCCAGCCGCTGAGCCAGGCGTCGGGGCGGTCATAAGCAAAGGTGTCCATGGTCATGCCGGGGAACTGACTGAGCACGTCGCCGGTGTTCTGAATGATCCCGTCCAACAGGAAGCTGGTCTTACCGGAGATCAGGATGAAAAGCATCAGTGAGGCGGCCAGGAGGACGTTGAGCTCGGACAGTCGCCGGATACCCTTCTCGACACCCGAAACCGTCGAAGCAACTGCCATCAGCACAGCTACGGTGATGAGGCCTATTTGGACCGCCAGGTTTTCCGGCAGACCGAACATCAGGGTCAGTCCGTAGTTCAGCTGCACGACGCCGATGCCGAGGGAGGTAGCGATGCCGAAGATGGTGCCGAGGAGGGCCGCGATATCCACTGTGTGACCCAGCGGTCCCTCCACCTTCCTGCCGAAGATGGGGTACAGCGCGCTGCGGATGCTCAGGGGCAGGTTATGCCGGTAGGCAAAGAACCCGAGGGCCAGACCCATCAGTGCGTAAAGCGCCCACCCGGTGATGCCGTAGTGGAACAGGGTCCAGACGAGCGCCTGCTGGGCGGCTTCGACGGTTTCCCCCGACCCCTGCGGCGGGGCCAGATACTGGGTGAGGGGTTCGGCCACTGAGAAGAACATCAGATCGATGCCAATACCGGCGGCGAATAGCATTGCCGCCCAGGTGAACATGCTGAACTGGGGTTTGGAGTGGTCCGGCCCTAGCCTGATCTTCCCAACCCGGGTCAGTGCAGCAACCAGGACGAAGACGACCACGAGGGTGGCGACCAGAAAGTAGTACCAGCCCATGTTCACAGATACCCAGGTCACCAGGGTACCGATCACCGCTCCGGCGTTGTCGGGGGCAATAATGGCCCACGCCGTAATCGCCAGAATCCCGACGGCGGACCCAATGAAGACAGTCTTGTTGACTCTGGTTTGTGGCTCCGGACTGTCCTCGCCGGGGGAGTCCGGGCGAGTTTTGATCGTTTGACTCATCATCTGCCTAACCGTTGATTGACGCCGCGTCGGTGTACAACTGAACAGTGCAGGTTCGTGCGAGGGTAAGGGTGCGACGGGCCTGTTAACGCTACCAACCTGGTATTCTCCCCCCAAGTCGTGGTACTAAAACTACCAGCGGATCAGCGATTCGTGGCCGATCTGCAGCCAACTCTTGATTCACGCAGCTGCAGGGCTAAGGGTGGCGACTATGACTCTTTCCCGGATTGAACTTGCTGCAGGGCTTACCGTCAGCGCGCAGGGTTTTGGCGGCATGGCCCTGACCGACGTCTACGGTGGTCTGGATGAGCAGCAGGCGTTAGCGACCCTTCACCACGCGGTGGACGCCGGGGTGACCTTCATCGACACCGCCGATGTCTACGGCGGAGGCAGCAATGCTGATTTCCCAGCTGATCCGACACCGGCGCGGCGAGGTAGAGCTCGCTACCAAGTTTGGGATCCAGGGAAGTCCTGCCCAGGGCTATTCCGGAATCCGCGGCGACGCTGCCTATGTGCGGTCTGCCGCGGAGGCGAGCCTGGGCCGGCTCGGAATTGATGTCATCGATCTTTACTACCTGCACCGGCGCGACACCCGCGTCCCCATCGAGGAGACGGTAGGAGCCATGGCCGAGCTGGTCACAGCGGGCAAGGTGCGCCACCTCGGTCTGTCCGAGGTCACCGCCGCTGAACTTCAGGCAGCGCACGCCGTCCATCCGATTACGGCGGTGCAGAGCGAATGGTCGATTTGGAGCCGGGATGTGGAGGCGCTGGTCGTGCCGATGGCAGCCCAGCTGGGCGTGGGATTTGTCCCCTATTCACCGCTGGGGCGAGGTTTTCTGACCGGCATGGTTCAGGCGGACACACTGGGCGACGGCGACTTCCGCCACCGGGTACCGCGGTTCGGCGCTGACGCCATGACCGCCAACGCGGTAGTGGTGGAAGCGGTCCAGGCGGTTGCTGCTGATACGGGTGCCACGGCAGCGCAGGTTGCGCTCGCCTGGCTCGCCGCGCAGGGCCGCCGGTTTGCGCTGCCAGCGGTCCCCATCCCCGGCACTCGCAAACCCGAGCGCATCGACGAGAACGCCGGTGCTGCTGCACTGTCTCTCTCCGAGGCTCAGCTCGACGTGCTCGACGGTGCGGCCGCCCTCGTCGTCGGTGATCGGAGCGCCGATCCGAAGTGGGTTTCGCAGGGAAGAGAGGCTTAATCCCCTACCCGTCGGAGAGCAGGAGTGCTCTACTGGGGCCGGTGCAGGGAATCGTATGCTGTCAGCGAACCAGCTGCGGCCGTGCGCCGAACCTAAGTTGAGCGAGGTAGACTCAACTTAGGTAATTGCTGCTTGAAAGGTTGAGTTATGGACGCCAAGTTCACCACCAAAAGTCAGGAAGCGCTGTCCGCCGCAGCCATGAATGCCTCGACCGCGGGCAACCCCCAGGTTGAACCATCGCACCTGCTGAAGGCGTTGATGGACCAGCGCGACGGCGTTGCGGTAGCCCTGATCAAAGCTACGGGCGCTGACCCCGAGGCGGTCAGCACCCGGGCCAGTGCGGCGATCAAGTCCCTGCCGTCGTCGTCGGGCACTTCGACAGCACAGGCCCAATTTTCCCGCGACACGCTGCATGCCATCAAGGCCGCGCAACAGGAAGCCGAAACGCTGGGGGACAGCTTCATTTCCACCGAGCACCTCCTCCTCGGCGTGGCGGCGAGCGTCGGTGCAACGGGAACCATCCTGCGCGGTGCTGGAGCGTCACGGGAGGCGCTTGCGGCCGCGCTGCCGGGCATCCGAGGCGACCGGCGGGTGACCACCCCTGACCCGGAGACCACGTTCCAGGCCCTGGAGAAGTTCGGCGTGGATCTGACCGAGATCGCCCGGTCGGGCAAGCTCGATCCAGTGATCGGCCGGGATAGCGAGATCCGCCGGGTGATCCAGGTGCTGTCCCGCCGCACCAAGAACAATCCGGTCCTCATTGGTGAACCGGGGGTGGGAAAGACAGCTGTGGTCGAGGGTCTGGCCCAGCGGATCGTCGCCGGGGACGTACCCGAGTCGCTGCGGGACAAAACGCTGATCAGTCTGGACCTGGGGTCGATGATCGCCGGTGCCAAATACCGGGGTGAGTTTGAGGAACGCCTGAAGGCGGTCCTCGAGGAAATCAAGGCCGCCAACGGTCAGGTAGTGACCTTCATTGATGAGCTCCATACGGTGGTGGGTGCAGGCGCCTCCGAGGGGTCGATGGACGCTGGCAACATGCTCAAACCGATGCTGGCGCGCGGCGAGCTCCGCCTCATTGGTGCCACCACCCTTGATGAGTACCGCAAGAACGTCGAAAAGGACGCCGCCCTGGAACGACGTTTTCAGCAGGTCTACGTCGGTGAACCCAGTGTTGAGGACACCATCGGCATCCTCCGTGGCCTCAAGGAGCGCTACGAGGCGCACCACAAGGTGACCATCGCCGACTCCGCCCTGGTGGCAGCGGCAACCCTGTCCAACCGGTATATCACCGGACGACGCCTCCCGGACAAGGCGATCGACCTGGTGGATGAGGCCGCCTCCCGGCTGCGGATGGAGATCGACTCGGCGCCCGAGGAAATCGATCAGCTGCGGCGATCGGTCGATCGGCTGACCATGGAGGAGTTGGCGCTCGCGGGGGAGAGCGATGACGCCTCCCGGGACCGGCTGCACGCCCTGCGCGCTGACATGGCCGATCAGAAAGAACAACTCGCTGCGCTCAACGCACGCTGGGAGGCGGAGAAGGCTGGCCTCAACCGGACGGGTGACCTCAAGGCCACCCTTGAGGATCTGCGCTCGCAGGCCGAGCGCGCCCAGCGCGACGGCGATCTGGAGCATGCCTCCCGGCTGCTCTACGGTGAGATTCCTTCAGTGCAGCGGGAGCTCGATGCGGAGCAGGCGGCCGAACCCGAGAACATGCCCCTGCCCATGGTCGCCGAGGATGTCACGGCCGTCGACATTGCTGAGGTGATCTCCGCCTGGACCGGCATTCCTGCCGGGCGCATGCTGCAGGGCGAGAGCCAGAAGCTCCTGCAGATGGAACAGGTCATCGGCTCCCGGCTGATCGGGCAGTCCAAGGCGGTAGCAACGGTCTCGGATGCGGTGCGTCGCGCCCGCGCCGGGATCTCCGACCCCGACCGGCCCACCGGCTCGTTCCTCTTCCTCGGGCCTACCGGGGTGGGGAAGACCGAGCTCGCTAAGGCCCTCGCTGATTTCCTGTTCGACGACGAGCATGCGATGGTACGAATCGACATGTCCGAATACTCCGAGAAGCACTCGGTCTCCCGCTTGGTCGGCGCGCCTCCCGGCTACGTCGGCTATGAGGAAGGCGGGCAGCTCACTGAGGCGGTGCGTCGTCGTCCCTACAGTGTGTTGCTGCTCGACGAAGTGGAAAAGGCGCACCCCGAGGTCTTCGACATCCTGTTGCAGGTGCTTGACGACGGCCGCCTCACCGATGGGCAGGGCCGCACAGTAGACTTCCGCAACGTCATCCTCGTATTGACGTCCAACCTCGGATCCCAGTTCCTGGTTGATCCAGCCATGTCGGATTCGGCGAAACGCGATGCTGTGATGGCTGTGGTGAACTCGAGTTTCAAGCCCGAGTTCCTGAACCGGCTCGACGACGTCGTCCTCTTTGACGCGCTGAACCTGGCAGAGCTCTCCCGTATCGTCGACCTGCAGGTGCAGTCGCTCGCCTCCCGACTGAACGAGCGACGGCTTGTCCTGTCAGTCACTGACGCAGCACGCGGGTGGCTGGCCCTCACGGGCTTTGACCCCGCCTACGGGGCGCGGCCACTACGCCGCCTGGTGCAGCGCGAGATTGGCGACCGTCTGGCGCGAGGCATTCTGGCGGGAACCATCAACGATGGGGACACGGTCTTGGTGGATCGTGCCAGCGACGCCGATGGTCTCAGCGTGGCAGCGGCGGCCTTGGAGAACGGCTAGTTGTTGATGAGGGTCTCGCTAATTACATTGCCCTCATCGCTGGTGACCAGGCAGTCCACCCGGCGGTCACCGTCCGACCAGGCTCCTTGCCGTGGGGTGACGCGGAGCAGCTCGAGGTTCTCGTAACTTGCGGCGGCCCCCTCGTCGAGATTGACTCCGTCGCACACCTCCTGCGCACGGAGTGCCAGGGCATCGTCGCCGGGGAATTCGTCGTCGTCGGCGTAGAACTCGGTGGCGAGCAGCTGGGCGTTGTGAGGAGTTGAACAGGTCACCACTGTCGATGCGCTGTTGATGTCAACGAAGTCCCTGAGGCACTGGCCCTCCTCAATGTCGAGGGGCAGGACGTTCTCGGCGATGATGCCATCGGCTCCCGGCGTGCCATTGCTGACCGGTTCCGACTCCGGCGACGACGTCAGGCCGCCGATCAGCGCGACCAGGCCCCAAATAAGTAGGCCCAAGGCCAGCAACCCCAGCAGTGCGCCGCCGATGAGGAGGCCAGTGGAGCGCTGACCCTTCCCGGCCGCGTGACGCTCGTCGCGGCGTCGGGTACC
>NZ_KI914736.1:13457-48791 GCF_000520515.1 Arthrobacter sp. H20
CTGCTCGGCCGGCACTTCCGGATAACCGCCGGCCCGGCCGGAGTCACCGGGCTGGCCCGGGGGCCCATCGGGGCTCGCCGCGGGTGGAGCGGACATACCGATGGGCAGGCTTGCCGGATCTATGGTCGGCGCGCTGGCGCCGCCCATTTCACCCACGGTGTCGTCATGATGCGCTGCAGTAGCAGCTGCAGTAGCAGTAGCAGTAGCATCGGTGGCATCGGCTGCTGAGGTAGCCGATACAGGGTTGGACGTCAGCGAATCAGATTCGGGGTCAGCGGCGACAAAGAGGCGCTCCCACCGCAGCTCGTCAGTGACTGCTGCAGTCCATTGGGGTGCTGCAGCGTCAGCGGCGAAGTTCGGCAGGGCTCGGCCGGCGTCGGTGTTGTCTGGGATGAAGTCCTCGGCTTCAGGGGAGCCGTCGCTGTCAGCGTCAGGCACGTGGCCGGCGTCAGAAGCGCCAGAGGCGTGAGGCTCAGCCGTGTCCTCAGTCAGACCCGTGTCGCCAGCAGCACCGCCGGCGGGGGCGGTTCCCACCGGCGTCGCCTTCGACGTCGGATCCGCTGCTGCGACAGTCCCAGCGACCAACTGGCCCGCGTCAAGTGCTTCCTGCTCGACCCGGCGGGCCTCGGCAGCGGTCTCCTCAAGCGACGCTGCCCGCGCCGTCTCCTCGCTGATCTGCGCCGGGTTGAGGGACGGCTCAACCAACTGGACATCGTCGGCGGAGACTGACAGTTCCGGCCCTATCGTCTCGGGGGAAACCTCAGCGTCGCTGAGCTGCACGGTATCGGGGTCGATCAGCTGAGGCTCAGCAACGTGGAACTGTTCGGGCTGCGGCACTTCGGCGCCGTCCTTTTCCGGATCGGACTCAGAGCCCCCCGTGGTGTGCTCCTGATCGCTCATGGTGTTCGGCCCTGCCTTCTACGTTCTCGTGCGTGCGGCCAAAAATGCAGGCTCTTCCGATACGACTTTAGCCAAGTTTTGCCTGCGGCACGCAGGAGCAGGCAAAACTAAGCCTCCTGACGAAGGTTGACGATTTATGGGTGGCCGGGAGGGCGCACGCGGAGGCCGGGAAAGCATGTAATCTATAGAGACGACAAACTGACCAAATACTCCGGGGCCTCGCTGCAGCCTTGGGCCGATAGGGCCCCAGTGACCACCTCCGGATCGACGCACAAAGGGGGTCACGCCATGGGGCGCGGCCGTCAAAAGGCAAAAGCTACCAAGCAGGCTCGGGACATGAAGTATTTCAGCCCCGCTACTGATTACACGGCACTGCAGCGAGAGCTCACAGGCCCGGGAGAGCGAGCCTCCAAACGATCAGCGGACCCGATGGAGCCGGTTGAACCGGACTATTCGGATTACGCTGACAAGTACGCAGATGTGGCAGACGACGATGAGGGCGACGGGGGATCGCGCCGCACTGGTTGATTCATCGCCCGCAGCACCAAAAAAGTGGGGTACCCGCAAGTGAGCCGTTGCGCAACGACTAACCTGCGGCTACCCCACTTTTTTGTGCCCTCGCGGGGGCTGAAAGCCTACGCGTAGTGGCCCTCAAGGCGTACCGACCCGCCGTCGACACCCTTGGCTCCCTGCACGTAGTCAGGCCCTGCAGTGGACTCGCCGGAGGCTGCTGCGACCTGTCCCATCACCCACGCGGGAACGCCGCGCTCGGTCAGCCGCGCGACAGCGGCGTCGGCAGCTGGCGCCGACACGACAGCTACCATTCCCACACCGAGGTTAAGGGTGCGTTCCAGATCAGGCAGCGGCACAGCTCCGAGTTCTGCGACCAGTTTGAAGATGGCGGGCAGCTCCCAGGTGGAGCGGTCAACCGTCGCTTCCAGTCCGTGCGGGAGCACGCGGGCCAGATTCGCTGCGAGACCGCCTCCAGTGACATGGCTGAAGCCGTGGACGCCGGCATCGTTGGCGACGGGCAGGAAACGTGCCAGGTCCAGGCAATCGGCGGCGTAGACGCGGGTCGGCTCGAGGAGTTCTTCGCCGAGGGTGCGCCCCAACTCGCTGACCTGGCGGTCCAGTGCCCAGCCGGCCTGGTTGATGATCCGTCGCACCAGGGAATACCCGTTGGAGTGCAGCCCCGACGACGCCATCCCGATGACTACGTCTCCCACACGCACCCGGTCAGGGCCGAGCAGCGAGTCGGCTTCGACCACGCCGGTAGCTGCGCCAGCGACGTCGTACTCGTGCTCCCCCAGGAGGCCAGGGTGCTCGGCGGTTTCGCCACCCACGAGGGCGGCGCCTGCCACTGAGCAGGCTGCGGCGATGCCCCGGACAATATCGGCAATGCGTTCCGGCACAACCTTGCCGCACGCGATGTAATCGGTCATGAAGAGCGGCTCCGCGCCGACCACCACGATGTCGTCCACCACCATTCCCACCAGGTCAAACCCGATGGTGTCGTGGATGTCCATGGCCTGCGCAATGGCAACTTTGGTGCCGACGCCGTCTGTCGACGTCGCGAGCAGCGGCTTGCGATAGGTCAGCAGCCGGGAGGCGTCGTAGAGTCCCGCGAAACCCCCAACCCCACCAATGACCTGCGGGCCGTGGGTGGCCCGCACCGCGTCCTTCATCAATTCGACGGCGCGGTCACCCGCCTCGACGTCAACCCCGGCGCTGGCATAGGTGATGGGGGAATTGGTGCTCATACCCGTTCTTTCTTGTCTTCGTCGGTCAGCACTGCTTCAAGGTCGCTATCGGGGCCGGGATCGCAGCCGTTGGAGCCAGGATCGTCGGCGGGGTCACGCCGCTCAAGCAGGTTCTTCCCCCGGCGTTCCTCAGCCGGAAGCGCAATCGGGTAGTCGCCGGTGAAGCAGGCGGTGCAGAGCCGCTCGCGGGGCTGCTCGGTGGCAGCGATCATTCCGTCTTCGGAAATGTAGGCGAGGCTGTCAGCACCAACCGAGTTGCTGATCTGCTCCACTGCCGCGCCGTTGGCGATGAGCTCGGCGCGGGACGCGAAGTCGATGCCGTAGAAACACGGCCAGCGGACCGGTGGGGAGGAGATCTTCACGTGCACTGAGGCGGCACCGGCTTCGCGGAGCATCCGTACCACTGCGCGTTGCGTGTTGCCGCGCACAATCGAATCATCAACCACGATGATCCGCTTGCCCCGGATGACCGACTCCAGCGCGTTGAGCTTCAGGCGGATGCCGAGCTGGCGGAGAGTCTGGCTCGGCTGGATGAACGTGCGGCCCACATAGGAATTCTTTACGAATCCGTGAGCGAACGGGATGCCCGACTGTTCAGCAAATCCCACTGCGGCAGGGGTCCCGGATTCGGGGACCGGGATGACGACGTCGGCCTCGGCAGAGTTCTCGCGGGCCAACTGTCGGCCCATTTCCACCCGGGCCTCGTAGACCGAGCGGCCGGCGATGGCTGCGTCCGGCCGGGCCAGATAGACGTACTCGAAGACGCAGCCAGCTTTGGTGGGCTTGGCGAATTGCCGGGTCCGGACGCCGGCCTCGTCGATGGCGATGAATTCGCCGGGCTCAATTTCCCTGATGAAACTGGCGCCGACCGTGGCGAGTGCTGCCTGCTCGGAAGCAACAACCCAACCCCGTTCCAGGCGGCCGAGGACCAGCGGACGGACGCCATGTGGGTCACGTGCCGCGTAGAGGGTGCCCTCATCCATGAAGACGAAGCAGAAGGCGCCGTTGATCTTCGGGAGCAGACCGAGGGCTGTCTCTTCGAGGGACCGGCCGTCGTCGCCCGCCAGGAGGGTGGTCACCAGCGCAGTGTCTGAGGTGTTGCCCTGGGCCATTTCACCGCTGCGGGGCTTCCCATGCCGGGCGAGGACCAGCTGGTAGAGATCTGCCGAATTGGTGAGGTTGCCGTTGTGCGCCAGGGCAACGGTGCCGACGGCGGTGGCGCCCAGGGTGGGCTGGGCGTTGGCCCAATTGGAGGAGCCGGTGGTCGAGTAGCGACAGTGCCCAACCGCTATATGACCCTCAAGGGTGTTGAGAGTGGTTTCGTCGAAAACCTGTGACACCAAGCCCATGTCTTTGTAGACGCTGATCCGCTCGCCGTTGCTGGTGGCGATGCCAGCAGATTCCTGACCCCGGTGCTGGAGGGCGTACAAACCGTAGTAGGCGAGCTTGGCAACCTCCTCGCCTGGAGCCCACACACCGAATACACCGCAGGCATCCTGGGGTCCCTTCTCGCCTGGAAGAAGGTCATGGGAAAGATTTCCGTCACCGCGAGCCATTGCATCATTCTCTCACGCGTTCGCCCCGGTGCGTCCACCGGTCAGTCGGAGTGTGAGTCGTCGTCGTAGGTTCGCTGGGCCACCGCGCGCTTGGAGCGGCGGACGCTGATCCGGTCCAGCACCAGAACCAGCAGGGCGCCGAGCAGCAGGCCGGGGATCGCGAACACCATGATGAAGAAACCGAAGATGGATTCGCGGGTCAGGGTGGCGTCTCCGGGCCCGGCGTAAGCCACGATCGCTGCCACAATGACTCCCACCAGCACGCCGAGTCCCATGAATGGTGCGAATCGCGGCGCACGGCGCACAATCACTTCCCGGCGTGCCGGGCTCTCGCCGGCGTTGGCACCTGTCGGCACGGTGCCGGGTGTTGCATCTTCGTCCCCGTCACGGGGTGGGTGCTGCTCTGAACTCATAGGTTAAGGCTACCGGCGTTTAGCCGATCCTCCGGACCAGTTGATACCCGTCCTCCTGGAAGATGAGTTCGTAGGAGGATCCAGGGTAGGTCTCCTCAGCATGCACCACAGCGTTCTCCGGGTGGGCGGGGCCCCAGCTCCAGTCCTGGTTGTCGACGATCAAATACTCAGGTGGCGGATTCTCGTTGCCCAGCCAGAACACCTCAGAGTCCGGCACCAGGTATGGCATCAGAACCACCCCGCTTTCCACGCTGCTGCCCTCGGGGATCTGGGCCATCAGCCGGTGAGCTGTTTCCCACCGCTCGGACTGGGTAAAGGTCTCCGGGTCGGCAATCTCACCCAGGGGTTGCGTTGGGAGCAGCACCAGGGCGACGACTGTCACCGCGGGCACCACAGCTGCGTCGGCTGACCGCAGCCAGCGCCGCTGTGAACCTCGCGATGTTTCGATGGCGTCGATCAGCGCTGCAAACAGGACGGGCATCAGCACGGCACTGTAATGCCATTCGGGTCCCCAATACACGTCGTTGCCTGAGACGAAACGCCAGGCGAGCGTGGGCACCATAATGAGCGTTAGTGGCGACCTCAAGAACAGGAAGCCTCCGGCCAGCAGGAGCAGCCACACCGTTTCGTATTTGGCTCCGGCAGAGACGATGGCGATCATCGACCCGATCGGGTCGGCGAGCATTCCCCGGACGTCGATCCGGTCCGAGTAGTCGTACTGTCCACCGGTATTGAGCAGGGGCAGTATCACTGCCACGGAGAGCGCCAGCCAGCCAACGCCCCAGACGGCCAGCCACAGGCCGATCCGGTCCCGGTAGCGCCAGGCAATGAGCAGTCCGATCGCTGCGACTGTCAGCCCCAGGTCCTCTTTCACGAAGACCAGCAGCCCCGCCCAGACAACGGCGGCTCGCAGCCGCCCGTTGATCATTGCCTCAAGAGCCAGCGCCAGCAACAGTATAGCGAAGGCAATTTCGTGGAACTGTGCCGCGACTGCCGTCTGAAGGCCCCACGAGAGCCCGTAAGCTGCGCCGATGCAGGTACCGGTTACCGCGCCGAGCCGCCGGATGCCCACCCGCGCGATCACCAGGACCGATAGTCCGATGAGGATGTTCTGGAAAACCAACAGTGTCAGCCCCGACGGAAAGACCGCGTAGGCGGGGCCCAACAGCACCAGCAGCGGGTGGAAGTGGTCGCCGAGCAGGTTGAAGCCATCGCCCTTGATCGGCACAATCGGCGCATCGAATCCGGCATAGGCCTTGGCCAGCTGGGTGAAGATGCCGAGGTCCCAGGAGGGGGTGTCCATCCGGTTCCACTGGGCCACCGAGTAGACCGTATAGAGAACTGTCACGGCGAGAGCCGTGATCAGCGCCGCAGGGGGTTGTCGACGGACGGCCGACGCCGAGGATCGCAGCCCGTCGGTGAGGAAGGACGTTCGGTGGGTGAGGTGGTGGGCGGTCATGGGGTGGTTCGGGTATCGGTCGCGAACAGCGGAAGCCAGTCGCTCAGGTCGGCCCGCTGGCCGGACGCTGCTACCTTGCCCGCGCTGACGGCGTCGGACCAGTCAAGCGTCCCCGTCACCAAAGCCAGCCAGGTGGCGGCGTCAGTTTCCACCACGTTCGGCGGGGTGCCGCGGGTGTGGCGCGGCCCGGCGATGCACTGGGCTACGCCAAACGGGGGTACCCGCACTTCCACGCTGTTGCCGGGAGCTTGTTCGGCGAGTTCCTCCAGTGCGTACCGCACGGCGGTGGCCGTCTCGGGCCGTGCCGCAGAACCGGACTGCACCGCGTCGAGGGCCGTCCTGCCTACAGGAGCCAGGATGCGTCGTCGTGCCATAGCCACTACTCCATCAGGGCCAGGACCGGTGGTGCGAGCCGGAGCTGGCCCACCGGTTCGTTGCCGCCCAGGACCGGTGGCACTACCTTTTCCAGGACAGCGCCCACCTTGTCGACGTCGACGGCGCCGGCCGCCGCCAGAAGCGTCAGGCCCACCAGGGTGGTGGCGCGGATGTTACCGTCAAGAATTTTGAGGGCCAATGACACTCCGGTATCGGTCCCCATGACCAGAACGCCCTCGGCGCCGTTCTTGGAGAAGATGCCCAGATCCTCCATCACCACAGAGTTCTCCCGGCCACGGCCGTGGACCGCCCAGGGATAGTCGAGCATCGCTGTGGCGATGGTTGCGGCTCGGGCGTCGGCGTTCTTGTCGGATGGTGCACGGGAGAACTTGCCGATCCCGCGGGCCAGCCCCTTGAGCGAGACGGCGGCCAGGGGAGCGCCGCAACCGTCAACTCCCCAGTGCGCAACCTTTTCTTCGGTGTACTCCTCGATGACCGTGGCAATGCGTTGCTGCAGCGGGTGGGAAGGGTCGAGGTAGGTGGAGTGGTCCCAGTTGTTTTCGGTGCATGCCCAGAGGAAGGCGGCGTGTTTGCCGGAGCAGTTGAAGGCGATGCGCTGCTTGCCCTTTTCGTTGCGGATCAGCCAGTTGCGGGCTTCCTCGTCCTGGGGCCAGTCGGCCGGGCACTGGAGGTGCTCTTCGGAGACCCCCGCCGCGCTGAGCATGGTGCGGACCACATCCATGTGCTCGTGTGATCCCACATGGCTGGCGGCCGCCAGGGCCACCTGCGGGCCGCGCAACGGTACCCCTGACTGCATGGCCGCGAGCGCCTGAAAAGGTTTGAGCGTGGAGCGCGGGAACACGGGGGCGTTGATGTCGCCGAGTTCGGTGACCACGGTGCCGTCAGCAGCGAGGATGACTGCTGAGCCGAGGTGGCGCGATTCGATGAAGCCGTTGCGTTCCAGGACGGCGAGATCGACGGCATCGGAAGAGGAGAAGGTCTGAGGCATGAGACAAGTATCGCCTATCGGCCGATGCGGTGATGGAGCTTGTGCCCACCGGAGAGAACGGTCATCCAGTGGGCACAAGATTGGGAGGGGCTAGTTTGCGGTGAATTGCACCGACTGCCAGCCGGAGGCGCCGTCGGGCACCGTGTCGGCGCGGTCCTCGGTCTGAGCGCCGTCTGGGTCGTAGGCGCGGGCGCGGACGGTATGCGAGCCGGCGTCGACGTTGATCTCGTGGGACCACTGGCGCCACGTGTCCACCGATGCTTCGGCCGCGAGGGTGGCTTCCTCCCACTCGCCACCGTCAACCTGGACCTCTACCTTGGTGATGCCACGGTGCTGGGCCCAGGCGGATCCGCCGATGGTGAAGGCGCCGGCTGGAACCTGACCGAAGGACCGTGGCACTTCGACGCGGGCCATGGTCTTGATGGGGCCCTTCTCGGCCCATCCTCGGTCGGTCCAGTAGGCGGTCTTGTCAGCAAACCGGGTGACCTCGAGGTCAACCACCCACTTGGTGGCTGACACGTAGCCGTACAGGCCGGGGACCACCATGCGGACAGGGTAGCCGTGTTCCAGGGGCAGCGCCTCACCGTTCATGGAGATGGCGAGCATCGCGTCGCGGTCATCCTGCAGGATTGGCAGGGGGGTGGAGGCGCTGAAGCCGTCGGTGCTGGTGGAGAGCACCATGTCCGCGTCCCCGGTTGGCTTGGCACGGGCCAGCAGTTCGCGGATCGGGTAGCCGAGCCACTTGGCGTTGCCAGCCAGATTTCCGCCCACTGGGTTTGACACGCACGTCAGGGTGATGTGACGCTCGATCAACTCAGCGTCGAGCAGGTCCTGGAACGTGATGGTGAATTCTTCTTCGACCATCCCATGAACCCGCAGTTCCCAGCTCTCCAGGTCGATCTGGGGCACGCTCAGGGCGGTGTCGATGCGGTAGAAGTCAGGGTTAGGGGTGACCCAGGGGACTACTCCTTCAACGTCCACTTCGACACCGGAGGGCACTGCTGGCGCCGCGCTGGCAGGGGTGGGGAAGGTGAGGGCCTCGCGGGCCATGTTCACTGTGTTGCGGGCCCCAGCGATGGCACGGCCGCCAGCAGCCGCGGCGCCGGCAACAATTGCGGTGATGCCCGCGGCGACGAAGAAGGTGCGGCGGCTGGTACCGGTAGTTTCCCTTGCTGTCTCCTGGGCGCCGGCGTCGTGCGACGCATGCAATGACCGGATGAGGTAGCGCAGGGCGAGAAGTCCGACGGCGGTTCCGATCACTGTCGGCACAGCGTCCAGCAGGGTAGCCCCGGCACGGGAGATCACTGCCGCGACGATGACAGCACCCATCAGCACCACACCCGCAACGCCCAGCACCCATTTGCGGTACGCGACGATGCCCAGAATGGCGGCGAGGATGACGATAGTGACGCCCATGCCAACGAAGAGCGCCACCTTGTCATTGGTGCCGAACGTGGCGATCGCAAAGTCCTGCAGCCATGGTGGGGTGAAGTCGATGAAGGTGGAGCCGAGGGCGATCAACGGGGCGGCGCGGGCGGTGAGGAAAGCGCCCAACAGCTCTGCCACGCCCAGCACCAGACCCGCGGCGACTATTCCGGCCAGTGCTGCCAGAGTGGATCCTTTGCGCCCGAGGCGTAGTAAAGCTTTCATGCACCTTATTCGGAGTGGCCTGCAGTGAGTATGGGTTGTCATAGGGCCGATTAGCCCGTCATAGCTTCGCGAGGACTAGTCGGAGCCAGTACGCTGAATTACTGTGAAGGTTCTAGTGATAGGCCCCGGCGGCCGCGAACACGCCATTGTCCAAGCACTGCTCAGCGACCCGTTCGTGCACGAGGTGCAGGCCGCACCCGGCAACGCCGGTATCAGTGGCATCGTGCCCACCCACGCCGTCGACGCCGCAGACCCAGCCGCGGTGACCGCGCTGGCCCAGTCGCTGGGCTCGGACCTCGTGGTGATCGGCCCGGAAGCGCCACTCGCCGCAGGGGTAGCCGACGCACTGCGGGCGGCGGGGATCCCGGTGTTCGGTCCGTCCCAGGAAGCGGCGCAGCTGGAGGCATCCAAGGCCTTCGCCAAACAGATCATGGCGGCTGCCAACGTTCCTACCGGCATGGCGCGGGTCGCCTCGACCGCCGAGCAGGCCGCCGAGGCGTTGGACATCTTCGGCGTTCCCTATGTGGTGAAGGACGATGGGCTCGCTGCAGGCAAGGGAGTAGTTGTCACCGCCGACCGCGCCGAGGCCCTCGACCACGCTCAAGCCTGCTTTGACGCTGGCGGCACTGTAGTCATCGAGGAGTTCCTGGACGGCCCAGAGGTGTCCCTCTTTGTCCTCTCGGACGGCCGCACTGTTCTTCCCCTCGCACCGGTCCAGGACTTCAAGCGCATTTACGACGGCGACCAGGGCCCCAACACTGGCGGTATGGGTGCCTATTCGCCCCTGGACTGGGCGCCCGCGGGGCTGGTCGACGAGGTCATCGAGCGGATTGCCCAGCCCACTATCGATGAGATGGCGCACCGTGGCACCCCATTTGTCGGAGTCCTGTACGTGGGCCTGGCACTGACCGCCCGCGGCCTCCGTGTCATCGAGTTCAATGCCCGCTTCGGAGACCCTGAGACGCAGGCCGTGCTGGCCCGGTTGAAGACCCCCCTCGGCGGAGTCCTCATGGCTGGTGCCAAGGGCGGGCTGGACCGGGTCGAGAGTCTTAACTGGTCGCCGCAGTCAGCGGTGGCAGTGGTCCTGGCGTCGGAGAACTATCCGGACTCGCCCCGCACCGGGGACCGAGTGCGAGGCCTGAAGAAGGCCGAGGCAATCGACGGCGTCCAGGTGCTCCACGCCGGCACTGCCCTGAAGCACGGCAAAGTCGTGTCAGCTGGCGGGCGGGTACTCGCCGTCGTCGGGCTGGGAGATGATCTGGTTGCTGCGCGGGAAAAGGCGTACCGCGGTATTGCTCAGCTGGACCTCAAGGGCGGGCAATACCGCACCGACATTGCGCTGAAGGCCTCGCAAGGTGAGGTTGCAGTGGATCAGTCGGCTCCGTCGCCTTTGGCAGCCCTCTCCGCTGCATCGGCAACCACCCCCGCTGGCGCGTAACTGTGGAATTTGCGCCGTCGTTCATCGAGGTTCCTGGCTGGCAGCATGTCTATTCGGGGAAGGTGCGGGATCTCTATGGTCCCCTGACCGGTCCTGATGACCGGGTGCTCGTGGTCGCGAGTGACCGGATCAGCGCTTACGACTGGGTGTTGTCCTCCGAGATTCCAGACAAGGGCAGAGTATTGACCCAGCTGAGCCTGTGGTGGTTTGAGCAGCTCGCTGAGGTACCGCACCATGTGCTGTCCACCGATGTGCCCGCCGAGGTTGCCGGCCGGGCGATGATCTGCCGGAAACTGGAAATGTTCCCCGTCGAATGCATAGCCCGCGGCTACCTGACCGGATCAGGGCTGCTGGAGTACCGTGCGTCGGGCACCGTATGCTCACTTCCGCTGCCGGCCGGGCTGGTGGACGGGTCGCGGCTTGAGCCGGCATTGTTCACGCCGTCGGCCAAAGCTGCGGTGGGGGAGCACGACGAGAACATTGCCTATCACGAAGTCGTTGCGACGGTTGGCGCGACAGCGGCTGAGGAGCTGCGGCAGCTAACCTTGGCCATCTATGGCCGGGCCGAGAAGGTTGCCCGCTCGCGGGGAATTATCCTGGCCGACACGAAGGTGGAGTTTGGGCTGTCGACCGACGGGCAAATCACTCTGGGAGATGAAGTGTTGACCCCCGACTCGTCCCGCTTCTGGGATGCCGCCCTGTATGAGCCGGGGCAGGCTCAGCCGTCCTTCGACAAGCAGTTTGTGAGGGATTGGCTCACCTCGGACGCCTCCGGATGGGACAGGGTTACCGCTCCGCCGGAACTCCCGGGACAGATCATCGACAGGACCCGCGCCCGGTACATCGAAGCATACGAGCGGTTGACCGGCCTGACGTTCGCCTGATCCTGCCCGTTCGCCTAGTCGTGCAGGTTCGCCCTGATCCTGCCCGTTCGCCTAGTCGTGCAGGTTCGCCCTGTCCCGCTTTGCCTGAAAGTTCTAAGGCTACTGTGGGGTCGGTCAAGGGATTTCCTGGTGCTTTGGAAGGAGAGTGAAGGTCTAGATGGATATTAATCTCCTGTTGGCGCTCTTCGCCGGGGCGCTCCTTGTGTTCTCGGCCTTCTCTACCGTCCTCGAGAGAGTTGGCCTGCCGGGGCCCCTGTTGTGCCTGGCGTTCGGGACACTGATCGGCCCCCACGCCCTGGGTCTGTTGCGGGTGGAGGAACTTGGCGTGCCCACCGGCATTCTGTTGGAGGAGGCCACCCGGATTACCCTAGCGATTGGGCTCGCCGGGGTAGCCCTGCGCCTGCCACATGGATACTGGCGCGACAGTTTGCGCTGGATTGGGATAGCTATTGGCCTGGGCATGGTCCTGATGCTCATCGTTGCAACCGGGGTGTTGTGGTGGGGGTTGGGCCTCCCGTTCCTGGTGGCTCTGCTCCTCGGGGCGATCCTTACGCCGACCGACCCGGTGGTGACCACCCCGATCGTCACGGGGGTCTTGGCCGAGCAGAGAGTCTCCGAGCGGGTTCGGCACAATCTTTCGGCCGAAAGTGGGATCAACGACGGGGTGGCCTACCTGTTTGTAATGCTCCCGTTGCTGCTGATCACCGAGCCGGGGCTGGCCTGGCATGAGCTGGTGACGAAGGTCTTGTTGTGGGAGGTATTGGGCGCCGCCGTCGTCGGAGCACTGGCGGGATACCTGCTGGGAAGGCTCTTCAAATTTGTGCGCACCAAAGGCCTGATGGAGGAGAGCTCCTACCTCGGATTCATCCTGCCCCTGGCGCTGCTTCTGCTGGGGGCAGGCAAGCTCATCGGTACCGACGCTCTCCTAGCGGTCTTCGTTGGAGTGGCAGTCTTCGGCCAAGTTATTCCGCAGCGAGAGGAAGCACAGGAGGACAAGGTTCACGACGCTACAGCACGGTTGTTTCTGCTGCCGGTCTTCATTCTGCTGGGGTTGGCGCTGCCGATTGACGAGTGGATAAGGATGGGGTGGGTCGCACCCGTGGCGATCACCGCCGCCGTACTACTTCGTCGGATTCTCACCCTGTGGGCGCTGCGGCCCCTGTTGAAAAACATCCATGACCGTTCGGAGACAGCGTTCATGAGCTGGTTCGCGCCCGTCGGAGTCTCGGCGCTCTTCTATGCGACTATGGTCGAGCGCCACACCGGCAACCACCAGATATTCGTCTACACCGCGCTGGCCATCACTGGCTCAGTACTGGTGCATGGACTGACCTCGGCGCCGTTCAGCTCCTGGTTGAAGCACCGCGAACTGCAGGCCCGGTGAGGGACCCGCCCTGAGCAGGGTCACTACACCGCGGGTTTGCGGCCCCTCTTTCGGTCGCCGCCGCACGCAGTCCACTGATCGGCGTCGGTCGGTGGGATTATCTAGCCATCCCCACCGATCCTGGCTGATCGGTGGGACATTGCGTCGGGAGTCTTCCACTGGTCGGGGTGACAGGAATTGAACCTGCGACCTCGTCGTCCCGAACGACGCGCGCTACCAAGCTGCGCCACACCCCGAATCTGCTCCACCACTGCCGGAAGCGGCTGCCAGAGCAACCCACCAAGACTACCCGAGCAGCTGGGGATGTAAAGCTAGACCAGCGTCTCCTGCCAGGCCGCGTGGAGAGTAGCGAAGCGACCATCTCCGCCGATCAGTTCGGCCGGGGTGCCGTCCTCAACCACCTCACCGTCGTGGACCACCAGCACCCGGTCAGCGATAGCTACTGTGGACAGGCGGTGGGCGATGATCAGGGCGGTCCGGTTGCCGAGCAGCTTCTGCAGACCCTCCTGAACGAGTCGCTCGCTGGGGATGTCCAGCGATGAGGTGGCCTCGTCAAGGATCAGCACCGCAGGGTTCGCCAGGAACGCACGGGCGAAGCTGATCAGCTGCCGTTGACCCGAGGACACCCTGCCGCCTCGCTTGTTCACATCGGTGTCGTAGCCCTCGGGGAGGGACCGGATAAAGGCGTCGGCACCGACAGACCTGGCTGCTTCCTCGATCTCTTCGCGAGAGGCCTCCGGCCGGCCGAGGGCGATGTTGTCCGCCACGCTGCCGCTGAACAAGAACGCCTCCTGAGTCACCATGACGACGGCGCGCCGCAGGTCACGTGGGTCCACCTCCCTGATATCGATGCCGTCCAGGGTGATGCTGCCAGCCGAAACGTCATAGAACCGGGCAATAACCTTTGCGAGGGTGGACTTGCCCGCACCGGTCTGACCCACCAGCGCTATGGTCTGACCGGCCGGAATCCGTAGGTCCATGGTGGGCAGGATGACTGGACCATCGCCGTACCGGAACTCCACGCCGTCGAACCTGATTTCCCCGCGGGGATCCTTCAGCGGCACCGGGTTCCTCGGCGGACGGACGGTCGGCACTTCCTCAAGGAGACCCGACACCTTCTCCAACGCGGCCGACGCCGACTGGAACGAGTTGTAGAACATGGCCATTTGGTCCACCGGCTGGAAGAACCGTTTGCTGTAGAGCAGAAGGGCTAGCAGGGCACCGACCGCCAGGGTGCCATCAAGTACCCGGAAGCCACCAACCAGCAACACCACTGCCACCGTCACGTTGCCGATCAGCACCAGCCCCGGCTGGAAGATGCCGTTGAGGTTAATAGACCGGACGGTGACCTTGCGGTAGTCCTCGGCCAGTTCGTCGTATTTAGCTGCGTTGACTTCCTCGCGCCGGAAGGCCTTGACGGCGCGGATCCCGGTCATGGTCTCGATGAAGTGCACGATCAGCCGAGCGGAGACCACCCGGGAGGCACGGAAGGCAATCTGGGAGTGCTTCTGGTACCAGCGTGCCAGGAAGAACATCGGCACCGCAGCGACCAGAATCAGCAGACCGGTCCGCCAGTCCAGGATGAAAATCGTGATGGCGGTGAACAGCATGTACATCACGCCGGAGGCAAGAGAGCTCACACCTGAGTCCAGCAGTTCGCGCAGCGCCTCCAGATCGGAGGTCTGCCGGGAAATTATCCGCCCCGACGTGTACTTTTCGTGAAATTCCAGACTCAGCCGCTGCGTGTGCCGGAAGACGCGCAACCGCAGGTCCAACAGCATCGCCTGGCTGAGTAGGGCAGTCGCGCGGACGTACCCGGCGGTCAGGAAGGCAGTCAGGACGGCAGCAACCAAGTAGGTGAGCCCCGCCATGACAAGGTAAGTGGGGTCGCCGTCGAGCAAGGCGGGTAGCGCGTTGTCGATGCCGAACGCGATGATCGCCGGGCCTGCCACACGGGCGGCCTGGGACACGACCACCAGGGAGATGGTCCAGATGAACTGGCGCCGGTTGGGCCGGATGAGGGACCCCAGCAGGCGGAAGGACCGTGAGCGGACCGACTTGTTCTGGGCCTTGGAGAGGAGAACGTCGTCTTCATTGGTCACGCCCGACGACGTCCCGCTGCCGCGTGCCGAGCCGCTGTTCGGCTGTGGCGCTGTGCTCACGTGAGCGCCCCCTCGTCGTCGTTCTTCAGGTCTTCGAGTTCGGTGTCCAGGTCAGTCGGTTCATCGGGCAGGCTGGCAATCACGTACCGGTAGTGGGTATTGCGCACCAGCAGCTCGGTGTGGGTGCCGACGTCGGTCACCCGCCCGTCCTCCAGCAGGGCCACCCGGTCTGCGAGGGCAACAGTCGATGGCCGGTGGGCGACTATCAGTGTGGTGGTCTGATCAAGGACCTGACGCAGTCCTTCCTCCACCAACTCCTCGGTGCGCACATCCAGCGCAGACAATGGGTCATCAAGAACCAGAACCCGCGGGTTGGCCGCAATGGATCGGGCGAGCGCAATCCGCTGCCGCTGCCCGCCGGAGAGACTGAGGCCCTCCTCGCCGATCAGGGTGTCGACGCCGTCGGGCAGTGAATAGGCGAAGTGCGCCTGGGCGACGTCGAGGGCCTCGGCCAGGATGTCTTCGGCGTGTTTATCGTCCCGCGGTTCGGCACCCATCAGAACGTTTTCTCGGACCGAGTTGGAGAAGAGTGTGGTGTCCTCGAAGGCAACCGAGACGTGGGTGCGGAGATCGGCGATGGAGATGCTGCGCAGATCGGTTCCGTCGATCCTGATAGATCCGCCTGTCACCTCATGCAGGCGGGGGACCAGTTGCAGGAGGGTGCTCTTCCCGCATCCGGTGACCCCGACCAGGGCCATCGTCTCGCCGGGGCGCATGGTGAGGTTGATGCCGTTGAGGATATCGCGGGTGCCCTCCTCAGCGTCCGGGTAGCGGAAGTGCACGTCGGTGAACGTTACCTCGCCGCGGGGATCGACCAACCGGACTGGATCCTCGGGATCGGTGATGGTGTTGACCGACTCCATCACCTCGTAGTGCCGGTCGATGGCGGTCTTGGCGGTGAAGGTCATTGCCAGTAGCGGGCCGATGAATTCGACGGGAGTTGCGACTACTGCGGCGGTGGCGAAGAACGCCACCAGGGCGCCAATCGACAGGTCACCGTTGGCGGCGAACAGCACGCCGACCACCAGTGATGCACCCAGCGCCAGTTCGGGGAGCAGTGTCACGATCAACGAAAAGTTGGCGAGCGAGCGGGCCTTGTAGATTTCCGTCTGACGAAGCTCTTCTGCCTGCAGGTTGAAGCCCTCAAGGGCTTCGCGGCTGCGGCCGAAGGCTTTCAGGACCCGGATGCCGTGGACTGATTCCTCAACTGTGGTCGCCAGATCGCCGGCCTGGTCCTGGCTTTTCCGGGAGACCTTGCTGTAGGAGGTGCGGAAACGGAACCCGTAGATCATGATCGGCAGCGCAGCGGCAAGAAAGATCAGCGCCAGCGCCCACGAGGTGAGGAACATGATGACGACGCCGATCACTACAGTCAACGACGTCACCACCAGCATGATCAGACCGAATGCCATCCAGCGGCGCATGAGGTTCAGGTCAGTCATGGCGCGGGAGAGGAGTTGCCCGCTGCCCCAGCGATCGTGGAATGCGACGGTGAGGTCCTGCAAATGCCGGTAGAAAGACGTGCGCATATTCGTTTCGACGGTTGTCGCCGGAGCGATAACAAACTGGCGTCGCAGTGCAACGAACGTCGCCTCAAGGATGCCGAGCAGGAGGACGACACCGGCCGCGATCCACACCGTCGACGTTGCACCACCGACGGTGAGGGCATCGTTGATCAGCACACGGAAGACCTGAGGGATGGCCAGCGCCATCAGGCTGGCGCCCAGCGCACAGACGAGGCCAAGAATCAGCCGTGGCAAGATGGGCTTGATGTGTGGGTACAGCCGGCTGAGAGATTCCCACAGGGTGGTTTGAGTCTGCATACTTCTGTCTTTGACACTTAGAGGCGGAACTACCAGGAGCGGACAATTCGTGTCCCGTAGCAACTATCCTATGTCAGACCCTCACCTCTGTCAGGGGCGGCAGTCTCCAGTTGGGTTGACTGCGGCTACCGCTGGGTCAGGGTGAGCAGCACTGCTTCCGGTCGGCAGGCAAAGCGGACTGGGGCAAACCGGGAGGTGCCAATTCCTGCTGACACATTCAACGGGATGCTCCGCCCCTCGTGCTCCCAGTCGGTGACTCCGCGTGCCCGCCAGGTGGGAAGGTCGCAGTTGCTGACCAGGGCGCCGTAGCCCGGGATGCAGACCTGGCCGCCGTGGGTATGACCGGCGAGGATGAGGTGAGCGCCGCCAGCAGTGAAGTAATCAAGGACCCGCTGGTAAGGGGCGTGGGCGACGGCAATCCGGAGGTGCCGCGCATCAGGGGACGTGCTGCTGCCCGCTGGGTAGCCCACGTAGCTGTCACGGTTGATGTGCGGATCATCCACTCCGGTGAAGTCGAGCCGCAGGTTACCCATAGCCACCGACTGTGACCGGTTGGTGAGGTCGATCCATCCCGCGCTGCCAAAGCTTCTGAATAGCTCGGCCCAGGGTAGGGACTTCGGCGCGCGCCCGGTGCGGTGCTTTGACGGTCCGGAAAGGTACCGCAGAGGGTTGTTGATCACTGGGGCGTAGTAGTCGTTGGACCCGGGCACAAACACGCCGGGGAACTGCATCAGAGGGCCAAGCGCCTCAAGTAGCGGTTCAACTCCCTTGCGGTGGCTGAGGTTGTCACCGGTATTGACCACGAGGTCGGGTTTGAGCTCGGCCAACCCCTGCAGCCACTGCGTCTTGGCAACCTGGCGCGGTGCCATGTGAATGTCGGAGAGGTGCAAGACCCGCACTGGGCGGCTGCCCGGAGGGAGGATCGGCAGAGTCTCCTCCCGCAACTGGAACAGGTTGCGTTCCACCAGGGAGGCGTAACCGAAACCGGCTACGGCTACCGCTGCTGTTCCCCCCACAGCAATCGTCGCGGCGTCGAGTAGCTTCGATGAGCCCAAGAGTTAACCTTCGTCTTCGTTGTTGTCTGGATTCCGGGGGCCATTCTCCGGTGGGGCATCGGCGGGTGGCCCACTGTTCCCGGGGTCCCCCTGGTTGTTTCCTGGCCGGCCCTCCTGGTCGCCGTTCCCGTTGCCGGGCTGAGTCCGCGTGGTGGGACGCTGAGCGTTCAGCATGCGCTGCGGAGGATCAACAAATTCCTCGGCTGGGAAACGATCGGGGATCTGCTGCATGAAGCGCTCCCAGGAGGGAGCCGCAACAAACGCGCCATCGATCTCTTCATAGATCTGGCCACCAATCTGCAGGTCCGATAGGGAGACACTATTGGCCTTCCAGTTTCCGAGCCAGCTTGCGGTGGCCATCCCCGAGTTGTAGCCCATAAACCAGGTCTGTGACCGATCGTCATTGGTTCCCGTTTTGCCTGCCATGGGGACGTCGCCGTACTCCAGGAGTTGCCCGGACCCACGCTCCATCACTGCCTGAGTGGCGTAATTCATGCCCCGGGCGAGTTCCTCGGGAACTGCCTGTTCGCACGTCTGTTCCGGAACGGGGAAGCTGGTGCCGTCAACAGCAGTCACTTCGGTGAGAGCCCGTGGCTCACACGTCAGACCCTCAGCTCCCAACGCCGCGTAAGCCGTGGCCATGGACATCGGTGACACCTCACTACCGCCACCGATCAAGGCGGACGGTAGAACTTGTAGAGGGGTGTACTCGCCCTCCGAGCTCTTTCCATCGTGTACACCAAGATCAGCCGCGATTTGGAACGGCGTGCAGAGATCAATCTGGTCGGCCGTCTCCATGGTGACGGTGTTGTAGGACTTCGCGAGTCCTTCTAGCACGCTGTAGTTTCCATAGTTGATGTCGCCGTAGTTTTGAGGCTCGTAGGGTTCTGGTCCGGGATTTTCCCAGTAACCATTCTGGAGGCAACTGGCCTCCCACCGATCTTCCACTGGGTAGACTTTTTTGCTGCCGTCAACCACCGTGTTCAGCGCCCGGCCGTCCTCAAGCCAGCCGCCAACCGCAAACGGCTTAAATGTTGATCCCGGCTGGAATCCGCCAACTCCGCCTAGCGGTTTGGCCGGGTCTCCACCTTCGTACAGGTCGACATTGAAGTTCAGCACTGAATCGCCCGGCTCGGTGCCGGGCATGTATCGGGTGTTCTGTGCCATCACCAGGATGTCGCCGGTGCCCGGTTCCAAGCTGACCATCGAGTGACCAACCGACGGATCCGTGGAGTCCCGGTTAGCGGTCTCGGCGATTGCTGTCTGAGCTGCGGCCTGCGCCACGGAGTCCAACGTCGTCGTGATTGTCAGCCCGGCGCGGTACAGCGTGTCTTGCCGTGCTTCAAGGGTTTCGCCATAGGCCGCGTCATTCAGGACCAGATGGGTGACGTAGTCACAGAAGTACGGTGACTGCTCGGCGCCGACGCAGCCACTGAGTGTGGGGGTGATTTCCAAGCCCAGATCGGAAGCGACGGCGGCGTCGTACTCTTCCTGGGTGATGTGGCTGTTCGACAACATGGCGCCAAGTACCAGGTTGCGTCGCTCCAGTGCGCGCTCCGGATTGAGCTCCGGACTATAGAAGGTGGGTCCATTGACCACACCGGCGAGCAGCGCCGCCTGCTGAATGTTCAGGTCCGCGGCTTCAACGTTGAAGAAGTACTTCGACGCTGCCTGGACGCCGTAGGTGGTGCCGGTGAACGGCACAATGTTCATGTAGCCCTCAAGGATCTCGTCCTTGCTGAGCTCCTTCTCGACGGCGATGGCCAATTTCGCTTCGCGGAGCTTGTCGCCGAGGGTCTTGCCGCCGCTGAACGTGACCGATCCGTCGCCGCTCTGCAGACTGGCGTCGATCAGGACGTTATTGACGTATTGCTGGGTGATGGTGGAGGCACCGCGGGTGGTGTCGCTGCTGACGTTGCTCACTACAGCGCTCATGATGCCCTGCAGGTCCACGCCACCGTGCTCGTAGAACCGGGCGTCCTCAATAGCGAGGAGGGCGTTCACCATGTTGGGGGAGACCTGGTCGAGGGTGACTGGCTGGCGGTTCTCCTCATACAGGGTCGCGATGAGCGACCCGTCCGAGGCGAGAATCTTGGAAGGCTGGGCCAGGGCGCCGCGCTCCAGTTCCGCCGGCAGTTCTTCAAAGAACTGGATAGATGCGGAAGCACCGGTACCCGCCGCCGCAGCGACTGGGACCAGTAGACCCGCAGCAAGCACCCCACTCAAAGCACTGATTCCGAGAAACGCAATCATCTTCCCCAGGGTGGTTGCTGTGTCAAAGATCGGTGATTTACGAGCAGCCATTACTCCAGTTTACAAGCACGCGCTAGTCTGTGAACCATGACCAAATGGGAGTACTCGACAATTCCGCTCATCATCCACGCCACGAAGCAGATTCTGGATCAGTGGGGAGAGGACGGCTGGGAGTTGGTGCAGGTAGTTCCTGGGCCTGATGGCAAGGGCCTCGTTGCCTACCTGAAACGAGAGAAGAACTAGCCGTGACTAGCACCGACAGCCCAACTTCCGCCGTCGAACGCCGGTTGCTGGATCTCGGAATCACCCTCCCGGACGTAGTGCAGCCCTTGGCTTCATACGTGCCGGCAGTGGTGACGGGAAGCTACGTCTTCACTGCCGGACAGCTCCCGCTTATTAACGGTGAACTCCCAGCTTTGGGGAAGGTAGGCGCCGAGGTGACACCGGAGGCTGCCAAAGAGTATGCGGCAACGTGCGCGGTGAACGCACTGGCGGCCATCAAGTCCCAGATCGGGGACCTGGACCGGATCAGTCGAATCGTCAAGGTAGTTGGCTTCGTCGCCTCCGACCCCGGCTTCACGGGCCAGCCCGAAGTAATCAACGGAGCCTCCGACCTCCTGGGGCAGGTGCTCGCCGACGCCGGCACACACGCACGCTCCGCCGTCGGCGTTGCAGTTCTTCCCCGGGATGCGCCGGTGGAAGTCGAGATTATCGCCGAGTTTGTCTGATTCCTGTGGGCTACATTAGTAACCGTCTTTTTCAAGTTCCAGAAGACCAGCTTGGCGCAGCGCGAAGCTGGGTTGAGCACGGCGAACGAACGCCGGTCAAGCCACGCCTGGCGTCGTCGGTCGTCCTGATCCGTGACGCTCCCACGGGAACTGAAACCTACCTGTCCTACCGGCGCGGCGAGTCCCCGCTGGGCATCGTCGCGTTTCCCGGCGGCAGCATCGAGGAGTCCGACGACGACGACGTCGCCTGGTTCGGTCCCACACCCGCTCAGTGGGCGAAGGCGATGGGTATTGATGACCTGTTTGCGGCCCGCCGCCACGTGGTCGGGGCCATCCGCGAACTATTCGAAGAGACCGGTGTGCTGTTGGCTGGACCGGACGCGGTGTCCCTTGTCGACGGGAGCCGGAATCCGGAATGGATGAAGGCCCGGGAGGACATCGCCACCCAGGAGCGTTCCTTCTCCGAGATCCTGACCCGTCGGGGTCTGGGGCTTCGCACCGACTTGCTCAAGCCGCTTGCGCATTGGCTCAGCCCGGATTACGCTCACCGCCGGTTCGACACCCATTATTTCGCGGCCGCGCAGCCGACTGGCCAGGAAGCCTCAGTGCTCGCCAGCAAGGGAATCTGGGGGGAATGGCGGTGTGCCGCCCGGGAAGTGGCGCGAGCAGAAACCACTATCCTCGGCGACGAGGTTGGGCAATCCAATTCGTTGGGCCGCACGCTGGATGGACTGACCGTCCCCGCGGTCCGGATCATACTTGAGAAGATCGGATCGTCCAAGGGCTGTGTTGCCTACCTGACGCACAAGCGACCCATGAAGGTCTACTACCCCCACCTCGTTACTCCTGCCGAGGATGAGGACCCAATGCTTGAGGTTGCCTGCTCGGTAGCCACCGAGGGCGGTTCCGGCCAGCGCGGCCGCTAACCCCCTCCGCCCTCCCCGCCCGAACTCCCGCACTCCCGAACTCCCGCACTCCCGCCGAAAAGTTAGATTTGGGGGGGCTGAAACCCTTGTGAGTCGCCAAAGCTAACTCCTCGGGGGGCGACTGTGGATAACCAAAGTCGCGAACCTCGCGATGGAGTCCAATAGGTGCATGCCTAGACGAGCGCCGTTGCCGGATGACCTTTCATCGCATTCCTTCACCCTGGACTCCGCGCGGCGAGCGGGGGTTCAGCGCAGCCGAACCCGGGCGGCGGACTTATGGACGCCAAGTCGGGGGATTCGGGTACCGAAAAATGCCGAGCTTGAGCCCGTGGGCCGCTACCAGCCGTATCTCGATGTGACCCCTGGCTCCTGGATCAGTCACACGAGCGCAGCTCAGCTCTTTGCCATCCCGCTTCCGCCCTGGTTCTCGAATGAACCGATCATTCATTTGTCGCGGGCGTTTCCGGACGCCAGACCGCAACGAAAAGACGTGGTTGGACACAGCCTGAAAATGATCTCGGGAGACACAACTTCCCGCAAGGGGATGCCTACTACGTCGGTTTTCCGAACCTGGTTGGATCTGGCGGGAATGCTCACTTTTGATGACCTGATCGTGGCCGGAGACTTCATTGTGAGTGAACATCGCCGCTCATTCGGACCGGAGCGCACCCCTCTCGTTCCTTACTCGGAACTGGCGCGGTACCTGCGTCGACAATCGGGCCATCGGTGGATTCGCAAGGCGCGCGGGGCATACGAGGAACTCCGGGTGGGTGTTGATTCACCACCAGAGACCATGGTTCGGCTGGTCCTGCAGCGCGCCGGGTTACCGGAGTTTTTGGTCAACTACCCAATTGGCGACTTGAACGGGATCCCGCAGGTCTGGACGGACCTTGGCTGTCGCGGTTTTCGCACCTGCATCGAATACGACGGACTGCACCACCTGACGCCAGAACAGCAGGCCCGGGACGCAAACCGGGATCAGATGACCGCTGAACTCGGTTGGAAACAGATTAAACTCAACAAGCTGGACGTCAGCGCCGGGTCTGAGTGGATCGAACAGAAAATAACCCGTGCCCTCCGCCGGCAGGGTTGGACCGGGCACCCCATTCCCTCGCCGAACGGTGAGATTAGGTGGGATGCACGCCGTCGTCGTCACCAGACCTAACTCTTCAGCGAAAGGTATTCATGCCGAGAAGTTAGATCTGGTCGATCGAAACCCTGAGGGATCGCCAGATCTAACTCTTCGGCGAAGGTGGGGGAGGAGGCATCAGAATCTAGCGGCTCCGTTGACGCAGACGCTGGATGTCCAGGATAACGACGGCGCGCGCCTCCAGGCGCAGCCATCCCCGCTGCACAAACTCGGCCAGGGCCTTGTTGACTGTCTCGCGGGAAGCGCCGACCAGCTGGGCAAGTTCTTCCTGCGTCAGCTCGTGAGCCACCAGAATGCCGTCAGTCGCGGGGCGGCCGAACCGGTCGGCCAGGTCCAGCAGTGCCTTGGCAACGCGGCCAGGGACGTCGGAGAACACCAGATCCGCCAGTGACTCATTGGTGCGGCGTAGCCGGCGGGCCAGAGCCTGCAGTAGTTGAGCGGAGACCTCGGGGCGCGTCTCGAGCAGCGTGCGGAGGTTTTCGTTCTTCAACCCGGCGAGGCGCGTCTCGGACACGGCAGTAGCCGTGGCGGTGCGGGGACTGGGATCAAACAGCGCCATCTCGCCGAACAGCTCGCCCGGGCCGAGGATAGCCAGCAAGTTCTCGCGACCGTCCTGAGCTGTACGGCCCAGCTTGATCTTGCCGGACACAATGAAATACAGCTGGTCGCCCTGATCGCCTTCGCGGAAAACTGACGCTCCGCGAGAGAGATCCACTTCGGTCAGTTCGTCGGTGAGCGCGGCGAAAACGTCGTCGCCCAGCGAAGCGAAGAGTGGCGCGCGGCGCAGTACCTCGATGTCCATGAATTCTCCTGATCAATTGTTGGCTCATTCCATCTTGCCGTACATAACGAACTTGTGACACCTGCTACACGCGTGTTCGCCGTCGGATTAGCCGAATAACCTGCTGAAGAAGAGTCAAACCGGTTCCGAGGGCAACCAAAACGCTGATTCGGGTAGTGGCGAGGCTCAGGAGATTGTCAGTACCGGCCGATAGACTCACTTTGGTCGGAGGTGCAGCGCCTCTGAACAACCAGGGAGAGCGCACGTGCCAGAATTCACCATCTTGGACATTTTGCTGGTGTTGGCGCTGATCGGATATCTCGTTGCCGGCCTACGCAACGGCTTCCTGGTGACGCTCGGCGGCATTGCCGGCTTCGTTGTCGGAGCCATAGCTGCTTTCTTCGCCATCCCCCTTGTCAGCGAGTGGGTTCCCGACGAGGCGTGGCGGCTGCCCGCCATCATTTTCACCGCACTGGTGCTGGTTGTAGTGGGCCAGGCAATCGGTTCGCGGCTCGGGGGAGGCATTCGCCGGGCCCTTGACTTTCCTCCCATCCGGCTGGTCGACCGACTATTGGGCGGTGCGGTGAACGTGGTGGTCGCAGCGCTGGTGATGTCAATGCTGGCGTTCAGCATCGGGACCCTCGGCATGCCCTTCCTTTCCCAGTCGATCGCCTCGTCACAGGTAATCCGGGGAATCGATAGCCTGACACCGTCGCCGGTCCGCACCTGGATGGCACAACTGCGCACCATAGCGGTCGACGACGGCATCCCCACCATCCTCGAAAGCGTTGCCCCAGCATCCCCGATTCCGGTTCCCGATGCCTCAGTCGATACTCCGGAGCTCGCCGCCGCATCCGAGTCGGTGCTGCGCATCGCCGGGACAGCGTTCCAATGTGGCCAGAACCAGACCGGGTCCGGCTTCATCATCGCGCCGGGCCGTGTGGTAACAAACGCCCACGTGGTTGCAGGGGTCAATGAACCGGTTGTGGAGGTTCCCGGAGGGGGAGCACTGCCAGGGCGGATTGTCCACTTTGATGCCGTCCGGGACATCGCTGTCCTTGCCGTAGATGGACTGGACCGTGCCGCCCTGCCGCTTGGCGAAGACCTCGCCACCGGAGACACCGCAGCATTTGCGGGCTACCCTGCCGGTGGGCCGTTCCAGATCCAGCCTGCGAGCATCCAGAACCGCAGCGATGTCCTGGTCGCCAACATCTACGGAGCTGACCCCTCGTCGGTCAACGTGTACAGCCTCGCGGCGAACGTGCAGCAGGGAAACTCGGGGGGGCCGCTGCTGGACATGCAGGGCAGGGTGGCTGGAGTGATCTTCGCGAAATCAACTCAGGATGCGCCGGTGGGGTACGCCCTCACCCTGGCGGAACTGCAGCCCATCGCCGAGCAGGCTGGTGCGTTGACTGACACCGTGTCGGCGGGACAGTGCAACCGCCGCTAGGGTCTCAGGCCAGCCACTCGAGCGTCTGCCCGTGGCCGCCGGTCCGGGCCACGGCGTGGCCGTTGTGGGCGAGGACAAACAAACGGTCCACCTCGGCTTCAGCCTTCGGCATGGCACCCGCCACCCCCGGCAGGACCCCGTAGCCTTCGTTCGACAGCCAGTGCACGGGACGGCTCCGGTCGGATGTCAGCCTGACCATGGTCTCCCTGAACGTCTCCCGGCCCAGCTTGTCGACGTACCCCAGAACCGCGCTGTGGAACACGACAACTGTGGACCCGGCCGGTGCCGAGGCAACCAACGCGTCGACGTCAAGGGCCAGATCACCTGTGACCAGCGCTGGCGGCTCCCGGCGNCCCGGCGGGCCACCTCGACGGCGGCGCGTAGCCGGTCTCGGCGGCGGGCATGCTCCGGCCAGACCAGCGCCTGCAGCCAGGCGACGTCGTCGTCGTCAGCGACATCGAGCGGGTTCAGGTCCAGGCCGGCGCGAAAGGTGACCTGAGGCAGTTGGCTGGGCAGCGGTGGGCTACCGGTGGAGGCACAGTCCATCACCAGCGCGTCGGGGACCTCACCGGCTGACAGCACAGGACCGCCGTCGTACGAGTAGCCGTACCGGTCCGGGTAGAGGCACAACCCGGCGGAGGCACCCACCTCAATCAGAGCCAGCGGCTGGCCCTCAGCAGCGGCAATCCTCGCCAGGAGCGGCAGGAGGACAGCGCATCGACCTGCCTCGTTGGTCTGGGTCCGTCGGGCGAGCATCGTCCCGCGTATCTGAGTCCAATGGTCCAGCAGAAACTCGCGGAACTGAGGATACGGCGTCGGCTCCGCGCCGTTGAAGCGTGCTGCGCCCAGCAGCAGGTTCGGTTGGCGTTTGGCTGCTGGCAGGTCGTCGAGCATACCGAGGACCTGCGGATCCTCGCTAAGACCCATGCACCACTGGTCATAGGTCTTGGAGTACCCGCGGGCTTCCACAACGGCAAACCGCCGGTACCAGGCGGCAGTATCGAGTTTCTCAGTCATGCTGGTCCTTCCGAGGTGACGGGCAAACAGCCGTCCCATCGTTCACGATCACTTGGGCTCTGCCCTAAACGCGTGACCAAATCGTAACCTCAACTGTGATGTAAATCCCATAACCACCCGTCCGCGGGGTTAGGCTCTTTGCACAGATAGCTGCGCGCCAGCGAAGCCGTCAGGGCATCACATCACGTGCACTGCCTCCCCACTCGTACACGAGGAGCTCAACATGCAAGAAAGCGCCACACCGCCGCGCAGCTCACGCCCCGCCAGAAAGCGGGCCGCTGTGATCACGGCAGGATTGGCAATCGGTGCGCTGTTGCTTTCCGGCTGCGTCGAAAGCCAGCGGGACGACGAAACTGCCGATGGCGGTGAGGCGGCAGTCGATTCGACTTTCGTTTTCGCAGCATCGTCGGACCCAGCGTCCCTTGACCCCGCCTTTGCCAGCGACGGGGAGACCTTCCGGATCAGCCGCCAGCTGTTCGAGGGCCTCGTTGGAGTGGAGCCCGGCACAGCCGATCCAGCCCCGCTACTCGCCGAGTCCTGGGAAACGTCCGAAGACGGCCTCTCGACCACCTTCGCGCTGAAGGAGGGCGTCACCTTTCACGACGGCACCGAATTCAATGCCGACGCCGTCTGCTTCAACTTTGACCGCTGGTACAACTGGACAGGGGTGGCCCAGGCGCCCTCCGTGTCCTATTACTACAACAACCTGTTCCGCGGCTTCGCTGACTCACCTGACGCTGCTGTCTACGAATCCTGCGAGGTGAACGGGGACCTCGAGGCAACCGTCACGCTCGCGCAGCCATTTGCCGGATTTGTTCCGGCACTGTCATTGCCGGCTTTCGCCATGCAGAGCCCAACGGCGCTTGAAGAGTTCGCCGCCGACGACATCGGCGGATCTGCAGAAGCTCCTGCCCTTAGCGCCTACGCCGAGGGCAACCCGGTAGGTACCGGACCGTTCAAGTTCGATTCCTGGTCGGTTGGCGAGCAGCTACAGCTGTCCACCTACGAGGACTACTGGGGCGAGCAGGGACAGGTAGAGACGATCATCTTCCGTGTCATCGACGATCCACAGGCGCGGACCCAGGCCCTGCAGGCTGGTACTGTCGACGGGTTTGACCTCGTCTCGCCAGCGGATATCCCGACCCTTGAGGACGAGGGTTTCATGATCGTTCCGCGTGATCCCTTTACGATCCTGTACCTGGGTCTGAACCACGAGGTTGAAGAGCTGAGCGATCCTCTGGTCCGCGAAGCGATCCACCACGCCATCGACAAGCAGGCACTGATTGACCAGACTCTTCCGGAAGGAACGCAGCTGGCTACCCAGTTCATCCCTGACGTTGTTGACGGCTACAACGACGAGGTAACCACCTATGACTATGACCCGGAGCGGGCCATGGAACTGCTTGAAGAAGCGGGTTACCCCGACGGCTTCGAGGTCGAGTTCAACTACCCGACGAACGTTTCCCGGCCGTACATGCCAACTCCCGAGCAGGTCTTCACCAACCTGACCGATCAGCTGGCAGCCGTAGGCATTACCGCTACTCCTGCTCCTGACGTGTGGACCCCCGACTACCTGGACAAGATCCAGGGCACGGCCGACCATGGCATCCACCTGCTCGGATGGACCGGGGACTACAACGACACTGACAACTTCATCGGCGTGTTCTTCGGCCAGGAGAAGCTCGAGTTCGGTTTTGACAACCCCGAACTGTTCGCGGCCCTGGATGAGGCCCGCGCCATGACCGACAGGGAAGAGCAGACGGCGGCGTACGAGGAAATCAACGAACAGATTGCCGAGTTCAACCCGGCGATCCCGTTGGCTCACCCTGCGCCATCGCTGGCCTTCGCGCCACGGGTTGACTCGTACCCGGCAAGCCCAGTCAATGACGAGGTCTTCAACATGATCGAACTCAACGAATAGCATCATCAGATGACAGGAGAGCCTGGCCTATCGGGCCCGGCTCTCCTGTCGTTCGTTGGAAAAGTGTTTGATCCGTTCCTGAAAGGACCCCGTGCTACGCGTCATTGGTAAGCGCCTCGCGCTGCTGGTACCCACATTGATCGGCTTGTCGATCCTGTTGTTCCTGTGGGTGCGCAATCTTCCCGGCGGTCCTGCAACCGCTCTTCTGGGCGAGCGGGCCACCCCTGAAGCGGTGGAGAGGGTGAATGAGCTCTACGGCTTCAATGAACCTATCGTCGCCCAATACTTCACCTACATGGGCAAGCTCCTGCAAGGTGACTTCGGCACCTCGATCAACACCGGCCGCCCGGTGCTTGAAGAGTTTGCCACCCGGTTCCCCGGCACCGTCGAACTCACCATCGTTGCCCTGATTTTCGCCATCGGCATCGGTATCCCGCTTGGCTACGTGGCCGCCCGCTACTACGGGCGGTTCGTTGACCATAGTTCTGTGGTCCTGAGCCTGCTCGGCATCACCGTCCCGGTCTTCTTCCTGGCCTTCATCCTCAAGTACCTGTTCGCCATCCAGTGGCCCATCCTGCCGCCGGACGGCAGGCAAGACCCCCGGATGGACGCCACCCACGTCACCGATTTTTACGTCCTGGACGGGATGCTCACCGGCGAGTGGGATGCCGCCTGGGACGCATTCCAGCACCTGATCCTCCCGGGGATCGCTCTGGGTACCATCCCGTTGGCCATCATCGTCAGGATCACCCGCGCCTCAGTACTGGAGGTCCAGAACGCAGACTACGTTCGTACCGCCCGCGCCAAGGGTTTGCTGGAGAAGACCATCCGGAACCGTTTCATCCTCCGTAATGCGATGCTCCCGGTGGTCACGACCATCGGTCTCCAGGTGGGCCTTCTTATTTCCGGTGCGGTGCTAACCGAGACGGTCTTTGCCTTCAACGGGATCGGCAGATTCCTGCGTGATGCGATCTTTGGACTCGACTATCCGGTCCTTCAAGGGTTCATCATTATCATTGCCATCCTGTACGCAGTGATCAACCTAATCGTTGACATTTCCTACAGCATCATCGATCCAAGGGTGCGTGTGAGTTGAGTACTACATTGCCGCCAACTGCCGGTGACGGGCCAACGCCCACCGAACCGAGCATGCCCGACGGCGCCGGAACCGGACTCTGGAAGGATGCCTTCCGTCGGCTGAAGAAGAACCCGCAGGCCATCGCCGGAGCCGTTATCATCGGATTGTTCCTCCTCGTGGCCATTTTGGCGCCGGTCCTCGCCCCTTACGGCGGCGATGAACTCCCGGGACGTACCGAGATCACTCCCACCAACATCCCGGGCCCGGGCGAGCTGGACGCCTACCCTCTCGGACTCGACCGATTCGGCGGAGACCTCCTCAGCAAACTGATCTGGGGCGCGCAGGCGTCCCTGCTGATTGGCGTCGTCTCGACTGCTCTAGGCCTCGTCGGCGGGATGATCCTTGGGCTGCTTGCTGGCGGCCTCGGCGGCTGGGTGGACAGTGTCATCATGCGGTTCGTGGATATCCTGCTCTCGGTGCCGAACCTCCTGCTGGCGGTAAGCATCGCTGCGATCCTCGGTCAGGGGCCGTACGCGGTCATGATTGCGATCGGTGTTTCGCAGGTGCCCATTTTTGCGCGGCTGCTGCGTGCATCGATGTTGTCCCAGCGCGGCTCGGACTACATTCTTGCCGCCCAGACGCTGGGCCTGAGCCTTTCCACCATCACCATGAGCCATCTGCTGCCCAACAGTGTTGGACCGGTTATCGTCCAGGCCACGCTGACCCTCGCCACAGCAGTGATCGACGCCGCAGCCCTGTCGTTCCTTGGGCTCGGCGGCGGGCGGCCGCAGACGGCCGAATGGGGACGGATGCTCACCTACGCCCAGAGCGAGCTGGCTAACTCGCCGCAGCTGGCGTTCCTGCCAGGTATCTGTATCGCAGTCACGGCGCTGGGATTCACCCTGCTGGGTGAATCGTTGCGAGAGTCATTGGATCCCAAGACCCGCAAGAAGTAGCTAGTCAGCCAGCCATGACGCAAAGACCCCGGCACCGATGGTGCCGGGGTCTTTTGCCGTTAGGAGCGGTTCTAGGCGATGTTCAGCTCGTTGCCGGGAATCGACGCCAGCAGCTGGCGCGTATACGGGTGGCGCGGGTTCTGGAACACTTCCTCTGAGGTGGCCGCTTCGACCAGCTCACCGTCCTTCATCACGCAGACGTAGTCGGAGATGAGGCGGACCACCGCGAGGTCGTGGGAGATGAACAGGTAGCTCAGACCGAGCTCCGCCTGGAGATCCCCGAGCAGCTTCAGTATCTGGGCCTGAACCAGGACGTCCAGTGCTGAAACGGGCTCGTCACAGATGATCAGCTCGGGCTTCAGAGCCAGAGCACGAGCAATCGCCACACGTTGCCGCTGCCCGCCGGAGAGCTCCGAGGGGTAGCGGCGCAGCGCGATCTGCGGCAGGGAGACCTGGTCCATCAGTTCGCGGACCCTGGCGCGTCGTTCGCTCTTTGACCCTCGTTTGTAGGCGTTGAGGGGCTCCTCAACGATCCGCTCAATGGTGAACATCGGGTTTAGTGAGGAGTACGGGTCCTGGAAGATCGGCTGAACGCGTTGCCGGAAATCCGCCAGCTGCGCCTTGTCCAGGGTTCCTACGTCCATCCCGTCGAAGGTCATGGTGCCCGACGTCGGCTCGATCAGTTTCAGGAGCATGCGCGCTGTGGTGGTCTTTCCTGAACCGGACTCGCCCACAATGGCGACGGTCTGCCCCCGTGGTACGTCAAGGGTTACGTTCTTCGCCGCGTAGAAGTCATCGGAGCTGCCACGCCTTTTGTAGACCTTGGTCAGGTCGCGGATCTCGACGATGTTCTTGCCCGGATCGGTCGCCATTGGCGTACTGGCTCCGGTCTCAGCCTGGTGCTCGACGAACGTTGCTTCAGCTAGTTCCACCCGCCGAGCGGTGTCGGCGTGGTAGGTCCCCGGCCGGAGACGTACTGCCGCGACGCTGGGTGCGGCGCGGACCAGCGACTGGGTGTAGGGGTGCTGGGGATCATTCAGGAGCTGCTGCGCCGGTCCTGCTTCCACCACCCGGCCGCGGTGCATCACAACGAGGTCCGAGGCGCGCTCAGCGGCAAGCCCCAGGTCGTGGGTGATCAGCAGCACCGACGTGCCCAGCTGCTCCGTCATCTGGTCGATCTGATCCAGGATGGTCCGCTGCACGGTGACGTCCAGGGCGCTGGTCGGTTCGTCAGCGATCAGCAGTCGCGGCTGGCAGGCCAGTCCAATCGCGATCAGGGCGCGCTGTCGCATTCCGCCGGAAAATTCGTGAGGGTATTGTTTGGCCCGCTCCCCGGCGTCCGGCAGACCGGCGGCGGAGAGCACTTCGATGACACGCTCTTTGACGTTCTTCTTGGTTGTCATCCCGTGGACCAGGAGGGTCTCGGCGACCTGGGTGCCGATCTTGGTGACCGGGTTGAGGTTGGACATCGGGTCCTGGGGTACCAGGCCAATCGCCCGCCCACGGATGGAGCGCATCTTGGCTTCTGGCAGTGTTGCCAGGTTCTGGCCCTCGAACATGATGCTGCCGTTGGTGATGACGCCGTTGGAGGGCAACAGGCCGATGCAGGACATCGCCGTCGTCGACTTGCCTGATCCTGACTCGCCAACAATCGCGAGGGTCTTACCGCGTCTTAGGGTGAAGCTCGCATTCTCGACGGCTGTCACATCGCCGTAGGTGGTGCTGAAGGTAACGGCGAGGTCTTTGACCTCGAGGAGCGGGGCGTCGCTGGGAACCCCGTCAACTGGTGTGATGTCGATCATGTTTCTATCGTCCCTCATGGGAGGTCGTAACTGATGGACCCCCGGCGAGTTTTTCGATCAGATGATCGACGGCGAACCGGTAACCACTGATTCCGGCACCCACAATTACCGCCTCCGCGACGGCTGACAGGTAGGAGTGATGGCGGAATTCCTCGCGTCGGTGCACGTTGGTGATGTGCACCTCAACCAGCGGAAGGCCGACGGCGGTGAGCGCGTCGCGGATGGCGATGGAGGTGTGGGTGTACGCGCCGGCGTTGATGACGATGCCGTCGGCTGTCCCCGCCGCGCCGTGGATCGCATCGACCAGTTCACCCTCATGGTTGGACTGCACGCAGGTGACCGCCCAGCCGTGGCGCCCAGCGGCGTCAGCGGCGACCGCCTCGACGTCGGCCAGGGTAGCTGTCCCATAGGTCGACGGTTCACGGGTGCCCAGCAGGTTCAGGTTCGGTCCGTTGATGATCAGGAGGGTAGTGGTCTTCGGCATGGCTTAACTATGCCCCACGCCACTCTTCCCGCTCCCCGTCCCGCTTCAGGGACGGGGAATGGCTACGCCGTCGAGGCCGAGAGGTCGGCAGGCTGGTTATCGGTCGCTTTCCGGCGCAACCGCACGGCAGCCAATGCGCCGGCCACTGTCACGAGGCTCATCACTGCCAGGACGATCCCGGGGTGCCACCAGGCGCCGTCGGTAGCTGTCCCGAGGAGCTGGGTGATTGATGGAGCAAACCCGGCGACGATGGCGGCGAGGCTGTAGGCAAAGGACAGGGCAGTGAACCCGGTCCGGGGCTCGAAGATGTCGGCCATCAGACCACCGAGCGCCGCCCAGCTGGCCGTCGGCAGGATGCCTCCCAGCAGGATGGCTGCTACGTAGGTCGGTGCGTCGGCGATGCTGATCACCCAGTACAGCGGGAAAGCGATCAGGGCAGTGCCGATAGCTCCGCCAGCCACCACCTTGGCCGAACCGATTTTCATTGCCAGATAGCCAAACGCGGGGATGGTCAGCAACTGGAGGAGCGAACCCACCAGGGCCGCGTTGAGCACTGTCTCCTGCGCTAGTCCCAGTCGCTGTGTGCCATATGCCTGGGTATAGGACACCATGAGGAAGTAGGAACCGATGCCGAGCACAGCCGCAGCCGCCGCGACAGCGATAGCCGCGGGCTGGCGCCGGATAACCTCGAAGAACGGAATGCTGGCCCGCGACTGGGTCTGCACGGTTTCCTTGAACACCGGTGTCTCGTCAATGGCGAGTCTCAGGTACAGGGCAATTCCCAGGAACGGGAACGCCAGCAGGAACGGGATGCGCCACCCCCAGGTCGTCATGACATCTGGGGCGGCGACGGCCAGGATCAGGAACACCAGCGAGATGAGCATCGTGCCCACGGGGGAGCCAAGCTGGGGGATCGAGGCGTAGAGCGCTCGTTTGCGCGGTTCAGCGTGCTCGGTGGCGATCAGGATGGATCCGCCCCATTCGCCGCCCAGTGAGAGCCCCTGGAGGAGGCGCAGCACGGTCAGCAGGATGGGTGCCCACACCCCGATCACACTGTAATCCGGGAGCAGACCGACCGAGCCGGTGGCCAGGCCCATGAGCAGGATGGTCCAGATCAGGGTTTTCTTGCGACCGATCCGGTCGCCGAGGTGGCCGAACAGGATGGCACCGAGGGGACGGGCCACAAAGCCCATTGCAAAGATCAGGAACGCTGAGAGCGTGCCGGCCAGCGGGTCCTGGGCGGCGAAGAACACCTGATTGAACACCAGGGCGGCAGCAGTTCCGAAGACGTAAAAGTCATAGGATTCAAGCGTGGTGCCGACAAAAGAGGCGGCTGCTGACTTTCTGGCCATCTTGCGGTTCGCTGCTGACGGCGGTCCAGGGGTTTCGGAGACGGTGGTAGTAGACACGTCTGAAAATTGTCCTCGGCCCCCGGTGCGCAGCGCCACCAATTACGGGCAAGGTCACACTCCGGCGAAAGCAAAGTCACACCCGGTACCTCATCGCCTGTACCCGCAGCAGAAAGGTGCGCATCCCTAGGCCAGCCAGCCCGGGATGCGCACCTGCGCACTATTTCCGCAGCGAAGCGGAGATCTGCGCCATGATCGTCGGATCAGACAGCGTTGTCGCGTCGCCCACTTCGCGGCCTTCCGCAACGTCCTTGAGCAGCCGGCGCATGATCTTGCCGGACCGGGTTTTGGGGAGCTCCGGCACCACCAGGATATTGCGTGGTTTGGCGATGGGCCCGATTTCCTTGCCCACGTGGTTGCGCAGCGTGGTGACGATGTCGTCGTCGTCGACGGCTGAGCCACGCAGAATCACGAACGCGACCACCGCCTCGCCGGTCGTCTCATCCGATGCCCCGACGACGGCGGCCTCCGCCACCGAGGGGTGGCTGACCAGGGCCGACTCGATCTCAGTGGTGGACAGCCGGTGACCTGAAATGTTCATGACGTCGTCAACCCTGCCCAGCAACCAGATGTCCCCGTCCTGATCCCGCTTCGCTCCATCGCCAGCGAAATACATGTTGTCGAAACGGGCCCAGTAGGTGTCCTTGAACCGCTGCGGATCTCCCCAGATCCCGCGAAGCATTGACGGCCACGGTTCGCGGACCACGAGATAGCCGCCCGACCCGTTGGGTACTGACTGGCCCATTTCATCGACCACGTCCACAGCAATTCCGGGGACCGCAACCTGCGCGGAGCCTGGCTTGGCGTGGGTAACTCCTGGCATGGGTGAGATCATCTGGGCGCCGGTTTCGGTCTGCCACCAGGTATCCACCACCGGTGCGCTGCCGCCACCGATCATCTCGCGGTACCACATCCAGGCCTCGGGGTTGATCGGTTCACCGACGGAGCCGAGCACCCGGATTGAGCTCAGGTCATACTTCTTGGGGATGTCCCGGCCCCACTTCATGAAGGTCCTAATGGCCGTCGGAGCTGTATAAAGGATTGACACTTTGTATTTCTCGATCAGCTCCCACCACCGGCCCTGGTGTGGAGTGTCGGGCGTGCCCTCGTACATCAGCTGCGTGGCCCCGTTGACCAGCGGTGCGTAGGTCACGTAGCTGTGCCCGGTGACCCAGCCGACGTCGGCAGTGCACCAGAACACATCGGTCTCCGGCCGCAGGTCGAATGTGTTCTTGTGGGTGAAGGCCGTCTGCGTGAGGTAGCCGCCTGTGGTGTGGAGGATGCCCTTGGGTTTCCCGGTGGTACCCGAGGTGTAGAGGATGAATAGCGGGTGCTCCGAGTCGTGGCCGACGGCGGTGTGCTCGGGGGATGCGGTGCCGACGACGTCGTCCCACCAGATGTCCCGGCCCTCGGTCCACTCCACTGGCTCGCCGTTGCGTTTGACCACCACCACACTGGTGACCGTGTGTCCAGGCCGTTCCAGGGCGCCGTCGACGGCGGGCTTCAACGAA
>NZ_KI914736.1:48891-53480 GCF_000520515.1 Arthrobacter sp. H20
GCCCGCCGGTAAGTGCCATCAGCGGTGACGACCAATTTGGCTTCGGCGTCATCGATCCTGCTGCGCAACGCCTCAGCGGAGAATCCCCCGAACACCACCGAGTGCACAGCGCCGATCCGCGCGCAGGCGAGCATGGTGATCACCGCTTCGGGAATCATGGGGAGGTACACCGCAACCCGGTCTCCCTTTTCGACGCCGAGCGACAGGAAAGCGTTCGAAGCCTTCTTGACCTCTTCGGTGAGCTGCGCGTAGGTGTAGGAGCGGGTGTCGCCGGGCTCACCCTCGAAGTAAATGGCGACCCGGTCTCCGAGACCAGCTTCGACATGGCGGTCCAACGCGTTGTAGGCAGCGTTGACCCGCCCACCGACAAACCACTTGGCGAAGGGGGCGTCGGAGAAATCGAGGGCCTGGGTGAAGTCCTGGTCCCAGGTCAGCATCGCCCTCGCCTGGGTAGCCCAGAACTCAGGGCCGGCCTTTCCTTCTTCATACAGGGAAGGCTGCGCGACGGCGTGTGCAGCGAACTCTTCGGTCGGGGGAAAGCGGCGCTCCTCGTGGAGCAGATTCTCAAATGCGTCGCCCTGCGTGGTCTGGGTGCTCTCAGACATGTTCAACCCTTCTTCTGCCGGTTATCTTGGGAGCGGCGAGCGCCCGGTTCGAAGACCGGCACGCAACACCGCGACACTGGAGACCAGACTAACCGTGGGGACACTTGTTGTGTGTGCGCGCTCACACTCGTAAATGTGAATGGTTGAGTTTCTGCGGTGAGTGGCGCCACGGGCCAGCGCCGAACCCCTGATGGGTAGTAGAGGAGGGATGGGGTGACTACTCTGGTGAAAGGAAAAGAACGCTGGCGACTGCGGCCCGCCCGGCCGCTGCGACGAATGGAATCTCGACATGACAGATCCGCACACCGGCCGGTTCGCCGGCAGCAGTAGCAGCACCGAAGCCAACGCATCCTCCTCAGCCGCTCCGCCGAAGTCAGCGGGCGGCAGCGAGGCAGCCGTCGGCCCCTTCACCCTTCGCGAAGCGGTGATCGGTGGCTCGATCCTCCTCATTTTCATCGGCTCGCTGCTCCCCTTCTTCGAAGCACGAGGCTCGTTCGGCAACCTGTGGAATGCGTCGTCGCTGTTCTTCCTCGGGATTGGAATTGTCCTCCCGGTGGCCACAGCAGGTCTGCTCACCGCGCGGAGGCTTGGCGCCGATACACGAATCGGTTCGCTCTCAGTGGATCAATTCGCCTCGGTGGTAGCTGTTCTGGCCACTGCTTTCTTTTTTCTTCAGACAGTCACCGCCTTCCACATCGGCCCGTTCATCTGCCTCCTCGGCGGGATCGGGATGCTTGCCGCAACTGTGGGAGGGCCGCATCTGCCGATATTCGCCGCAGATTTTACCGGCCGACCGACAGCCAGCGCCCACGTCATGGCCCGCGGTGTTCTGCCGGCGGCACCCAAACCACCCAAGGAATCCAAAGCAGCCGCACCGGTTCCCGCAGAACAGGTTTCCCATTTCAGTGATCAATCGGGGACGACGACGCATCCCCGTGCCAGCGCGGCGGCGGCAACAGCTGGGGCAAGTCCGACGCCGGGCTCAACCGGTAACCCGTCACAGCCGGCCGATCAGGGGAAGCCAGCGGGCGGCGCTCTCCGCAGTAGGTTCGGATTCGGCGCGGCCAAGGCATCGCAGGCTCACGACTCCCAGGGCCCTCCCAACGTGCACCTCAAAAATGAAGGAGGGGCTGTGCCCGGGGCTCAGGACAAGGAACTGTCCGACGCCGATTCGTCAGGCTACCCTAGGTTCGCTGACGAGGATTTCGCCCCTTACAGCACGTCCCCTGACGCGGCGCCCTCACCGACTTCGGCGCCATCGGCAGATTCGGTGGGCACAGCTGACAAGGCGACGACGACGGGCGAACACCCGGCCGACACGACGTCAGCAGCGCGGGACGCAACCACCGGCGCCGATGCTCCGGCCGCCGCAACCACAGTCAATCAGGTAGTTGAACGGCGGAGCGATGACGCCCACGAGCCCATCTCGGCAACCAAGGAATCCGACGACGCCGCGGTTGTGGAGGCATTCTGGTTCGCGGTAGGCACACCCCGCCCGGTGGTCGACGAGGCCTCAGGTGTTGAGCTTTTCGTCCTGCGCCCCGGCGACTGGGAAGTCGGGATCGAAGACCGTGGCGAGGAGTTCCTGGTCCAGGATAAGCGGACCGGCCGTATCGGAGTGATGCGGGACCTGAGCAATATCGAGCGCGCGCCGAGCGACGGCTAGGCGCTGGTAGTGGCCCGAAAGGTGTCAGCTGGCGCGCCGGATCCCACCCCCCTCGCCGTCAAACGGCGAGCCCGCCGGATCCACCGCACGCTCGCAGCGGAGTACCCCTATGCGGTAGCGGAGCTCGACTTCACCAACCCCTTTGAGCTACTCGTCGCAACAGTTCTGTCTGCCCAGACGACCGATGTGCGGGTCAACCTCACCACCCCGGCACTCTTCGCCAGGTACCCCGACGCGCGGAGCCTGGCCGAAGCTGATGAAGCGGCTCTGCAGGAGCTGATCCGGCCCACTGGGTTCTTCCGGGCCAAGGCGAAGAGCCTGCTGGCGCTCTCCAACCGGTTGGTTGATGAGTTTGACTCAGTGGTCCCAGCGAGAATCGAGGATCTCGTGACGCTGCCCGGCGTGGGGCGCAAGACCGCCAACGTGGTGCTCGGCAATGCGTTCGGCATACCGGGAATCACTGTCGATACCCACTTTGGGCGTTTGGCGAGGCGTTTCCGATGGACCGGGTCCGACGACGCAGTGAAGGTCGAGGCCGACGTCGCGCGCTTGTTTGACCCCCAGGACTGGACCATGCTGTCGCATCACGTCGTGTTTCACGGCCGCCGGGTATGCCACTCCCGCAAGCCTGCGTGCGGTGCCTGCCCCTTGGCAGCCCTGTGCCCCGCGTATGGCGAGGGAGAGGTGGATCCGGTCAAGGCTGCCAGATTGCTGAAATATGAGCTGGCGCCCGGCAGGGAGGAACTGCTGCAACTGATGAGGGACGGCGCAACCCGGCGAGAGCTGCAGGCTGCCGGGTACAGCCTCGGAGCATGAGCGCTCGTCAACAACTACTGGACCTGGCACAGACGTCCGCGGCACAGACCGGGACGCCGCGCGGCCTTGACCCCGCGCAGGCCCGCCATGCGGCGGTGCTGATCCTCTTCGGCACCCTCGACGATCGGCCCGCCCACTTCCACGCTGCCGCGGTCCCCGATGACCTGGACGTCCTGTTGGTTCTGCGATCAGGATCGCTGAACGATCATCCCGGCCAGGTGGCGTTCCCCGGCGGGCGGATTGACGACGACGATGCCGGGCCGGTCGCCGCTGCGCTCCGTGAGGCGCGTGAGGAAACGGGGGTCGATACCACCGGCGTCGAGGTGCTCGGTCAGTTGCCCGAATCGGGTCTTCCGGTCAGCAATTTCCTTGTCACCCCGGTGCTCGCCTGGTGGGCCCGGCAATCACCGGTGACCGCGGTCGACGAGGCGGAGTCGGAGCATGTGTTCCGGATACCCGTCGCTGACCTGCTGAATCCGGCAGGACGCCGTTCAATTGTTGGCCGCCGCAACGGTGTCTCCTGGACCACGCCGGCTTTCCTGGTCAGGGATGTCACGGTGTGGGGATTCACAGCCATGCTGTTGGACGGGTTGTTCAACGACCTGGGGTGGACGATCCCGTGGGATGCGTCAGCGCAGATTCCGGCGCCGTTGTAGTCGACCCGAGGAATCGTTCGAGGCTATCGTCCATGGCGCTCAGCCACGGAGTGTGGTGGACCGATGCTTCGGTCCCGGTCATAACCGAGGTATGGGTGTCATCCCGGTAGCCGAGGATGTTGTTTTCCTTGTTGATTAGCCATTGCTTGAAAAGGTCAGCGACGCGGTCAAGGTCGAATGGCGGGTAGTCGGTCGCCATGATCAGATCCCGCAGATAGTTGGCCTGGAAGTCCACGTCATCGAAGTGGGAAGTAATCGTGAGCTGCCGGTCCAGCCACCTATTCGCGTCGTCAGTGCGTTCGGCAGCTGAGGGCAGCGGGATGGTACCCATCATGACGTCGCGGGCGAACCAGGCCTGGGCGTCGAACATATTGAAGGTGAAGTACTGGTCCTGCATTCCCAGATACATCAGATGAGGGTTGTCCTGCCACAGGACACCCTTGTAGAGATTGTCCGGATACAACACATTCGGAGTATGCAGCGCGAGCTCAGTGGGTAGGAAAGGGAACTTGTGTTGATACCCGGTGCACAGGATGACGGCGTCGAACTCGGCCGAGGTGCCGTCTGAAAAATGACCTGTGCTGCCGTCGAACCGGGTGAGAAGCGGGCGTTCGCTGACAGTGTCAGGCCAGTCAAATCCCATGGGGGCCGTGCGGTAGCTGAAAGTCATTGAAGCTGCGCCCATCTTGAAGGCCTGCATACCAATGTCCTCAGCAGAGTAGCTACTGCCGATTAGCAGTACACGCTTACCCGCTAGTGCTCCGTGTTAATGGTTTGTTTGCGTTTCATCTTGCCCAGGAGGTACTCCGCTGACTTGGTCCAGGTGAATGGTTTGGCGTCTTGGTT
>NZ_KI914737.1:0-7473 GCF_000520515.1 Arthrobacter sp. H20
AACTCCAATGCCCTCGCCAAATAAACCATGAATCAAGTCTGACAAACAATCAGCCCCAAAGGAATCAACGACACGCTACACTAGGTGTTCACTCTCCGGTGTTCTGAGGTTCAGTGCTCGAGTCTGTCCAACGTCGAGTTCAACGCTGATAGACAGTGTTTTGTGCCCGTACACCAGCGATTGTTGCTGAACAACCCGCTCAGAGCGCAATCGACGTCGAAAGTTCCACGCCACACCACAGCTGTAGTAGGCATGTCGGCCAACAGGTGGCAGAGTTTCACGGTAAGGAAGCATTGTCGGCTCGGAGGATTTTCATGCAGGAACTACGGCTGGTGGGTGTTCACGAGGACGGCGGGCGCCTGCTCCTGAACGGTGAGGATGGCTCCAACTTCAGCCTGCCGATCAACGAGGCGTTGCGCATGGCGGTCTCCCGCCCCATCGAACAGCACAAGATCACCACCCCACCGCCACCGGTGGGCAAGCCGGTGGTTCCGCTCTCGCCGCGGGACATCCAGTCTCGGATCCGTGGTGGTGCAACGGCCCAGGACATAGTTGACGAGTCTGGACAGGATCTCTCACAGGTGCTCCGCTATGAGGGGCCGGTGCGCGCTGAACGAGATTACATGGCCATCCTGGCGCAGCGGGTGGAAGTGTCCTCTGCGTTGCCGTCCCATGACAGCTACCGCTCGGCTTTTGGCGACAACCCCGCCCAGCTCGGTGACATGGTTGCCTACCGGTTGCAGGCCTACGGCGTTGACCCGAACGCGGTCGAATGGGATGCGTGGCGCCGGCCAGATGGTCTGTGGAATGTGGTTGCCCGGTTTGACCTGGCGGTAGATGCCCAGGTGGCTGTGGGCGAGGAGCCGCCCGCCCAGTGGACGTTCAATCCCAGCCGGAAGACTGTTCTGAATACGAACCGGTGGGCACAGTTGCTGAGCGAGCTGGAGCCGCTCGATGGTCCGCTGCCCACCCGTCGGCTCAGTGCCGTTGCTGATCACGTGTTTGATTTTGAAGCCCAGAAAACTCAGGATGCTGCCCCCGAGGAAGACTCCTCCGATAACCTGCTCGACGTGCTCAGGTCACGCCGTGGGCAGCGCCTGGGCGTGGATGAGGACGGCGATGACGCTCTGGCCCACCTGTTGGCAAAGGGCAGCATTCCGGCTGCCCATCCGCGCCCTACCGACGGTGCTGAACCAGAATCTGATGCCCCTGACGCACCACAGCACAGCGACGACGCCGCCGTTGAGCCCGGGCGGTTTGCTGGCCTCAGTCTCGCGCCATCAGTCGCTGACGACCCGAATAGCTCGAACGGCAATAGGTCCAATGAGGACAGTTCAGACCGCACCAGTTCCGGCCCCGACAGCACTGGGCCAACCTACAGCGACGGTACTCCGCGATTGTTCGACTCGGTGAGTACGGAGACGAGGGAAATCAGCGTCTTTGCCCGCCCTAACGGTCCGGCACGCCCCAGCAGGGAAGCACAACCAGCCCCTGACAGCTCCCCAAAACCCGCAGAGGAACCGGCTGACCGGAAGATTCGGCCGAAACGGTCAAGTGTCCCCAGCTGGGATGAAATAGTCTTCGGCACCAAGAGCGACTAGCTGGAGAACGGCAACAGTATTTCGTTGCTTTTGAGTGCTGTAGCGGTCCGCAGCGTGACCCTTCGGGTGTGATGACGCCGGCACAGCGTCTCGTAGCCGGTCACCGGGGTGTGCGGAGTCCCATCCTCAGTTCCCGCGGTAATCGGGAGTTCGGGCTGCAGCGGATCACGTGGCTCTAAGGCAAGTTCCACGTCTCCCACCACCACCTGGTCACCCTCGACAACCATGACCCCGTCGATGGTCCGCGCGTTGTGGGTGGCTCGACGTCCGCACCAGCACAGGGCCTCCACCTGGAGCACCTGAACTCGGTCAGCGAGTTCAATGAGCCGCTGAGAGCCTGGAAAGAGCTTCGTCCGGAAGTCGGAAGTGATCCCGAAGGCAAAGACGTCGACGTCCATCTCGTCAACGATCCGGGCCAACTGATCGATCTGCTCACCGAGATAGAACTGGGACTCATCGCAGATCAGGTAGTCCACCCGTTCTCCGGCAGTCCGCCGCCTGACAATCTCCGCCCAAAAGTCGGTGCAGTCGGTGACTTCGACGGCACCGGTCTGCAACCCGAGCCGGCTGGAAATCTTTGCCTCCCCCGCTCGATCATGGGAGCTAAAAAGCAGTCCGGCGCGACCTCGAGCGCGATGATTGTGGTCCATCTGCAACGCAAGCGTCGACTTGCCGCAGTCCATGGTCCCGGAAAAAAAGATCAGCTCAGCCACGGGGCACCTTTCCACCGGGACGGTTCAGGGTCAGCAAAGGCACTTCCCGTTCAGCCCGGGTGAGCGATCCATGCTGTCCGACGACCTCCATCGCCGACGCCGACGTCCGGCGGCGATCGTACAGGGCGATCGGCTCCCGCGCCGCCACCATGAGGTCTCCGATCCGGGGTAGCACCCGCGGGTCCACGTCACCGAACAGCCCGGCTCCCATTGCCTGGTCACGGGTGAAGATCCACGCGAACTGCCCGTAGGCGTCCTGCCACGCACTGATGAGTAGTTCGCGGCCCCGAGCGGAAAGGCCCGGCTCGTAGTACAGGTGAAGCATCCGCGGCTCCCCAGCTGTGTGCGCCAGACCGTCGATGAGTGCCGGTTCGGTGGAGAAATCGTAGCGGTGCGCTACGTCGACGTCGACCATCCCATGGTCAGCCGTGAGCAGCAGCAGCGTGTCGGATGGCACACGTGCGGCAAGCGTCTTAATGGCTGAATCAACGTCCTCCAGCTGAGCGCCCCATTCGGCTGAGCCACAGCCGTACCGGTGCCCGGCCTTGTCCATCTCGTTGAGGTACAGGTACACCAGGGCCTGCTTCGAGTCAGCGAGTTGCTCATGAGCACCCCGGACCCTCGCCTGAAGTGTTCCTGCAGCGAGATAGTTCCCGCCCCTGAGTGCTGCCCGCGTCATTGCCGAGTCAGCGAATTTGGGGAGGGACACGCTGGTCACCGGAATCTGCCCGGCCGTCTGCTCAAAGACCGAAGGGTAGGGCTGCCAGCGCAGCGGGTCGACGCCGGGGTCCCAGCCGCCCAGCATGTTGACGACCTTGCCCTGCTCCGGGTCCAATACGTCATAGCCGACCAGTCCGTGCATGCCCGGCGACAGGCCTGTCCCGAGACTGCCCAGGGACGCAGCGGTGGTGGAGGGAAACGCCGAGCCAATGATCCGCGCGCCGTCTAGATGACTCCGCAAAAAGGGTGCGTGCCCGCCACGTCTTTTCAAGAGCGCCGAGCCGAGTCCATCAACTACGACAACGCACACACGCGAGGCCCTCGGCAGACCGAGGGCGTTAACGAAGGGGCCCAACGACGAGTCGAGGCCGAGGGCCGCCGCAGCGCTGGTAAAGACCTCGGCGACGCTGCTGCGGCCATAGGGAGGCGCCGCCGGAAGTGGCTCCCGGTGTCCAATCACGTGTTTCGCCAACGGCTAGCCCTGATGGTGGGTCCGGCTGAAGCGTGCACCGAGACCTGGTTGCCTGCGGGGCGTCGGCGCGAGAGATCCGGTGGTCCCCGGCGACACCGGGTTGGCTGTGTTGACCTTCCGGAGTGCTCGAGCGAACGATTTTGCATTCTGGACCGCCTGCATTCCATCGGCCTCGGCGCTGACCCGCAGCACAATATCTTCCTGGGAAATGGTGCCCGTGTAACCGTGGTCGGCGTCGCACTGCGGGTCGCTGCAGCCGGCAGGGCCCATGTCCAGCCGCTGGCCCCCGGACCAGGCGATGGCAAGGGTGAGTTCCCGGGCCTGGTCGGACGGCTTGTAGTCCTGCGGCTGTGCGTACAGGTAGCTGAGCACCACCGAGCGGATCTGGGAGACCGGGACAGATTCAGTGGAGACCTGGGCCATCATCTGCTGCCCATCCTCATCCAGTTGCTGGTCGTCGACGTGAGTGATCACCAGCATGTCCTCGGTCAGCACCAGCACTGTGATGTGACGGTGCACCTCGTTGCGTTCGAAATGGGTTTCAAGGTGAACCACATGGGAGAGTGGTTCCCGGCCGTCCAGGGCGTCGTGCACCGTGTCTGCTACCAGACGTGGGTAGAATCCGGCCCGTTCCAGGGATGCGTCGAGGCTGCGGCGTTCAGCGGAGAGCGATGTCATACCTCCAGTTTCCCTTACCCGGGCACCAGCCGCCTAACCCGACGGCCCGTGGGGCGCGCCGCCAAAGCGGGCGCTGGTACCTCGATCAGCGATCAGTCCCGCATCGCGCGCCGGGCACTGTCGGTGCGCCGCTGAGGATTACCCACCAGAATCTCGGTACTGAGGATGACCAGCCCGGTAGTCGACACCAACACCGGATTAAATTCGAGCAATGCAATCTCCGGGTGCCGATCCTTCAGCACAGCAACCCTACTCACCAGATTCTCTATCGCTGCGACGTCGGTGGCGGGCAGACCCTGGTAGCCGAACAGTTTGCGCGCGGCACGCGGTGCGCGGACCAGGTCAGCTATGTCGACAGTGGACAGCGGTGGAATGCTGTGTGCCCAGTCCTCCAAAAGGTCAACGGCGTCGCCCGCCAGACCGAACGAGAGCACCGGTCCCAGTAGGGGATCCTCAATGGCGCGGAGCGTGCAGCCCTGGCCTGAGGGCGCCATGGACTGCACCTCCATGCCGCTGACTCCGAACGGTGCCAATACCTTCTCCATCTGAGCGATGTTCTGGCGGAGCGAGGCAGCGTCCTCGATGTTCAGTCGAACACCCCCGAGGTCGAGGCGGTGCCGCAGATGTTCATCGACAGTCTTGATAACAACCGGCCACCCGAGGCGGTCCGCCGCCGCCACCGCCTCATCGGCGGTGGTGAATCGCACCGCGGGCAGCGCATCGATGCCATAGTGTCCAAGCAGGGTTGACGCCTCTGGCCAGTCAAGCCGGGTGAGACCGTCGCCCTCGACCCTGGCCAGGGCCCGGTGAAGCACAGCCGACGCCGCGTCGGAGTCGATCTCCTCCGGCTCGTGGAACCCGCCATTGTCCCGGGATCGCCATCGCGCGTAGGTGACCACGGCGCTGAGAGCCGCAACTGCCGCCCCGGGGCCCGCGTAGCACGGCACTCCGCGCTGGACGGGCGCTGAATCAGAATTTTCTGGTCCAGCACCCGACCCGGCGGGAGCCGCGAGCAGCCCATCGGACTGCACCAAGGGGTCAAGGATGCCTGCGAAGGAGGCGACAAGAGGTTTGTTGGCCGTCTCGGCGCTGTCCCTCAGACACTCAGCAATCGCTTCAACAGTCAGTCCTGGCGCGGGGAGCAGCGAGACGACCGCTGAGTGCACATCGTCGTCGGCCAATGCGGCAAGGATCGCCGCACGGAGGGTAGGTAAGGCGATGGACTGCCCGGTGTCCAGGTCAATGTCGGTGACCAACTGCCGCACGTCAAGGGCGTGGGCAGCGGCCGCATCGGCCACCACCTTGCCCAGCGCGAGCGAATTGCTGAAGACGGCCAGACCCGGTCCGGCGGGTAGGGGCTGGCTCACCAGAATCTGGGCGATGTCCACGAGCTGCGCGGTGGTTTCCACCCTGATCACACCCGACTGCCGCAGCATCGCATCGAGCGCACCCGCTGGGGCTTGGGTGGTGCGCACGGCGTGGCCGGGCGGCAGCTGAAGGCCCATCACATCGGACTTCGCCACGATCACCGGTTTGGTTTTGGAGAGTCGGCGGGCAATCCGGGAGAACTTGCGCGGGTTACCGACCGACTCCAGGTACAGGCCCACCGCACGGGTGGACGGGTCGTCTTCCCAGTACTGCATTGCATCATTACCCGAAATGTCTGCCCGGTTACCGGCGGAGAGGAAGGAGCTGAGCCCCAGCCCTCGCCGCCCGGCAGCGGCGTAGAGCAGCACACCGATCGCCGCCGACTGGCTGAACAGCCCCAAGGTGCCAGCGGCGGGCAGTGCGGGGGCCATCGACGCATTGAGCCGGACCTCCGGATCGGTGTTGACCAACCCCAGGGATGCCGGTCCGACCACCCGCATCCCGAAGGCCCTGGCGCGATGCACCAGCGCCTTCTGCCGGGCCAACCCGTGGGCGCCGTCGTCGGCAAACCCGGCGGTTGCTACGAGCAGCCCTTTCACACCGGCTGCGCCGCACTGGTCAACCACCGCGGCCACCTGCTCGTAGGGGACGGCGATCACTGCCAGGTCGACCGGCCCCGGCACCTCGGCAATGGCGGCGAAGGAGATCATGCCGGCGAGTTCGAAAGCTTCGGGATTCACTGCATAGATATCGCCGGTGTACCCGCCGTCGATGATGTGTTCGAGGAACGAGTACCCAACTGTCCCCCATTCGCGGCTGGCGCCGATCACCGCCACCGACGACGGAGACAGCAGATCCGCAACGCTGCGCGCCTCTGCCCTGTGCTCGCGGGATTCCATCACGGCGCGGGACTTTTCGGTGGGGTCAATGTTGAACTGAAGCATCACCACGCCGTCGTCGAAGCGGCGTTGCACCTCATAGCCGGCCTCGGCGAAAACGGTGATCATTTTCCGGTTCTCCGGTAGCACCTCCGCCGAGAACCGGCTGATGCCGTTCTCCCGTGCTGCTGCCGCGAGGTGTTCGAGCAGAATGGAGCCCAGACCCCGCCCCTGGTGTGCGTCAGAGACGTTGAAGGCCACTTCGGCCTCTGTGGGGTCATCGAGGCGGTCATACCGCCCGATGCCGAGGATGTCGGCGCCGCGGGTAACCACAAACGCCACCCGGTCCTTGTGGTCCACCTCGGTGAATCGTTTGAGCTCTTTGCTGCTCAGCGAAGACTTGTAGGTGAAGAACCTCAGGTAGATGGAGTTCTCGGATTGCTGCATGTGAAAGTGCTGGACCGCCTCCGCGTCATCGGGCGCAATGGGCCTCAAATGTGCAGTGGCGCCGTCCCGCAACACGACGTCGGCCTCCCAATATTCCGGGTAATGTCCGCCAGCCGCCATAGACTCACCCTAGTGGGCGTTCGGCGCTCGCGTCATTACCCTTGGTAGCACACCCCTTTTCACAACCCGAGGACCACCCGATCATGGCCAGGCGCCAAAGCACAGCAGCCCCGGTGGATTACACCGAGAACATCATCGACATCGACGTCACTTCCGAGATGGAAGGCTCGTTCCTTGAGTACGCGTACTCGGTGATCTACTCCCGGGCCCTGCCCGACGCCAGGGATGGACTCAAGCCCGTTCAGCGGCGCATCCTGTACATGATGACAGACATGGGTTTGCGCCCCGATCGCGGCCATGTGAAGTCCGCCCGTGTGGTGGGCGAGGTGATGGGTAAGCTCCACCCGCACGGCGACGCGGCGATTTACGACGCGATGGTCCGGATGGCACAGGACTTTTCCCTGCGCCTTCCCCTGATCGATGGTCACGGCAACTTCGGTTCGCTCGACGATGGACCGGCGGCCCCCCGCTATACC
>NZ_KI914737.1:7573-23279 GCF_000520515.1 Arthrobacter sp. H20
ACCGGCGGCCCCCCGCTATACCGAGGCGCGCCTCGCCGCCGCTGCCCTCACGATGACCGATCATCTTGACGAAGACGTGGTGGACTTCGTTCCCAACTACGACAACCAACTTATGCAGCCTGAGGTGCTGCCGGCGGCCTTCCCCAACCTGTTGGTCAATGGCGCCACCGGCATTGCCGTCGGGATGGCCACCAACATGGCCCCCCATAATCTTGGCGAAGTGATCGCAGCAGCCAGGCACCTGATCGCACACCCCGACGCCGGACTCGATGACATCATGCGCTTCATTCCTGGTCCGGACCTGCCGAGCGGCGGCAAGATCGTGGGGCTCGACGGAGTGCGTGATGCCTACACCACCGGCCGCGGGTCCTTCAAAACCCGTGCCACGGTGGGGATCGAGCAGCTCTCTGCCCGGCGCACCGGCCTGGTAGTGACCGAACTCCCCTACACGGTGGGTCCGGAGAAAATCATCGAGAAGATCAAGGACGCCGTCACGTCGAAGAAGCTGCAGGGCATCTCCGACATCGTTGACCTGACCGACCGGCGCCACGGGCTCCGCCTGGTGATCGAGCTCAAGAATGGTTTCAACCCCAACGCAGTGCTGGCTCAGCTGTACCGGTACACCCCGATGGAGGATTCCTTCGGGATCAACAATGTGACTCTTGTTGAGGGGCAGCCGCGGACCCTAGGGCTGGTAGAACTGCTGCAGGTGTACATCCTGCACAGGCTCTCGGTAGTCCGCCGTCGCACCGCCTACCGGCTGGGCCGCAAGAAGGACCGGCTGCACCTGGTCGAGGGCCTCCTGATAGCGATAGTTGATATCGACGAGGTCATCCAGATTATTCGTTCGTCGGACGAGTCAGCCCAGGCCAGGGAACGGCTGATGTCGATCTACGACCTCAGTGAGGTGCAGGCCAATTACATCCTCGAACTGCGGTTGCGGCAGCTGACCAAGTATTCGCTGATCGAGCTGGAGAAGGAACAGGACGAGTTGCGCCGCGAAATCGCCCTCCTGGAAGAACTGCTCGGGTCCGAGGAACGGCTGCGGGCACTCCTGTCGGAGGAGCTCGCAGAAATAGCCGAGAAGTTCGCCACCCCCCGGCGCACCGTGCTGTTGGAGTCGGAATCCAGCGCTCCCTTGAAGGGCACAGTGATGCCAGCTGCCGTCGTCCCGGGTGGGAAGGCAGCGCCGCTTCCGCTGGAGATTGCCGACGATCCCTGCTGGGTGATCCTGTCGGCGTCTGGACAGCTGGCACGCACCTCTGACCAGGAACCGTTCGGTGAAGGTGGGCAGCGGATCAAGCATGACGTCTTCCGCTCGGTGATCCGCTCCACCGCCCGGGCCGAGGTGGGGGCTGTCACCTCTGCCGGTCGGATGCTGCGTCTCCAGGTGATGGACATGCCCGCTCTGGCCCCCACCGCAGGGACTCCCAATCTGGCGGGCGGCGTTCCCGCCCAGGAGTTCATGACCCTCGGTCCCGGCGAGACCCTGGTGGGTCTGGCACCCTTGGACGCGGTGATCGCATTGGGCAGCTCCCAGGGCGTGGTGAAGCGTGTTACCCCTGAGTACCCGCTCAACCGGGACGAATGGGAGATCATCTCGCTGAAGCCAAAAGACGAAGTGGTGGGCCTGGCAGCGGCGGCTGAGACGGACGAACTGGTGTTTGTCACCGCACAGGCACAGCTCCTGCGTTTTTCGGCGTCGGCGGTCCGGCCCCAAGGCCGCACCGCAGGGGGGATGGCGGGTGTCAAGCTCGGGCCCGGGGACTCGGTTATCCACTTCGGCGCCGTCCGCGCCGAGGACCCGGCCGCCGTCGTGGTGACGATCGCTGCAGCGAGCGGAGCACTGCCGGGAACCACTGCCGGGTCAGTCAAGGTGACCGATTTCGCCGAGTACCCCGCCAAGGGCAGGGCTACCGCTGGGGTCCGCGCCCACCGATTCCTCAAAGATGAAGATGTCCTCCTGCTGGCCTGGGCAGGGCACGGCCCTGCCAGGGCTGCCGCAGCGTCAGGTGTGTCAAGGGCACTCCCGACCGAGCACGGCCGGCGCGACGGTTCAGGGGTGGCGCTCAGCCAGTCGGTCGACGCGATCGGGCCCAGCCCGCAGTAGGACTAGATCGGTAGTTCGTACACTCTGACCCGGTGGGTGGGTTGGTACCCTAGACGCTCGTAGAGACCGAGTGCGCCCGACGGGTTTTCGGTATCCACGCCCAGCCCGGCCTGCTCCATCCCGTCAGCTTTGAACCGACGCATCGCCTCGGCCAGCAGTGCCGGGGCGAGGCGGAGGCCACGCCACTTCCGACGCACGCCCAGGAGGTCGGTATAGCCCTCCGTGTGACCGAGCATCTCCCTGGACGCCGGATCGAAGCTTGCCAACTGGTACGCGGCTACCTCGCCCGTTCCTTCGTCCACCACGGCCAGGCTCCAGTCAGGCCTGAATTCAGGGTGAGTCACCGTGAATCGCCAGGATTCCTCGTCACGCGGTTCACTCCCCCAGTGGTCCTGGAACGCCTCGTTGTGGGCCAGCCGGACCGCCTCAGAGAGGGCGTCAGAGAACGTGACGATCTGCAGACCAGCAGGGATCTCCACCGCGGGAATCTCGGCCTGCAAGGCGCGGGTCATTTCAGTGAAATATCGCGCAACTGAGTTCCCGGTCACCTCCATCAAGGCGAGCTGCGACGGCACCCTCTCCTCAGCATAGGTGCGGAGCACCCCCGCCGCCGCGCCGTCGTCGTCCAGGCGGCGTCGGGCCCGCCCCGTCTGCCAGCCGTAGAGCGCTGCACCGATGCCCCGGCGACGCCAGTCGGGATCCACGCCACCCGTGCTGTGGACCACTGTGGATCCGGGGTTCCGCTGGATGGCGCCGACGGCCCGTGGCACTCCCGCGTCGTCGAGCCCCAGGATGGTGTCCTTCGTTGGGTCGGTCTTCGACGACTCGATAATCCGTTCAAGGTCTGCGCGCTCTTCCACCCAGTCTGGCTCGTCTACCTTGGCCATGCGAAGGAGCAACTCCAGCCATGGACCAACGTCGTCAGAGGTGATGGGGCGCCACTGCAGGGGCGTCCCGGTGGGAAAGTGGTCTGACGCTGACTTAGTCATGGCAAAAGCGTAGAGCACCTCCATGACACCTTCCACTGACTCACCGGCCGGTGGTCTCTTCTACTGGATGTAGAACCTTCGTGAAAAAGGGAGTAGATTTAGACAGTAACCCCCTAACGAAACAAAGGACGATCATGGCCACCCTCGGAGAACTTGAACGCACAGTGATGGACCTGCTGTGGGGCACCCCCGGGGCGCTGACCGCAAATGCGCTGCGCGATTTGCTGGCGCTGGCTACTGACGAGGCCGTCGGCAAGGAACTTGCCGTGACAACTGTCCTCACCGTCCTGTCGAGGCTTGAGAAAAAGGGGCTGGTGGAGCGTGAGCGCGAGACCCGCCCGCATCGCTACCGTGCGATCACCACCCGGGAGGAACACACTGCCGAGTTGATGCACGAGGTCCTCGTCACCGCTCCAGACCGGGAAGCCGTGCTGGCACGGTTTATTGGGAGCGTTTCCGACAGCGAGGCACAGGCTCTGCGCAAACTGCTCGGCAGCTAAGGCGATGTTTTGGGCCGCCCACTTGTTGGCCGGGCTCGCCGTCGTCCTCGCTTGGCCAGCGCCCGTGGTTCTGTCGCGGGCGAAGTGGCCTGCCCGGGCGCCCTTTACCGCCATGATCCTCTGGCAGGCAATCGCTCTGGCCGGCGGACTCTCAATTATTGGCGCCATGCTCGTGTGGGGGCTCGATCCCCTGGGGGATAATCTGTTGGAGGCGCTGGGCCAGCTGGGTGACATAGCTTTTACCAACCAGCCTGCCGGCACTCTCGGTCTGCTACACGTTTTCGCCCTCAGCGCTGCGGGCCTGTTGACCGCCCACCTGGTCTTCACCCTGCTCCTGACCTACGCCAAGATCAGGGGCCAGCGCAAGCGACACCGCGACATGCTGAACCTGCTCAGTTCCCCAGCAGTGAACCGGCCGAGAACACTGGTCATCAACTACCCCACCCCGGTGGCCTACTGTCTACCGGGCGGTGCCCGCTCGGTGACTGTCCTCTCGGACGGACTGCTTAACCTTCTGACTGCCGCCGAGCTCGACGCGGTGCTGGTTCATGAGCGCGCTCACCTGCATCAGCGTCATCATCTCCTCCTCTGGGCGTTTGCTGCCTGGCGTGCCGCGCTGCCCTGGCTGCCCACCTCCCAGTTGGCGCAGAAGGCAGTCAACGAACTCATCGAGATGCTCGCTGACGACGAAGCGCTCAAACAGGTTCGTGAGCCCGACCTGGCCCGTGCCATAGCGATAGTCGCCTCCGGATCGCTGCGTGATCCGTGTGGCGACTACACGCCCGAGGACGCGCTGGTGGCTGTCGCCCTGACGCCCGGCACACTGGTTGGCCAGGACACCGGTGCCACCGTCATCCGGATTCAACGGTTGCTCGCTCCGCAGCCTGCACTGTCGGTTCTGCAGCAGGCCGCTGCGCTCGGCACCTCGGGCCTGTTGCTCGGTGCTCCTAGCCTGCTCCTCATCGCCCCCTGGGTGCTGGGCTAGGGCAGGCGAACCACTCGTCAGGCGTCGATGCGCTCCCGGTCCAGGGACGCGGCGCCCGCCACAATGAAGTCCTTGCGGGGGGCAACATCGCTGCCCATGAGAAGGTCGAATACGCGCTCTGCTGATTCGGCTTCCTGGATCCGCACCCGCCTGAGCGTGCGGTGCCTCGGGTCCATGGTGGTTTCGGCCAGTTGCTCGGCGTCCATCTCTCCGAGCCCCTTGTACCGCTGGATTGGCTCCCTGTAACGTTTGCCCTGCTTTTCCAGCTCGGAGAGGAGCCTGGTGAGTTCCTGCTCGGAGTACGTGTAGATGGTGTCATTGGCTTTGGACCCGTGGTTCACCACCTCCACCCGGTGTAGCGGTGGTACGGCGGCGAAGACCCTCCCGGCATCGACCAGGGGCCGCATGTACCTGAAGAACAGGGTGAGGAGCAGAGTACGGATGTGGGCACCGTCGACGTCGGCGTCAGTCATCAGGATCACCTTCCCATACCGGGCGGCGTCCAGCTGGAAGCTCCGCCCTGAGCCGGCTCCCACCACCTGGATGAGCGCACCACACTCGGCGTTAGCGAGCATGTCGCCAACCGAGGCCTTCTGCACGTTCAGGATCTTGCCGCGGATAGGCAACAGCGCCTGATAGTCGGAGGACCGTGCAAGCTTGGCTGTGCCGAGCGCACTGTCGCCCTCAACGATGAACAGTTCAGAGCGCTCGACGTCGTCAATACGGCAGTCGGCCAGCTTGGACGGCATCGAAGAGGTCTCCAGCGCGTTCTTGCGCCGCTGAGTCTCCTTGTGCACCCTGGCCGAGATCCGGGACTTCATCTCGGCGACAACCTTTTCGAGCAGCAGGGCGCTTTGCGCCTTGTCACCACGGGCAGTGGAATTGAGTTTGGCGAGGATTTCTTTCTCCACCACCTTGGCCACAATGGCCCGCACTGCTGAAGTGCCCAGGATTTCCTTTGTCTGACCCTCGAACTGGGGTTCAGCGAGCCGTACTGTCAGCACTGCCGTCAGCCCGGCGAACACATCGTCCTTTTCGATCTTGTCATTGCCAGCCTTGAGTTTCCGAGAATTCGCCTCGATCACCTTCCGGAAGGACTTGAGGAGGGATTGTTCGAATCCACTCTGGTGGGTCCCCCCCTTTGGGGTGGCAATGATATTGACAAAGCTCTTAACAGTGGTGTCGTAGCCAATCCCCCAGCGCAGGGCGATGTCCACCTCGCAGTCCCGCTCCACCTCGGCGATCTCACTGTGGCCGTTTTCTCCCAGCACCGGCACCGACTCTTTGAACCGTCCGGATCCGTGCAGCCGCCAAATGTCGGTGACGGCGCTGTCGGCGGCGAGGAAGGTGGTGAACTCGGAGATCCCTCCGTCGTGCTGGAAGACCTCTTCCAGCGGCCCGGCTTCGGCTGCTGTCCCGGCCAGTCGTCGCTCGTCGCGGAGGGTAATCCTTAGCCCCGGTACCAGGAAGGAGGTCTGACGCGCGCGCGCCTGCAGTTCCTCGTAGGAGAACTTTGCGTCGGGGGTGAAGATTTGCCGGTCCGCCCAGTACCGAATCCGCGTGCCGGTCACCCCACGTTTGGTGGTTCCAACGACCTCGAGCCGTGAGCTCTCGAGGAAGGGCTCAAACTTGGCAGTTGGTGAGGGCGTTTTCGCATCAAGGAACCGCCCTGGTTCGCCTCGTCTGAAGGACATCTGATAGGTCTTACTACCTCGGTCCACCTGCACATCCAGGCGGGCGGAGAGGGCATTGACCACGCTGGCCCCCACACCATGAAGGCCGCCGGAGGCCGTGTAGGAACCTCCACCAAACTTTCCACCGGCGTGAAGCTTAGTGAATACCACCTCAACTCCGCTGAGGCCGGTCTTCGGTTCGGCGTCAACGGGTATGCCGCGGCCGTCGTCGTGAATTTCCACCGATCCGTCAGGATGAAGAATGACTTTGATGCTCTGACCGTGACCGGCAAGGGCTTCATCCACCGAGTTGTCAATGATTTCCCACAGGCAGTGCATCAATCCACGGGAATCAGTTGAGCCGATATACATACCAGGCCGCTTGCGGACTGCCTCAAGACCTTCCAGAACCGATATGTGCCGGGCGTTGTATTCAGTGCTTGGTGGCGCCACGTTGGATGAAACTCCTTGGCCGGTAGGACAGGCGTGAGGCGGCACCGACAGCCGATGCGCCGCGCCGGATCCTTCCGACGCACCCTTCAAGCATATTCCCCTCGTGCTGTCGCGTTGCGTAGGCAGGGCGGTGGTACGCCATCAAAGCTGGGGTGGCGCGAGGCAGTGCTACGCGCTCAGCGAAAGATCACCCAGCTTGCGATGGATCGGCAACGAATAGTGGTTATATGAACTACAGGAACCACTAAGGAGGCAATCATGACAACAGCAGTAGCAACCCGCGAAATGACCGCGCTGGACCGCTGTGACCGCTGCGGAGCCCAGGCCTATGTGCGCGCAGTTCTTCAGTCCTCCGGTGGTGAGCTGCTCTTTTGTGGCCACCATGCGCGTTCCGTCGAGTCGAATCTGAGGCCGCTGACGTCCGAGTGGCAAGATGAGACCAACCGTCTGCATGCAGCACCGGGACCGGCAAGCGAAGACTAAGACTGTGAACAAGGGTTAGGAAACTATCCCTGGATCGAAAAGGACCCCCGCACTTCACAGTGCGGGGGTCCTTTTCTTCGAGCCTCGGGTCTCGATCCAGGCCTGGTACTAGTCCAGGTAGTCGCGCAGCACCTGGGACCGGGATGGGTGGCGTAGCTTGGACATTGTCTTCGATTCGATCTGACGGATGCGTTCTCGGGTCACACCGTAGACCTTGCCAATTTCGTCTAACGTCTTCGGCTGCCCATCAGTAAGACCGAAGCGCATGGCTACGACTCCCGCTTCGCGCTCCGATAGGGTGTCGAGCACCGAGTGGAGCTGCTCCTGCAGCAGGGTGAAGCTGACAGCGTCGGCAGGGACCACTGCCTCCGAGTCCTCGATGAGGTCGCCGAACTCGGAGTCGCCGTCTTCACCCAGCGGGGTATGCAGGGAGATGGGCTCGCGGCCATACTTCTGGACCTCAACGACCTTCTCGGGGGTCATGTCCAATTCGAGGGCAAGCTCTTCAGGCGTCGGTTCCCGGCCAAGATCCTGGAGCATCTGGCGTTGCACGCGTGCCAGCTTGTTGATGACCTCGACCATGTGGACCGGAATACGGATGGTCCGTGCCTGGTCAGCCATGGCGCGCGTGATCGCCTGGCGGATCCACCAGGTGGCGTAGGTAGAGAATTTGAAGCCCTTGGTGTAGTCGAACTTCTCAACCGCACGGATCAGGCCGAGGTTGCCTTCCTGAATGAGGTCCAGGAACAGCATCCCTCGTCCGGTGTAGCGCTTGGCCAGTGAGACGACGAGGCGCAGGTTAGCTTCCAGCAGGTGGTTTTTCGCACGCTTTCCGTCATGGATAACCCATTCCAGCTCGCGGCGCAGCTTGGGATCAATTGGCTTCGCTGCGTCCTTGTCAGCTGCCAGTTTTTCCTCGGCAAAGAGGCCAGCTTCAATACGCAGCGCAAGATCGACTTCCTGCTCCGCGTTAAGGAGCGCGACCTTACCGATCTGCTTCAAGTAGTCCTTGACGGGGTCAGCAGTTGCACCAGCTGAAATTACCTGTTGGGCAGGCGCATCGTCGTCATCAGCGTCAGAGTAGACAAAACCGGATCCGGCCTTGGTCTCAGCCTCGGCGGCGGCACGCTCGGTCGTTTCCGCGGGCTCAACAGCATTTCCGGCGGCGTCAAGCTCTGGATTGTCGTCCTCAACCTCGGCGGCAGCGTTCTGGGCTGCGGCAGCCTTGGCTGTCCGCGCTGACACAGTCTTCGCGGTAGCGGTCTTCGGTGCCGCCTTCTTGGGGGCGGCCCGGCGTTTGGTGGTCGTGGCCCCGGGTTCTGTTACATCCGGTGCAATTGTCTTCTTGGCCGACACAGAGAACCTTTCATACGGCGTCTGTGATGCTGCCAAGGGGGCAACATCACTATGACCCTGTCAAGTCCGTGATTGATTTCAAACGGATAGACGGGGCTTTCCTCACTGTGAGGAACCGTCCCGACGCCTGTACTATTCCCACACCACCCGCAAGGGATGGTCGGCTGAAAGCACAGAACACCATTTGACACACGAACCCGACCGGGTCTCGATACCTATTGTCGCACGATTCACTGACTTCGATAAATCAGCCGCCTCCCTGGAGCAGCCGGCTCCCCGCAGCCTATGCGGGGTGCGGCAGGCCGTTGTGCCATGCCAGTTCCCCGTCACGAGACCACTCGGCCAGCATGCCTCGAGCCACTACCTCCTGAAGCAGTTCCGCCAGTGAATACCCGGGCTCTTCCTCAAGGGCCCCGAGTAGGTACATGTGCGCCCTTGACCCCCTGCCGCGGGCCCATTCGATCCAGCCAAGCATGGTCAGCAGAGCGGCACGCGACTCTCCACCGGCAACGGCGGATAGCCGACTGAGCAAGAGGTGGGCGGCATCAACCCGTTCCCATAGCAGCGGGCCTCGGTGTTGCCCAATCAATACGTCACAGAACCCGCGGGTATGTGACTCATCCGGAGCGTGGCTGGTGGGTGGTAACGATTGGCCCGGCTCCAGGCCAAGCAGTGCCCAGGCACCCGGCGGCAGATAGGCGGCGCCCCGACCGGACCGCCCCAATCCGTTTCCTACCGCACCTCCCAGCGCTGCCTCCCACCCCAGTGCCGCCAGCACCAGCACCGTGTCCCGCAGCGTTCGGGAGCCCAGCGACGCCAGCAGATGGGCAGCCACCTCGGGATCCTCGAGCCGGACGGCCGCTGTTGAGTGGACCAGGAGGCAATCCCACACCGCAATGGTGGCAACCAATTGCGCAGTGGATGTCCAGCGCCGCCCGAGCATGACCCGCTGACCCTGGCAGAGTCGGTCAAGGGCTACCGGGTCCGTCCACGGTTCAGGAGTATCGGTTTCCATCGCTGCACTCAGTGATGAAGCAAAACTGCTGCCACGGAAGACCAGTTCAGCGTTCAAGGGACTATCCAGAACGCTCTCCAATGGGTGTCCTGGCCATGGGCAACACGACTGGCTATCGCAGAAATAGTCGCGCCATGCAGTGGCGGTAACCAGCCAGCCGTCGCGCAGCTGAAGACCGGTTGCCTTCAGGCAAACCCTGAGGCAGTGAACCAGTTCCAGCCTGGGAGGACTTTCGGCCTCCTTCCACGGGTCGCTGGTGTAGAGAACCAGCAGCGAGCCGTCGGCCGACGTGTCCGCGGCGAGAATGGAACAGACTCCCGCTGCGTACCCCTCGGGATCCTGGTCATCCTCCGGTAGGTCGACACGCAGGGTGGCACCCACCCGCTTGCCACACATGGTGAGCAGGACCAGGCTTTCCCTGGGCTGAAAACCCAGGGTATGCGGGATGTAGCTGAGGATGTCAGCTGCCGAGGTGACCTTGTACGGCGGTTCTGGCGGGGCGGGGGTCGGAGTCATGGGACTAGCATCGCCGCTACGTTAGGGCTTCCACCGGGATGGCACAGCTATGTGGGCAAAGTCCTCAGGTCGTCACCTGTCGAGGACGAGTCGTGTGCCGGTAAACACCGAGGCACTACGTTGTCGCGTCTCCGTTGGCGGGATCGCCGTCAGCGGATTCCCCGTCTGTAGACTCTGGGCCCGCGGTATCGGCGGCCTTCCGATCCTCTTCAAGCAGCTGCACTGACTCGCCGGCCGCCTGCGGGCTCGCCAGGTAAGCCTCGACCGCGGCGCCAATCTCGTCGGCGTCGGCCAGCTCACTGTTGTCCTTGACCAGAAGTGACCGCCGCTCGGCGCTTCCGGCACGCTCGTCGTAGCGCGTCTCCAACGTTGCGACGACTCCCCTCACCTCTGCTGAGCCGTCGACCTGGCGGGCAATCTGACGTTCCACATCCCGGCCGGCCTCGCGCAGTCGATCGGTCGGGAGCACTAGCGACGCCGAGGCGCCCAGGTACTCAAGGGCAGTAACTGCCGCGGGAGGGTATTCGGCTTCGGCAAGGTAGTGAGGAACGTGCACCACGTAGCCGACGACGTCGTGCCCTGATTCAATCAAGCGAAGCTCAAGCAAGTGGCCCACCGACGCCTGAAGCTCAGCCGTCGGACGCCACGTATTCATTCCCTCGATCAGGTCTGAGCGGTTGCCGTGCACTGTCACCCCGAGGGGGCGGGTGTGCGGGACGGGCATCGGGATCGAGTTGATCCAGGACACCAGCGGCACCTCGAACCGGTCCACGAGCCCGGTCACGGCACTGATGAATCGCTCCCACTGCAGATCCGGCTCGAATCCGGCGAGCAGAAGAAACGGCACCCCCATCCCGTCAAGGACTCGGTGGAGCTCAAGCCGGGGCGGGTGGTAGTCAGCGAGGTGGTCCTCAGCAAAGGTAATCCGGGGCCGCCTGCTGCGGTAATCGATCAGCTGGTCAGCGTCGAAGACCGCCACCAGTTCGTGATCGAGCGTGGTGAGCATCTCCTCGATCACCTGGGACACCACGTGTCCCGCGTCGACAAAACCGGTGAATCCAGCGAGAAGAGGAAGACCCCGCAACTGCTCGCCGTTTGTCAGGTCGGCAGTTGCGTTGAATAGAGTCTCTGGATTGAGCATTTCCCCTCCTGACAGGTTTGCGGCATTCATTACCCGGTACAACGCCGGAGGGCCTCACATTCATTCCGCCCGGCGCCTGGTTCCTATACAGACTACGATCGATGATGGAACGGCGCGGCATTGCGCGCCCGGCCACCAATCTGTCCAGCACATGGAAGTGAGGAACACACCCAGTGAATATAGCCAGCGAACTCAAGCTGACAGCCGTCACCAAGGACTCCAAAAAGACCGCCGGCGACGCCCTGATAATCGGCGTCGGCCAGCAGCCCGAAGGACCAATCCTACTCGGCTCCCCGCTCTCCGCTAAGGACGCGGCAGCACTCGCCGATTCCCTGCCGATGCTCGGGATCACCGGAGGCGCCGACGAAGTACGTCGGCTGCCCGGGCTCGAGGGCACCACAGCCGAGGTCCTCGTGCTGACTGGAGTAGGCCGCCTGCCAGCGGACGGAACCATTACGCCCGAGGCACTTCGCCGTGCAGCAGGGGCAGCAGTCCGGCAGCTCATCGGACTCGATGCGGTAACGATCGCACTGCCTGCACCAACAGTCGCCGACGCCGCAGCAGTTGCCGAGGGCGCAGCAATGGGCGCCTATTCCTTCACTGAGCACCGCTCGGCGCGGGCAGCCAAAGACGGCTCACCTGCCAAGCAGCCGGTCAGCAGCGTCACCATCGTGACTCCCGCTGCGCAGGACAAGTCGTTGAAGGCAGCTCTGAACCGGGCCTCCATCCTGGGCCGCGGAGTCAACATCACCCGGTCGCTGGTCAACCAGCCGCCCAGCCACCTGTACCCGGAGACCTTCGCTCAGGCCGCCAAGGACCTGACCAAGGGGCTGCCCATCAAGGTCACTGTGCTCGATGAAAAGCGACTGGAAAAGGACGGCTACGGTGGAATCCTCGGCGTCGGCAAAGGCTCCTCGCGCCAGCCCCGACTGGTCAAGGTTGAATACTCCCCCAGCTCGGCGAAGAAGAGTCTCGCGCTTGTCGGCAAGGGCATCACCTTCGACTCGGGTGGACTCTCACTGAAGCCAGCCGCGGGAATGCAGACCATGAAGCTGGACATGGCGGGAGCCGCCGTTGTCCTGAGCACTGTGCTCGCCATCGCCGAACTGGGGCTACCCGTCAAGGTGACCGGCTGGCTGTGCCTCGCCGAGAATATGCCGTCGGGAAGCGCCCAGCGTCCGTCAGATGTCATGACCACCTATGGCGGCCGCACCGTCGAGGTACTCAACACCGACGCCGAAGGCAGGCTGGTGATGGCTGACGCGCTTGCTGCTGCAAGTGAAGAAGCACCGGACGCCCTCATCGATATCGCTACCCTTACCGGCGCGCAGATGATTGCGTTGGGGCGCCGCGTGTCGGGCGTGATGGGCGACGACGAGGTGGTTGATGCAGTCAAGTGTGCCGCCGACCGGTCAGGTGAACTGTTCTGGCCAATGCCCCTGCCAGAGGAGCTCCGCCCGAGCCTCGACTCGCAGGTAGCTGACATCGCAAACATCGGCGAGAAGTTCGGCGGCATGATGACCGCGGCAGTCTTCCTGCGCGAATTCGTGGGCGAAGTGAACGGTCGCAAGATCCCGTGGGCGCACCTGGACATCGCCGGCCCGGCGTTCAACGAGGGCGCAGCCCACGGCTATACGCCAAAGGAAGCCACAGGAGTAGGTGTCCGCACCCTGCTGGCCTACGCCGAGGATCTGGCCACCGCAGCTAAGTAAGCCTGCTGGGCAGTTCCACCAGTGACATTGGGTGAGACTGCCCACATCGGGGCGAAGACTGCCCTTCATCAAGTGGATGCTGGCCAGATCTGGGGATAGGGTAAGTCCTGATCACACCAAGCATTCCGCCAAAATCATCAACCGACGGGCACACCAACCCGTCACAGATTACGCGAGGGAGCGTCCAAGTGGCCGATACGGCAGCTGCGCAAGAATTCGACATCCTAATTCTGGGCGGGGGCAGCGGTGGCTATGCCGCAGCACTCCGAGCCGTCCAGCTGGGATTCACAGTGGGACTCATCGAAAAGGGCAAGCTCGGGGGAACCTGCCTGCACAACGGGTGTATTCCCACTAAGGCCCTCCTGCACTCGGCCGAGGTCGCCGACACCGCACGCTCCGCCGGGAAGTACGGCGTCCAGGCGACGTTCGAGTCAATCGATATGCCAGCCGTCAACGCCTACAAGGACGGCATAGTTGCTGGCAAGTACAAAGGTCTGCAGGGACTGATCAAGTCCAAGGGCATCACGGTGATTGAGGGTGCCGGTAAGCTCACGTCCACCAAAACGGTTGACGTGGACGGCACCTCCTACACTGGCAAAAACATCATCTTGGCAACCGGTTCGTACTCCCGTACCCTCCCCGGCCTGGAGATTGGCGGGAAAGTCATCACCTCCGATCACGCGCTCACCATGGATACCCTCCCCAAGAAGGCAATTGTGCTGGGCGGCGGTGTGATCGGCTGTGAATTCGCTTCGGTCTGGAAATCCTTCGGCGTCGACGTCACCATCATCGAAGGTCTCCCTTCCCTCGTCCCCAACGAGGACGCCACCATCATCAAGGCGTTCGAGCGGGCCTTCAAGAAGCGTGGCATCAACTTCACCACCGGCACCTTCTTCGAGAAGGTCGAGCAGAACGACGATGGAGTCGTCGTCACACTGGTGGATGGAAAGACCTTCGAGGCAGACCTGATGCTGGTCGCCGTCGGCCGCGGACCCGTCACCGACGGGCTCGGCTACGAGGAGACCGGAGTCACTATTGACCGCGGCTTCGTCATCACCGACGAGCGGCTACACACCGGCGTCGAGAATATCTACGCGGTCGGCGATATTGTTCCGGGCCTCCAGCTTGCGCACCGCGGGTTTCAGCAGGGCATTTTCGTCGCCGAAGAGATCGCCGGGCTGAAGCCGGTCGTCGTCGAAGACGTTAACATCCCGAAGGTCACCTACAGCGAACCCGAGATCGCCTCAGTTGGCCTGACCGAGAAAGCCGCAAAGGAAAAATTGGGTGAGGACAAGGTTCTTACCCACGAGTACAACCTCGCTGGCAACGGCAAGACGTCGATTCTTGGCTCGGCCGGGCTCGTAAAGCTCGTGAGCGAGAAGGATGGACCAGTTGTTGGTGTCCACATGATCGGCACCCGAATGGGCGAGCAGATCGGTGAGGCACAGCTGATCGTCAACTGGGAAGCCTACCCTGAGGACGTGGCCCAGTTGATCCACGCGCATCCCACCCAGAACGAAGCACTGGGCGAAGCCCACCTGGCGCTGGCAGGCAAAGCCCTACACGGATAACCGTGCACTAAGCTCGAAACTAAGCGTTCCACCAGCATTACTCGCAACCTCGGCTCGAAGGTGCCGGGTCCTCCCAAGGGTCCGGCACCGCACAGCACTAACTATTCAGGAGAAACGGGGACACTATGTCTGAATCCGTCAACTTACCCGCCCTCGGCGAAAGCGTCACCGAGGGCACCGTCACCCGCTGGCTCAAGGCCGTCGGCGACCGAGTCGAGGTTGACGAGCCCCTACTCGAGGTGTCAACTGACAAAGTCGACACCGAGATCCCCTCGCCAATCGCCGGGGTCATCGAGGAAATCCTTGTAGCTGAGGACGAAACCGCTGAGGTCGGGGCGCCCCTCGTGCGCATCGGCGATGGATCGGGCAACTCGGACGACTCTGACGCGTCGGGGGATGCAGCCGAGGAGCCAGCAGCCGAAGCCGGAGAGCCCGCAGCCGAGGAACCAGCAGCCGAGCCTGAGCCCGAACAGGAGACACCCGAGCCCGAGCCGGCGTCGGCTGAGGCTAGTGCTGAGTCAGAGGACGACTCGTCAGGCGGCGAGAGCACCGAGGTAACGCTTCCCGCCCTGGGCGAGAGCGTCACCGAGGGAACAGTGACCCGGTGGCTGAAGGAAGTGGGCGACGACGTCGAAATGGACGAGCCTCTGCTCGAGGTTTCGACTGACAAGGTCGATACCGAGATCCCCTCCCCCGTGGCCGGAAAGCTACAGGAAATCCGGGTCAGCGAAGACGAGACAGCCGAAGTCGGCGCAGTGCTCGCTGTCATCGGGTCGGGCGGATCCGCCCCAGCGAAGGCCGAGGGTGGCGCAGAGCCAGTCGCCGCGGCTTCTTCCGAGGAGCGCGAAGAGCCAGTAGCCGAGCCAGCCAAGGCCGAAGAAAAGCCTGCTGAGACTGAAAAGCCCAAGCCAGCGGCACCCACGGCTGCCGAAGAGAAGCCCGATGAAGCGAAACCGGCTGAGAAGAAGGCTTCAGGGCACAAGCCAGCTGAACAGAAGTTCTCCGGCGAAAAGTCATCGGGATCCGACGCCGCTTACGTCACTCCGCTGGTCCGGCGCCTCGCCAATCAGCAGGGCGTCGATCTGCAGTCGCTCACCGGAACCGGAGTGGGCGGTCGGATCCGCAAGCAGGACGTGCTGGAAGCCGCCGAGGCAGCCAAAAAGTCAACAGAACCGGCAGCACCGGCATCGGCGGCAGCCGCC
>NZ_KI914737.1:23379-26779 GCF_000520515.1 Arthrobacter sp. H20
TCGGCGGCAGGCTCCGTCAGCCGAGGCTCCGTCCGCCGAGGCATCGAAACTTCGGGGAACTGTTGAGAAGGCTCCACGCATCAGGCAGACGATCGCTCGGCGCATGCGTGAGTCCCTGGAGGTGTCAGCCCAGCTGACTCAGGTCATCGAAGTGGACATGAGCAAGGTGGCACGGCTCCGGACCTCGGCGAAGGACAACTTCCAGGCCCAGAACGGTGCGAAGCTCACCTTCCTGCCCTTCATTTCCAAGGCGGTCACCGAAGCGCTCAAGCAGCACCCCAAGCTGAACGCGTCATTCGATGAGGAAGCGAAGGAGGTCACGTATCACGACGCCGAGCACCTTGCCATCGCTGTTGACACCGATAAGGGCCTTCTGGTCCCGGTCATCAACGATGCGGGCAACCTTAACCTTGCCGGGCTGGCCAAGAAGATCGCCGACGTCGGGTCCAGGACCCGGAGCGGCAAGATCGGACCGGACGAGCTCTCCGGGGGTACCTTCACGATCACCAACATCGGATCGGTCGGCGCGCTGTTCGACACTCCGATCATCAATCAGCCCCAGGTCGGAATCCTGGGGACCGGTGCGATAGTGAAGCGCCCGGTCGTGGTGACCGCCGACGGCGAAGACACCATTGCTATCCGTTCGATGATGTACCTGAGCTTGACCTACGACCACCGCCTGGTGGACGGAGCCGACGCCGGCCGCTTCCTGCAGTCGCTGAAGGCACGTCTCGAAGCAGGCGCGTTCGAATCGGATCTCGGCCTGTAATCAGCACCACCGCCGCGGTCAGTTATCAACCACTAAGGAGAACAGTTATGGCTACAGTACGTTCAGCCCACACCGTCTGGAGCGGCAACCTGCAGTCCGGAAGCGGACAGGTCAGCCTCGACAGCTCTGGCCTCGGTACCTACGATGTCACGTGGAAGGCACGCTCTGAGGATGCCGGCGGCAAGACCAGCCCAGAAGAGCTGATCGCCGCTGCCCATTCCTCCTGCTTCTCCATGGCGTTCAGCCTGGCGCTGAGTGAGGAAGGCAAGACGGCCGATCGGATCGAAACCAAGGCCGAGGTCGATTTTCAGCCCGGTGAGGGAATCACTGCCATCCGGTTGATTCTTACGGCTGCCATCCCCGACATCGAGGATGCCGACTTCCAGCGGCTCGCCGAGTCTGCCAAAACAGGCTGCCCCGTCTCACAGGCGCTGGCCGGGGTCAAGAGCATCACAATTGAGGCGACTCTGCAGTCCTAGTCAAGCAGGAGTAACGGTTTCACAAAGGAGGCGGCAGGGGCCCGGGGCTGAGCTGGGGGTGGTTGGTGCGCACCGGAGGTACATCCGTCGGCAGCTCGGAAATCATTTCGCGCAGAATGGCCACGCCGTGCTCAAGCTGCGGGTCTTCCCCCGCTGCGTAGGCGTGCGGAGGGAACGGCACCTCAATGTCCGGATCCACCCCATAGTTCTCCACGCCCCATTCGACGCCGCCGGTCATCCAGAACGCATAGCGCGGCTGGGTGACTGCTGTTCCGTCGGCGAGGGAGAACCGGCCGTCAATTCCGACGACTCCACCCCAGGTTCGCGTCCCGATGACCGGTCCAATGCCCCTGAGCTTTGCTACCTGGGTGATGATGTCGCCGTCGGACCCGGCGAACTCGTCGGTCAGGATCACTACCGGCCCACGGGGCGCGTGAGCCGGATAGGTGCCCGGCTGTTCACCGCGGGGGAAGGACCAGGCGGTGACCTTCCTACCGATCAGCTCGGCGACGAGCTGGGAGGTGTGGCCGCCACGGTTGCGTCGGACATCCACCACCAGCCCGTCTCGGGCGGTTTCACGGTCCAGATCGCGGTGCAGCTGCGCCCAGCCACGGGCAACCATGTCCGGTACATGCAGATATCCGAAGGATCCCCCCGATGCCTGGTGCACGATCGCCCGATTGGCGTTGACCCAGTTCTGGTAGCGGAGGCGTTCTTCGCTCCTGAGCGGAACCACTGCTACCCGACGGACCGAGGGCTGCCCGTCGTCGGAGCCCTCCACCGTGTGACGGAGAACTGTCAGTTCAACAATCCGCCCGGCAGCGCCAGTGAGGAGGACTGCTGGGCCGTGGGCCAGCGGCACCGGGATCCCATCCACGGCGGCGATGATGTCGCCTTCCTCTACCGCAACTCCCGGGGCGGTCAGCGGGGAGACGGCCTGCGGGTCGGAGGACTCACCAGCGAAGATGCGCTGCACCGCCCAGCCATTTACCGTCGGGGCCAGTTCCGCGCCGAGGAAGCCCTGGGCGCCTGTTCCTGGCTCACCGAGCAGCAACGGCGTCACGTAGGCGTGCGAGGTGCCGAGTTCGCCATGCATTTCCCAGAGGACATCCACCAGGTCGTCATGCGATCCGAGCCGCTCCACGAGGGGACGATACCTCTCGCGGATTGACTCCCATTCGATGCCGCCCATGTCCTCAGCCCAGAAGAAGTCGCGCTGCAGCCGCCAGGTCTCGTCAAACGCCTGACGCCACACGCTGACGGGGTCGAGCAGGACCCGGATCCGTCCCAGATCAACCTCAACATGGTCGGGTGAATCCTTGTCGACCTTGCCCTTGGTGGGGACAACCGTCACCTTTCCAGCGTGGATGAGAGCTAGGGTGGCGCCATCCCCGCTGACCTCGAAGGTGTCGACTTCGGGTACCAGCGTCTCGGTGTCGCGCTTGGTGAGGTCGAAGCGTTCAAGCCTTTTGGCCGGGTCCTTGGCCGTGGTGGTCGCCCGACCATCGCCGGTCACACCAACACGTTCGGCTGCCATCCAGAGCAGGGCACCGTCGACGGCACGCAGCCCTTCGTAGCCGCCCTGCGGCACCGGCACAGCGATGATCCGTTCACCGAGTCGATCCGGGTCGACGACGACACTGACGTCGGTCGCGTCGTCGTGGGACGCATCGGCAGCCTTGGGCACCGACGTGGCTGTATTTGCCGCGTGCACCGACGGTCCAAACGGCGACGGCGTGTCAGCTGCGAGGGCCACCAGGAAGGGCTTGGTGGACACGGGGAAGCTCAGGTCGAAGCGGTGGGTGTCATAGACCGGGTCGAAGCTTCGGTCCGACAGGAACGCCAGATAGCGGCAGTCCCTGGTGAAGACCGGTGAATGGTCCCGGAACCGGCCATCGGTGACATCGAGAACCTGGGCCCCAGCATCCGCACGGGCAATACGGACCCGTGTGCGTGCACCTTCACCGGTGACCGGTTCCGCCCAGGTGAGCCACTGGGAGTCAGGGGAAAATGCCAGGTCATCAACTGCCCCGTGGTGGGTTGAGGCAAGGGTGAATAGGTCACCACCAGCGACCTGCAGTACCAGTATTTGACCCATTTCGCCTGCCATAGCTACCCGGGACCCGTCAGGGCTGGTCACCAGGTTACTGGC
>NZ_KI914737.1:26879-31092 GCF_000520515.1 Arthrobacter sp. H20
CTGAACGGCCCGTCGAAGCCGAAGCGGCGGACGCCAGCCTCGGCAGCGGTGTCCTGCGCCTCCACAGTGTCTTCGGCCGGGATGCCGCTTGCGTGGGTTGGCTCGTTCTCCGGCTCGATTCCGGGCCGCTGGTGGGTCGCGGGATCCAGTTGGGGCCCGCCGTCGGCAGCGCTGGCTGCTGGCACAGGGGCCGGCAGAGATGGCTCCTGGCGCACCGGTGTGGTCGTCCCTGCCGTGACGCCTGCCGCCGGCGTGCCCGTTGCCAGCGGAGCCTTGGGGGCAGCTGACAAGCCCGAGTCGAAGACGTTTCGGATGTACAGCGCTTCCGCACCGTCATGGTCGGCGATATAGGCGACCCGATCGACTCCGAGTGCCCGCCCCAGCCGGGCACGCACGCCGGCCGAGGCTTCCACCACCCGCGATGGTCCGTCCCGGTGGGTCAGCCAGTGCAAGGTGCCGTGGCTCTCGACCACGCTGGCCGACCCCGACGACACCGGGGCGGCCGCAGCCAGATGCTTCACCACGTTCAATGGCTGGGGTCGGCGTCCGGTCGAGGCTGAACCGAGCGAGATGTCCAGTTTGATCGGTTCAGCATCAAGCGAGTTCAGCAGCCAGATGGACCCGGCCGATTCGAACACCACCCGGGTACCGTCAGAGGTGGCGTGCCGAACGTAAAACTGGTCGTGATCGGTGTGACGCTGCAGGTCTGCGCCCTGCGGCGTCACTGAGTAAAGATTTCCGTACCCTTCGTGGTCGGACAGGAAGGCGAGCCTGTTGCTGATCCACATTGGGTCGGCGAGGTTGCCATCGAGCTCCGGCAGGAACCGGGCAAAGTCCCCCGACCCGTCGGCGTCCATCCAGAGTTTGCCAGCGGTTCCGCCCCGGTACCGCTTCCACCAGGCGGGTTCGCGGGTCAGGACGCTGCCAATGACTAACGGACGCTCGTCGCCCACCGCTGGCCCGTGCACCAGTGCGTCGAGTGGGCCATAGGGGAAGGCCGACTGGGCTGAGCCATCCAAAGGGACCCGGTACCCCCAGGCATGACGCGGGTCCTCGTGCCGGAAAGCGCTGGTGGCGATGACCTCGCCGTCGGCAGTAAACCCCCGGACTTTGGTGCTCTGGTGGCCCCAATACGTCAGGCGGCGAAAGTTCCCGCCCTCGGTGTCAGCCGCAACCACTTCTGGCGCCCCCGCCTGTGTCACTGTCCAGGCAATGGTTGACCCGTCGGGTGAGAATCGTGGACCGCGGGCGGGCAACTGCATGGCCGAAATGCGCCAGGCACGTCCCCCGGACACCGGTGCAACCCAGACGTCGTTCTCTGCTACAAAAGTGAGCAGGTCACCGTAGACATGTGGAAAGCGCAAGTAATGTGAGGAACCCATTCGTCGATCATAGCCACCTTCGATCAGTGGACAGCGTTGTGCCAGCGCAGGGAAGCCCCTCTGCGCCACGAGAGTAAGTTGTTCCCAATAGGCCGGTCCGGGTGGTGGGATAAGGGCATGAGAATTCTGATCGCCGGAGCATCCGGAACCATAGGCAAGGCCTTCATCCAGCAGCTTGAACCGGGCGCGCACGAGGTGAAACGTCTTGTCCGCCGCAGACCGTCAGGACCCGATGAGATCCAGTGGGATCCCGCAGCTGGCGGTCTCGATCCGTCGGTCATGGACTCGGCTGATGCGGTGGTCAACTTATCGGGCGCGGGAATTGCCGGCGCGCCCTGGACCCGGAGCTACAAGGAAACTCTCTACTCCTCGCGGCTGACTGCCACCCGCACGCTGGTTGACAGCATGCACCGGGCAGACCTGCCCCCCGAAATTTTTCTCAGCCAGTCCGCCTCCGGATACTACGGCGACCGGGGATCGGAGATCTTGCCGGAAAGCGCCGACTCGGGCGGATTGCTGCTCTCGGATATCTGCAGGCGATGGGAAGCCGAAGCGCTCCGGGCGCCGTCGTCAGTGCGCACGGTCCTGATGCGCACCGGCGTGGTGATGTCCACCAGGGGCGGTGCCCTCCCCAAGCTGCTGATTCCTCTCCGCCTCTTCGTGGGCGGCCCCCTCGGGTCAGGCGAACAGTGGTGGCCATGGGTGACTCTTGACGATCAGACCAGGGCAATGCAATTTCTGCTTGAGACCGGGATCAGCGGGCCAGTCAATATCGCTTCGCCCTCACCAGCGCCACTCAATGATCTGACTGCGGCGCTCGGCGCGGCGCTCAACCGGCCGTCCCGCTTTCGGGTCCCCGAATGGGTGCTGACCACTGTCCTGGGACAGCTGGCGCGGGAGCTCCTACTGCCCAGCGCACGACTCGAACCGGCGTTGCTCACTGCTGCCGGCTTCCAGTTTGGCCAGGACTCTCTTGAGGATCTGGCTCGCTGGGTGAAACAGTCCCAGGACGCCTAGAGTGTTCCCTGCCTGGTCATCATCGCCTTACACCTCATGAACAGCGAAGATCCGCCACCCGGCTACCATCCGCTGCAGAATGAAGAGAAGCTCCTGGGTGCTTGATGAGGATTCGCGCCGGAGCACGTCACCGTTGGCAGCGACTTCGGTGTACCCCGAGGTGGTTGCTGTCGCTGTAACTGCGGCAATATCATCGCCGCTGCCACCGATGGCAGCGGCGATGCCCTCCGGAAGGTCGGCCGGGCTCAGGTTCGATAGGTCGATTCTGAGCCCGGCCAGTACATGTCCCCGGTCGACCAGCGCACCTAACGCTTCCCGATCGGTATCCATCGCAGCTGACTGCTCAACGTTGACCAGGTGCAACAGGTCAGGATCAGCCGTCTCGAAGGCACGCTCCCTGACCTGGGATAGATGAGGCAGAACGTCCAGCGGATCGCGATCGGCCGGGGCTGCGATGGACACCCCTGCCTCGGCTGTCGTGTCCTGCGACTGGGTGATAAGCGAAGGGAAGGGGGCTAGATCGTTTGCCTCCCCTGTGGTGCTGCCCGATGTGGCGGTTGACGGTCCGCCGGATTCCTCGGTGTTGGGCGACCTGCCGGCGCCCGGCAGCTGCGACCCGGCGATGAGCACTCCCGCGGCAGCGAGCAGGGTAAGCGCTGCCAGCGCCAATGCCGCGGCTCCGGCGCGACTGTGCTGACTCCGGCGACTGACCGGGCCGCTCCCGCCTCCGCGCCGACGTCGTCCCTGCAGGGGATCGGATTCCCCGGGGTCTGACCATCGGGTCCTCAGACTGGGCAGCACCTCGGGGTGCACCGCACCCACCAGGTCGAGAGGCTCCGCAGGCGCCGTGGCCTGCACGGCTCGCGCGAACTCATGGGCTCCCGGCCGCGCCGACGGGTCACCGTCCAGACCCCGGTTGATGAGATCCATGAGGTCCGCAGGCGTATCGGGCACCAGCAGGGACAGAGGTGGACGCTGGATCGCCGGTCCCGGCACTCTCCCGGTCAAGGCGTACCAGCCGACCGCAGCCAGCGCATAGATGTCCGATTCGGTGTTCAACCGGTCGGGATCCCGGAGTGCTTCCTGAAAGCCAGGTGTCCCAGCCGCAACATGTCTGCCTTCCCCCACCAGCCGTCCGACCCCGAGGTCGGCGAGCAGCGGCTTGCCGAGTTCAGTGAAGAGGAGGTTCCCGGGAGATACGTCCCCGTGGACAGCTCCCCCCTCATGAAGATAAGCGATAACCTGGGCCATCGGAGTCAGGACAGTCACTACCTCTCCCGGTGGGAGAGGCCCCCGGACGGAAACCAGATTGAGCAACGAACCGCCGGGCGCGTAATCCATTCGGAGCGCCATCCCCTGCTCGGTACTGACCACTTCATGAACCGCCAGCAGGTGCTCGTGCCGGAACTGATGAAGCATCCATTCCTCACGGCGGGCTGCGCTCGATTGTCGGTGCACTCCACCACTGGGGTCGATGACCTTGAGCGCAAAGGGCTCCCCTGACGCGTTTCGGATCAGCCAGACGCTGGCGCTGCCCCCTCGACCCAGCAGACGATCGCAGCTGTAACCCTGGAGTTGCGGTGGCGTGGGGGCCGGGGCGTTCTCGCGGACCTTCGGGCCGGATGTGCTGTCCATGCACCAGTTGTAGCCGATCTCCACGAATCCCGCAGAAGTTATCCACAGGTATCTGGCGGGCTACGCGCCGATGCCAGCGATGTCACTGTGCAGGTCTACCCTTGACCCATGACACTTCAGTATTCACGTGTTGGACTAGACCCTGAGTTCGTCGACTACGAGACCGGCTGGGAGTTGCA
>NZ_KI914737.1:31192-36934 GCF_000520515.1 Arthrobacter sp. H20
CCCAGCACTGTCCTGTTTTTGGAACACAGTGCCGTGTACACCGCGGGGCGCCGAACCGAGGATCATGAGCGGCCATTCGATGGGACACCGGTCATCCCGGTGGATCGTGGCGGGAAGCTCACCTGGCACGGCCCGGGCCAGCTGGTGGGGTACCCCATTCTGGCTCTGCCCGAGCCGACTCGGGTTACCGGCTACGTGGCCATCCTCGAAGAAGTGATCATCGCCGTCCTGAAGGATTACGGGATCGCGGGGACCCGGATCGACGGCAGGTCGGGGGTCTGGGTCGCTGCCGACGACAGGGGAACGGACCGGAAGATCGCTGCCATTGGAATCCGCATCAACCGGCGGGTCACCATGCACGGATTCGCTGTGAACTGCAGCAACGAACTGGCGCCTTTCGAGCAGATCGTCCCGTGCGGCATCTCTGACGCTGGGGTCACCACAATCTCAGCAGAAGTGGGCCGAACGGTGACGCCAGCTGACATCGTTTCGCGGATTGAAGAAGAACTGCGCAAGAATGAATCATCATTGGTTGCCGAGGCGGCTGACGTTGTCCGCCCGTCAAGCACAGTCAACCCTGCCGGTGTCAACCGGCCGGAAGGAGTTTTACTGTGAGTCTGGCCCCCGAAGGACGCCGCCTTCTCCGCGTCGAGGCGAGAAACGCCGAGACCCCGGTGGATCGCAAACCCGACTGGATCAAAGCGAAGGTAAACATCGGCCCCGAATTCGTGGCGATGAAGAATCTTGTCAAAAAGGAAGGGCTCCACACCGTGTGTGAGGAGGCCGGCTGTCCCAATATCTTCGAATGCTGGGAAGACCGCGAGGCCACCTTCCTGATCGGTGGTTCCGAATGCACACGCCGCTGTGACTTCTGCCAGATTGACACCGGCAAACCACAACCCCTGGACCGCAGCGAACCGTTCAAAGTGGCCCAGTCGGTGCAGTCGATGAATCTGCGCTACGCGACAGTCACCGGCGTCGCCCGCGACGACCTTGCTGATGAGGGAGTTTGGCTCTACGCCGAGACGATTCGTCAGATCCACAGCATGAACCCCGGCACCGGCGTCGAGATCCTCATTCCTGACTTCTCGGGCAACCCCGAGCACATCACGGCGATCTGCGATGCTGCTCCTGAGGTCTTCGCTCACAACGTCGAAACCGTTCCCCGGATCTTCAAACGCATCCGTCCCGCCTTCCGCTACGAGCGGTCCCTCGACGTCATTACTCAGGGTAGGGCTCAGGGCATGGTCACCAAGTCAAACCTGATCCTGGGGATGGGTGAGACCCGGCAAGAGATCTCCGAGGCTCTGCAGGATCTGCACGACGCTGGCTGCGACCTGATCACCATCAACCAGTACCTGCGGCCGAGTGAACGTCACCTTCCCGTGGATCGCTGGGTCAAGCCCCAGGAGTTTGTTGAGCTGCGGACCGAGGCCGAGGAGATTGGCTTCCTCGGCGTCATGAGTGGACCGCTGGTGCGCTCCTCCTACCGCGCGGGCCGGCTCTGGGCGCGTGCCATGCGCAAGAAGGGTCTTGAACTGCCTCCCGCCCTGGCACACATCGAAGATTCCGGGTCCACTCTCCAGGAGGCGTCGAGCCTCGCGCCAACTGGGTAACCCGCCCGCTGGCCGCAGCCCTGATCGCTTGACTGGGGTTGTTTCCGCGCGTCCAACCGACACCCTGCATCACGTAGAATTGAAGCACTATGGCCAACAGTACTGAATCAGACGGATCATCCACCCCTAAGCGGCGCCTCTTTTCCCGGAAGCCGAAGCCCGCAAAGGGTCCGAAGAAAACCGGGCGGATGAAACAAATCTCCGAGGTCTTCAAGATGACCCGCCGGAACGATCCGAACGTGGTTTGGATTATGCTGCTCGCCTTCCTGTCGATAGTGGCCATCGGCCTGCTGATCGGGTTTCTGATCCAAAACTGGATTACGATGCTCATCATCGCCATCCCGCTTGGCTTCCTTGCAGCGGTATTTATCCTGTCCCGCCGGGCCGAGCGGGCTGCGTTTTCCCAGATTGAGGGCCAACCGGGTGCGGCGGGAGCCGCCCTGAGTGTCCTTCGTCGTGGGTGGATTCTCCAAGACCAGCCAGTCGCCATGAACCCCCGGTCGCAGGACGCAGTCTTCCGCGCCATCGGCCGGCCAGGGATCGTCCTGGTCACCGAGGGCCCCTCCGCCCGGGTGAAGCCGTTGGCTGAGGCCGAACGGCGCAAGATGGCACGAATCGTTCCCAACGTAGTGGTTCACGTCATCGAGTCTGGCCGCGGCGACGGCCAGGTCCCCCTGGCCCAGGTCGCCAAAAAGGCGCAGAAACTCAAGAAGAACCTGACCAAACAGGAAGTCCAGGCGGTCAACAAGCGGCTCACGGCGCTGGGAACCAAGCTGCCGATCCCGAAGGGTGTCGATCCTTTCAAAGCGCGCCCGGACCGCAAGGCCATGCGCGGCCGCTAGGCCAGCCCGGCCGCGCCACCTCGAACGCCGCCCATGCTTCGGAGTATTTGTTCCCCGAAGCGTGGGCGGCCTTTTTTTATCTCTGTACCGTGAGGATTTCCGCGCCGTCATCGGTGATGGCAATGGTGTGTTCACTGTGGGCTGTGCGGCAGCCGGTTGCGCTCCTCAGCGTCCACCCGTCGGGGTCAGTAACGAGCTTCGCAGTGTCCACCATGACCCACGGCTCAAGAGCCAGCAGCAGTCCGGGCCGAAGGGCGTAGCCACGTCCGGGTCGTCCGGTATTGGGAACGTGAGGGTCCTGATGCATAGTGGACCCAATGCCATGGCCGCCGAACTCGGTGTTGATTGGATACCCCGCATCGGTAAGGACCCGACCGATTGCATAGGAGATGTCTCCAATCTTCGCTCCGGGGCGGGCGGCCGCGATCCCTGCGTTCAGCGCACGTTCGGTGGCGCGAATCATCTCAACACTTTCAGGCGGCCGTGAATCGCCCACGATGAAGCTGATAGCCGAATCTGCTGCAATCCCGTTCTTTGACACAGCGAGGTCGAGGGTCAGCAGGTCTCCGTCTGCCAGCGGGTAGTCGTGCGGCAGTCCGTGAAGTACCGCGTCGTTGACTGCGGTGCAGATGTAGTGACCGAAGGGCCCCCGCCCAAACGACGGCGCGTAATCCACGTAGCAGGACTGTGCGCCGGCGTCGGCAATCATTGCCTTAGTCCAGTTGTCGATGTCCAGCAGGTTGGTGCCGACAGCGGCCCGGCTCTTCACCGTCTGCAGGATCTCGGCAACCAGCGCTCCAGTGTCTTTCGCCCGGGCCAGTTCGGATTGGTTCAGGATCTCAATCATTTGACGCCTTTCATCTGCACTGCCTAGATCCTGACAAGAACTGTTTGCACGGCACGGTCGTGGACGCCACGCTGATCGCGGTCCACGATGACGGCGGGAATCACCAGGCAGATCAACAGGGAACGCACGAGGGCCTTGCCATACCCTGCGGGGTGGCCAGCAACAGTCTGCACCTGCATGCCGAGGATCCGGTGCCCAATGCTGTAGCCGAAAAAGCCCACCAGCAGAATCTGCGTGAGAGCGAAGACCGCCAGTGTGGCAAAGCTGTTGTAGCCGAAGAACCAGTACGAAATCAGCGAAGCCAGTGCCCAATCGATCAGGATTGCGACGACCCGGCGTCCAGGGCGGGCAATCGATGCCTGGCCTTCCTTCGGCCGGCCCATTCCCCGGCCCGGCCAGTAGTTGGAACTATCGGAGGGGGTGCCGCCGAGCCATGAGCCAATATCGTTTCTGTCTACCACAGGTCAATCTTAACGGTTCAGGGACCCCGACCGTGCGCCGTCGTCGTCACGGGGCACCCATCCGACCCGCCGGTGTAAAGCACGCTAGGCTAAAAGGGCCCTTAGTCCCCGATCATCCATTAAGTAACGAGCCGGAAACAATTGCGACACCAGTGGGAAACTGCACACTCCTACAGTTGTAACTATTGCGGCGGAGGCGCTGACTGCCACTGAGTTGCGCCCGGCTGTTACCCCCACATGCGTTAGGAGCATAAACGATGTTCAAGAATGCGGACGAAGTCCTCAAGTTCATCGCTGACGAAGACGTGAAGTTTGTCGACGTCAGATTCACCGATCTTCCTGGAGTGCAACAGCACTTCAACGTTCCAGCAAAGTCAGTCGATGCAGACTTCTTTGTCAACGGGCAGCTGTTCGACGGTTCGTCGATCCGCGGCTTCCAGGGAATCGCTGAGTCCGACATGCAGCTCATTCCGGACGTCACCACTGCGTTCATTGATCCCTTCCGCATGGAGAAAACGCTTGCACTGAGCTTCTCGATCGTTAACCCTCGGACCGGCGATCCATACCACCGTGATCCACGGGGTGTGGCAGAGCGTGCCGAAGCGTATCTGGGCTCCACCGGCATTGCCGACACGGCGTTCTTCGCGCCGGAAGCCGAGTTCTACATCTTCGACAACGTGCAGTACGAGTCCCTCCCGCAGGGCAGCTTCTACAAGGTTGACTCAGTCGAGGCACCCTGGAACGGTGGCCGCGAGGAAGAGGGCGGGAACCTTGGCAACAAGACCCCCTTCAAGGGCGGCTACTTCCCGGTGTCTCCAGTTGACAAGCAAGCTGACCTCCGGGATGCGATCTGTGTCGAGCTGGACAACGCTGGCCTGGAGGTTGAGCGGTCCCACCACGAGGTAGGTGGCGCGGGCCAGGCGGAAATCAACTACAAGTTCACCACCATGACGCACGCGGCTGACGATCTGCAGAAATTCAAGTACATCGTCAAGAACGTCTCCGACGCGTGGGGGAAGTCGGCCACGTTCATGCCGAAGCCAGTCTTCGGTGACAACGGCTCAGGCATGCACTGCCACCAGTCACTGTGGAGCGGTGGCGAGCCACTGTTCTACGACGAGCGCGGCTACGCTGGCCTGTCCGACATGGCCCGCTGGTACATCGGCGGCCTCCTCAAGCACGCCTCGGCCGTGCTCGCGTTCACCAACCCAACGGTCAACTCCTACCGTCGTCTGGTCAAGGGCTTCGAAGCCCCTGTCAACATGGTGTACTCACAGGGCAACCGGTCGGCTGGTATCCGAATCCCGATCACGGGTTCCAACCCCAAAGCCAAGCGCATCGAGTTCCGCGCACCGGACCCCTCGTCCAACCCGTACCTGGCCTTCGCTGCACAGCTGATGGCTGGCCTTGACGGGATCAAGAACCGGATCGAGCCTGCCGATCCGATCGACAAGGATCTGTACGAGCTCCCCACTGAGGAAGCCAAAGATATCCAGAAGGCTCCGGGATCACTCGAGGAAGCTCTGCTCGCCCTTGAGGCCGACAACGAGTTCCTGCAGGCTGGCGGAGTCTTCACCCAGGACCTGATCGATACCTGGGTCGAGTACAAGCGAGAGTTCGAGATCATCCCGCTGTCGCTACGCCCGAACCCCTACGAGTTCGAGCTGTACTACGGCGTCTAACCAAAGTGTCCCTTGCGGGACGCCCGTTCCGGGCTGAAAATGGTGTTGTGGTCGCCTGTCGATGCCGTTGTTCCTATGGTTCGTTGAGGCCGTCGTCTAGCCGGGCATTGGGGATCGCGCCGTGGGCCCTTCATTGTTGCGCGTTGTTTGAGCACGAGGACTAGATTCAGTTTTCCCCGTTGTGATTCCCGCAGGCGGCCACCTGTCCATATCAGGTACGAGGTTAGGGAAAGGTCGGGCGAGGGCCATGTTGGCTGAGTCCCAAGATGAAGAACAGATTATCGAAAGGGTTGC
>NZ_KI914738.1:0-25603 GCF_000520515.1 Arthrobacter sp. H20
CCGGTGAGGGCGCCGGCGTCGCGTGCCCGGCGCCAGGTGGTGATTTGGGAGGAGAACAGGCCTTCGCGGCGGAGGAATGCGCCCTTGGCTCCGGGGCCGTCGAGGGACTCGTAGGTTTCCAGGATCGAGAGTTTCTCCCCTGGGGTGAAGGAGCGGCGGAGGGGCCTTTCTGCCCTGGGTTTTTCGGGATCGGACATGGCTCCACCATCGGTGTTGGTGGTGGGGGAAGCAAGTGCGGTGCTCACAGGGAATCGGTTTCCAAATCTCGCCCTTAAGGAGTCAGTGGGAAAAGTGGCGGTGTCTCACCCAATGCTGACAGACAGGGTACCGCCGCTCTCCGGCACTGCGTGGAACCCAGTCCTTGGCGGACCTAACCGAGCTGCCACCCTGCAACCACGAATTCGACATGCTCTCCTACCCGGTAGCCCAGGGGTACGCGGCGTGAGGGCAGTCCCCAAGCGCAAGGCGTCGGCCGACGCTGTCCACGCGTCCCTGATGCCTTCGGCCTGCACCCTCGAAGAGGTCGCCACCCACAACCGCAGCGACCCCTACTGGGACAAGCTGTGGGCACCAGGGTCGACCGCCAACTGGGTCTCCGGATCCATGGAGCGCACCCGCGTCGACATTGATCCGTCCCGGACCAACAAGCGGCTCATGATGGAGCGTGCCGAAGCTCTGCGCCTGCTCAATATCAACCAAGGGCGTGCCGCTCGGCTAGCCGGCTGGTCCTGCCTGGACTCATGGCGGACCTTGTCCGCGGAACAGATGGCCGCTATGACCGGATCCCTGTCCTACCTGGACCCGCGCTGCTCCAGCGTCGCTGCTTCGTTCTCGCTGGATCTCACCGACATCGGGAAGTTCCCCATGGCGACTCACCGTGATGTCGGTCTGGGTCGGAGAGTCCTCTACCGGCCCGGAACCTCGAACGCGTTCGATGACCTCATCAAGCCGACCCTGACCTGGCCCGAATGGGTTTCCGTCACCGGTGGCTACCCTTGGTCGCACGGCGGCCAGTACGACCGGCACAACCTGCTGGCCACCGAGATCGCGCTCCGGGCTGCTGAGTACCTTCCCGTCGGTGCGGTCCTGGGTGAGAAGTTCGCGACCGTTGACCTGCTCGCCGGCTCCGGCCTCGGCAAGACCGTGAAGAAGCCTGACCAGCGACGGGCCGACGGCATTATCATCCGACCCGACGGATTGAGGATCGCCTATGAGCTGACCGCCACTGCGTCGGCGTCGTTTGAGTCCAAGGTCCGTCGCTGGGCTCAGATCCTGGCCGACCGGCCGCTGGAAACCTCGGGCCTGGTCATCGTGTTCGTTGCCGCATCCCACCCGGAACGGCTTAGCTCCGGTAACGACCCGCGCCCGGAAATCTACCGCCGGATCGCGAAGGTCCTCAAAGACTTTCCCGGCACCGGCGCTGACTCACCGGCCGCCCGCATCGGTGTCGCATCCTGGGACGAATGGTTCCCGGCCCGCCACGAACTCGGGGAAGCGTTCTTCTCCCTGGAAGCTGACTTCGCGACCACCCAGGGCAAGGGCGCACAACGCTGGGCGCCGCGGCAGCTGTTCGGCGACTATGCGTTCACTCCGTGGGAAACCTTCGACGCCACCGCCGTCGTCGACAACGCACCGGTCATCCTGGCCACCCCGCACTGGATGCGCACCGGAGATCACACCCACCTGATCGGCACCCCCATGTCTCGGGCTGGCGAAGCCACCCCGCACCCGGCGCCCGCGAAGCCGGGCAAGGTCAAGGGTCGCCCGCTCGGGGCAGGTGTCGGTGTCGCCGGTGACGCCCGACTCCCGGTGCGCCTGCGGCTTAGTAGTTAGCGGCACCGCAATTCGTGTTAACCGCAGCAAGCTGGCGGAATGCAGGTCCTAAATGTGCGCATGGATGCAGTCATTGATCCTCTCCCTAGGCGCAGCGATCTGGTCGGCCTGTTGAACGCACCGGCTAATGGTGGCACCGAAGAGATCGTCCGGGTTGCTCAGCGACCCGGACTTTGATGATCGGATGCGCGAGATCCTAACTGCCGCTGGGGAAGTCGGCTCGGTACCCCTCTGCTGACGCGTCGTTCGATACAAAGCAAACCCCGCACGGGCCCTCCCCCAACGAAGAACGACCATGACGGCCGAACCATCACTTCGAATTTCCCTCCTACAACTGAGCCAAAACAAGCTGAGAGGACCCAACTGGGAACGAAATGCGATCCCAGTTCCGACTGTTCCTAGTCAATAGGGACTTAATAATCCCTAGGGGCATCAGGGATGCAGCCCACTTCGAGGGGTGTTGTTCCGATTTACCCCCCTAGGGGTACCCACAGGGAGCGATAGATGAGTAGAGATGAATACACATCCCTATACGGAAAGTACGGAGGGAACGTAGGAACATTCGGAAGATGAAACTTCTCTATTTACAAATGCCTCTACATCCCTTTATTTATTTGGTTTTTATCCAGCCCTCTTGTTCCGATCTAAGTTCCGATACAGTTCCTAGGTTCCGATTCATTGGCCGTGCCGACCAACCACTCGGACTCCAAAATGTTCACGCGCCGCATGCCGTTGCAAGTCGTTCAGACATGTGTGAAGGGTCGATCTTCGAGGTTGAATCAGCGGTCTTTGACAGTCCCGCACGGCCGTCAGGACTTAGCTCGCATAGAAGTACACGGTGACTTGCTCACTCCCTACCAAACCAGCACCCCGAAGGAACCAGATGCTAACCGCAACACCCGCACTCGCAACACCGTTCACTCCCTCCGCACCCGGAGACATCACCGCCGTCCACCTCGAGCTCCTGGCCAAGGAAGCGATCAACGAGATGATGGCTCTGGCCGCCGGCGTCCGCTCGATCGAGAACCCCAAGGACCTCCCCGAAGAGCTCCGCTGGGCATACGACGGCCCAGGCCTCCTGTTCATGAACCACCGCCTCGACGGATCCACCGTCCCGCAGTACCGGCCGGACAAGCCCACGAAGACGCGTGAAGGGGCCAAGAAGCCCACGAAGTACTACCTCCCCAAGAACTCCGGCTCATCCCCGTACATCCACCCCTCGCAGCGGCACCTGATCGGCAACGCCCGCAAAGTGTGCATCGTCGAGGGAACGAAGGGGTGCCTCGGGTGCATCTCCGCCGCGGATGATGCCAATAGGCTCAATGACGTTCTGTTCATCGGTGTCGCAGGTGTCACGGGCGGGCGCGGCAACGGAACCTTCCACGCCGATTGGATGGACCTGATCATGCCCGGCGCGGAGGTCACTGTGTTCTTCGATGCGGACCTGCAGAAGAACCTCGCCGTGTATGAGGCCGCCGCCCTCCTGCAGCAGAATCTCACCGATGTGTGTGATGCGTCAGTGGTGAAATTCGCCCGGATCCCCGTTAGCGGAGACGCAGGCGCCTCTGACTGGCTGGGAACCTTGCCCGTCCGGACGGGTGAGTTCCGGTTTAGCAAGCTGATGGGTCTCGCTGATAAAGCAACCTCGAAGCTTGGGCGCCGCCCGGCAGCGAAGGCCAAGGCCAGGAACTCCGTCGGGGGGGGTCCGCGTTCTCCAGGACCTGGAAGTGATCGCCAGCACCTCAGTCGACGACCGCGGAGACGAGGAGATCAATGAGATCTACCTCAGCGCGGCCGTTACGCCCGTCGCCCTGTACGAGATCTACGACACACTCGCCGAGGATGGCCACCGGACCGCCGAGTTCGACCTCGAAGTGAAGACGGGCGGGGGCACCTATCTGATCTCTCGCGTCCCCTCGTCCATGTTGAACGACCCGCGGAAGTTCCTCAGCCTGATCCCAGGCGGCGTCGGCGAGACAATCACCATGCGCCCCCGCAGCGGTGAGGACATCGGCGAGGCTATCCGTGTCGCGGCTGGCATGGCCGGGGCTGACCTGCCCGTGAAGCAGCGTCACAAAAACTCCGGCTGGCAGCTGTGCTCCACCAGGGCAGCGGACGGCGTCACGGAGGAACACTATCGCTACGTCGCCGGCAACATCGCTATCGGGGCCAAGGACTCGACGGAGGACGTTAGCGCAATCGTCCGGGAACCTACCCTCAAGGGGTTCAACGTCAAGGACCCGCACGACATCTCCAGGGCTGACCACCAGGCCGCTATCCGGAAGTTCCTCGACGTCGGAGATAGGATGCTCGTGGACCCCTCCCCTTGGTTCCTGGCCAACGGCCTCATGTACGCAGCGGCCGCAGGCCTGGAAGAAATCGGCGGCGTAATCATCGTCGGAGATCCGGCCAGCGGCAAGACTCACATGGTCAAGTCAATCTGTTCCGCGCAGACCGGGCACTGGAAGGGCACCCTCTCGAACTTCGAGGGTACGAAGAACTTCGTTGCCGGTGTCGGCGAGGGCGTCCACCACGCCGTGGTTGGCGTCGATGACCTGCGCAACCGGACCGTCGGATCCCACAAGGCCAAGGAGGACCAGAACGACGCCTTCGCCGCGATCATGCGGATGGCCTACGGCGGAAGCGAATACGCCAAGGGCCGCCAGGGTGTCGACCACGGCGGAACCGGGGACGTGTACTCGAAGGCCAAGCGGGGGAACCAGCCCGGCTTCCTCCTGACCGCCGAAACCACAGCTCTGCCCCGCGACGGCGCGGACTCGAACATGACCCGCGGAATTTTCTGTGAGGTTACCTATGACTCGACGTTCCGCCCGGGCGCCGCCGCGGAGATCAAGGAGATAGCCCTCGACGGCGCGTTCCACACCGTCCGGGTCGGCTTCCTGACCTACATCGCCCGCGAGCTCGACAACCGTGGCGGGATGGAATTGCACCAGGAGCGCCTCAAGCAGCTCTCCCACGAGTTCGCCCTGCGCCTCAAAAGGGAGTTCCCTGGCTACGGGACCTCACGCGTCTACGAGATCACCGGGCGCCTCCTGGCAGGGTATTTCACCCTCCTCGAGTACTTCGACACCATGGACGTGTTCGACGAGGAAACCCGTGAGCGCGGCCGCCACAACGTGGAACTGTTCGAGACCGTCGCCGCGGCCATGGACCGCAGCTGGAAGACGTTCCAGGGCGGCCAGGAGACTGTCGGAGCCCTGGACAAGCTCAAGGACGCTGTCGCCTCCCGGACCGCCTATATCGAGGGCCAGGCGTTCTCGGAGGCCGTCTACGCCAACGGCGCCGGGCGGCTGGGCTTCGTCACGAAGACCCGTGCCGAGGGCCACGTCGTCCACCTGATCCCGGACATGGCCATGAAGATCACCGGCATGGCCCGGCAGGACCTGAACAACTCACTCGCCCCTTACCTGATCATGAAGAAGGGTGAGGGCTTCCTCCGCAAGGTGAACTCGACGCTGCCCCGCATGTATGCGATCAAACTGGACACCTGGGGCGGGCAGCCTGCAGCCGGAACGCTGCGCTCGATCGCTACGGCAGCCACCCCGACGCACGAGGACGAGGATTTCGACTACGCCCCCGACTCCGCGTTCCTCAGCGGCCACGGCTGGGACGAGAACCAGGCCGCAGCCTAGTCTCTAACCACCGGAAGGGCCTGGCTAACCCCGGGCCCTTCCGCGCAGCTGATGCTCGTTGTACCGCGGAATGATTGACTTGTAGCGCTTTGCGAAATGTAGCAAAGGGATGAGCACCACCCCGAAACTACGAAAGGCGCTGCGATGAGCTCGTCCGAGATGAACCGTCTACCGAGTCCGTCCTCATGGACATATCCGAGCTATTCCGCATTTTGGGCAAAACATCTCGGCACTCCGTTTACCGATTTACCGGGGGCAGATCAATTTCAAGCCGGTCTACCTCGGCCCTCTAGAGTCACCCGGCAAGCGCTACTTCCGCCGAACCGATGTCGAGGCGTTGATCAATCCAATCAACGCCTGAACGCCCAACCGACAGCTTCCCGCACCCAGCCGCAATATGAAGAACTCTTCACCGCTTCCCTGCAAGGTGTGGGCATCGATGGAGTACATCAACGACCACAGGAGGACCGGAGAGGCATAACTGCCCACCGCCCTCCTGATACCGACACCCGACCAACGGAAAGGCACGAACCATGGGGGCTAAGCCGACGTACCGCGAAGTTCTGGCCGTATTTGAGACCGCCTACCTCAGGGTTCACACCAAGAATGAGTGGAACGAACTGGCCGCAGCAGACCGGAGCAAGGATACTTCGGCTTCGACAAGTTCGGACTGGTATCGCGCTCAGATCGAGCTCATGGGAGGGGTCATCACCGAGCTACGATCCATCGGCGTGGCGGCCGCCGATCCAATGAATCACCATCTGGGGATTCTCGGATTCGGGGATCCGGCGGACGGAAGTCGCTTCGTGAGCTTCGACCCTCGCGACTGGGATTTCGAGTACGCCTTTGCGCGGGACTACGAGGAAATTGTGGCGTCTTTCCGAAGCACCGTCGATGACGCCATCGAAATAAACGCACTCCTCCTGTAAATCGACCCCTTTTTCTAAGGTGCGATGACCAGCATCTTCGAACTGTCCAAGCCCGCGATCATCCTCGTAGAACCCGCAAGGAAGTCACGGCAGACCACGGCACCCTCGACGAAAATACTGAACGCCTGAACGCTCAAAAGATCGCGCGGCCGCTCAACGTGGCTTTGGGAGCCATTTTTGTCGGGGCTCTAGCCCGAAGCCCTTTGCACGGCATCAGCTACCAGTGGCAGCGAGCTAACGGGCCGGAGCCAGGTGCGGACAACCAGAAGCGCCACCAGATTGCCTACCGCGACTGGCGGACAGTCGCCTCGGCTGAGGGTGAAGATGTCGCCAGGCTATGGTTCATCGGCTCCAACCGTGGCTCAACAAGGACTCGCCCATCGATGCCATCTGGGAAGACCGTTAGCACGAAGTGGTGGCTGCGGCATGCGCAATGATCGAAGGCAGGTTTATCGGATGACTGGCAACGGGACGCCCGAGGAATCTCCGAGAACCAGGTCGCCGACCGAGAGAGGCTTAGGATCCTGGCCGCCCGGCCGAGAGTCACCACCTACGGGAAGTTGGGAAAAGCCACGCCTGACCGGGTGCCGAAGCGGATCAGGTGGAAGTCCTGGTCGAGCCCCCATCGGTGGCCGCAGCGCCTCGAAGTGGCCACCGATGGGGTCACCCGCCACATCCGCGCAGCAATCAAAGAGTCCGCTTACGTGGCTCGGCACGAGGGCCAGGCCCACCTGGCGGTATAGCCTCGATTTTTCATGATGCCCGGTAGTTTGCGCGGATTTGTGGCCGCGGTCGATTCGCAGTTGTTTTTTGTTTCCGGGCAAGCTGATGGGGCCCGTTGGATCGCCTGGGTTGGCGCCGGTTCCACTTCCGGTGATCGTGCTGTTGGTTGGGTCGGATGAGTGGCGTTGGTCAGCCGGTGGAAGGAACGAGGCCTTTGGCGAGGCGGGCGGTGTTGTCCAGGAGGAGTTTCAGGAGGTCTTTTTCCGGGGCTGATTCGGGGAGCAGGAGTTGATTGCGGCGGGCGCGGGTGATGATTTTCCCTGCGGTCGCGAAGAGCCGGTAGCGCCAGCGTTTGATATCCCAGCCCTTGGCCCGGTGGCCGTCCGGGAGGGCGGCGAGCTGGAGCCAGGAGACGAGATTGAAGGCCAGCGCTGCGATGTTGGCCCAGGCCTGGTTCGCGGCGAAGCCGAAGAACGGCAGTTTGCCCAGGCCAGTGTTTTTCAGGGTTTTGATCCGGTTCTCGCAGCGGCCGCGGGCGCGGTGTCTGGCGTCCAGGAACGGTCCGTGCCATCGGGGTGAGTTGGTCAGGAACGCAGTGATCCGGTGCCCGTCAACATCGAGCAGGGTCGGCTGCGCGCCGGGATGCAGCGGCTCGGCGCGCAGGAACAGTTTCGTGCCAGGCGGGTAATCGGTGAGGGGGATGACGTCGGTGGCGTTGATGACCCACGCGTCGGTCCGGTCGTTTCCGGACTGGTCCAGGGCCGGCTGCCAGTACTCCTTGTCGCTGATCCAGTCGACCATGTGGGCCTTGCCGAACGGCAGGGTGTAACTGGTGGTGAACTGCACGCCCAGGCTGTGCAGGTGCCACAGGAACTTCCGTGAGGCCCCGGCACTGTCGGTGCGGACCAGGACCTTCTCCCCAGCCAGCGCCCCTGTTCCGTCGTAGAACTCCTCGGGGAGTTGGGCTGCGGCGGTGTGGAAGACCCGGATGTGGTCCTCGGCGCTGTTCGCTCCGGCGCTCCCTGGCCGCAGCACCGCGGCGAGGATTTCCCCGGAACCCTTACCGGTCCCGTAATCGACGCTGGCGATGAACGGTGCGAATCCGTAGCCGCCCTTGTAGGTCCCGGCGACGTTTTCCTTATCGGAGTGTGAAGTCACCAAGGTCGCGTCGAGGTCGATGATCAGCGGGTCCGCGGCCGTCGCGGTCAGTGCCGGGTTCCGGTTCCCGGCGGCGTCCCAGGCCCGGGTGCGCAGTTCCCTGGTCAGGGTCTCGAACCCGTAGCTGAACAGCTCGGGGTTCACCACGGTGCGTTCGAAGAACCGGGAGACGGTCGCGTTCGAGGGCAGCTGGCCGAAGACCCCGGGTGAGGAACGCAGGATGTCCAGATCCGAGGCGTGTTCACCTCCCGCGGCGAGCATCGCCGTGAGGGAACCAACCAGCCGGCCGGAACGGTGCGTCGCGCCGGAAGGGACAAACTGGCCGAGTCTGTCCTCGCACAGCTTGCCGAAACCCAGGGCGTCCATGAAGCCGGTCAGGACACTGACTCCGGCGTGGGAAATCAGCGACTGGCCGGTGAAACTGACCGGTATGGACGGAAAAACAGCGGTAGACTTCTGCATCGAAAGGGTGCTCCCTCGCTCGGCGAATAACGGTCTCGACAACCACTATTTTCCCAGCTCAGAGCACCCTTTCCCCGATTAACACGCCAACCCCACGGACCCGCCATGAAAACCCCGGGCTAGGCAGCCAGGTGGGCAGGCTGTTTCCGGGCGTTCGCATCAAGGTACGCGTCGACGTCCCGCAGCCGGTATCTGACGGAACGGCCGATACGGATGAATCGGGGGCCGGAAAGTGAGCCGCGCAGGTTCTCCACCGTCCCCTCTGAAACTTGCAGGTAGCGGGCGACGTCGGCGGTGGTCATCAGGCCATCAACAATTTTGATCGTGTTCATAGTGTTCTCTATGCGTCGACTTTCGCGACGGGTGTCAGGAGAGAAAATGCAGAGTAGTTATGGAGTCAATAGGTTAGTGTCGGCAAGACCAGCACCCGCACCCAAAGGATTCATCACATGGCTCGAATTGCCCTCGAACCCGGTGGCCCGCACGGCGACCCCAGCTTCTCCAAGGATGGGAAGAAGCATGTCTGCTCCGTCTACTACCGCGACTCACACGGAGAGAGGCACCGCATGAAAGCCACTGGTGCCACCAAAATGGAAGCCAGCGAAAAGCTTGAGGCGAAATTCGAAGACCTTCGGCGGTCCGGCCCCGACGCACTGGTAAGGAGCTCTACGACAATTGCTGAACTTTCAGAGCTATGGCTGGCATCGCTCCGAGATTTGGCACCCGGCACTATGACGACCTACCGCAATCGAGTTCGGATCAGCATTATCCCGACGATGGGATCCAAGAAGATCGGTGAAGCTACTACCGGGTATATAGAGGGTCAGCTCCGGAAGATCGCGGCCGGGGGTGTGAAAGACATAGGTAGTAGCGGCAAAGTGAGGGAAATCAAGACGGGTGGACGCACCGCCGAGTTCACGGCCCGGACGGTCTTGAAGATGATGTTCGACTTCGCCTTGGACCATCGTGCGGTCCCCGGACATATCAATCCGGTGGGGCGTGACCGGTCAGCGAAAGAGCGGAAAGCACAGCGGGGAGAGGTCCGCGCCCTGACCGCTCAGGAATACTCCGAGATGTATCGGCGGACCGCCGCATGGCAGGAAGCCCAGCAATACGGTCCCCGCCGCGGCAAGGACCTCCTGGTCGCGGCCGATGTGCTCCTCGGCACGGGGGTCAGGACGGGTGAACTGTTGGCCATGCGACATGAGGACCTATGGCTCCGCGACCAGATTCCGTTCTTCCTGGTGACCGGAACGATCACTCAAGACGAGAAGACTAAGAAATTCTTCCGTCAGGATTACACCAAGGGCGATACGGCCCAGCTGAAGAGGGTGCAGCCGATCGCGTTGCCCGCTCATGTGACGGGTCTCCTTCTCTACCGCCAGGAAGAATTAGGCAAGAAGCGACCGACGGGATTAGTTTTCACCAACCAGTTCGGAGGTCTGGTCCTCCCTCCGAACTTTCGGCGTTCCTGGAGGAAAGCCCGATCATTCGATGCTAGGGGCGGGGACGACTTCTCGTGGGTCACTCCGAAGAGTCTGCGGAAATCTGCCGCGACCTTGGTTGCCAAGACGGAGGGACTCGATGCCGCCATGAGGCAGCTACGACACTCATCAAACACCGTCACGAATAATCACTACGTCGACAAACTGATGCCCATGGTAGACAACCGGGCCGCGTTCGATGGCATTTTCGCAGGTCGCTCCATCCCACGTAGGTAACCCCAGAATGCAGAAAGTGTTACTTTGCGGGTTACTTTGGCATGGAGAGGGTGACTTTCGTTGGGTCTGGTTGGGTCTCGACTTCTCACCTAAGAGCCCGAGATCCCTGTAAAGACGCTAAATTCCGCCTGGTTGCTAGGGTGTTGTTTTCGCTGACTCTTAATCAGAGGGTTCCGGGTTCAAGTCCCGGGGGGTGCACAGACCAAAACCGTCTGGTCGGTATACTGCCGATCAGGCGGTTTTTTTGTACCGTCTTGGTTGCGAACACTCCGAATAGCTTCCCGTTTTTGCTGGCGAGCAGTATGTTGGCGCCATGGAAGCAATTCCATCCCTCGGAGAAGTACACGTCGGTGAAATAAGCTGGCAAGTGGCGCGCGGACGCTGGGCCTCGATCGCCGCAGAGTTCGGCATGCTCACCGGGCCAGAGGTCGATGATATCGTCGGTCAGCGCTCACCTCCCGCTGGATGCCTGGCAGCCAAGCGGCAAATCCTTGGAGTCGTTACCAGGGCGGGTCGAGTCCTTTATCCTGGATTCCAGTTTGATCCGATTAGCGGTCTGGTGCGGCCCATGATCGCCCGAGTTGCTGTGATCGGTCTCGCCGGAGGGTGGAGGGACCGGCACCTGTTGCAATGGTTCTGCTCACCCAACGGCTATCTCGGCGGCGATAGACCAGTTGACGTCCTCGACGATCCCGAGCGTCTGATCTTCGCTGCCCATAGCGATCTTGATCTGGTCTGGTGATGTGGCCCACACCGCGTCCGGGAGGGGCCTAGCAGAGGTATCTAGTGGTCGCCTGAGATGGCAGGATCTGGGCTGTCCGAGAACCCGGCGGGAGGGAGCGCGCCGTCGACCATTGGTGTCACGGGCAGATCTGATGCCCATCGAGGCGCTCCGAGCTCACGGATCAGACCCTGCAGATGGTCGCGAAGTTCATCAGAGACCAACCCCTCACCCGTCACCAGGGTGCGTTCAATGTCTTCTGCCAGATCAAGGACGCTGCGGCCAGCATCAGTTATTGAAACCATGTGGCTGCGCCGATCAAGATCATTTCGGGTTCGCGAGACATGCCCCCGCGCTTCAAGCCGTGAGAGGGTTTTACCCATTGTCTGCGCCTGAACCCTCACTATCTGTGCCAGGTGCGCCTGCGTCATTGGACCCTGACCCCCCAGAACGCCCAGGGCGATAACACCGGCGTGGGTGACACCGAGTGTCACCAGCCGTTCGTTCCACGCGTGCTCCACCAGACGGGCAGCGGTAGTCAGCAGTCGACCGGTGGGCCATTGCTCCAGATCCGGCATAAAGTAAAGCACTTCCTCTCGCCGCACAGGAATGCGGCGTTGATCACGCTGACGGGTGTAGTTTCAAACTCACCGTCCTTGTTCACTCATGATAGCTGCGGATTTGCGAAAAGTGTCAGCGCAACCAATGCGTCAGGAACCCACTAAATAGCTGAAGGAATACCGACAATGACTGAACGACTAGTGTCAGGCGATACGCCCCCGGATTTCACTCTTCCCGCCGCTGACGGTGCCACCGTCTCGCTCAAGGACTATGCGGGAACCAGCGTGGTTGTCTATTTCTATCCGGCCGCTTCCACCCCGGGCTGCACCACCGAGGCCTGCGACTTCAGGGATAACCTCTCCTCCCTGGCTGCCGCAGGCTACGCGATCCTTGGCGTCTCACCCGATGCCGTGCCTAAGCTGAAAAAGTTCTCAGACGCCCAGGACCTTTCCTTCCCACTGTTGTCTGATGAGGATCACTCGGTAGCTGAAGCATGGGGTGCGTGGGGAGAGAAAAAGAACTACGGCAAGGTCTACGAGGGTCTGATCCGCTCGACAGTGGTCGTCGGACCTGACGGACTGGTGGAGCTCGCCCAGTACAACGTCCGCGCCACCGGGCATGTGGCGAAACTCCGGAAGGACCTCGGGGCTCAATAGAGTCGAGTACACTGGAGGCTGACGTTTTGGGCAGCGCGACTGCCCTCAGCGCAATGCGCGAGTGGCGGAATTGGCAGACGCGCTGGATTTAGGATCCAGTGTCTTCGGACGTGAGGGTTCAAGTCCCTTCTTGCGCACCTTTGGGTGGATTACCTGCCAACGAAACGCTCCGGACCACAGAGGTCCGGAGCGTTTTGTTTTGCCTGCCGGCGGCTCTGCGCCCGGCGCAGGGCCGTGACCAGGCTGTATCCTCAGCCGGGTCTTCACGGATGCGATCTGGATCACACTCAGCCCCGGGAATCCCCGGTCCAGCGCGGTTTTTCGCCGGGTCGAAAGATTCCAGGATTCAGCACCAATCCTCAGTTCGTACTCGACCGAAGTACCTATGAGACATCGAGACGGTGTGTTCGACAAGTAGACAGCTGATCGGCGGAGTACGCCAGGTCACACCAATGAAGGAGAAAATCTAATGGGAAACATCAAGAGCCGTAAGCTCTCCATCCTCGGTGTTGCTGCAGTGGCCATGTTCGGCCTCGCAGCATGCGGTGGCGGCGACACTGCAGCCGAGCCCGCCGAGGACATGACCACCACCGAAGCCGCTCCCGAAGCAACAGAGTCGGGAATGGAAGAGGAAATGGGCGAAGACATGGACCCAGCCGCCAACCTGGTTGGCCCGGGCTGCGAAGGCTACGCTGAGACGGTTCCAGAAGGCGACGGCTCAGTCGCCGGTATGGCGCTGGATCCAGTGGCAACCGCTGCGTCGAACAACCCCCTTCTCACCACCCTGACCGCCGCAATCAGCGGCGAGCTGAACCCGGATGTTGACCTCGTCGACACCCTCAATGGCGACGAGTTCACTGTCTTCGCACCGACCGACGATGCATTCGCCAAGATCGACGCAGAGACCCTGGATACGCTCGGAACTGACGCCGATCTGCTCAGCAGCATCCTGACCTACCACGTTGTCCCCGGCCAGCTGTCCCCGGATGAGGTTGCCGGAACCCACACGACCGTCAACGGTGCAGAGCTGACCGTCGAGGGCATGGGCGACGAAATCACTGTCGGCGAAGACGGCTCAGCAGTTGTCTGTGGTGGAGTTATGACCCAGAACGCAACCGTGTACATGGTTGACACCGTTCTGATGCCTCCTAGCGAGTAATTGCCTCCCTGATTCGAATCCTCTAACTCGGACCAGGGCGATACAGGCTGGGATCCTGAGCACCATCACGGTGCTCAGGGTCCCAGCCTTTCTCCGTTGGTGACGTGACCGACCGAGTGCGTCAGAGATAATCATTTAGACTGAAGACCTAATCAATTTTCCGCCGTGTGCGGTTACGGCTGAGGAGACAATGGCAATGACCGCTGCTGCCAGGGGCTCCGGGTGGGCCCGATCGGCGCGCAGTGCGGTGGTAGTGGCCTTGGGCCTCACCCTTGCCGGTTGCACCGGCACAACTCCCCTACCGGAACCGACGACGGCGTCGGCCACTCCCACCCCCTCGACAGCAATCCCCGCCCAGGAGCCCGAGGCGATCTTCACCTTCGGCGCAGCAGCTGACCCCACCGGGTTGGACCCGGCCCTGGTGGTGGACACCGAGTCGTACCGGATCACCCGCCAGATCCTTGAAGGGCTGGTCAGCGTTGACCCCCTCACCTCCGAACCTGTCCCCCTGCTCGCCTCCTCCTGGGAAGAACGGGACGAGGGCCGTGCCTACGCTTTCACCCTGCGCGAGGACGTTGAATTCCACGACGGCGAGCCGTTCAATGCCGAGGCGGTGTGCGCGAACTTCGACCGCTGGTATTCCCTGCCACCCGCAGCCCGGACCGTTGAGGGCATAATTGCGTTCGGCTCGGTCTTCAACGCCTACTCTGACGCCCCCGAGCTGTCCATCTACTCCTCCTGCCAGCCCCTGGGTGAGTTCGAGGTGCTGATTCAGCTGAGCAGCCGCCTCACCGGGTTCATCCCTACCCTGGCGATGCCCTCATTCGCGATGTCCTCGCCGCGAGCGCTAGAGGAGTTTGCTGCCGATAATCTCTCCGAGGAGCGCAATGACACTGAGCTATCGCAGTATGCGCTGAACCCGGTGGGAACCGGGCCGTTCACCTTCGAGAGCTGGGCACCGGGTGAAGTGCGACTGTCCTCGTTTGACGACTACTGGGGTGAGAGGGGCGAGATCGGCACCGTCGTATTCGTCACCCTGCCCCTCCCCGACGAACGGCTGGAGGCGCTCAACACCGGGCAGATCGACGGCTACGACTTCGTCACTGTCGACAATGCCGGTGAGCTGGTCAGGGAAGGCCAGCAACTCCTCCAGCGCGACCCCTACTCAATCCTGTATCTCGGGATGAACCAGGACTTCCCTGGCGTGGATAGCCTGCTGTTCCGGCAAGCGATTGCCCACGCCATCGACAAGCAGGCAGTGATCGACGGCCTGTTCCTCAACGGCACCGCTCCTGCTGATCAGTTTGTCCCGCCCAAGCTCGCCGTGACCAATGAGGAAATCACCACCTACGACTACGACGTCGAGTTGGCACGGTCGCTGCTGGAGGAATCCGGGTACGACGGCGAGCCGCTGCCCTTCCACTACCCGACTGATGTCTCACGGCCTTACCTTCCCGCACCGGAAGGCGTCTTCGCTGTGCTGCAAACCCAACTCGAGGAGGCAGGATTCACCATTGAACCGGTGCCGACTGCCTGGGCCGACGGGTATCTTGAGGCTTTGCAGAACGACGACGACCGGGCGTTCCACCTGCTGGGGTGGAGTGGCACCTACCAGGATCCGGACAACTTTGTCGGACAGCTATTTGGTGCGACCACAACCGAGTTCGCCTTCAACGACAACCAGCTGTTCAGCAAAATGAATCGGGCCCGCACCCTGCCCAACGGCGAGGACCGCACTGCCGCCTACCAGGACATCAGCGATCAGCTCGCCCGGCGACTCCCAGCGGTGCCCCTTGCCTTTCCGATTTCGGCACTCGCTGTTTCTGAGCGGGTCGCGGCGTACCCTGTCAGTCCCCTGATGAACGAGGTGTTTAACCTGATTGATCTCACCGATGTGGACCTGGAACCCGCCTCGGACGACTAATGACCCACCACCGGCTGCCTTCACGGCCAGCCAATTACCCATGGAGCCCACCAGACGCTACGCTTCAAAGCTAAGCGCCCTTGCCACTGGAGATGAAGTTGACTGCTAAAAGCCAGGCGGGAATGCCCGCAGAACATACCGACGTCGTTCTCATCGGCGGAGGGATCATGAGCGCCACTCTCGGCGCGTTCCTCAAACAGCTCCAGCCTGACTGGAGTATCTCTGTTTTCGAGCGCCTCGATCGTGCCGGACTGGAAAGCTCTGACCCGTGGAATAACGCAGGCACCGGGCACGCTGCTCTCTGCGAGCTGAACTACACCCCTGCGGGACCGGATGGCACGGTCGACCCCGCCAAGGCTGTTGCCATCAATGAACAGTTTCAGGTGTCACGGCAGTTTTGGGCTCACATGGTCGAGAGCGGGCACCTGGGTGACCCCTCCGGGTTCATCAATTCCGTGCCGCACATGAGCTTTGTCTGGGGCGAGAAAAACACTGCCTATCTGCGCAAGCGCTACGAAGCCCTCAGGAGCCAGCCCCTTTTCGAGACCATCGAGCACGCCGAGGACCCGTCAGCGATCGCTGACTGGGCACCGCTGCTGATGAGTGGACGCAGTGCTGGCCAGGCGGTGGCAGCTTCACGCGTTGAAGGAGGCACCGACGTCGACTTCGGGTCGCTTACTCGCGGGCTGACCAGCTACCTCGAAACCAACGGCGTCGATCTAAACTACAACCATGACGTTACTGATCTCTCCCGCGGCTCCAACGGCCATTGGGACGTCACAGTCCGCAACCGGGCCACCGGTCAGGCGCGCACAGTCAATGCCCGCTTCGTGTTTATCGGAGCTGGCGGCGGCGCCCTGCATCTGTTGCAGCGCACCGGAATCCCCGAGGGCAAGGGTTTTGCGGGCTTCCCGGTCTCAGGACAGTTCCTGAAGTGTGGCGACCCCACAATTGTCAACCAGCACAATGCCAAGGTCTATGGCCAGGCATCGGTTGGGGCGCCCCCCATGTCAGTGCCACACCTGGATACCCGGTATGTCAACGGCGAGCGATCGCTGTTGTTCGGACCATACGCCGGATTCTCCACCAAGTTCCTCAAGCGCGGCTCGTTCTTCGACCTGCCCGGCTCCATCCGGCCGTCCAACCTGGTACCCATGCTGGCCGTGGCCAAGGACAACGTGCCGCTGACCAAGTACCTGATCTCCGAGGTGCTGAAGAATCGGGATGCGAAGAACACGTACCTCAACGAGTTCATCCCGGACGCCGATGGCGACAAGTGGGACCTGATCACCGCTGGACAGCGCGTGCAGATCATCAAGAAGGCCCCAGGCAAGGGCGGTGTGCTCCAGTTCGGCACCGAGGTTATTACCGCCGCTGATGGGTCGGTCGGAGCACTGCTGGGAGCCTCCCCGGGGGCCTCGACCGCAGCGCCCATCATGCTTGAAATCCTGCGTCGCTGCTTCCCCACCCAGCTGTCAGGATGGGAGCCTAAACTCAAGGAAATGATTCCCGGTTACGGCGTCAAACTCAATGAGAACAGTTCCCTAGCCGCCGACATCCTCTCCAGAACCGACAAGGTGCTGAAACTCCAGTAATCACCGCCTGAGCCCTGACCGGCCGGCAGAAGTAGAAGGCGCGGCACATGTTCCGTCTGGCTCAACTTTCCCTGGGGAACCGTGCACTGATTGCACTGATCACTATCCTGGCATCCGTGTTCGGTGTGATCACGATGGGCTCTCTCAAACAGGAACTCATTCCGTCGCTCGAGTTCCCGCAGATCACAGTGCTGTCGTCAGTGCCCGGCGCCTCACCCGAGTACCTCGACCAGCAGGTGAGCGAACCGCTGGAGACGGCGCTCAGCGGTGTGGAGGGGCTTGAATCGTCGTCGGCCACGTCCCGCACCGGGGTGTCGACCATCAACCTGATGTTCGCCTACGGGACCGACCTCGACCGGGCCCGCGGTCAGGTGGACCGTGCAATCTCGACGGTGCGGCCCCTCCTGCCCGAGGACGTTTCGCCGCAGTCGTTGGCCGGGAGCATCGCGGACCTCCCGATCGTTTTCATGGCGGTCTCCTCCGATCAGCCGCTGAGCGAACTCAGCGGCGAGCTCACTCGGCTTACCGTTCCTCGGCTGCAGCAGCTCGAGGGCGTTCGCGCAGCCGAAGTGAGCGGCGGGGCCGGACAGTACATCTCGGTTCTCCCCGACCAGCAGGACCTGGCCACCAACGACCTCACCGTCGCCGATATCACTGCGGCGCTTGAAAACAACGGCGACCTCATTCCGGTGGGAACCCTTGAGGACGGTGACCGCTCCCTCACCATCCAGGCGGGCAGCCCCATTACCTCGCTGGAGGATATCCGGGCGCTGCCGCTCCTACCCGACGGCGGCTCCCCCGACGCCGGGGAGACGCCGCCGACTCTCGGGTCCGTCGCCGAGATAGCAGTGGCGGACGACGACGCAACGTCGGTGACCCGCACTAACAGCACCGAAACTCTCGCCCTGACCGTGACCAAAATCCCCGACGGGGATACCGTCGCCATCTCCAACCTGGTGGAAGAGCTGCTCCCGCAGCTGGAAGCTGAGCTGGGCAACGGCGCCGAGATTACGGTGGTCTTTGACCAGGCACCGTTCATCGAACGCTCCATCAGCGACCTGACCACCGAGGGCATCCTGGGCCTCGGCTTTGCCGTGCTGGTGATCCTGGTGTTCCTGCTGTCCGTCCGTTCGACCCTCGTGACGGCGATCTCGATCCCCCTGTCGTTGCTGATCACTTTCATCGGCCTGTGGGCCACAGGGTATTCGCTGAATATCCTCACACTGGGCGCCCTGACCATCGCGATCGGGCGGGTGGTGGACGACTCGATCGTGGTGATCGAGAACATCAAGCGGCACCTCAGCTATGGCGAAGACAAACGCGAGGCCATCCTCACAGCCGTCCGTGAAGTAGCCAGCGCGATCACCGCATCGACACTGATTACCGTTGCAGTGTTTGCGCCGATCGCCTTTGTCGGGGACCTGGCAGGGGAACTGTTCAGGCCATTCGCCCTGACCACCACGATCGCGCTGCTGGCCTCTCTGGCGGTCTCGCTCACCATCGTGCCCGTGTTGGCTTACTGGTTCCTGCCTGCCTCGTCGTCCGATGTCGACGCAGACCAGGCCCGCGAGCAGGCACACCAGGCCGAACGAAAGTCCTGGCTGCAGCGCGGCTACCTTCCGCTCCTTGGCGCAACCCAGCGGCACCCTGTCCTGACGCTGACTGCCGGTGGCCTCGTCCTTGCTGGCACGGCCGCAATGATCCCCATCCTCCAGACCAACCTGCTGGGGAACACGGGACAGAACAGCTTCAGCATCAACCAGACCCTCGAACCGGGATCGAGCCTGGATACCACTGTCGCTGCGGCCGCTCAGACCGAGGAGGCGCTGGCTGGCTTTCCTGAGGTGGAGGCGATTCAGGTGACCGTGGGCAACGCTTCGGGTGGCTTTGCTGCACGACTGTCAGGTGGAACATCCGTTGCGTCATTCACCGTGATCACTGCCGAGGACGCAGATCAGGAGCAGCTGCAGAACGAGGTCAGGCAGGAACTGGAGTCACTGACCGGCGTCGGGACCTTTGCGCTCTCCCCCCAGCAGGGTGGTCTCGGCACCTCAAGCACTATCGACGTGAACATCACAGCCCCCGGACCCGACGAGCTGCAAGCCGCGAGTGACGCCGTCCTCGACTCAATGCAGGGCGTCGAGGGCGCCCGCGACGTGACCAGCAACCTTTCCTCAGCGCAACCCCAGATACAGATCAGCGTTGACCGGGCCGCCGCCGTCGCCGCAGGGCTCAGCGAAGGGCAGATCGCAGGATTGCTCGGGGGAAGCATCAGCCCGATTCCCGGCGGACAGGTACGCCTGGAAACCACCGACTACCCGGTCCTGATCGGTGAAGGTACTGAGGTGACCAGCCTTGAACAGTTGGAGGAGCTCAGCCTTCCCACGCCCGGCGGGCCAATACCGCTGACCTCGGTGGCGTCAGTGGTCGAGGTCCAGGTGCCTCTCTCGATCACGAGCGCCAACGGTGAACGGACCGCCCAGGTAGCCATCACACCGTCGGAACAGAACCTGGGGGCGCTGACCACCTCGGTGACTGAACGCCTGGAGGGTGTCGAACTCCCTACGGGAACCACTGCGACCCTGGGAGGAGCGTCCGCCGAGCAGGCCGAATCCTTCGCTCAACTGTTCCTCGCCCTCTGGGCCGCTGTGGCAATTGTGTATGTGATCATGGTGGCCACTTTCAAATCCCTGATTCAGCCGCTGATCCTGCTGGTCTCGGTACCGTTCGCCGCCACCGGAGCCATTGCCCTGCTCGTCATCACCCAGATTCCGCTGGGCCTGCCGTCTCTGGTTGGCATGTTGATGCTGGTAGGCATAGTGGTGACCAACGCTGTTGTCCTCATCGACCTCATCAACCAGTACCGGCGCCCGCACGACGGAAGTCCGGGGATGAGTGTCGAGGAAGCAATCGTCCAGGGCGCCCGGCAACGGCTGCGCCCCATCCTGATGACCGCACTGGCAACGATTTTCGCGCTGACGCCGATGGCTCTCGGGTTCACCGGCGAGGGAGGGTTCATCTCGCAGCCGCTGGCGGTCGTTGTAGTGGGCGGCCTGGTCTCCTCAACGGCGCTCACGCTGATCCTGGTGCCCGTGCTGTACCGGCTGGTTGAGGGTCGCAGGGAAGCCCGTCTGCTAGCCCGCCGCGACCCTTCCCCCACTGGCCGACGCGCACGGTCCCACTGACCAGACCGGATCAGTGGGATTGACTAGATATTCCCACTGATCGCTCCTGATCACCGGGATAGCGGGTGGGAACACAGCGCCAGACGACCCGATTGCAGGTATAGTAGATGCGAACGCATCTACCGGGAGGGGGGACCATGCAGAGCGGAAGTTTTACTGTCGGTGATGTCACTGTTGGCCCCACCACCAGGACGGCACCCACCGAGCACCTGCCCATCAAGGCGATGGTGACGATCGCCAGGCTCCCAACGACGACGCAGGCCCACAGTGGTTGAACCGGCAGTCCGGCTCACAGCCGAGGCCTGGGAATCTCTGTTCCGCGCCCAGGTAGCGGTGATGCGCCGTCTCCGAAATGACCCATCCTTCAAGAAGCTGGCCATCGGCGAGTATGACGTCCTGTTCAACCTCACCCGATGCCCCACCGGGTGGACCCGGCTCAACGAGCTCAACCGCCATCTGCTGATTTCCCAGCCCAGCCTGAGCCGAATGGTGGAACGGCTGGAGTCCAAGGGCCTGGTCCAGCGGAAACAGGCACCAGACGACCAGCGCGGCGTAATGGTGGCCCTGACCGATGACGGCCGGGAGCTGCAGCGCGATATCGGCGCCGCGCACGTGCGGGCAATTCACTCGCTGCTGAGCCCGCTCCTCGCTCCCGGTGAGCTGGAACAATTGCTAGTTCTCACCCAACGGATCCGCGAGGGTGTCGACGGCCCGGAGCGCTCCGACTACTGAAGCCGGATCAGGACACCCGGCTGATCGATCGGAAGGGAATCAACCACGGCTGTCACTTCAAGTGTCCCGAGCTGCAGGCTGCCGCCGACGGTCGAGAGGAATGCCGTATCCGAGGCATCCCGTCCGGTAGCGATCCTCAGCAGGGACTCCCGCGGTGCCAGCCCGGTCGCGTCGACTACATGCCAGGCGCCGTCCACCCAGGCCTCTGCGACAGCGTGGAAGTCCATTGGGCTGAGCCCCGGGGCATACACTGCGGCGAGCCGGGCCGGGACGTCCTTGGCCCTCAGGAGTGAGATGACCAGGTGGGCGTAGTCCCGGCAGACGCCACGGCGTCCCAGCAGGGCTTCAACCGCCCCGTCGGTGGGGCGCGAGGAACCCGAGACATACGCGAGCTCGCTGCCCACCCATTCCCGCACTGCGTTCAGAAGCGCCGATCCAGTCAGGGTTCCGAACTCGGCGTACGACGTCGGCAGGAGCCGGTCGGATTCACAGTAGCGGCTGGGGCGAACGTAGCGGATCAGGTCTGCTTCGGAAGCCTCTTCGGCAGCAGCCGTCCCGGTGACCGTGGCGCTGTACTCCAGGACGATGCTCGCCGCCGAGTCTACTGTGAGGGTGTGCAGGCGCCCGCCGTGAATGTCCTCCAGCTCACCCGGGACCACCTGCTTGTCGTTGACCAGCAGCACCAGATTTTCGTCGAAGCTGCTGTACCCCGGGTTCCGCACCGGAGCGAGGGCAAAGACAAGTGACGAGGCAGAGCGGGTCTGAGCGGTCAAGCGGGCAGTCACTGATCGCTGCATGGGTGTACTCCTGGTCGAGGGCGGGGTGCCAGTGCGCAGAGAGTCCATGGTGCGGACTCTATGCTGAAAGCTACCACCACGTTAGAACAAGGAAGGCTCCTTAGTGAATTCCACTGACCAGTACCAGGCCCAAGACCTTGAGGGTCACACAGTAGTGATCACCGGAGCCAACAGCGGCCTCGGCTTGCAGACAGCAATAGCCCTTGCCCGGCGGGGAGCCTCGGTAACACTGGCCTGCCGGAACGAATCCCGCGGCGCGGCCGCCCTGGAAACGCTCAAATCCCGGGTGCCAGGAGCTACTGCCGAACTACGGATCATGGACCTGTCCTCGCTGGCGTCAGTGCGAAGCTTCGCTGCCGACTGGACCGGACCGCTTGACCTCCTCATCAATAATGCGGGAGTGATGGCAACTCCAAGGATCCTCACCGAGGACGGTTTTGAGCAGCAGCTCGGCATCAACCACCTCGGTCACTATGCTCTGACGGGTCTGTTGCTGCCGCAGCTCCGCGAAGCATCAGCACCGCGGGTCGTGTCAGTGTCCAGCCTGGCCCACAAGCGGGGTTCAATCAATTTCGATGACCTGAATTCCACCACTCGGTACCGGCGGTGGACTGCGTACGGGCAGAGCAAAATAGCCAACCTCTATTTCACCATGGAGCTCGACCGCCGGGTGAAGGCTACCGGCGAGCAGCTCCTTGCAGTCGCCGCGCATCCCGGCCTGTCCAATACCAATCTCACAGCAGGTATGGGCACCACCCCGGTCCTTGACGCCATGGGTGGGTTCTTCAAGCTTTTTGGGCAGTCGGATATTGCGGGCGCCCTGCCCATCCTGCACGCGGCAACCTCCCCACTCACCAGCGGCGGAGACTACTCAGGCCCTGACGGCCCGGGCGAGACCAGGGGCAAAGCCGTCCTGGTGGCACCGGCCCCGAAGGTACTGGACCCAGCAGTCGCGGGGCGGCTGTGGGAGGTCAGCGCCTCACTGACCGGCGTCACCTTCCCCGATCTGCCCGCCGCCTGAAGCACTATTCGGCGACGTCGAGCGAGGCGATCATTCGTCGGATTTCAGTGAACTGCCCGGAGTCGAAGAACTCCTCGGCGTCGGCGATGGTTTCAAAGGAAGCGGTCCGGGATCCCACCTGCTCGGGAGTCAGAGCAGCCAGCGAGATTGCGTCCCCGAACGAATACAGCCCAATGTGTTCTGGGCCCTGCACCGTATTGGCTAGCTCGCAGGCGGCCCCGTCGGCGCCGCCCACCACATCGGTGACACCGTAGGAACTAAAGAACCGATAGCCCTCGATGAGTCGCACCACCAGGCGCGGATCAATTGACTGATCGGATTCCGCAGTTGAGGGCAGATCCACTGGCTGGCTGAGAATCACTGTGTAGGGGCTCGCGTCAGCCGGCGAACAGTCTCCGTCTGCTGCGGAGATACCCGTATGGAGTTCAGCCATCGGGTCGCCGTCGGCATTCTCGACGGCGACGTGGACGGAGTCCGGCTCGAAACCTTCGCCTGGATCCTCGATCGGCTGCGCGGTCCAGCCGGGCGGGAGCTCGAAGCTCACCAAGGCTTCCGGGTCGGTAAAGACCTGCCAGTCGTCGTCGGGGGCTGGACGCTCACCCACCGTCGGCTTCGGCTCCGGCTCGGCGGTCGGCTGAGGGGCTGCAGAGCTGATGTCCGACGACGGCACGGCTGACTGCGCTGGCCGGTCCCCAATTTCCACACCAGTGCACCCTGAGACTGCCAGGGTCACCGTCAGCAGCAGTGCGCCAGTCGAAGCTATCCGCGCTGTTCCCCGTGATCGACTCATTCTGTGTCCTCTACTCGTCGGTTGCAGGGCCTGTAGTCCGAGTCTAATCAGTGAATCTCCTCACTATGAGGCATCCGCACCGGACCCAGTGGAGAATTACTCCCATGGCCCCCGATTTGTCCCGCGCGATTGCTACCTCGGCACGTTTCACCACAGCACTGGGGCCCGTGCATGTCAGGATCTCTCGGACCGCTGGGACAACAGCACCCCCGTGGGTTTTGCTGCACGGCGCCGCGGGTTCGTGGCGGACGTTTACTGAATTGCAGGCGGCACGCAACTTTCCCACCGCCGTCGACACCGTGGTGATCGACCTTCAGGGGTGGGGCGGGTCGCCAGGCATTGGTGACTTCACCATCGAGTCCCAGGCCGCGGCGGTGGTGGCGGTCCTCACCCAGGCGGGCTACGGCCGGTGGCGAATCTTTGGTCATTCGATGGGGGCCGTTCCCGCACTGGAGATCGCTGTAGCGGAACCGGAACGAACCCTGGCAGTGATTGTCCTTTCTCCCACCGCTGTGATCGCGTCGAAAGCCTTTCGGCATCCCTGGCGGAGCCTGTCAACGATGGCCCCACTCCTCGGCATGAGAACCATCATGCGGTTCCTCAGGCTCACTGGATTTCTGGCTCCGCGCCTCGTCGCTGCATCGCGACGCGCAGGCCTGCTGACCCTGGTACTGAGGCCCTTCGTTGTCAGACCCGCCGCCTTGACCGATGCGGTGGTCAACGCACTCGCGGTCGATGCCCGTCCCGCCGCCTTCGCCGTCGCAGCGAAGGCGCTGAGGGACTACGACTTCGCCCACTGGGCCAAGGCAGGAGGCAGGCAACTGCTGCTGCGCGGTGAGCAGGACGTCTTCACCTCCGCCGCGGAGATCGACCAGCTGACCGGGTTGCTGCCTCGCGCCCACGCCGAGGTGCTGCCAGGTACCGGACACTTCGCTCATGTTGAGGACCCCGAGGCCGTGGCACGCTTCCTGGCGCGGGAGACGGCTTCAACGCCGACCGGGTGAAGGTCCTCAGAGGGAGGCAGCCACTGTCTTTCCGCGGCGTTCCCGCCACCACAGGACCAGAACAACCAGTGCTCCACCCAGGGCGGCGAGGAGTGGACCGAGCCATTCGCCGTCGGGCTGGAGCAGTGTTCCATTCTCCTGCCAGGGCCAGAGTGCTCTGAGCGAGCCAAGGATCAGACCGGTGGCAACCAGAAGGACGGCACGCCGGTGCACCCGCAGGAGGTACGCGAGGAGCTGCACTACCGAGGCAAGCCCGAGGATTGCCCCGCTGATGAACAGCGCCAGGTAACCGAAGTCCCTCTCGCTCACCGCTTCTAGGGTCGGTTCGTACATGCCGAACGTCAGCAGAATAAACGACCCGGAGAGTCCTGGCAGGGCCAGCGCACACACCGCGGCCGCTCCACTGAGCACCAGAACCCACCACGTCGGATCGTCAACCTGTGCCGAGGGTAGGCCCAGGAGCCAGAAGACCGCACCCGCAACGGCGAGCACCACGACGGGGCCAGCGATCAACGTGGAGCGGGTGATTGGACCGGCTTCCCTTGCCATGGAGATCGGTACCAGCAGACTTGCCGAAACCATACCGAGGAACAGCGCACTTGAGAGGGTCGGGAAGCCCTCGACAAAGCCGTGGAGCGGACCGGAGAGCGCAAACAGGGCGACGAACATGCCAACTACCAACGGGATCACCAGAGTCCACTCCACGCCGGTGAGGTGATGGGCCACGCCTTTGCCGTCGCGTTTGAACAAGAACCTGACGACGCCACGGATGAGGTGATTTGCCGAGGTGATCAACCGGTCGAAAATGCCCAGGACCAAGGCAACAGTCCCGCCGGAGACTCCCGGTACGAGTTCGACGATTCCGATCAAGGCGCCACGGATGACGTGGGCGAAACCCGACCGAAGGGCTGGGATCGCGGGCTTCGCTGGGGGCCGAGGAGAGGAAGTCACCCTCTCCACAATAGTATGACTGGTGCCG
>NZ_KI914738.1:25703-37184 GCF_000520515.1 Arthrobacter sp. H20
CGCGGAGCGGCAGCCATTACGCCGGGCGGCCGAGTCCCCTGACTGCTGCGACAGCTGCGCTGACGGCTCGCGCCGTCAGGGCAATGTCGCGTTCGGTGGTGGAAGTGGTCCAGGAAAACCGGACGGCGGTCTGGGCAGTTTCCCCGTCGATGCCCAGGGCCAGCAGAGTTGCTGACGGTTCGTCGCTTCCGGCGGCGCACGCCGATCCACTGGAGCAGACCACGCCGCGGCGTTCGAGTTCCAGCAACACTGACTCGCCACTGGTTCCCGGAAAACAAAACGATGCAAGATTTGGTAGCCGCTGCCCCGGGTCTCCGGTCAGGATGGCACCGGGGACGGTGTCCAGCACGTGGTTGATCAGGTAGTCCCGCTGGGCGGTTGCTGCGGGGACCGCAGCAACCCGTTCACCCTGCGCCAGGGCAAGCGCCGTAGCGAATCCCACGGCTCCGGCAACGTTCTCGGTTCCGGACCGCCTTCCACGTTCCTGCCCTCCCCCGTGGATCAGCGGTTCCACCCGTGTGCGACCCGCCACATACAGCAGGCCGGTTCCCTTGGGTGCGCCTAGCTTGTGACCGGACAGCGTCAATGCGGCGACTCCCAGCTCGGCTACCGTAAGCGGCAGCCAGGCACCCGCCTGCACCGCGTCCGTGTGGAGGGGTACTCCTGACGCCGCGCAGATGTCGGCGAGCGCCCTCACCGGCTGGACTGTCCCCACCTCGTTGTTCGCATACATGATCGAGCACAGGGTGGTGCCGGGGGTCAGCGCTGCCGTGAGGGAATCAGGCTCAACGAGACCGGTGGGCGACACCGGGACCACAGTGATCCGAAAGCCATGGAACCGGCGCAGGTAGTCGAGTGATTCCAGGACAGCTGGGTGTTCGATGGCACTGGTGACCAGATGGCGATCGCGCGGAGTGGCGAGCGCTATGCCTTTCAGGGCGAGGTTATTGGCTTCGGTGCCACCCGAGGTGAACGTGATCTCGGATGGACGGCACCCCAACACCGTTGCGGAGGTCTTCCGTGCAACGGTGAGGGCCTGAGCTGCTGATTCCCCGAGGCTGTGGTTGCTGGAAGGGTTACCGAATTCCGAACTCAGGAGCGGCCACATCGCTGTGAGCACCTCCTGACGCACCGGGGCCGTGGCGGCGGCATCCAGATAGATCATCTGGCGGCTCCGGCTTCGGCTCCGGCCGCTGCTGGGATGCCGGCGTCGGCCGCTGCTGGGATGCCGGCGTCAAGACTGAGATCGATATCCAGCCCCAGGTCAAGTGAACGCACGCTGTGGGTCAGAGCACCTGAGGAAATGATATTCACCCCGGTGCGAGCAATGGCTGCGACCGTATCCAGCCGGACGGTGCCGCTGGCCTCAACCAGTGCACGACCACCCACCAGCCGCACTCCAGCTGCCAGCTCGTCGAGGGTGAAATTGTCGAGCATTATGGTGTCCACCCCCGCGGCCAGCACCGGCTCAATCTGATCAATCCTGTCCACCTCCACCTCAAAGTGAACTGTGTGGGGCAGCCGAGCCTTGGCCGCGACCAAGGCACCGGTAAGCCCTGTGGTGCCGTCCCTCGTCAACAGGGCCAGGTGATTGTCCTTGGCCAGGACCGCGTCCGAGAGGCTGAAGCGGTGATTGAATCCTCCCCCGCAGCGGACGGCGTACCGCTCCAACACCCGCAGGCCCGGCGTGGTCTTCCGGGTATCGACGATCCGTGCTCCGGTACCGTGCACTGCCGTGACGAACTGGGCAGTCAGGGTAGCGATCCCGCTGAGCCGCTGGGCCAGGTTCAGCGCGATCCGTTCGGCGGTGAGCACCGACCTGGCTGGCCCGGCGAGGACAGCGAGGACAGCGCCGACGTCGAAGGTGTCACCGTCGTTCACCTGGAACTGCACAGAGGTGCGCGGATCGGTCAGACGCAGAGCCGCCTCGATCACCTGCTGGCCGCAGAAGACCCCTGCTTCCCTGGCAACGACTGAGGCCCGCGCGGCCGCGGCGGCAGGGATCAGGGTATCCGAAGTGATATCTCCCCAGGGCGCGTCTTCGGCGAGCGCCATGGCAACGATCCGATCGACGTCGGCAGCGGCCGGCTGCCCGTTCGGCACTCTCATGACTGGGCCCTTCGGTAGGAGTTGAGGTGGGGGACGCTGCCCTCGGGGTAGCGAGAGGGGAAGTCGGTTCGGTAGTGAGCACCTAGCGATTCTTTCCGGGCCCCCGCCGCATGCACCAGCAGCCGAGCTGTGAGGAGCAGGTTGCCCGTTTCGCGCTCCTCGAGTGTTCCGGTGGCACTGGAGAACTGCTCGAGTTGCTTGGCAGCTACCTCCAGGCCGGCCCCGCTGCGCGTCACCCCTGCGTGGTCTGACATCAGGCGTTGCAGGGTGCGGCGCTCGCAGACGTCGTTCCGGGCGCTGTCTGGAAGCTCAAGCGGTGCGGCGCTGAAGACAGGCCAGCCGTCGTCGTCGGCGGTTAGCGCGTCGACTGCCCGGCCGGCGAAGACCAGTCCCTCCAAGAGAGAGTTGGAGGCCAGCCGGTTTGCGCCGTGGACCCCGGTGCAGGCGGCCTCCCCCACTGCGTAGAGGCCAGGGAGGGAGGTCCGCCCCCACAGATCGGTTTGGATACCACCCATCCAGTAGTGCGCGGCCGGGACAACTGGCAGCGGTTCAGCAGACCAGTCGAACCCGTGAGCAGCCGTAAGCCGATGCAGGGACGGGAACCGGGCGGCTAGGAAGTCCGCCCCGCCGAGCCCTGTGGCGTCAAGGTACACCCGTTCCTCGCCGCGTTCCCGCAGATGGAGGGCGATGCTGCGGGAGATGACGTCCCGCGGCGCCAGTTCGGCAGCCGGGTGATAGCCGCTCATGAACCGTGTACCCGACTCGTCGATCAACACCGCGCCCTCCCCCCGGACTGCCTCCGAGATGAGCTGATTGCCGGGGACAGCCAGCGCCGTGGGGTGGAACTGGAAAAACTCGAGGTCCTTCACGACGGCGCCAGCGCGCCAGGCAGCCGCCAGCCCATCCCCGGTAGCGACTTCAGGATTGGTGTTGTGGGTGAACAACTGCCCCGCGCCACCCGTGGCAAGGATGACAGCATCGGCGGCGAGCCTGCTGACAGCGCCGTCCCGCAGGATCTGGGCTCCCGTCACCGTTGGGGCGTCAGCACCATCGGTGTCCAGGTCAGCCAAAAACGCGTTCTCCAGCAGGGTGATCCCCGGGTCCTGCCGGACTGCGGCGATCAGGGCAATGGCTACCGCCGCTCCGGTCGCATCTCCGCCAGCGTGCAAAATGCGCGACGTCGAGTGCGCCGCTTCCCGGCCGAGGGCCAGCTCTCCGGCAGCAGTGCGGTCGAAGGGGGTTCTCAGGCTCACGAGAGCGTCAATGTGGTGGGCCGCCTCGGCGCAGAGGACCTGCACCGCTTCCGGCAGACAGGATCCGCTGCCAGCGACGAGCGTGTCGGCAACGTGGCTGGCAACAGTGTCATGATTGGCGGCGTCTTTTTCAGCGCTGTCTTCTGCAACAGCGTCTTTTTCGACAGCGTCTTCTGCGACACCGGCTTTTTCTACACTGGCCCCGCCCGGACCAGCCAGGCGGTCCACTACCGCCGCTGGGACCGGGAGCACCGCCGCTATCCCACCCTGGGCGTGCCAGGTGTTGCTGTCTTCCAGTTGGACCTTGGTGATGAGGGTGACAGCGGTTCCGGGCGCGGCCCGGCGCAGGCGGAGCGCCGAGTACAGCCCGGCGATGCCGCTGCCCACCACCAGGACATGCCGAGGCGGGCTGATACTCATGGCTGGACGGCCAGCATGCGTTCCAGCGCCACCCGGGCCGGCTCGGCGACTGAGTCGTCGACAGTGATCCGGTTGAGAACCGTGCCCTCGACGAGCGCCTCGAGCACCCAGGCAAGATAACCAGGGTGAATGCGATACATGGTGGAACAGGGACAAATCACCGGGTCCAGGCAGAAGATAGTGTGCTCCGGATGCTGGCTCGCGAGCCGGTTAACCATGTTGATTTCAGTACCGACGGCGAAGGTGGTGCCAGGCTCAGCTGACTCGATGGCCCTGCGGATGTAATCGGTGGAGCCCGCTTCATCAGCCGCATCGACCACCTCCATGGGGCACTCCGGGTGGACGATCACGCGGACTCCTGGGTATTCGGCTCGCGCCTGCTCGATCTGGCTCACTGAAAACCGCTTGTGCACCGAGCAGAATCCGTGCCACAGAATGACCCTGGCATCCTGCAACGCTGACTCCTCATTTCCCCCGAATGGCTTGCGCGGGTTCCACAGGGGCATCTGCTCCACCGGTACGCCCATCGCTTTGGCGGTGTTCCGCCCCAGATGCTGGTCGGGAAAGAACAGGACCCGCTGACCCCGCTGAAACGCCCATTCGAGGACTGCTGCGGCATTGGAGGAGGTACACACGATCCCGCCATTGCGTCCGCAAAAGCCCTTCAGCGCGGCTGAGGAGTTCATGTAGGTGACGGGAATGACCGGGACGCGACCGTCGTCGTCGGGCTCGGTTCCAAACAGCTCAGCGAGATCGTCCCAGCAGTCGGTTACCGATTCGATGTCCGCCATATCGGCCATCGAGCAGCCGGCGGCCAGATTGGGCAGGATCACTGCCTGGTCTGGCCGGGAAAGCATGTCAGCTGTTTCCGCCATGAAGTGGACCCCGCAGAAGATGATGGCCTCTGCCTCCGTCTTCTCAGTGGCGGCGCGGGCCAACTGGTAGGAATCCCCCACGAAATCGGCGTACGTGACAACCTCGTCGCGCTGGTAGAAATGACCGAGAATAACCGCCCGGTCGCCCAGTGCTGCTTTGGCGGAGAGGATCCGGGAATCGAGCTCCTCATTGGTGGCCACCCGGTATTCCTCCGGCAACTCTCCCTGTCGCGGGGTGGACATTGGGGCCTTGTCCCCCATCGAGGCTCCCGGCCCGTAGGTGGGTAGGTTTTCCGCGTCGACAGCCCAGGGGTCTTTGGCAAGGGCTGGCGAGCACGTGCTGACGCGCTGGCCCTGGGCTTGCTCACGGGTCACAAGCTGGATAGTGGTGGTGACACTGGTCATGGTTTGCTCCTGGGCGTTAGTCGACGGAGGTGGTGGCTGATGCTGGGCTGGCCTGGGCACCGAAGGTCCCTGCCGTCCCGGTGTAGCGGTAGAGCCGGGGCGGCCGGTGGCGCACGCCCTGAAGGTAGTCATCGGTGGCAGTGATGTCTGGGGTGACGCGGAGTTGGCGGCGGAAGTTCGCCGGGTCAAGGTGCCGGTCAAGGACTGCCTCGTAAACCTCCCTGACCTGCGCCAGGGTGAATGTCTCGCCGAGGAAGTGGTAGGCGATCGAGCCGTATTCCATCTTGCTGCGGAGCCGCCATAGGGCGTAATCCACAATGGCGTTGTGATCGAAGGCAAGATCTTCCAGCCGATCTGCGCGAAACCATCTCACATTCTCGGATTCACGGGTCAGAGCCGCCTCGTCCGGTTGGACAAGCGCCCAGTAGACAATCGACACCAGCCGTTGCGAAGCGGCCCGGTCGAGTGCGCCGAAGGCGTAGAGCTGTTCCAGGTAGTTCGGTACCAGCCCGGTGGTCTCCCGCAGGTTGCGCGACGCGGCGTCCTGGAGCGACTCGACCTGGGCAAGCGGGCCTCCCGGCAGTGCCCACTTGCCCAGGTGCGGCTGCCTGATCCGTCGAACCAGCGGCAACCAAAGGGTAGGGCGGCCCGAGGTAGCACTGGGCCGGAGCGCGAAGATCACCGTGGAGATGGCAAGAGCTGGTGGCTGTAGCTGCCGCTCGGAGACGTTTGCTGCGTCTGTGTACATCGAAACCCCTTCACTCCACCACTTAATGTCATTTTGACTCTAACTAATATTAGCTCTACTCCACCGGTTCTCCAACCCGCCCACCATCGAGTCAACACAAATGACCGATTCGGGGAGGATTATCGGTTATATCTGTTGACTCGGGGGGCTGTCAGTGGGCGCGGGAAGATTCGTACTCGGCGGCAGCCCGCATCAGCGGCAGGGTTCGTCCTTCGAAGTGGGTATTGAGCACAATGACAGTCGAGGACCGCACCACCGTCCGGGTGGCAATGATTGCATCGATCACCCGCTGCAGGTCAGGGTTGGATCGGGTCGCCACCTTAGCCAGGAGGTCGCTCTCCCCCGAGACGGTATGCACCTCCTGAATCTCGGGAATCTTGGCCAGGGCGGCGACCACTGCGTCATGCCCGGAGTCCTGATGAATGATCAGCGAGCAGTAGGCGACCACCGGGTACCCGAGGCTGCGCGGCTCGATCCGGGGGCCCCACCCAGCAATCACCCCGTCCCGCTGCATCCGATCCAGCCGCGCCTGAATGGTGGCGCGCGCCACCGCCAGCCGCCTGGACGCCTCAAGCACGCTCATTCGCGGGTCATCAGTGAACAGTTCAGCGATCTGGGAATCGAGCGAGTCGATGGCCATGGAGTACCTCTCGCGTGCAGGTGGTGACGGGCAGGTGTTGTGTCTGGGACAAATAGTGACTACTGTCACAGGCGTTGGTCTATTGACCAAGCGGCAGGGGTGGGTTCGACGGCGCACGTGCTCCTGTCGCTTTTTTTGTGTCATCAGCTCCCCAGCCTAGCGAACACTCTGTGCAGCAATCGAGCAAAAGGTGCTGCATTTCGTTACATTCTGCGCAGGTAGCACTACAAAGATTGCAGCGACGGCGTTTTGGACGTACCGTCGCTCCAGCAGAGTGACTTCAATCATAAGGACGGCAATGAACTCCACTCCCACCCCTCCCGAGGAGGAACTGACTGAGCTGTATCGACTCCTGGTGACAGTGCGTCAGCTGGATATCGCTGCCGTCCGCTGGCAGCGACAGGGCATCATTCCGGGCTACGCTCCCCTGCTCGGCCAGGAGGCCGCCCAGGTTGGCAGCGGCTACGCAGTCGATACCGCCCTGGACTTCGTCTTCCCTACCTACCGGGAGATGGGCGTGGCCCGGGCCATGAAGGTCGACATGGTGCAGTACATGGCCACCCACAAAGCCACCTGGCACGGCGGCCTCTATGATCCAGCGGCCACCCACCTCGCACCCATCCAGGCTGTCGTCGCCGGCTCAGTCCTCCACGCTGTCGGCTGGGCACACGGCCAGACTCTGAGCCAGCACGAGCGGAAGCCCGGGACCGGGAGCCCAGTGGCTTTGACCTACTTCGGCGACGGCGCCAGCTCACAGGGTGACGTCCACGAAGCGATGAACTTTGCCGCAGTCATGAAGGCTCCGGTGATCTTCTTCGTGCAGAACAATGGCTGGGCGATCTCAGTTCCGACCGCAGCCCAGGTTGCCGGTGGGACGGTAGCAGCGCGTGCCGCCGGATACGGGATGCCGTCCCTGACTGTGGACGGGAACGACGTCGTCGCCGTCCTGGCAGCGACCCGGCAGGCGATAGAGCACTGCCGCGCGGGGCACGGGCCCATGCTGATCGAGGCCAACACCTACCGCCTGGGTCCACACTCCACGAGTGACGATCCCGGCCGGTATCGCTCGCTCGCCGACGAGCAGGTGGCCCGCAGCCTCGATCCTGTGCTGCGCTGCGCGGATCTGCTGAGGGTCGAGTACGGAACGCAGGCGGCGTTCTTCGAGGCTGTCCAGGCCGACGTCGAGGCAGAGACTGAGCGCGTGCGCGAAGGACTGGAAGCGCTCGAGCCACGGCCGGGCGCCGACATGTTCAAGTACGTTTTCCAGGAAAAAACACCAGCCCTGGAACTCCAGGAAGCAGCATGGAGAGGGGAATCAGAACATGTCTGAGCAGACGGCTACGGCGGAGGGCACCGCTCCTGTCCCAACTGAGCCCGAGTCCCACCTCGAGCACCTGTCGATGCAGCAGGCGCTGAACCGGGCGCTGGCTGAATCCCTTGCAGAGAACTCCAAGACCCTCATTTTCGGCGAGGACGTCGGGCGCCTGGGTGGCGTCTTCCGAATCACCGACGGATTACAGCAGCGCTTCGGCGCCGACCGGGTCTTTGACACCCCGCTGGCCGAGTCAGGCATCCTGGGCATGTCGGTGGGGCTCGCGATGGCTGGATTCCACCCCATCCCGGAGGTGCAGTTCGACGGGTTCGCCTACCCGGCGGTCAACCAGATTATCTGCCAGATCGGCCGAATGAACTATCGCAGCCGCGGCACGCTCCCCATGCCCATCACACTGCGGGTTCCCAGCTTCGGCGGTATCCGCGCACCCGAACACCACGGCGAGAGCCTCGAAAGCCTCTTCGCTCACGTGCCGGGGCTCAAGGTGGTCTCACCGTCGGACCCTCACCAGGCCTACCACCTCCTCAAACACGCCGCCCAGCGCCCGGATCCCGTGATCTTTATGGAACCGAAGGCCCGCTACTGGCAAAAGGGGCAGGTCGACACTGCCGACGGCGGTACCCTCGAGGGCGCCCGTGTTGCCCGCAGCGGACGGCACGTCACCCTGATCGCCTGGGGCGCCATGGTAGCGCGCTGTCTGCAGGTCGCGGAGCTCGCGGCCGAGGACGGAATCGACGTCGAGGTCCTGGACCTGCGCTGGCTGAAACCGATCGACGCAGCAGCGCTCGCCCTCTCGGTGTCGAAGACCCGGCGCGCCGTCGTCGTCCATGAAGCCCCCCGCACCAGCGGACTGGGCGCGGAAATCGCAGCGCTCGTGACCGAACAGTGCTTCAATGTCCTGAAGGCACCAGTGGAAAGGGTTACGGGCTTTGACGTGCCGTACCCGTCAGGTGATCTTGAGGACGAGTATGTACCGAACATTGACCGGATCCTCTTCGGCATTCAACGAGTATTGGAGCACCGCCGTGGCTGAACTTCCCTTCCCGCTACCCGACCTCGGTGAGGGCCTGATCGAGGCGACGGTGCTTGAGTGGCTGGTCGCTGTGGGCGACACCGTTGAACGCAACCAACCCCTGGTCGAGGTGGAGACCACCAAGTCGGCCGTCGAACTGCCGTCCCCACAGGCCGGAACAGTGGTTAGAGTTCATGGTGAGCCGGGCGAGGTGGTTAAGGTGGGTGACCCGCTGATCGTTTTTGAGGTCCCGGACAACACGGCCGGCATTGTGGGAACTGTGCCGCAGGACCACGCACCCAAGCGACGGGTGCGCCTGAGCCCCGTCGCCGACGACGACTGAGCGCTTCAACCTGAGGGAGATCGACATGGGACGGCACCGGGACCACCTCGTAGAGGGCATCGACCCGCACCTGTTCGTTGAGGAACACAGCCCAGCGGAGGAATCCACCTTCCGTCCGGTGCTGCTGCTGCACGGGTTCGCGTCATCGACCAAGCTGAACTGGCACGATTCGGGCTGGGTGAGGGCCCTGACCGACGCCGGTCGCCGGGTCATCACCGTCGATCTGCCGGGCCACGGCCAGAGCGCCTCGCCCGAGGAACGTGACGCCTACGCGCCGAGCCGGATCCGTGCCGATCTGCTGCAGGTGCTGCAGGACTCGCACGTGATTCCCCTGGATGAGTCGCAGCCCGCCAGCGGGGTAGATATCATCGGCTACTCGCTCGGCTCCAGGCTGGCCTGGGAATTTGGTGCCACCCAGCCTGATCTGGTGCACCGGATGGTGCTGGGCGGACCTGGCTCAGCCGATCCGCTAGCTGATTTCGACCTCGCCGCTGCACAGCAGTACCTGGCCGATGGCTCAGTGATTCACGACCCTTCGACAGCTGACCTTCTCCGGATGGCCCGGCTGGTGCCCTCCCACGACGTCTTTGCACTCCTCACCATGGTTGAGGCCATCAAGGGTGAACCCTTCAGCGCCGCGGAAGCCGTGCCGCAGATGCCGTTACTGCTGGTCGCTGGTGAGAAGGACGACCGCGCCGCAACTATGCCTGAACTGGCCGCCCTCAGCAGTCACGCCGAGACCCTTTGGCTACCCGGGCGCACCCATACCAACTCAGTGACGTCCCGGGCGTTCAAAACAGCTGCCATTGACTTCCTCAACGGATAGGGCGGCCGCATCCCCGAGGGCCCAGTGCGGCGCGTCGCTCCGCACCCCCGAAAGTACGATAGCGTTGCATAGTCAGCGGGCTTAGCTTCACTAGCTGATTGCCGCCGACCGTACCGTGAGGACCCCGTGAACCTACTCCTAGCGCAGCGGTACCGAACGGGCGAGCTCCTCGGCACAGGTGGCGCGGCCGCCGTGTACCGGGCGGTTGACCAGAACCTTGGCCGCGATGTGGCGATCAAGGTTTTCAACGCCAGCACCTCCAACGACGACGACTACCGCCGCCAGCACACCGAGACGCTGCTCCTGGCCACGTTGAATCACCCGGGTTTGGTCACACTTCACGATGCAGGAATCCACGAGGATGACTCAGGCAGGACCACCAGCTTTCTGGTGATGGAGCTTGTTGCTGGCCGGGACCTGAGAATTTTGCTCAAGGCCGAACGCCTAGACCCGCTCGAAGTGGCCCAACTCGGCGCCGACCTGGCCGATGCCCTTGCCTACGTCCACTCAAGGGGTGTCATCCACCGCGACGTAAAACCCGCCAATATCCTCCTGCACAGGACCGGCGAACATGACACCCGCAGGTACTCCAAGCTGACCGATTTCGGCATCGCCCGGATGGTTGATGCCTCGGTCGCCACTGCAACCGGCGCGACCATCGGCACTGCCAACTACCTGAGTCCGGAGCAGGCGCACGGCACTACAGTTGACTACAAGTCAGACATCTATTCGCTCGGTCTGGTGCTGCTTGAATGCCTCACCGGCGAAAAGGCGTTCCCGGGTCCGGTGGTCGAGGCAGCTGTTGCACGGCTCCTGAGGGATCCTGAGGTGCCAGCCTCGCTTGGCCCGGCCTGGGTTTCACTGCTCACCAGCATGACCTTCCGCAGCGCCCAGTTGCGTCCCGACGCGCACGAGGTTGCCCTCACCTTGCGGGAATTCGCAGGAGGCGCCGACGACGCTCAACCGGCCGATTCCCCTAGCCAAGGCGACGCCCGCCGGACCCTGCAAGAGTTGATCGGCCACGACTCTGCCCCGACCGATTCCTCAGGGCCCATCACCGGTGGGATCACCACCGGCAACGTCTACATTCCGGCACCGCCAGCCCACGCGCCGACTCTGGGATAGGCCTTCCCCACGTCGCTGGACCCGAGGCGTACCGAATCCCCAACTACTGGCTCCGTCATCGCCGTCTCACGGCGTGTCCTGCCGGGACACGGCGTGAAACGCTCAGTACCTAGTGTAGCGTGTCGTTGATTCCTTTGGGGCTGATTGTTTGTCAGACTTGATTCATGGTTTATTTGGCGAGGGCATTGGAGTTGCGTGACGGGGACAAAGGTGCCCTGGAGGCGCTGACTCGTGGGAAAGCATCGACCGCGACAGTGGCTCTGCGGGCGCGGACGGTTTTGTTGGCTGCCGACGGGGTGCCGAATTTCCAGATCGAGAAGATGACAGGGTTTTCGGCGCCAACCGTTTTGAAGTGGCGCAATCGTTATGCCGAGGGCGGCATCGAGGCCTTG
>NZ_AZRY01000174.1 GCF_000520515.1 Arthrobacter sp. H20
CGCGGTGCCGGTCTGCGCGGGGTGCGTCGGGCCAAAAGTCCGCGGACGACCGTACCGGGGCCCTTCTCGGAGCGGCCAGCGGATCTGGTCCGCCGGCAGTTCACGGCGCCGGCCCCGAATTGTTTGTGGGTCGCGGACATCACCTACATTCGGACACTCTCCGGGTGGGTCTATGCGGCGTTCGTCCTGGATGTGTTCTCCCGCCGGGTGGTCGGCTGGCAGCTGTCCACGACCCTGCACACGGATCTGGCGTTGGATGCGTTGGAGATGGGTTTGTGGACCCGTCAGCACGCTGGAAAAGATCTATCCCAGCTCATACATCATTCCGACAGAGGAGTGCAGTATCGTGCCATCCGCTACACCGAAAGACTCGCTGAGTCCGAAGCAGTCGCGTCCGTCGGCGCTAAGGGTGATAGTTACGACAACGCCATGGCCGAGGCCCTGAACTCGCTGTTCAAAGCCGAGCTGATCCGCAACAAAGGCCCGTGGACGGGCATCAACGACCTCGAAATCGCTGTCGCGGAATACATCGATTGGTACAACCATCGGCGCCTTCACAGCGAGATCGGCTACCGACCACCGGTGGAAGCCGAAACCGTCTATTACTCAAAACTCCCGGCCATCAAAACGATGGAACGGGTCTAACAAACCCTCCACCAAACCCGGAGCTTGACAAACTGCCGGGGGTCGGGTTCGACGCGGTGCGCTACGAGTCCCGCAAGGCCGACAAGACCTCAGAACCTGCTGATCGAGGGAAACACGTACGCGGCGGGGCCCTCTTTCCACGGGCGGATGCTCACGGTGGGATTGGGTCATGAGGTGGTGCAGATCCTCGATGAACACGCCGACCCGGTCCGCACTTTTCCGCGCGTCTTCGGGAAGCAGGCCCAGACGATCTTCGATCCTGTCTCCCTGGTGCCGCTGCTGGTGACCAAGCCCGGCGCGTGGTCCCATTCACCTTGCGTGCCCTGGTCACCGACCCGGTACGCGAGTGGCTGGATAAGGCCACAGCGACGGACCGGCGCCGCCTACTCAACGCGGTGGACGCCGCATCGGGCGCGGCAGGCTTCGACGCCGCGGTCGCTGCCGCCGACACGCTGATCCGGCGCGGGGACGCCCCGGACATGGCCATGATCGGCATGCTAGCCCGCCGTCTGGCCAACGGCACCGAACCGCCAGCAGCGAACGTGGACCTGAGCGTCTACGACACCTTCACCACCTTGAACACCGCCGACACCGATACCTTCACCACTTTGAATACCAGCACGGGAGAAGTCGCATGAATTCGATCACCGTCCAGGACATCCTCGAAGCGGGGAAACAGTCCTCAATGACAGGCAGCGTGTTGACTGAATGGGCGGAGAAGGGCACCCCGAAGCAACGCGAGTACCTGCACGGGGTGCTGGCCGCCGAGCACGAATCCCGGCAAGAGTCCCGCCGCCAACGGCTGTTAAAGGCCGCACGGCTGCCGGCCCTGAAGTCACTCACGGGATTCGACTACACCAGCGTGAAGTTCCCCGCGGACTACGGACGTGGCCCCCTCGAGTCCCTGGACTTCATCAACCACGCCCAGGACCTGGTCCTCTATGGCGACGTAGGTACCGGTAAAACCCACATGGCCACCGCCCTGGTCGCGGCAGCCTGCCGGCAAGGCATCCAGGCCAGGTTTTTCACAACCTCCGTGTTGGTGATGATGCTGCGCCACGCGAAGGATGAGGGCCGGCTGGATAAAGAGTTGGCATCCCTTGCCAAGAACCAGCTCCTGGCAATCGATGAACTCGGCTACCTTCCGATAGACACCGAAGGGGCCCGGCTGTTGTTCCAGGTGATAGCGGGCGGGTATGAAAAGCGGAGCCTGATCATCACCACCAACCTGGAGTTCTCCCGGTGGGGAACAGTGTTCGGGGACGACAACATGGCTGCCGCGATCATCGACCGATTAGTTCACCACGGGAGGCTGCTACAGTTCCGCGGCGAGTCCTACCGGGTCAAGAATGCCCTCATGAAATAGACCAACCGCCAACATGGCAAGAAACCAAGCCCACGTGGCCTGATTCTTAGCGCTGAAATGGCCGACTTAAAGTTGACGAAACACACGTGGTCAGCGGATGCGGCGCCGCGTTCGGCTGAATGGGCGTGTGTCCCGAGTACGGCCAACGGGGCACCCTCGCCCGGCACCGCGATGGACGTCTTGCGGTCAGGGAAAAGGATGGGGCACTGCACTGGGTGCGCCATATAGCGGTGACAAAACAACGCCAAATACTGCTGCGATTCACAGCCGACCCGGTGTCTCGAAACCTCAGTGTCTTGAAACCCATGGGATTCGAGACGACTCCGGTTCACTTCATCAATGCTGTTCAACGCTCCATGCATTGACTCTGATTGGAACGCCCACGGGATACTCGAAGTCTTCCTCCGATTGCCAGATGAGCCCAACCCTCCGGCACAAGGCGTTGGACGCAACGTTATCGATCCGCGGGAAAGCGAACAGAGTGTTGCGGTCATTCTGAGCAGCGGCATCCAAAATGCACGCCTCGAGTGCATTGGACGCGAGCCCCCGCCCCTGAAATTGCGTCGCGATGCTCCAGCCAGCCTCGTAGATGTCACGATTCTGGTTAGAGGCTTTCCAATAGCCAACCGAACCGACCGGGACTCGGGACCATGACGTGTTCACCGTGAACATATGCGCCTCGCCGGCCTCCCAGAGCCGCATATTTTTAACCTGTCGCTGTAAAAGCTTCTCGTTCGACTCGGGACCACCCAGATACCTGGTCATCTCTTCCGTATTCGATCGTTGCAGCACGGGAAGATCTTCGTCCGTCCAACGTCGTAGCACCACACCGCTCATGCTCAAACGGTACTCTTGGGCACCGCCACTCACCTCATGCCTCACTGAGAGCGGTCCCGCGTCCAATAACGGAGCCAAAGTGGCCGCCGGAACGTAGCCTCGTACAGTATCCGGATGACCCGGTAGGCGTCTCATGAATCAAGCGCCTCGAAACCTATCGTTATCGGGACCCGAGCGATGGGCGTGATCACCTACCTAGATGGCCTCAACTTGACCGCCATGGAACCGTCGGGTCGATAAGCGTGTCGAGCATGAGTTGGCACCAGGTGATGGCAGCATTGACCGCCAAATGAGCGTGCCGTTTGCTGAGACCAGCACGTGCGCCGGCACCGCCGTGTCCGGTCCCATATCCGCGGTTGCGCAATTCGGCCACACCTATGGCAATACTTAAAACACCTCCAAGAATCTTTCGGACAGCCTCAGTTCCGTCCGGCCCCAAGGTCGCGGAGGACGGATGCAGACCAAGCGCCTGTTGTGCTTCCTTTACAAGAACTGGCAGATCCGTCCGTTCATCCATCTCCATTCCTCGCTCAATGAGCACAGTTTTGGCTGTGCTCTCGATAAGCTCTTTTGCGCTACCAATAGCCAAGGCAAGGTCGTCATTGACCGCGCGTTGAAGGCGATTTAGATGATCCTGAATAGCAGCCGGATCCGTTAAACCAGCAAGCACCGACTCGTCCAAACGTGGGCCCCGGGGCTGCCTTTCCAAAATTTCAAGCTTCCCAAAAGCTTCACCGAATAATTCGTCGACAAGATCTCGTCGTGCCTGCCATCCCTCATGCCCAGACGCCCCTTTCCGCATCCAATAAGAACGAAAGCCGGAGAAATTTCGAAAAGGAACCTCCAGGTTAAAATCTAAACGACTGCAGACAGCCTGAAGGGCGCGGAGGACTAAGGTGATTTGGGGCTCACTGAGCGTGTTGGTCCCGTCGGTTCCGTATCCGCGGAGTTCGCTATCAGCAAGTGTGAGAAGTGCCATCGCCCCTGCAACATCATCTTCGGTCCTACCCTCCAATAGGTTCCGGACAAGATTCTCGTCTAGCTCGCTGACCCAGTGGTTGGGCCCCCGTTAGCAGTCTGATAGGGGCCCCGCGTTTTCCACCGGTCTTATGTGAATAGGAGCGGGTTGTTGAGGTCGTTCCAGAGTACTTCGTATTGGTCGGGGCTCATATAGCCGGTGTAGCTGTGCCGGCGTTTCCCGTTGTAAAAGTCCAGCCATACGGGCTCTCCGTGGTTCGTGGTGAAACCCGGGTTCGTGTCGTAAGCGCATAGGGGCTCGTGCCTGCTGTGGCGTACCCCGACGCTGCCACCATCGTTTTCAACCTGTCTGGCTACCAGGTCATTAGTGTCCGGATTTTGGCGCTGGACCAGCGCCGAATTCATGCCGAGTCGGTGTTGGAGGCTGGTTGCCGGGGCTGCGGGGTGATCAGCAGACGACGGCATTCCCGTCGCCTGCAGCGCATCCGTGATGTCCTTCTCGCGGGCCCGGTCGACGTCATGTGGGTCAGGTACAGGTTCTTCTGCGACGAGTCTGAATGCTCCAGGCAGACCTTCTCCGAGGCGACGCCGCAGGTCCCCGCGTTCTCCCACTCCACGGCTAGGCTGCGTCAGTCACTGGTTGATGCGGTGGTGGATTCGGACCGTGCAGCCGCGGAGACCGCGGTGGCTTTCGGGGTCTCGTGATGGCTGGTCCAGCGTGCTCTGGACGCTGCGGTATTGAAGCTACCCGATGTGGACACTCTGGCCCCGATGATGCTGGGCATCGATGAGCACCGGTCCCGGTCCGTGCGCTTCTTCCAGGACCCGGAAACCAAGGCCTGGAAGCGGTTCGAGCCCTGGATGTCGACCATCGTGGATCTGGATACCGGGCAGGTCCTTGGCGTAGTCGATGGGAAGGACAGCACCGGTGTCGGGGACTGGCTGAAAGCCCGTCCGCTGCAGTGGCGGCTCGGCGTCCAGGTGGTCGCGATCGATCCGTCGGCGGCGTTTCGCAAGGCCTTGCGGATGTGGCTTCCCCGCACCGCTGTCAGCGTAGATGCGTTTCATCTGAGCATGCTCGGCAATGCGATGGTGCCCGAGGTCCGTCAGCGTCTGACGCAGGAAGCCAAGGGCCGGCGGGGGGCGCGCCGTGGACCCGGTCTGGGCGAACCGGCGGCTGCTGCTCAAGGGTCAAGAGCGGCTCTCGGACCGGGCACGGAACCGGTTGGAGGTCGTCTTCGCCGTCGATGATCCCACCGGTCGGCTCCAGGGCGCCTGGGAGGTCAAGGAACAGCTCCGGACACTGCTGCGCACAGGCTGCCTCGAAGACGCCGCCGCGGCGAAGCAGGTCCTGCAGGAGCTGGTGGAACGAACAGACCAGCCAGAAGCTCGCCGACTCTACCGCACCGTCTGCAGGTGGTGGGCCGAGATCGAGGGCCTCATCGTCACCGGTGCCACCACCGCGAAAATCGAAGCCAACAACACCGCGATCAAGAACATCAAACGCACCGGCCGCGGATTCGTCAACAACGCCAACTACCGCACCCGTATCATGTTGAGAAGCGCCGCCAGAACAGCGGCCTGAACATCCTCCCAGCAGGGGAATTCACCACGAACCACGGAGAGCCCCAGGGCCAGTGGGCGGTCTGGCGTAGTCCTCATTATGGCCCTTGCTGGAAAGCGCTCCGGCAGTTCTGGCCCGCCGCTGCGCCGGACTGCTTGGCATTCCCGGTAGCGGGTTTAAGCTGGAGGCGACTGATGCAAACACTCGATTCCTCCAGGAGGGTCCATCATGGCCAAAGAACTTGCAACCCAGCTCATCGAGCAGCTTCAAGCCTCGGGAGTCAAGAGGATCTACGGGATTGTGGGTGACAGCCTTAATCCGTTGGTGGATGCAGTCCGCAGGACCGGCGGGTCGAGAAAGGGCGGAATCGACTGGATCCATGTCCGGCACGAGGAATCGGCCGCGTTTGCCGCCTCCGCCGACGCCCAGCTTTCCGGTGAACTTGCAGTCTGCGCCGGATCCTGTGGCCCGGGCAACCTTCACCTGATCAATGGTCTCTATGATGCCAACCGCTCCGGGGCTCCCGTCCTGGCGATTGCCTCCCACATTCCGAGCAAGCAGATCGGCAGCGGCTTCTTCCAGGAAACCCACCCGGACCGGCTTTTCAACGAATGCTCCGTGTACTCCGAGCTGGTGAGCACCGCAGAGCAGGCACCTCGGGTGATGCACAGCGCCATCAGGCACGCGCTCGGCAAGCGGGGAGTCGCCGTCGTGACCCTTCCGGGCGACATCGCCAGCCTTGAGGCCAAAGCGCCGACGCCGTTGTGCGCTCCATTCATTCCCGCCACAGTGGTTCCGGCACCCGAAAGTGTGCAGCAGCTAGCGGACGCTATCAACGATGCCGACAAGATCGCCCTGTTTGCCGGCATCGGTGTGGAGGGTGCCCATGATGAGGTGGTGGCGCTCGCTGAGCACCTTGGCGCACCCGTGGGGCATTCGCTGCGGGGCAAGGATTTCATCCAATACAACAACCCGTATGACATCGGCATGACCGGGTTACTAGGGTACGGAGCGGCCGCGGAAGGCATCGAGGATGCCGATCTACTGATCCTGCTCGGCACCGACTTTCCCTACGACCAGTTCCTTCCGGATACGCGCACCGCACAGGTGGACCGGGCCGCGGAGAACCTGGGCCGGCGTACCGACGTCGACATTGCAGTGCACGGTGACGTTCTGCCCACACTCGCCGCGCTGATGCCGCTGATTAAGCGCAAGAAGAGCCGGCGGTTCCTGGACCAAATGCTCAAGAAGCACGACCACTTGATGAACAAGGCTGTGGGGGCATATACGCGTCGCGCCGACAGGATCAAACCCATCCATCCGGAGTATGCGGCATCGCTGCTGGATCAGGTGGCCGCGAACGACGCCGTGTTCACGGCTGACACTGGAATGTGCAATGTGTGGACGGCGCGGTACATCAATCCGCTCGGAACTCGCAGGTTGATCGGCTCCTACCTGCATGGGTCCATGGCCAACGCGCTGCCGCAGGCTATTGGTGCGCAGTCGGCCTACCCGGGACGGCAGGTCATTTCAGTGTCCGGCGACGGCGGGCTGTCCATGCTGATGGGTGAGTTGCTCACGGCGGTCGCGCACCAGTTGCCCGTGAAAGTTGTGGTGTTCAACAATGCGACTCTGGGAATGGTGAAGCTGGAAATGCTGGTGGAGGGGCTGCCGGACTACGGTGTGGACGTGCCCGAAACCAACTATGCAGCAATTGCCCGAGCCATGGGTTTCCATGCCGTGCGGATTGAGGATCCAAGGGAGATCGAGGGGGCGTACAGGGACGCCTTTGCGCATAAAGGGCCGTCCCTGGTAGAACTCGTCACCGATCCCAATGCACTTTCCATCCCGCCGAAGATTACCGGCGGACAGGTCATCGGGTTCGCGACCGCCATATCCAAAGTGGTACTGAACAAGGGTGCTGGAGAGGCAGTGAGCATGGCCCGGAGCAACCTGAGAAACATTCCCCGAGGGTAGAGGACTGGTGGGTGACCCTCCGCCAGGTTCTGTCCTAGGGTCGACCACCAGTCAAGCTTCCATTGCCTCCGGCGACGATGCTGCGCTCGGTCGTGGAGGCAGCGGCCTGAAGTGCCGTTACATGCCGCGGGATCATGGACTTATTGAACCAGGTGGTCGGTATGGCGGTAGTGAAGGCGGCGACCGGCTTTCCGTGCGCGTCGCGAATGCAGACGCCGAGTCCGCTGACTCCCTGCTCCGTCTCTTCTGTATTCGCACCGTAGCCCGCCTTACGCACGGCAGTCAGCCGCCTTTTGAGCGCCGGCAGCGCATGAATTCTTGCGGTGAGCCAGAGGGTCAGACCGCCCCGGTTGACGGCTCTCCGTGGTTCGTGGTGAAACCCGGAGAGCCGTCATAGACGCTGTTATCGGCGCATTAGCCCCAATACCGTTTACTTAGTGTTTTTTCTGTTAATCTTGGGGCATGGCGCGAAGTGGATGGATTAAGCCCGAAACCCCGGAACGGTTGAGTGATCATGTTTCGCTGGGTGTTTTGACGCGGACGTTCCCTCCGGATGTGGTGGACCGGGTGATCGCCCGGACCGGTGCGGGCCAGGCGCGGAACAGGCTGCTGCCGTCGCGGCTGATGGTCTATTACGTGATGGCTATGGCGTTGTTCGCGGCGGGCTCGTATGAAGAGGTCATGCGTTCGCTGCTAGCGGGCATGGAGTGGATTACGGGCCGCTTCAAAGATTGGCAGATGCCAACGAAAGCCGCGATTTTCAAGGCGCGCACCCGGCTGGGCTCGACGGTAATGGCTGAACTTTTCGCGGAGGCAGCCAAGCCCCTCGCGGCGCCTGGAGGCAGCGGATTTTACAAGTCCTGGAGACTGGTCAGCGTTGACGGGACATGCCTGGACATTGCAGACACGCCAGCGAACGAGAAGTACTACGGACGGCCAGGCACGGCCACCCTGATCAAGAGCGCGTACCCGCAGGCACGGGTACTCGGACTGGTCGAATGCGGGACACATGCGGTGATCGGGGCCGTAGTCGCCGGCTACGACACTGCCGAACAGGACATGTTTCCCGGGCTCCACGCGGACCTGGACGCCTCCATGCTGCTGATGGCCGACCGAGGGTTCTTCAGCTACCACGCATGGAGGGACAGCGCAGCAACCGGTGCGGCACTGCTGTGGCGCATGAAGGCTAGCAACGTCCTGCCGGTGCTTGAGGAACTGCCCGACGGTTCGTACCGCTCGGCGCTCTACGCCAACCCCAAGGCCCGTCGAAACAACACGGACGCAATCCCCGTCCGAGTGATTGAATACACCGTCACCAGCGGCGGGAACACCAGCAGTTTCCGCCTCATCACCACCGTCCTGGACCCGCGCGCAGCACCGGCACAGGACCTGGCAGAGCTCTACGGACGGCGCGGGGAAATCGAGTCCTGCTTCGACGAACTCAAAACCCACCAACGCGGCCCCGGAATCGTCCTGCGCTCCAAAACCCCCGACGGGGTCCTGCAGGAAATCTACGGCTACCTCTGCGTTCATTACGCCCTGCGGTCCCTCATCGGCGAAGTCGCCCAATTGTTCGAAGAAGACCCCTTACGGTTTTCGTTCACACGCACTCTCCGGGCAGCACGGCGAACCCTCGCCGACCGCCCGGCTTTTTCCCCCTGACAAACTCCGGAAAGCCTTCGCCAGCTTCAGCGCAGAGATACTCCACGACCTCCTGCCGCCACGCCGACAACGCAGCAACCCGCGCGTCGTCAAACGCAAAATGTCGGGCTGGCCACTAAAACGAATATCGAAACCGAGCATCCGAGTCGACTAAGTAAACGGTATTGGGGCTAGGACTGCCAGTCAGTGCCTGGCGGCGTTGACGAGGAAGGTCGGTGGTTGCGCCTGTGATGTCAATGCGGAATTTTCTGCCTACTCCTTTCATCCACACCGTCGGACCGGATAGTTCTAAAGACCGCACTCCCAAGTACGGACCCAGATAACGTGGTCGGCCTGGGCGGGAATCACGAAACAGGCATCTTGGTATCGTTAGCCAACCTTCCAAACTTCCGCGGAAAAGAGAAACATTGTGAAAAAGGTGTCACTGACCGCGCTGATGCGCCACCAACTGGAAGCCGCACGGAGAGCCTCAAGCGGCCGCAGCGCCGATACAGTTTTCGGAGGCCACGAGCACGTCATGCGCCAGACAATGATCGCGTTGCGCGCCGGCAGCCACTTGAACGAACATGAAAATCCGGGCGAGGCGACGATCCATGTCCTGCAGGGCCGCGTATCGCTAACCGCTGGAAACAACTCCTGGAACGGTTCCCCCGGGGATTTACTCATAGTCCCCGACTCACGGCACGCATTGGAGGCCGTTGAGGATTCCGTTGTACTCCTTACCGTGGCCAAACACATGTGAGAACAGTGGCGGTCCATCCTGAAGCGGCCACGACCGTCCCGCACTGCGTAAGAGCGGCGTAAAGCAGTTTTACGTGCTTACCGGCGATAACCGGTACACGGCCCAACTCGTCGCTCATCAGCTCCGCATTGATCACGCCGTGTCCGGATAGCGCGGAAACCGGCGGCAACCGACACGAAGGCCTCTGTCTGTAGGCAATCGGTACCCAAAGATGCCACCCGACCGACTCCATCTACCGTAGTTTGTGGATAGGCTGAGTTCAAGGAAGCCGGTAAAAGGGATTTGTCCTACTCCTGGCCGGACGAACCAGGAAGGTACCCGTGATGGAAGCGAAGCTGGCAACCAAAGCCGCAGATATTATGAGCACACCGGTTTTCACTGCCTCACCGAATACTCTGGTTGAAGAAATTGCCGCCGTGCTTGGTCGGCACCGCATCAGCTCTGTCCCCGTCGTTGATGGCGGTGAGCACGTAGTGGGTTTAGTCAGCGAATATGACTTGCTTGCCAAGTCTGGTTCTACTGCCGCCGAGGTGATGAGTACCGCCGTGATCAGTGTGAGCATTGATACCGCCATCGCTGATATCCGGCGCATGTTGATCGACCAGCGGCTCCGGCACCTACCCGTACTGCAGGATGGCCGCCTGGCCGGAATCGTAAGCCGCAGGGATATCGTGGCGCTTTTGGCCACCGAATGGGTCTGCGGTGTTTGCGGCGAGCCCACCCGCGGAGAGCATCCACCCGGTAGTTGCCCCAAGTGTGCCGCCACCGGAGACCGGTTCACTCTTCAGGAACAGCCTCCGGGTCCCTGAGCGTCCGGCACTGGCCACAGGTCGTATCCGGGGCGGAGCCGAAGGCAATTAATCAGATGGAGGCGCAATAGTGGTTGAAAAGACAGAAGTTACCATGGACAGCGGAGAGGGCACTGGCCCCGTTCCGGCTAAAGAACCGGCTGAGGTCCTGCTCGGTTATTACCGGGACATGGTGTTGATCAGATCCTTTGAACTCACGGCGGTGGAGATGTACAAGCGCGCCAAGATCGGCGGGTACTGTCACCTCAACCTCGGCGAGGAAGCCACCGTCGTCGGACTGACCGCCGCGCTACACAAGCGTGACTACCTCTTTACCACCTACCGTGACCATGGCTACGCGCTCTCACGTGGCATGGCGCCGGGCCAGGTGATGGCCGAACTGTTCGGCAAAACGACCGGGGTGGCCAAGGGCCGCGGCGGATCCATGCACATGTTCGACACCGAAACCCGCATGCTCGGCGGGTACGGGATCGTCGGTGGTCAAATACCGCCAGCCACCGGCGCGGCCTTGGCCCTTACCTACCGGGGAGAACCCGGACCGGACGCGGAAGCGGTGATGTGCCAGCTCGGCGACGGCACCACCAACATCGGGGCCTTCCACGAGTCGCTAAACATGGCCGCCATCTGGGACCTACCAATCGTGTACGTGATTGTAAACAACCGCCTGGGGATGGGAACGACGGTGGAGGCAGCCTCGGGCGAACCTGAGCTCTACAGGCGCGGTGCCTCCTACCGGATACCTGGTGAGCGGGTGGATGGCAATGATGTGCTCGCCGTCCGCGAAGCCGCCGCCGCCGCCATGGAACGCGCGCGCGCCCAACGCCAGCCGGGCCTGCTGGAGGTTATGAGCTACCGCCTGAAAGGACACTCAGTGGTCGATCCGGCCCGCTATCGGTCCAGTGAGGACAATGAGCGGGCCCGGGAGGCCGATCCGATACCAGCTCTGCGGGGAAGCCTGCTGCAAGCCGGAATCATCGACGAAGAACACGCTACGGAGATTGAGCGGGAGGCCGACGAGCAGGTGAGCGCCGCGGTCGCGTTCGCTGATTCCAGCCCGGACCCTGCCCCCGGTGAGCTTTTCGACTATGCGTATGCCACGCCGGTTGCGAACGCCCCGCATACCTTGCCCGGCGATCCAGTAGTGGAGATGCCATGACCAGCGGAGGACACCAGATGCCCGTCATCACCTACCGGCAGGCTTTGAACGATACGCTGCGCGCCGAGCTAACCCGCGACGAGAGCGTCTTCCTCATCGGCGAGGAAATCGGTATTTTCGAAGGTTCCTACAAGATCACCGCCGGACTGCTCGCCGAATTTGGGCCCACCCGGGTCCGGGACACTCCGATTTCCGAAGAGGGTTTCGTTGGGGCGGCCATCGGCGCGGCGATGCTGGGGATGCGACCTGTCGTTGAAATCATGACGATCAACTTCAGCCTGATAGCCATCGACCAAATCGTTAACCATGCAGCTAAAATCTACGGAATGTTCGGCGGTCAGACCGCCGTCCCCATGGTGCTTCGTATGCCTGGAGGTGGTGGGCAGCAGCTGGCCGCCACCCACTCGCAGAACCTGGAAGTCTGGTATGCCCATGTGCCGGGTTTGAAGGTCGTTGCCCCCGCCACTCCGGCTGATGCGAAGGCGCTCCTTACCGCGGCCATCCGCGACGACGATCCGGTGATCTTCTTGGAGAACCTGTCCCTGTACAACACCAAGGGCGAAGTTCCCGAGGGCGAACAGATCGCCGAAATAGGGAAAGCCGCCGTGACCAAAGAAGGCACGGACGTGACCGTGATTGCCTACTCGAGGGCCAGTGTGATCGCCCTCGAAGTTGCCCGGCAACTAGAGGATGACGGGGTTTCCGTTGAGGTGGTCGACCTGCGCAGCCTGCGTCCGCTGGACCGGCACACGATCTGTGCCTCGGTTCGTAAAACCAGCCGTGCTGTGATTCTTGAAGATGACTGGCTCAGTTACGGCATCGGCGCGGAAATCTCCGCAACCCTGATGGAAGGCGCTTTTGACTATCTCGATGCCCCGGTCCGTCGGGTGGCGGCCGCCGAAGTACCGCTCCCCTACGCCAAACCACTCGAGTCAGCCGCGCTGCCCGACGCCAATGACTTGATTAAGGTCATCCGCGAGTTGCTCGAGGCCACCAGTTTCACCCGATAGGAACCCACCATGCCTGACGTAGTCATGCCCCGCCTCTCCGACACGATGACCGAAGGTGTGCTCAGCCGCTGGCTCAAACAGGAAGGCGACACCGTCCGTAAGGGTGATGTCCTGGCAGAAATTGAAACCGACAAGGCCACCATGGACCTGGAAGCCTTCGAATCCGGCGTCCTGGAGCGCCTGCTGGTCCCCGAGGGAGCATCGGTTCCCATAGGCCAGCCAATCGCCGTCATCAGTGCTCCCGGCAGCGCCGGAGCTGGCCCTGCTTCTGGTGCATCAGGTCAAACCACTGCTACCAGTAGCAGTGAAGAAGGCGGGATTAAACGGCAGGAACTGAACCCAACGCCTGCAGATTCGAACCAGCCCGCGGAGTCCGCTACCGTGATGCCGCCTCGTCCCGGACCATCCGCCCTGATCCTGATGTCTCCGCTGGCCCGGCGGATTGCCCACAAACACAACGTTGAGCTGAGCAACCTGACCGGCACCGGACCGGGGGGAAGGATTGTTCGGGCCGATGTTGAAGCTGCCGTCACCGCCCAGGACGTGGCGGTGCGACGCGGCGGATCCCTTGTGCCGTCGGGCGATACACCTGTGACGGGTGTGGAGACAACAGCGGACTCTGAGGAAATTCCACTGTCCACCATGAGGCGGGTAACGGCACGGCGCCTCACCGAGAGCGCAGCAGCTCCCCATTTCTTCCTGACCAATGTGGTAGACGTCGACCGTCTCCTGGCGTTCCGTACGGAAGTGAATGAACGGTTTGCTGAAATCGGCACCAGGGTCAGCGTTACAGACCTGTTGGTCCGTGCCTCTGCGGTCACCCTGCGAGCCCATCCGCACGTCAATTCCTCGTGGGGCCAGGACAAGATCATCCGCCACCATCGGATCAATATCGGGGTGGCCGTCGCTGTGGAAGACGGGCTCATGGTTCCCGTGGTTACCGACGCAGACAAAAAGGGTCTGGACGAGACAGCGGCCCAGACCCGCGCCTTGGCTGAACGCGCCCGTGCCGGGCGGCTGACGCCGGACGAATTCAGTGGCGGGACCTTCACCATCAGTAACCTGGGGATGTACGGTGTCGACAACTTCACCGCGGTCATCAATCCGCCCGAAGCAGCTATTCTCGCCGTTGGGGCGGCCACGGATGAACCGTTCGTCCGCGACGGACAGCTGCTCACCCGCCGCGTAATGAAAATAACCTTGACCGCGGATCATCGTGTCCTCGATGGGGCGACGGCGGCGGCGTTTCTTCAGGATCTCAAACGGGCCCTTGAAGAACCGCTAAGAATGATTCTCTGAACCTCAAGTGGCTCTCAAGTGAGCCAGGGTGAGCCCAATCGGGATGCTGATAAGGATCACCACCAGTAAAATCCGGTAGGTCCACAGCGCCCACTGCGGCCCTTCACCCTTACCCCGTACCGTACGGATCAAGAGGGCGAGGGCTACGACGAGCAGCAGCCCGCCGGCATCAACGATCAATGGCGTACGGGCCACGGTTCCGCCGATCACGGCGGCACTGCCCACATTCCATGCCGCAAGTTCAGCCGCGACTATTCGAGAGGTTGGTCGCTGCGGTGCCAGTGCGCTCTGAGCGGCGCCGAAGGCATTCTGTGCGACACCCGCCACCAGGACCGTATAGGCGGCAGCCCAGGAACCGTGCTCAAGACGCAGCGGACCCGTGGCCGCGGCCACGAGTCCGCCAGAGACCACCCACGCGACCCCGAGGACTCGGAACAGGTCCGGGCGGACACTGCCGGCACGCACGGAATGGAGACCAGTCATGAAGCGGTCCCGGTACTCGAGGCAACTGTTATATAGACCATCATGAGACTAACGGTACATGACTTCTACAGCCTGTAGAATAGACGATATGGAGAAGATATTACCTGATATCTGCAACCGCGAGGATATTCACCTGTTGGTCAGCGAATTCTACCGACGGGCCCTCATGGATCAACTCCTGGGACCAGTCTTCATCGACGTCGCGCACATGGACCTTGAGAAGCACATGCCGATCATGTGTGACTTCTGGGAAACCGTGCTCTTACGAGCCGGACTGTACCGGCGCAGCGCGATGCAACATCACCTCGATCTCCATGCAAAGGCACCGCTGGGAGCCGAGCACTTTGACCGGTGGCTCGCTATCTGGACGACAAACATCGACGAACACTATGCGGGAGAGAAAGCGGAGCTTGCCAAAGTACAGGCTGGCCGGATCGCCCAATCCATCCACCGCCGTCTGCAGGGGCGCTCGGGGAGCGGCTTCGAAACAATTGCCGCCCGTAAGACAACTGTGCCTGGTGGCGACGCCCCAACAAATGGCACTATTCTGACAACAGTCTCGACCGTCTGAGCACCGAGCCCCAACACTGGGGCGCTGCCGAAACGCGGCAAGATCGAAATATCCTTATACCGGTGGATAAGTACTGCCACCGCTATAGAATCAAAGGAAGCGTGCGATGGCTGAAGATATGTATCCGAAAGCAACCTCCGATATGGCCCGGCGCCGTAAAGAACTCGCACCCGACATTGAGGACGCCTTCAACCGGTTCAGTAAGGAAGTCTTTAAGGACGGCGCCCTCGACGAAAAAACGAAGCAACTGATTGCCGTTGCCGTTGCTCACGTCACGCAGTGTCCCTACTGCATTGATGGGCATACCAAACTCGCCAGCCGTAAGGGCGCCACCGACGAGCAAGTCATGGAAGCTATCTGGGTCGCGGCGGAAATGCGCGCCGGCGGGGCGTACTCCCACTCCACCTTGGCGCTGCACGCGCTGCACGAAGGCGGCTCCACCACAGGCATACAATAACCTCGCGGCCCAGTCCCCGTCCTGGAGGAGGCGGATACTAAGCCGCCATGGGCCCGGAACCGCTCGATGCGTCCGTCGTTCCAAGCTAGGGCTATCCTTTGCAGTCATCCGGGCCATGACGAGCCAGCTTGTTCCCTAATTCACGCCACTGATGCTTCTTCTCCCGAACCTAGCGGATCTGTTGGATCGACTCTAGGGTGAGGCTATGGCGATTAGTTCTGCGGTTCAGGGGGTTTCGACGGCGAAACGGCAAAGGTTTCTACGTTCAACAGTTGTGCTCCATGCCGCGGCTGCCGTCACCGGTCTCATCATGGTGCTCTACCTTTTGGCGCACATGTACGGCAACTATAAGGTTTTCTCGGGTCAGGTTGCCTTTGATGGGTACTCGCATTACTTACGCACGATGGGCGAACCTCTGCTGCCGCGCACAGGTGCCCTATGGATCATCCGCGTAGTACTGCTCGCCAGTGTACTGATCCACATGTACGCCATCATTGCACTGTGGCGTCGTATGAGAAAGGCGACGGCGGGCAAGGGCGGCAGGCGTTATCAGAGTAGAAAAAACCCGCGCGGTGTCCAGCGTACCTATTCCTCGTTTACGATGCGCTGGGGCGGAATCATCATTTTCCTCTTCGTGATCTATCACATTCTGCATCTGACGGTGAATGCCATCGCTCCAGGCGGCGCCTCCGAAAGCCCTTATGAGCGCGTGGTCAATGGTTTCTCAATCTGGTGGGTCGTTGCGACCTACGTAATCGCGATGCTGGCACTGGGTTTTCACCTGCGGCACGGATTCTGGTCGGCCCTGGCCTCGCTGGGAGCCAACACGAGCCCGGCGCGTCGACGACTGTTCAACCAGACAGCTACTGTCCTCGCCGTGGTCATCACTGTCGGGTTTCTGATCCCGCCGGTCGCGATTCTCTTTAGAGGTGTTGGCTCATGACACCGTGGTACACCGAGGGCGAACCTCTCCGGGACGCGACGACGCCTGCAGTTCCGATTGAGGATCGCTGGGATGCCCGCCGGTTCGAGACCAAACTGGTGAATCCGGCCAACCGCCGTAGGCTCTCGGTGATCATCGTCGGTACGGGGCTTGCCGGGGCATCAGCAGCAGCCACCCTGGGCGAGGGCGGCTATCACGTGAAAAGCTTCTGTTACCAGGACAGTCCCCGCCGAGCACACAGTATCGCCGCGCAGGGCGGGATCAACGCCGCAAAAAATTACCGTAATGACGGCGACAGCGTCCGGCGTCTCTTCTACGACACCATCAAGGGCGGCGACTTCCGGTCCCGCGAGTCCAATGTGTACCGCCTGGCGCAAGTGAGCACGGCGATCATCGACCAGTGCGTGGCACAGGGAGTTCCCTTTGCCCGCGAGTACGGCGGGCTGCTGGACAACCGTTCCTTCGGCGGCGTACAGGTCTCACGCACCTTCTATGCCCGAGGGCAGACCGGCGAGCAGCTGCTCCTAGGCGCCTATCAAGCGCAGGAACGCCAAGTTGCCGCTGGAACGGTCGAGGTATTCACCCGACATGAAATGCTCGACCTGATTGTCATCGACGGCAAAGCACGCGGCATCATCGTCCGGGACATGGTCACCGGTGAGGTTGAGACTCACCTTGCCGATGCCGTGGTTCTGGCCTCGGGCGGTTATGGCAATGCGTTCTACCTGTCGACTAACGCGATGGGATGCAATGCCACCGCTATATGGCGTGCCCACCGCCACGGCGCGTTGTTCGCGAACCCGTGCTTTACCCAAATTCACCCGACCTGCATTCCGGTCAGCGGTGACTACCAGTCAAAACTGACGTTGATGAGCGAGTCATTGCGCAACGACGGGCGAATCTGGGTGCCCAGCGAGGGCGGAGACGACCGCGACCCGCGGGAGATTCCCGACACGGACCGGGACTACTTCCTGGAACGGCTTTACCCCGCCTACGGGAACCTCGTCACGCGGGATGTAGCCTCCCGCGCCGTGAAGAACGTCTGCGATGCCGGTTACGGGGTTGGTCCCGGCTCGCGTGGCGTGTACCTGGACCTCGCCGACGCGATCAACCGGCTGGGCCAGGCCGCAATCAAGGAAAAATACGGCAACCTCTTCGACATGTACCAGCGAATCACCGGCGAGGATCCCTACCAGGTGCCCATGCGGATCTATCCGGCCGTGCACTACACCATGGGCGGGCTGTGGGTCGACTACGACCTGCAGTCCACCGTCCCGGGCCTATTCGTGATCGGTGAAGCCAACTTCTCCGACCACGGCGCGAACCGGCTCGGCGCCAGCGCCCTGATGCAGGGACTGGCCGACGGATACTTTGTGCTACCCAACACTATCGCCAACTACCTCGCCACAAACCCGATGCCGGCAGACATCGATGCATCGCATCCGGTCGCCGTCCGGACAGCGGACGCCGTGCAGGCCCGGATCCAGAAGCTGCTTACGATCAAGGGCCAACGCACAGTCGATTCTTTCCATAAGGAGCTCGGCAACATTCTTTGGGAGAAATGCGGGATGGAACGCACCGCTGAAGGCCTAACCGAAGCCATCGGACAGGTGCGGAAACTGAAGGAAGAGTTCTGGAACAACGTCAAGGTCACCGGCGAGAACGAGGAACTGAACCAGACACTTGAACGTGCCGGCAGGGTCGCGGACTTCTTCGAACTCGCCGAGCTGATGTGCATCGACGCCCTGCACCGGGCTGAGTCCTGCGGCGGCCACTTCCGCACCGAAAGCCAGACCGAGGACGGCGAGGCGCTGCGCAATGACGACGAGTTCGCCTACGTCGCCGCCTGGAGTTTCACCGGAGGAGGGGAACAACCGGTCCTGCGCAAAGAACACCTGGAATTCGACTTCGTCGAAATGACGCAGAGGAGCTACAAATGAATATCACCCTACGCATCTGGCGGCAGCAAAACGGGAGCGATGCGGGCGCCATGGTCACTTACCGGATCGAGGACGTGGCCCCGGAAATGTCGTTCCTGGAGATGCTCGATGTCCTCAACGAACAGCTGACCCTGTCCGGGGACGACCCGGTCGCTTTCGACAGTGATTGCCGTGAAGGAATCTGCGGCACGTGCAGCCTGGTGATCGACGGTATCGCCCACGGCCCCGAGGCGCTTACGGCCGTCTGCCAACTGCACATGCGGCATTTCGACGACGGTGCCGTGATCGACGTCGAACCTTGGCGCGCCGACCCATTCCCTATTGTGAAGGACCTCATAGTCGACCGCAGCGCCCTGGACCGCATCATCCAGGCCGGCGGATACATCACTGCCCCCACCGGCACAGCACCAGACGCGCACGCCACCCTCGTACCCAAAGACGCCGCTGACCGTGCCTTCGACGCCGCGGTCTGTATCGGCTGCGGTGCCTGCATAGCCGCCTGCCCCAACGGTTCAGCGATGCTGTTCACCGGTGCGAAGGCCACCCACCTCGGCTCACTGCCGCAGGGGCAACCCGAGCGGAACTCCCGCGCGCTGGCGATGATCAACCAACACGACGCCGAAGGGTTCGGCGGATGCACGGAAATCGGAGAGTGCACCGCTGTCTGCCCGGTGGGCATCCCACTGAACATGATCTCCCAGCTCAACAGCGATGTGCTTTCCGCCCTGGCCCCGGGCAGAACCAGGAGGCCCCAAACCGGTTAAGGTGTGACTCCCACTGCTTTGAGCCAGATGACAATCGCGCACCGCTGCTGGGAGGAAGGTCCACACCATCGGAGGAATTCGACCTGCCGAATCCGGAGACAGAGTTAGAGGACGACGAGCGTGCTTTTGATGATGCCCACGGACCAGAAACCCAGTGTGTCATTTTGACTTTCGTATTGGGGCTGACCTTGAGGCAGCGGCGCGTATGTTCCTTGGTGCCGGGTATCGCGAGTGTGCGCCCTGATGATCCTGCCTCTTGAATTTGGTCATCTAGCACTGCACCGCGAGAAATTACCCGTGGCCACATCGCCATACACCGGCCGTTTCCTTCGGGTTCGTCGGTGATCATGTTACATAGGCCGGATCATGGTCCGGTCCCGATACGCTGTACATACAGGGCTATCTTTCACCGGTCGGCTAGGGTCAGGAGTTCGTGTGTTTTCCAGTGATTCCCTCATTCCGCCAGGGAATGGGGCCGCAGCTGCCAATGCTCAGCAGGTCCCTTGGCACACCCTGTCCGTGTCCGGTGCTGTAGAGATCCTTGGCGTCGATCCGTCCGTCGGGCTGACGACAGCTGACGCGCAAACGCGGGCGCTGGAGCACGGACCGAATATTCTTGACGCAGCGAACAAGGTCCCTGCTTGGAAGAAGCTGCTGAAGCTCCTGGCCGAAAAGATGACCATTTTACTTGTTGTTGCCGCAACGGTGAGCGCCATCGTGTCCAGGGAATGGGAAACACCCGCGGTAATTCTGATCGTTATCATCCTGAACACGATGTTGAACTACCTCCAGGAAAGCCGCGCGGAAAGCAGCCTTGAAGCGCTGCGGAACATGACCGTAGACGCATCAAAGGTGAGGCGGGACGGACGTGAGCAGGAGATCCCCAACTCGGAACTGACTCCTGGGGATATCGTGCTGTTGGAAGCGGGGGACTCGGTCCCGGCGGACGGCCGCCTGATCGAGGCGGCGAGGCTGCAGGTGGCCGAAGCCGCCCTGACGGGTGAATCCCTGCCGGTGGAAAAGACAACCCAGTTCCTGGAAGACAGAAATCTGCCGCTTGCGGACCGGGTAAATATGGTTTTCATGAGCACAGATATCAGCCGCGGCCGGGCTGCCATGGTGGTGACAGCAACGGGCATGAGCACCCGTATCGGAAGGATCGCCACACTGCTTGGAAACGCCGGTCATGATAAAACTCCGCTGCAGCGGCGGATCGATCAGCTTGCCAGGACGCTCACCCTCGTCGCCTTGGTCGTAGTCACCATGGTCTTCGTTCTCGGTCTGCTCCGCGGCCAGTCCTGGTCTGAACTAATGATCACCGCTGTCTCTCTCGCTGTGGCCACCATCCCTGAAGGGCTCACCGCCGTTGTGGCTTTCACCCTCGCTATGGGCGCCTCCCGACTTGCTCGGCGTGGCGCCATCATCAAACAGCTTTCCGCCGTCGAAACTCTGGGCAGTACCACCCACATTGCCACAGACAAAACCGGGACCTTGACGCTCAACGAGATGACAGTCCGTCGGCTCAGCACTGACGGCCGCAGCTTCCGAATCACCGGTAAGGGTTATTCGGCGGACGGGAAAATTCTGAGCGGTGACGGCAGGCCCCCACCGGAGATGATGGATGCCTTCCTGTGCATGGCATTATGCAACGACGCTTCCGTCAGGAACGGCGTGCTGGTGGGAGACCCTACCGAGGGCGCGCTAGTAGTCCTCGCCGAAAAGGGCGGAATCGATGTTGACGGCACACGCAAAGCCCATCCACGGGTGGCTGAAATTCCGTTCGATTCGGACTACAAGTTCATGGCAACCTTCCATGCACAGGACTTCGCCAGCGGGGACACCATCCCCGCCAGCTACCGTTGTTTTGCCAAGGGAGCACCGGGGGTGCTGATGGAACGGGCGGACTCTCTCCTGACCGACTCCGGCATCCGCCCGCTCACCAAATCCGATCGCGATCGTATCCACGAAGACATCCAGGCCCTGGCGGCGGAGGGTCTGCGCACCCTGATGATTGCTGGAGGCCGGATGGATTCGGACCTGCCCTTGGACGCCGATGACCTCCGGGCTGCAGCTGACAACCTGACGGTGTATGCCGTGGTCGGAATCGTAGATCCGCCGCGCGCCGAGGCAGCCGAAGCGATTGCCATGGCACGGGAGGCCGGCATCGAGGTGCATATGATCACCGGAGACCACCTGGTCACGGCTTCGGCCATTGCTGCTGAACTGGGCATCAGCGGGGAGGCGGCTTCCGGAGCAGCGCTTGACGAACTTGACGATACCGAGCTGAACAGGCGCGCCGCGAGGTTCGGCGTGTTGGCCAGGGTTGCACCCGAACATAAGATCCGTTTTGTGAAGGCTTTGCAGGATGGGGGCAATACAGTCGCCATGACCGGTGACGGTGTCAATGATGCCCCGGCTCTGAAACAGGCGGACATCGGTATCGCTATGGGTATCACGGGGACGGACGTGTCCAAGGGCTCGGCGAAAATGATCCTGACCGACGATAATTTCGCGACCATCGTGTCAGCGGTCAAGGAAGGCCGGGGGGTTTACGCGAACATCATCAAATTCGTGAAGTTCCAGTTGACGACAGCGTGGGGCTTTGTGCTGATTTTTCTTGTGTGCGGAGTGCTGGGCCTGGCCGGCGGTGCACCATTCACGGCACTGCAGATCCTCTGGGTGAACATCATCATGGACGGTCCACCCGCCCTGGCGCTCGGAGTAGACCCGGCCAGTCCGGATATTATGAAGGAAAAGCCACGGCCTGCGAATGAACCGCTGCTGACCCGTAACCGTTTACTACGGATTCTCGTTCTCGGCGCTGTCATGGCTACAGGCACCATCGCCATCCTCGCGCTGTCACCGGTCCTTTTCCCTGAAAGCTCTACGGATCCAGACCTCGCCACAACCCTGGCATTTACGACCTTCGTTTTTTATCAAGTGTTTAACCTGCTTAACGTTCGCTCTGAATCCGGGTCCGTGTTCTCGGCGCAAACCTTCACTAACCGCAGCATCTGGGTGGCGTTAGCCGCCGTGGTAGTGCTCCAGGTGCTAGTGGTGAATCTACAGCTGCTGCAGGGCTTCTTTGACACCACAGCACTCACCTCCACCCAATGGGCGCTAGCCCTTCTGGTCGGATCCTCGGTCCTGTGGGTCGAGGAAATCCGCAAAGTATTTGCGCGAAATCTGCCGCACCCGGGCAAATCTTCTAACGCTGCAACCCACAGCGCTCTGACCAACCCACACTCTTAGCCCATGACGCATGTATAGGTTAATGGCATGACACCCCCAGCTCTCGCTGCTTCGTTCCTCGCGCTTCATCACAGCCCTACGCCGCTGCTGCTCGCCAATGCCTGGAGCATTGTCTTGGCACGGTTGTTCGCCTCGATGGGGTTCCATGCGCTTGCCACAACCAGCGGTGGGTACGCTGGGCAGGCTCGACGGCCAGCTGACGCGCGACGATGCCCTCGAGTATGCAGCGGAGCTCGTGTAGGCGACGCCCCTGCCCGTCAACGCCGACCTGGAAAGTGGTTTCGGGGATGATCCGGCGGTCGTCGCTGAGACGTTCGGCCTTGCGGTTCCGACCGGTGAGTATTTGATGCTTTGAGCACCGCCCGATCGTGTGGTTCAGCCCCGCCATTCGTGCGGAAGAGCGCCAGCGGTGATGTGGCTGAGCACCGCTGGCGCTCTGCGTTACGGATTACGCGGTGGCCAGGGCCGTGTGTTCGCGCATGTTGTAGTTGCCCGTCTCGACCCAGACGGTGTTGTGGATGATCCGGTCCATGATCGCGTCGGCGTGGACGCCGGAGCCGAGGCGTTGGTGCCAGTCCTTTTGCTGATACTGGGTGCAGAACACCGTCGAGGTCTCGCCGTAACGACGTTCCATCAGCTCCAATAGCATTCCCCGCATCGATTCCGTTGGCTTGTCCAACAACCATTCGTCGATCACTAACAGGGTGAATGCGGCGTATTTGCGCAGGAATTTCCCGGACCCGCCGGGGGTGTCTTGCGCGGCAATCCATGCTTCCTCGAGGTCCGGCATCCGAACGTAGTGGGCGCGGATCCTGTTCTCGCAAGCGCGTTTGGCGATCGCGCAGCCCAGATAGGACTTCCCTGATCCGGTGAATCCTTGGAAAACAACGTTTTGCTGCCAGTCCACGAACGAGCAGGTGCCGAGCTGACTGAGCATCTGCTGGTTCAGGCCGCGCTCGTCCAGCAGATCGATGCGGCGCATGTCAGCGTTCGGGTAACGCAGTCCCGCCCGCCGGATGAGTCCAGCGATCTTGGAATGGGTGAACGTAGAGTAGGCGTCATCGACGACCAACCGGACGCGTTCCTCGAAGGAGAAGCCCATCGATAGGGTCTCGTCCTGGATGTCGATTGCGTCCAATAACTCGCCGGCGTTCATCTCTCGGAGCTTGCGTTTGGTTTCTCCATCGAGGCGGCTCATCGGGTCCCTCCAGCGCGCCGCTGCGGAACTCACGGGGTGCTCGCATCACACGGTGTCCCGGCATGTTCGGGACGCGGGTAAGCCGATCGCCGAGCCGGTCTACCGGGGCCGGGTCACCGACGCGTTCCTGCCCAAGATCGAGGAATGGGTCGAGGCCTCCAAGGGCAAGATTCGCGCCGATAAAGCCCACGAGAATCCGTAAACATCGGTGCCGATAATCCCTACCCGCAGGCCCTCGGCGGCCATGGCGGCCGCGAGATTGACAGTTACGCTGGATTTGCCCACGCCCCCTTTACCACTGGCCACAGCGTAAATCCGGGTGAGGGATCTCTCGTCGTTGAAAGGGATCCCTGGGGCGGTTTGAGGCCCGCGAAGCTTTTCCTTCAGCTTATCGCGTTGCTGCTGCGACATGACGCTGAGGCGGACAATGACACTGTGTACACCATCCACCGCTGCCAGCGCCTTTTCCACATCGCGTGTGATCGTTCCTTTTAAGGGGCAACCCGCAATGGTCAGGAGGACATCAACAGTGACGGTGCCGTCGTCCTGCACAATGATGTTTTCCACCATGCCAACTTCGGTGATCGGGCGCCTGAGCTCGGGGTCCATGACGGTGGACAACGCCACACCTATTGACGCTTCCAGGGTCACTTTCTGTCCTTTCGGATTGCCGGTCCCACATCGGAAACAGCCTCGATATTATTCACCCGGGTGTTGCCCGTCCAGGGAACCACCTCACTCGGTGCGCGTTGAGCGGTGAACGTGGCGGCCAGTCCACCGAACCGCCGCCGTACCGTCACCTCAGTCATGCCGAGTTCAATAAGTAGGCGCCGGAGGTCACCCTCGGAGACCAGCCGAATGTCGGCGTGATCGGCGCGATGGACGAGCCTCGCAATGGCGGTGTCCAAGAGGTCGTAGCCGATTAATACGCCGCCAGGGCGCAGGACCCGCACCGCCTCGGCGAGAGCGCGCTCCCATGCACCGACATGGTGGAGCATCAGGAACGAAACCACCACATCGAAGGTTTCGGCGTCGAACCGAAGGCGGGTTGCGTCGCCTGTCACAGCATCGACTCGGTCGCCGTAGCCGGTTAGGCGGTGCCTGCTCGCCTCCACCATTGTCGGGTCAGGATCGAGGGCGGTCATGGTTATATCGGGGTACGCCTGCAGAAGTCGGGCGACCATAGCTCCCCCGCCTGATCCGATTTCAAGAACCCGTCCTTGTAGTTTCTGCTTACCAATCGCCCAGGGCAGGACTACCCTGCGCGCAAACACACCCCAGACGTTACTGCGGCAGAGGGCTTGTTCCAGTGCTGGCATAATCGGCAATTGAGCCTCCTTCTGCTGATACGGATGACGGCCTCCAGTATGGTGTAACACTCTCGGCTCAGCCATCATCTGTAAACCCATCTGGAGAGGTCCGAGAGGCAGAAACCGCCCTACCAGGTCAAGGATCTTAGCCTCGAAACAGTTACTTAATTTTGGCCGCAGGTTGCTTTCGTCTGCTTCCAACGGCGACCAAAGTGAACAGCAGCGCAATCAGTGCCGTGATGGTTAGCAGCATCAGTCCGATGAAGTAGCTTTGCTCTTCAGGGTTGTACGTCGCGCCCATGATCAGCGGTGGAAAGTATCCGCCCAGTCCGCCTGCCGCACTGACGATCCCCGATACTGCGCCTACCTTCCCTGCGGGTGAGAGGACACCAACCCAGGCGAAGACACCGCCAGCTCCCAGGCCCAGGGCTGCAGCCATAGCCACAAACGTCGCGCCTGCGGTGATTTCAGTATCAGGGCGAAGCTGAACCATCCACGCCAGGACCGCAACCGCTGCGAGGGAGATAACCACCACCGGTTTGGAGCCGATTCTGTCCGCAAGGACGCCGCCCACTGGTCGCGCGAGGACGGCCGCAAGAGCGAAACCGGCGGTACGTGTTCCTGCGGATGTTGGGTCAAAATCATAAACATCCCGCAAATAGATGGGGAGGTAGTTGGAAAAAGAAACAAACCCACCGAAAACCACCGCATAGAGAAAGCCCAACTTCCAGGTCACTCCAAGTCTGGCGGCGCCCAGCAGCCTGGGTGCAACCGGTGTCGTACTGCGTGCGAACGCCGGTGAATCTCGCATGAAGAACCACACGACGCCCGCAGTGATCATGAGCAAACCTGCAAGCGACAAGTGCGTTGGAACGTACCCCCACCAGGCCACCAAACGGGGCATGAGGAAAGCGGACAGTGCGGTTCCGCCCATTCCAGCACCGAAAACTCCGGTGGCAAAACCCCGCTTGCCCGGTTCATACCAGGCACTCACGAAGGGTATCCCCACGGCGAAGATCGTCCCGGCTATACCGAGAAAGAAGGCGGCAGCCACCAGCAGGTGATAGGAACCGAGCATCCCACCCAAAACAACCAACAACAGCGGCGGAACCGTGCCGAGGAGGATAAGCGTGAACATGACTCGTCCGCCATAGCGGTCGGTAAGTGAGCCCACAATTATCCGGCCGAGTGCTCCCACGAGGATGGGCATGGCCACGAGAAAGGAGGTCTGCGCGGAATTGAGCTCGAGCTGCTGTGTATAGAGCGCACCCATGGGTGCTATGACCGTCCAGGCCCAGAAACCAACAACGGATGCCACCGTGGCAAGAACGAGATTCAACGTCCGGCCTGGAAACATTGTCATTGATGGGGGTGCTTGAGCACTCATTCGTTCCCCCTGCTGCGCCAGCGCCGGCATGTGTCGCCGTTTGCACGCCTAAAGGAGCCCACCCGCGGAGCAGCGATCCGGAGGAGGCATCGTAAGGTTCGACGATCCGCATCATCCTATACCCGTTCCCGGGTAACTTCGGGCAGGGATTGACTAGACTTCATACACAAGATCCGTGCGCGGGATTAACGGATCAACTGCCTTCGGGATCTGCCGGGTCCATGATGTTCGGCAGCGAAAAAATTTTCACGAATGGATGATAGTGCAGGAACGACGCCGGATCCCTCTGACGGAACGCTCTGCTGCACCGCACGTTTGTCCCCGCCCGGTGCGTCTTGAAGCACTGGAACGCATGCCCCTGTTCGCAGCGCTGACCGCGACGGAAATCATTGATATTGAGCCGAGGATGCAGGCGCACGGCTACCATGCCGGGGAGTTGATTTACCGTTTCGGTGAAAATGCGACCAGTCTGTTCGTTCTGGCCTCTGGCACCGCGAAGCTGCATCGGCCCTCTGCTCACGGTCAAGATGTCGTGACGAACATTCTCGGACCGGGCGAGAGTTTCGGGACACTGGGGATTTTGGGAGAGCCAACATATGCGGACAGCGCCGAAGCCATGGCCGTCTCGTGTGCCTTGAAGATATCAGCCAGTGTTTTTAGAGATGTCATGGACCGACATCCGCGTCTGGCACTGACTGTCCTGGATGAGGTTCTTCATCGCTTTGAACAAGCCCAGCAAACAATCCGGAGTCTGTCCGCCGACAACGTCCAACAACGCATCGCTTCCGCCCTCCTGACCTTGGCTGACAAGCTTGGCGACCCAAAGGGTGAAACAATCGGTTTGGAGTTTCCCCTGACACGTGCCGATCTGGCTGCCATGACGGGAATGACTCCCGAAACGGTCAGCAGGGTGATAAGCCGGCTTCGTGAAGACGGCATTGTCGACACCGGGCGACGCTGGACAGCCATTCTTGACCGCCCGCGGCTGGAAGCGGTAGCCCAGGGATGAATTTCATGACACGGCGAACACGTCCAGACCACTTGGGGTATGCCCGTCCCAGGCCTGACCCCGCCGGTAGTTTGAGGGCCTGCGGGGTTTGGGGCACCCGGTTACGGGGTTTTGCTTGCGCCGGGTTGAAGGCTCCAGGCAGCAACAACTTGCATTCGCCGAGGTGTACGGCGTGGGAATCAGGCACCGAACCTGGTAGAGGTAATTTTTCTACCGACGGTAGAACGGGAGGTATAGCCGTAGGTTCCCTGTTCGAGTAGCTCCCGCGCGGCATCGAATGCTGCTCCGAAGGCCGCAAACGCGAATGCGCCACCAACCGATATCCGGCTGACGCCGACGGAGCTTAACTCTGAGACGTCCGGTATGCCCGCCATCGCGAGCACGTTGACTGGGCGGTCCACCGACGCCACCACGGATCGGATGTCCTCTAACCGGGTGAGGCCAGGCGCATAAAGTACATCTGCGCCAGCCTCCTGGTAGGCCTGAAGGCGGCGGATCGTGTCGGCCAAATCGGGCCGGCCGTGGAGGAAGTTCTCGGCACGGCCGGTCAGTACGAGCGGCGCCGGCCCCCGGTGAAAAGCTTCAGCGGCGGCGCGCACCCGCTCAGCGGCGAGGTCGAGTCCGTAGATGGGAGAGCCCGCGTCCCCGGTAAAGTCCTCAATCGACGCGCCCGCCAAGCCCGTCCGTGCCGCAAGCTTGAACGTTTCAGCCACGCCAGTGGGATCATCGGCGAATCCACTCTCCAGGTCGGCATTGACGGGTAGATCCGTCGCTTTCACGAGCTCCGCCGCGTGCTCGAGGGCCTCGTCGCGCGTCAGCTGACCATCGAGACGGCCCAAGGACGCGGCATGTCCACTGCTGGTTGTGGCAAGTGCACGGAACCCCATTGAGGCGAATAGCCGCGCCGAACCGATACTCCAGGCATTGGCGAGAAGCAAAGGTGTAGGACCGTGATGAAGAGCGAGAAACCGGGCAGCAAGGTCTATGGGAGCCATTTTATTAGACTACATCTGCGTCACAGGCTGCACATTGGGGTCCATTCGAGGTCAGGTAGGACGCCAGGCAGGCCGGTGATCCGTTGCCCGCACACGCATGCCGCCCTGGCGACGCTATATATTGATCAAGTATGATTCAGATCATACTCCAGCAGCATATGGGCGCGTAAACTGTGAAAGCTATCAATCCTGAAAGATCGGGATAGCAGCCCGGGGCATCGGCGAAGGAACAACATGGCAATAGATGGCAGGCCTACCTCAGATGAACTGCCGGCCCCTGCAACTTCCAATATCAATCCTGAATCGCTGGCTAGTTTTCGGGAAGAATTAGATCAGAGAAAACACGACGTCGTCGATGAGACCTGGGCAGGGTCCATGCCGGCTCAAAATGGTGTCCCGCCGAGGATACGCTTTGGTCACAGTAAGTGGTTCAACCTTCTGTGGCTGATACCTATCGGGTTTGTTTTGCTCGTCATCGGTATAGCGGTGGCCAAGGGTCTGCGTGACATCCCGGTGATTGCCCAGTTCGTGGAGCGATACCCCGGAACGGTGTTTCCGGCCGGCGCGGAGGTGAACGGTGGTTTACCTGCGTGGGTGGGGTGGCAGCACTTTTTCAACGGGCTGCTGATGATTCCCATCATCCGTTCCGGCCTTAGTATCCTCGCCGATCATCCCCGGCTCTACTGGAGCAGGCATTCCACACCCGGCAGGGAATGGTTCCGCATGCAGAAACCAGTGCCCTCCGATCCGTTGTATACGGCGAAGCAGGACTCCATCACACTACCTAACGGTGTCGGGCTGCCCAGCAGGCGCCACTCGATCGGATTGGCCAGATGGTGGCATCTGGGTATCAATACATTGTGGCTGCTCAACGGGCTCATCTTTTACATCCTGGTATTCGCAACCGGCCACTGGCTGCGGCTAATTCCCACAAGCTGGGACGTGGTACCCAGCGCGGCCTCAGTGGCGATTCAATACCTTTCCCTGGACTGGCCCACTGATGATGCCTGGGTGGCTTACAACAGCCTGCAGGTCATCGCCTACTTCATCACGGTCTTCGTCGCAGCCCCACTGGCCTTCATCACCGGCCTCGGCATGTCACCGGCTCTATCTACTAAATTTAAGTGGATCAGCAGCGTCTTCAGCATCCAGTTCGCCCGTTCACTGCATTTCCTGGTGTTGATCTGGTTCCTGCTGTTCATCGTGATGCACATAACCCTGGTCGTCACAACAGGCGCGCTTAGCAACTTCAATATGATGTACGCAAGCCGGGACAGCGCAGACAGCTGGTACGGGTTCTGGATCTTCGCCGCGTCCCTGACGGTCATGATTGCTCTCTGGGTCGCGGTCACCCCCTTCACCAACCGCCACCCCCGTCTCGTTCAGCGCATTGGCTATGCCCTCATCGGCCCGGTGCAAAGGTTGTTCGAGCACATCGATTCAAAACCCGGCCAGTACACGGAGAAGGACATTTCCCCTTATCTGTGGCACAACGGCAAATACCCGGAGACCCAGGAATATAGGGACCTTTACGATAATAACTTTGCCGACTACCGCCTCCGGGTCTCCGGCCTGGTCGAAAACCCGGTGCACCTGGATTTGCGGCAATTGCGGGAGATGCCCCACCACGAGCAGATTACCCAGCATTTCTGTATCCAGGGCTGGTCCGGTGTCGCCAAATGGGGCGGCGTTTCGATGCAGACCATCGTCGATGTGGTCAAACCGAAGCCGGAAGCCAAATGGGTGATTTTCTACTCTCTCGCCGAAGGATCCGATTCTGGCATCTATTACGATGCCCAGCCCATTGAACAAATGAGCTATCACCTGACCATGCTCGCCTACGACATGAACGGTGAAGCCCTGTCCTACGGACACGGTGCCCCGCTGCGGTTGCGCAACGAAGTCCAGCTCGGTTTTAAACTCGTCAAATGGATCAAAGGCATTGAATTCGTTGAAGACTTCTCCGAGATCGGCGGCGGTGAGGGCGGCTACAACAATGACCACGAATTCTTTGGCTACCGGCAATCCATCTAAAGTATCTGCTTCAAGAGAGGGCCATCATGACGTCGAATAGCTTCGGTGCCCGTGATCAACTGACCGTAGACAGCAGTTCTTATGAAATATATCGGCTCGATAGCATAAAGGGCTCCGACCGGCTGCCCTACAGCCTGAAGGTGCTGCTGGAAAATCTGCTGCGCAATGAAGACGGCAGGCTGGTCACGGCCGAGCAGATCAGAGCCCTCGGGAACTGGAATCCGCAGGCTGAGACCAATACCGAGATCCAGTACACTCCGGCCCGGGTACTGATGCAGGACTTCACCGGTGTGCCGTGTGTTGTCGACCTTGTGGCCATGCGTGATGCCATGACCGAACTCGGCGGAGATCCGAAGAAAATCAATCCGCTCATTCCCGCGGAACTGGTCATCGACCACTCCGTTATCGCCGATGTCTTTGCTCGGCCGGATGCTTTCGGGATCAACGCTGAACTTGAATTCGAGCGCAACCAGGAGCGCTACCAGCTGCTACGCTGGGCGCAGCAATCCTTCAACGACTTCCTGGTCGTGCCGCCCGATACCGGCATCTGCCACCAGGTCAACCTCGAATACCTGTCCCGCGTGGTCTTTACCCGGGAGGGACCCGACGGAACCCAGGCCTATCCGGACACTCTGGTGGGCACCGACTCACACACGCCGATGGTCAATGGTCTTGGGGTGCTGGGTTGGGGGGTCGGCGGCATCGAAGCCGAAGCTGCCATGCTCGGCCAGCCGATGAGCATGCTGATTCCCCAGGTGGTCGGCCTCAAACTCACCGGAGAACTACCCGAGGGCACTACTGCGACGGATCTGGTACTCACCGTCGCCGAGCTGCTGCGCCGGATCAGAGTAGTAGGCAAATTCGTTGATTTCTTTGGTCCCGGCGTAGCCAATGTCCCGCTTGCAACCCGGGCGACGCTGGGCAATATGAGCCCGGAATACGGCTCAACGGGCTCGATTTTCCCCATTGATGACGAGACGCTGAGTTATCTGCGCCTGACCGGGCGGGACGAGCACCAGATCAAACTGGTGGAAGCCTATGCTAGGGAGCAGGGGCTGTGGCACGACCCGGATCAGGTGCCGGACTACAGCCAGATCGTGGAACTCGACCTAGCCACCGTGAAACCCTCCATTGCCGGCCCGAAACGGCCCCAGGACCGGATTCCGCTGGCAGTCGCCCAGCGTGCCGTCCGTGGGCTGCTGGCCGGAGAATCACAGGAGGATGCGATCCAGGGCGGTCTCGATGACGCCGACGCGGATTCATTCCCGGCCAGCGATCCCATTTCCATCAGTGGTCGGATTCCGCAGGACGACCCACCCCGTCAGTACGTGGACGACGGCAAGACCTTCAAGTGGCCGTCCAATCCTGCTGCAGTGGTGCTGGAGGGAAACACATCCAGCCTTGACCATGGCGATGTGGTCATCGCAGCAATCACCTCCTGTACCAATACGTCCAACCCCACCGTGATGATCGGTGCGGCGCTGCTGGCCAAAAAGGCAGTTGAACGGGGGCTGAGCAGCAAACCGTGGGTGAAGACCACCCTCGCGCCGGGCTCGCGTGTGGTAACCGACTACTACAACCGGTCCGGGCTCACTCCCTACCTGGAAAAGCTCGGCTTTGATCTGGTCGGTTATGGCTGCACCACCTGTATCGGCAACTCCGGGCCGCTGATTCCGGCCGTCAGCGCCGCAGTCGCAGACAATGATCTGACAGTTGCCTCGGTGCTATCCGGCAACCGGAATTTCGAAGGCCGAATACACTCCGAGGTGAAGATGAATTTCCTTGCCTCCCCGCCGCTGGTGATTGCCTATGCTCTTGCCGGCACCATGCACACCGACCTGCTCAACGACCCGCTGGGAGAGGATCAGGACGGCACCCCGGTCTACCTGCGCGATATTTGGCCCAGTACGGCGGAAATCAAAGCCGTGGTGGACGAAAACCTAGAAGCAAAAATGTTTACCGAAGGCTATGCCGACGTCTATTCCGGGGACGAGAACTGGCGGGGCATGCACATTCCCGAAGGCGACAGGTTCGCCTGGGATGAGGAATCCACCTATGTGCAGCGGCCGCCTTACTTTGACGGCCTCGGCCCGGTACCGGAGCCAGTGCAGGACATTACCGGGGCACGGGTCCTGGCGCTGCTAGTGTAGCGTGTCGTTGATTCCTTTGGGGCTGATTGTTTGTCAGACTTGATTCATGGTTTATTTGGCGAGGGCATTGGAGTTGCGTGACGGGGACAAAGGTGCCCTGGAGGCGCTGACTCGTGGGAAAGCATCGACCGCGACAGTGGCTCTGCGGGCGCGGACGGTTTTGTTGGCTGCCGACGGGGTGCCGAATTTCCAGATCGAGAAGATGACAGGGTTTTCGGCGCCAACCGTTTTGAAGTGGCGCAATCGTTATGCCGAGGGCGGCATCGAGGCCTTGTCTGATGTCCAGCGCCCGGGCCG
>NZ_KI914739.1:0-19718 GCF_000520515.1 Arthrobacter sp. H20
CCTCGCTGGTGACCGCTGATGCTCGCAGCGCCCCCGCCGGACCCCGACAAATCCACCTGGATGAAACAGGACAGGCCAGGAGTCCCTTCCGGGCCGGCGTCCGTCAACCGGGTAGCTACCGCCTTGCCCAGCGCACTAACCAACTGCTCCCGATCCACTGAATGGACTGAGTGCGCGTACTGCGCCACCGAGCGTGCCTTATTGGTTTGCAACTGGCCAATGAAGTGCCAGCGGAGGCCGAGGTCAGCTAGTTCCTGAGCCTTGGCTGCCGCCTCCTGATCCCGGCTTTCCCCCAGATCGGTGACACCCAGGCTGGCCAGGATGCGGATGTCCTCGACCGGGAAATACTTGGTGACGACTATTAGCCGGGGAACGTCGCCGCGTTCCGAATCATTGACCGCCTGATCGATCCGACGGTGGACGGCTGAGAGCCGCTCACTGAGCTCATCAGCCCGCGACAGACTCACGAGGTCCACACCAGACCAGCGAAGCGACCGGACGCCGAGCTACGCCGGTGAGAATACAGCGAGCCGTTCTCCAGGGTGCACAGCTTCGACGCATCGTCGCTAACCGGCCGGGCCCTCACGCCAGCGGCCGCCAGCTGCGACAGCACCGCACCGGGGAGATCGAGGCTAGGGGTAGCCCATCGCGTGGTGCCCCACGCTGCCGGGACAACCGCAGACACTTCGCGGCGGAGCTCCTCGGGCACCTCATAGCACTGCCCGCAAATCCCCGGACCAATCCAGGCCGCCAGCTCCCGGGCACCGTGGCTAAGCATCACGTTGACAGTGTTCTGCACAATGCCAGCCTGGATTCCTTGCCTGCCTGCATGCACAACCGCGCTCGCACCGCCGAAATCCTTCCCGGCGGTGATCACCACCGGAACGCAGTCGGCGACCATCACCGCGAGAGGGACTGATCCGTCTGCGCTGACCATCGCGTCGGCGCTAATGATCCCGTCAGATCCGCGTTCAACCGTCACAGCATCGGCTGAGTGGGTCTGATGCATGAAACGAAGGGACCCTGCCCCGACCCCGATGGCGGCTTCAAGGCTCAGTCGCCGGCGCAACACCGAGGCAGGCTCATCTCCCACGTGCTGTGCGAGATTGCCTGCCTCGGTGTCTGTAAACGCTGCCCAGCGACCGGGCGAAATCTCCTGGCGCCAGAAGAACACGGTTACTTCAGGAAGTCGGGCACATCGAGTTCGTCGGAGCGACTCGAGGAGAAGTCGGGTTCCACCACTGCGGGCAGATCGACGTCGAAGCCTGATTCCGCCGGGACGCTATTGCCCGACTGCTGTGACCGCTGCGACCAGGCACCGAGCCCCGCCGAGGCGGGAACCGTTGCTGCGGCAGCAGGGGCACTCGCTCCGACTGAGGGTGCCGAGACGGGCTTGGCGAGCTGCGAGCTGGGCTGTGACGTGGCGTCGACCTGGTCGAACCCTGCTGCAATGACCGTGACACGCGCCTCGTCGCCGAGCGCGTCGTCAATCACGGCACCGAAGATGATATTCGCTTCGGGATGGGCTACTTCCTGAACCAGGCGCGCCGCCTCGTTGATTTCAAACAGTCCCAGATCGGACCCACCCTGGATTGACAACAGCACCCCGTGCGCGCCGTCAATCGACGCCTCAAGCAGCGGCGAGGCGATGGCCAGCTCAGCGGCCTTGACCGCACGGTCCTCACCACGGGCCGAGCCGATGCCCATCAGAGCCGAACCGGCTCCCTGCATCACTGACTTCACATCGGCGAAGTCGAGGTTGATCAGGCCCGGGGTGGTGATCAGGTCGGTGATCCCCTGGACGCCTGAGAGCAACACCTGATCGGCTGAGCGGAAAGCATCAAGCATTGACACGTTCCGGTCGCTGATGGACAGCAGCCGGTCGTTGGGGATCACGATCAGGGTGTCAACCTCGTCGCGTAGCGTATCGATTCCAGTTTCGGCCTGGTTCGACCGGCGACGCCCTTCAAAGGTGAACGGGCGGGTAACCACGCCAATGGTCAGGGCGCCGAGGGATCGCGCGATCCGGGCGACCACCGGCGCACCACCGGTACCGGTGCCGCCACCCTCGCCAGCGGTAACGAAGACCATGTCTGCGCCGCGGAGCACTTCTTCAATTTCCTCGGCGTGATCTTCAGCGGCACGGCGCCCAACCTCTGGGTCGGCGCCGGCACCGAGTCCGCGGGTCAGTTCGCGTCCGACGTCGAGCTTGACGTCGGCGTCGCTCATCAGAAGGGCCTGGGCGTCGGTGTTGATGGCGATGAACTCAACGCCGCGCAATCCAACCTCGATCATTCGGTTGACGGCGTTCACGCCACCGCCGCCGATGCCTACTACCTTGATGACGGCCAAGTAATTCTGCGGTGCTGCCACGGTCCTGTGTCCCTTGTTCGAATGCGCTGTGTGGGGCTTGATCCGGCTGGATCTATTCCCAGCCTTCTCCTCGACCAACGTTAACTCTCAACTTGAAAGTCAATGTTATGTCAAGTAACTTCTATTCAAGACGCTATGGGCAGGTGCACTCATCTGCAATGACCGAGCCCGCGTGTCGGATAATTCTTTAGCGCGTGACCGGACTCGACGGGGTGCTCACGTCGAAGACCTCGGCTGGCGGGTCGGCTGGCGGGGCTGAGAGCAGCGCTTCAAGAACCAGTGCCTTGGCCTCGTTCTCCTCAGCGCTGCCCCAAAAGATGGTCTGCTCATTGGTCAGTGATAGCTCAACTGAATCCACCGACTCTGCGGACGCGTGCCCGAGCCGATTCAGGATGCTCTCCGGCAGCGCCTCGAGCACTTCAGCAATCGCCGAGAAGACTTCGCTGTTGACCGCATCAGTGCCGCCATCGATGAGGGGTAGCTGCACAACTTCACGGTCCCGCACCGAGGCGAGTTGGCGCCCGTCGGCATCGATCAGCACAAACTGATCGTTGCTTTGGAGAATCGCCACGGGAACCCGCTCCGTGATGGTGATGGACAGGCCCGACGGCGGGACGGCCGACACCGTCACGCTGTCGATGGGCGCGAAACCCCCAAGAAGCTGCTCCACCTGCCCGTCAGCTATCTGTGGCAGCGGTGTTCCCAGCAGAGGGTCAAGTGCAGCCGTGGCTTCCTCAGTCGTGACGAGGGTATTGCCGCTGACCTCGACGCTGCGCAGCGCCAACGCCGGGGAAAAGATCAGATAGGCAAGCAACCCGCCCATCAGCAGAACCAGGGCAATGATTGCAAGGATCAGGTTCCGGCGTCGCCGTTTCCTGGGTGGCTTTGGGAAGGCGACCACCGAATTGGGCATGCCGTCGTCCGGTGGGAGCCAGGGGTCTCCGGGAATGTCGAGCATCGAGACTTTGCTGCTGGTGACCCGGGGAACCCGTGCTGGACCCGACGCGGCATCGGATTGGGACCCAGCGCCTGGTGGGCCCGGTTTACGACGGCTCATGAGTCGCTGACGCCATCATCCGAGGCAGACAGTAGCCTAACCAGTTCGGTGCCGTACTGGGTGACGTCACCGGCGCCCACTGTGAGAATGATGTCTCCAGGGGCTGCGCGGTCGGCCACCGACCGGACGGCCTGCGAAGGGTCGGGTGAGTACCCGCCGGGGACAGTGAGCCGGTCGGTGATCAACTCGCTGGTGATGCCGGGAATCGGGTCCTCTCGAGCCGGGTAAATGTCCAGCACGGTAACTGAGTCGGCGAGGCTGAGCGCCAGTGCGAACTGTTCAGCGAACTCCCTGGTGCGGGAGAACAGGTGTGGCTGGAACAGGACGTGGACGCCGTGCCCGGTGGCAACAGCGCGAGCGGCCTGCAGCGCGGCTGTCACCTCTGTGGGGTGGTGGGCGTAGTCGTCGAAGACCCTCACTCCCCTGCCCACGCCCCTAGCCTCGAACCGGCGGGCTGCACCCGAGAAGGTCCCGAGCCCTGCCGCCGCTGCGGCTGGGTCAACCCCCAACTCCAGGGCGACGGCGAAGGCTGCGGCAGCGTTGCGCACGTTGTGTTCACCCGGGACGCTGAGCTGCAGTTCCTGCTCGCTTTCGAGACCGTCGACCGAGAATGACAGCGTGCTAGTGGAGGTGCTCCCTACCGTGCGCGTGTCACCGATCCGCACATCTGCAAACGGTGAGTATCCGTAGGTCCTGACCCTGCGGGTGTCTCCGACTCGACCGGCGAGGGCAGCGGCGCCGCCGTCGTCAAGACACGTCACCAAAACCCCGTCGTCGCTGGGCAGCAGGGCGACGAAGCGGTCAAACACTTCGAACACGGCGTCGGCGGTGCCGTAGTGGTCCAGGTGGTCCGCCTCAACATTGGTGACCACAGCAATCCTGGCTGAATAGTTCAGGAACGAGCCGTCAGACTCGTCGGCTTCGGCGACGAACACGCGGCCTGCGGCCCACGCAGCGTTGACGCCAAGAGCTGCGACATCGCCGCCGATAGCGAATGAAGGATCGGCCCCCGCGGCCTGCAGCATCACAGTGATCATGGCGGTGGTGGTGGTTTTGCCGTGCGTGCCGGCAACGGCAATGACCTCCTTGCCGGTCATGGCGATTGCCAGCGCCTGGGACCGGTGCAGGATCCTGAGCCCCTGATGCTGGGCTGCGGCCAGTTCGGGGTTGGTTGGCCTGATCGCTGTGGAGACCACCACTGTTGTGGCACCCGAGATGTTTTCAGCCCGGTGCCCGACGTCGGTGCGCGCGCCAAGCCCGGCCAGGGCGCGGAGGGTTCGCGAGTCAGCGGCATCTGAGCCAGACACTGCCACCCCCTGGCCCAGGAGCACCCGGGCAACAGCCGACATACCGGCACCGCCAAGACCGATGAAGTGAACGTGACCCAGGTCTGCCGGTGAGAGATTGGCTACTGTCATTTCTGGGTTTCCCGTCCGGCCGCGACGACTAGACGTGCCACCTTAACATCGGCGTCGCGGACGCCGAGAGTTGCGCTTGCGGCGGCCATCGAGGCGAGGGCGGCCTGATTCTTCAGCAGGGGAAACACGGTAGCTGCAAGCCAGTCCGCCGTGAGTGACGCATCCTCGACCATCAGGGCACCACCTGCGGTAATCAGGTCCGCGGCATTGCGGCGTTGCTCGCCATTGCCATGGGGCAACGGAACGAGGACCGCTGGCAGGCCGACGGCGCAGAGTTCGCAGACAGTTGCCGCCCCGGCACGGGCAAGCAATAGGTCGGCTGCAGCATAGACAGCCTCCATATTCTCGACGTATTCAATCTGGCGGTAGCCCTCAGCCTGGAGCGGTTGGCCGTCGGCGCTGCTGACCCGCTTGCCGCCGCCAGTGATGTGCAGCAACTGGATGCCTTCGGCGGCCAGCAGCGGCACTGCTGCAGCGACCGCGCGGTTGATGCTGGCCGCACCCGAGGACCCCCCGGTCACAATGAGGGCAGGCTGGCTGCTGTTCAGTCCGAGCGCCGCCCGGGCAGCAGTTCTGGCCTCGGCCCGGTTCAGGGTTGAGATACTGCGCCGCATTGGCATTCCCACCACCTGCGCCCGAGGCAGGCCGGTCCCCTTGAACGCAACCGCCACCGACGTGGCAACGCGGGAGCCAAGACGGTTGGCCAGGCCTGGACGGGCGTTGGCTTCGTGGATCACGACCGGGATTCCCCGGCGCCACGCGGCGAGATACAGGGGGGTAGAGACGTAACCGCCGACGCCGACGACCACGTCCGCCCCGGCCCGGTCGAGGACGGCCAGTGCCTGGCGGACCGCCCGGACGAGGCGCACCGGTAGCTTCACCAGGTCAATCGACGGGCGGCGTGGCATCGGGACACGGTCGATGGTTTCGAGCGGGTACCCGGCAGCCGGAACCAGGCGCGTCTCCATGCCTGAGGCAGTACCCACAACTACCTGCCTGATGCTGGGGTCCTGTTCAGCGAGTGCGTTGGCGATAGCCAACAGAGGGCTGATGTGGCCGGCGGTTCCGCCGCCAGCCAGGACCACCGAGAGAGGGGTTGTGCTCATCGGGTTGCTGGTTCGCTTTCTGTGGAACGGGGGTCTGCGGTGTCCCCGGTAGCTGTTTCAGGCAATGCCGCGGGCGGCATTTTTCGGGCGAAGGAGAGCAGCACCCCAACCGCAGCGAGGGTGAAAGTGAGCGCCGATCCACCATACGAGATGAACGGGAGCGGAACACCGATCACGGGGAGTACACCGGTAACCATGCCGATATTGACGAAGGCCTGGCCGATCAGCCACACCAGGATCGAGCCGAGCAGGATCCGCACAAACGGGTCAGTGTAGCGTCGGGCGACCCTAATGGTGGCGATCGCGAGGATGCCGAAGAGTACAACGACGACGAGGGTGCCCACCAGGCCGAACTCTTCGCCGATGATCGCAAAAATGAAGTCATTGTGGGCTTCGGGAATCCAGTTCCACTTTTGCCGGCTCTGCCCGATCCCCACTCCCCACCAGCCACCAGAGGCCAGTGCGAAGAGCCCGTTGTCGGACTGCAGGCAGAGGTCTCTGCCATCGTCGCAGTTGATTCGCAGCCAGGCGCTGATCCGGTCGCTGCGGTTACCGCTGACCAACACCATCACGATGGCGCCAGCTATCCCGGCGATGCCGGCGATCGTGAACATTTTCAGGGGTGCGCCAGCGAAGAAGAGCGCGGCAGCGAGGATCATCATCATGATGATCACCGTGCCGAGGTCCCCGCCCAGCAGGACCAGCCCGATGGGCAGGCCACCCAGTGGGAGGGCTGGAATCATTGCGTGTTTCCAGTTGCGGATCAGCCTCCCCTTCAGGGCCAGGACGCTGGCCAGCCAGATCGCAAGCGCAAGCTTCGCAGGTTCGGACGGCTGCATGGTGAAGCCGCCTATCTGGATCCAGTTCTGGTTGCCGTTGATGTTTACGCCAATGGCCAGTACCAGGACCAGAAGAACTACCGCCACGCCCAGCACCGGCCACGCCAGAAAACGATAGGTGCGGGCACCGAAGCGAGACAGTAAGAGCATCAGGACCAGCCCACCGGCGGCCCAGGTGGCCTGCCTGAGGAACAGATCGAACTCGCTACTGCCTTCGGCAATTGCCTCAACCGAGGAGGCTGAGAGCACCATCATCAGCCCGATCGCTGTCAGAGCGAGGGCCGATCCGAGGATCATGTAGTAACTGGCTCCGCTGGCATGATTATCGCTGCCTTCCAGGTAGGACCAGAACTTGCCGATCTGCGCACGGAGCCCCTTCTTTGCCGGGGGATGCTGAGTCGTCGCCGAGGTCTTCCCTGGCTCGGGGGATGACGCGGAGGGGGTGCGGGAATGCTGACGCATCACCGGCTTCCGGCGGACTGGCCGGGAGGGCGTGGTGACCATTAGAACTCCTTTGCGGTCTTCGCCTGCCCTTCCACGATCACTCGGACTGCCTCGATAAAGGCCTCGCCTCGGTGAGCATAGGAGGAAAACTGATCCATTGATGCTGCCGCCGGGGCCATCAACACGGTGTCGCCGTCGCTGGCCAGCCGTGCGGATTCCCTTACCGCCGATTCCATTACCCGCTCGCCCAGAGGCGCTGGTGTGGTCTCGCCGGACAACGTCACGTCCTCAGTCTCTCCCGGAGCCACTTCGATCAGCGGAACATCCGGAGCGTGTCGGCGCAATGACTCCATCAAGTCCGAGCTGTCGGCACCGATCACCACAACGGCTTTGAGCCGCTGAGCGTGTGACTGCACCAGTTGATCGTAGTTGACGCCCTTGGACAGCCCGCCGGCAATCCAGATAACCGAGTGGAACGCTGCCAGTGAAGCTGCAGCCGCGTGAGGGTTGGTGGCCTTGGAGTCATTGATCCACAGAATGCCGTCGCGCGAGGACACCAGCTGAATGCGGTGGTTGGTCGGCTGGTAGTTGCGGATCCCGGTTCTGATAGCCGCCGGTTCCACTCCCGCGGCCCGGACCAGTGCGGCGGCGGCAAGGGCGTTGGCGACTAGGTGACGGGGCACCAGTTCCCCCAGCTCAGTGACGGCAGCGAGTTCGACTGCCGAATCTTTGCGCTGTTCGATGAAGGCGCGATCCACCAGGAGGCCGTCCACCACCCCCATCATGCTGACTGCAGGCGTCGACGTGGTGAAGCCGATTGCACGGCACCCGTCAATGACTTCAGCCTCCTCGACCATCTTCTCCGTCGCTGGCTGTTCAGCGTTGTAGACGCAGGCGACCCTGGTGTTGGCGTAGACCTTCGCTTTGTCAGCAGTGTAGTGATCGAAACCACCGTGCCAGTCGACATGGTCCTCGGCAACATTGAGGCAGACGCTCGCCAGCGGTGAAATGGCACCGGTCCAGTGCAGCTGAAAACTGGACAGTTCGACGGCAATGAAATCGTACCCCTGTGGGTCCCTGATTGCGTCGAGGATCGGGGTGCCGATATTGCCCGCGGCCACCGCGCGCAGTCCCGCCGCGAGGAGCATCGATTCCACCAGGGAAACTGTTGTGGTCTTGCCGTTGGTGCCGGTGACGGTCAGCCACTCGGCGGTGGGACGTCCCTCGCGGATCCTAACCCGCCAGGCCAGTTCAATATCGCCCCAGATGGGGATGCCGGCGTCCCGTGCCGCTCTGAGGAGGGCCTGCCGCGGGGTCCAGCCCGGTGATGTGACCACCAGATCGGGGAGGCTGCCGTCGATCAGTGGGAGGGTCGCTGCGTGCTGGGGTCCGAGGAGGACATCGACCGCTCCGACGATCGACAGAGTGTCAGCTTTGGCGCGGTTTTCAGCGCTGTCAGCGCCGTCAACGACCACCACGCGTGCGCCGAGCTCAATGAGCGTGTCAGCGACCGAAAATCCTGAGAGTCCGATGCCCGTGACTGCTACCCGCAGGCCCCGCCAGTCGGCATCCCAGGTGGTCAGGGAATCCAGGTCGGGGGCACCAGGGGGGCGGGGTGCGTTACCGGTCATAGCAGCACCACCCACTCCGCGTAAAAGATCCCGAGTGCTGCTGCGACAAACAAACCGGCGAGAATCCAGAACCGCACCACAACTGTTACTTCCTGCCAGCCCTTGAGTTCAAAGTGGTGCTGCAGCGGGGCCATCTTGAATACCCGTTTACCGCCGGAAAGCTTGAAGTAGCCGACCTGGATGATCACCGAGAGGGTGATCATGACGAACAGTCCGGCCAGGATGACCAGCAGCAGCTGGGTGCGGGACAGGATCGCGAACCCAGCGATCGCGCCGCCGATGGCGAGTGAACCGGTGTCGCCCATGAAGATCTTCGCCGGGGAGGTGTTCCACCACAGGAATCCGACCAGCGCGCCACACATTGTTCCGGCGATCAGGGCCAGGTCCAGCGGGTCCCGGACCGCGTAGCAAACGCTGCGGGAGACCTCATCGAGTGCACAGCTCTGGTTGGACTGCCAGATTCCCATCAGCATATAGGCGCCGAACACCAGGACCGAAGCCCCTGCGGCCAGACCGTCCAGGCCGTCGGTTAGATTCACTCCATTGCTGGCCGCAGTGATGATGAGGTTGGACCAGATGACGAACAGCACTGCGCCGACGATGGTGCCAGCGAAGGCCAGGTCGATCGAGGTGTCACGGATGAAGGAGATGGCTGTGGAAGCAGGGGTCCTGCCGTTTTCGTTGGGGAAACCCAGGGCGAGGACAGCAAAAATGATGCCCACCAGCGTCTGGCCAGCGATCTTCGCCGGCGCGCTCAGACCCAGGCTCCGCTGTTTGGAAATCTTAATATAGTCGTCGAAGAAGCCGACGATTCCCATTCCCACCATCAACAGGAGAAGCAGCAGGCCTGAGGCCGAGGGGCCAGTGGATACCTCTGCCCACACCATCAGCAGGTGGGTCACGAAGTAGGCGATCAGGACCGAGCCGACGATCACCGCGCCGCCCATGGTCGGCGTACCGCGCTTGGTGTGATGAGCCGTGGGACCGTCGTCGCGAATGAACTGGCCGTAGCCACGGTTCACCAGCAAACGAATGAACAATGGGGTGCCCACGAGTGCCAGCACCAACCCCATCGCTGAGCCGATCAGTAGCGCAATCACAGCTGCGGCCCCCCTTGGAGGTCAGTTGGGCCGGGCACTGATGTTCCGGGCGTGGCGGTGGAGGGCGTTTCGGTCGAGGACAATGCTATCCGATCGCCGAGAAATCGAAGCCCGGCGCCGTTGGAGGATTTGAACAACACCAGGTCGCCCGGCCGCAGCGCCGTTTTCAACATCTCCTCGGCAGCGGCTACATCAGCGGCGAAGACTACTTCGTCCCCCCAGGACCCTTCAAGGACAGCTCCGTTGTAGAGCGCGCGGGCACCCATTCCGACTACCAGCAGCTTGGAAATGTTGAGGCGGACCACTACCCTGCCGACGGCGTCGTGCTCAGCGATGGAGTCATCCCCCAGTTCGAGCATCTCGCCCAGGACGGCCCACGTGCGGCGTCCGCGGCCGAGTTCAGCCACGGTGCGCAGCGCAGCGCGCATCGACTCAGGATTGGCGTTGTACGCATCATTGATGACCGTCACGCCATCAGCACGTTCGGTCCGCTCCATCCGCCACCGACTTTGCGCCCCCAGCTGGGAGAGGGCACCGGCAATGTCGGCGCCCGGCACTCCCAGCGCCGCGGCAATTGATGCCGCAGCGAGGAGATTGGTGATCTGGTGGGTGCCAATAAGCCGTGAGGTCACCGGGAAAGTGGTGGAATCGTGAGCCCCTGGGAGTCCCAGCTCGAACGCTGGGTGGCCCTCGGCGGTGGTGGTGATGGTTGTTGCCCGAACCACTGGACCGCCAGCAGGAACCTGTGAATTGTCGGAGGTGAAGTAGAGCTTCCTGGCCACGGTGACGGCTTCCATCGCCAGGACACGGGGGTCGTCAGCGTTTATGATAGCTGTCCCAGCCTCGGGCAGTGCCCGGAGTAGCTCGGACTTCGCTGTGGCGATGTTGTCCACGCCACCGAACTCTCCGGCGTGTGCGCTGCCAACCCCCAGGACCACGCCAATATCGGGGGCGACCATGGTGGCCAGGTAGGTAATGTGCCCAATCTTCGTGGCACCCATCTCGATGATGAGGTACCGGGTGTTGTAGTCGGCACCGAAGACCGTGAGGGGAACTCCTACCTCGCCGTTGTAGGAGCCAATGGGGGCAACTGTTGGACCGTGTTCCGAGAGGATACCGGCCAGCAGATCCTTGGTGGTGGTCTTTCCGGCAGAGCCGGTGATACCAATGACTGTCAGCGGGGAATGGGCACGGAGGCGCCGCACCACCTCGGTTGCCAGCCGGCCCATGGCCAGGACCACGTCATCGACGACGACCGCCGGGTATTCGCCTGACTCATCGCCGTCCTCAGCCGCTACCGGACGTTCGACGAGGGCCAGCGCGGCCCCGTTGCGGAAGGCCTGCGGCACAAACTGGTGACCGTCAGTGGTTTCCCCTGGCTTGGCAACGAAGAGAGCTCCCGGCTGTACGTCGCGGGAGTCCACGGTGACTGAGCTAACGATCTGGTTGTGCCGTGCTTCGGCTGTGGTGGTCAGTTGACCCTGGGTGATGGCCGCGATTTCGGCTGCGCTTAGTTCAATCATGACGATCTAGGATTCTATCCTGTGGCTGGGATGCACAGAGAATCCGTAGCGTGTCAACGCCTTGGCTAGCTCGACCCGGTCATCGAGGGGCAGGTTGACTCCCTTGACCTCTTGCCAGACCTCGTGGCCACGCCCGGCGATCAACACGGTGTCAGCCGGTGCTGCCATGGCTACGGCCCGGTCGATTGCATCGGCCCTGGGGTAAATCTCGAGGACCTCGCAGGGCACCGTCGCAGCATCGCGCGCCTTCAGCGCACCCGCCAGAACCCCCTGCCTGATCGCTGCTTCATCCTCATCATGGGGGTCATCGTCAGTGACGATGACCACGTCGGCCAGTTGTGCTGCGGTAGCACCCATCAGGGGCCGCTTGGTCTGGTCCCGCTGACCTGTGGCCCCAAATACGACTATCAGCCGGGCACCGGGTGCCGTGGGACGAACTGACTCGAGGGTTCGGGCCAGCGCGTCGGGGTTGTGGGCAAAATCGACTATCGCTGCTGGGCTGTCACCGATTAGTTGCATGCGCCCCGGCACGGCCGCCGAGAACGGGTCAGCGTTGTCCGCCGCGCGCTGCACTTCGCTCGGTGACACACCCGAGGCAAGCACCATCACCGTTGCTAGTGCCGCATTGGAAATATTGAAGATTCCGGGCAGACCTGAGTAGAGGGTAAGCATCTCACCCGCGGGACCACTGAGCGAGAAACGATGTCCGAGTCCGTCCCGGGAGACGTCGCCGACCTGCCAGTCGGCTGATCCCTGGTCCGCGTCACTGCCGGTCTGAAGGTCGGTAGTCCTGAGGGTGACGACGTCGGCGGTGGCCGCCTCGGCCATTTGCTTCCCCCAGGGGTCGTCGATGATGATCACTGCTCGAGCCGATCGTTCAGTCTTAAAGAGCGCCGCCTTGACCGCAAAATATTTCTCCATGGTTCCGTGCAGGTCAAGGTGGTCCTGGGTCAGGTTGGTGAACCCCGCGACGTCGAAGTGGACGCCGTCGACCCGACGGTACTCGACGGCGTGGGAGGAAACCTCCATCGCAGCGGTTTGGAGGCCCCGTTCACGCATCAGGCTAAGGATACCGTGCACCTGGGGCGATTCGGGGGTGGTGAGGGCACTGGCGATTGGTTCGCCTCCGGCGTGAATCTCGATAGTTCCCATCAACCCTGTGGTCCTGCCCAGACTCTCCAACAATGAATTGATGAAGTAGGTAGTGGTGGTTTTGCCGTTGGTGCCTGTCACACCGAACAGGGTTGGACGGGAAGTCCCGGTGGGCTGGCTATTGAAGATTACTGCCGACAGGGGGCCCACCAGCTCCCTGAGGTGATCTGCGCCGAACAGCGGGATAGCTCCAGGGGTGTCCGCTGCCACTAACATTCCTTCGTCATCGGTGAGGACCGCAGCGGCCCCTGCGCGCAGAGCCTGGGCGAGATAGGAGGCTCCGTGCCTGCCTGCCCCGGGTAGCGCGATATAGAGGTCGCCGGGCCGGACCAGTCGCGAGTCGATGGCCACCCCGGTGACGTAAACGGGTGCTCCGTCGTCGTGGCCCGCGACTCGGCGGACTCGCGGCAAACCTGAGGGGAGGGCGCTGAACGCCTGGTGCAGAGGGACCGGGGTCACCACTGCTGGGCGCATCCCTGCATCGGGTTGCGCTGCGGGATCTTCAATTGTTGGCACGTATGCTGCTCCGGGCTAGTACTCGATGGGGTAGGTTTCGGGCTCGCCCGTCGACGGGGCGACGTTCCTGGCGTTGAGCACCTGTTCCATCACCTTCTGGAAAGACTCCCCCGGTATCAGATAGTACAGATCACCCTGCGGGCGTTGCAGGGTCACCACCACTACGTACTCCGGGTTGTCCATTGGGGCCATGCCAGCGTAGGTGAGAGTGAACCCGTCATAGCCGCCGGTGGCGCTCGGCGCCTCGGCGGTCCCTGTCTTGGACCCCACCCGGTATTCATCGAGGGATCCTGAGGCGCCCGACCCGTCTACTGTCACGGTTTCGAGCATCTTCTGCAGCTGCGACGAGGTGTCGGGTGAGACCACTTCGACTCCCTCGTCCTGGGGCACCTGGTGCTCGGTGCCATCGGGGTCGATGTACGCGTCGATCAGCCGCGGCTTCAGCCGGACGCCGTCGTTGGCGATGGTTTGGTACACCATTGCGGTGTGCAGTGCCGTCTGCGCGAGCCCCTGGCCGAAGAGCACCGTGTACTGCTGGCGGTCATCCCACTCTTCCGGCTGGGCGAGGATACCGCTGGTTTCACCGTTGAGTCCGACGTCGAGCGGTTGGCCGATCCCGAACTTGGTCAGCCAGTCGTAGCGCTGCTGTTTGCTCAGCTCCTCACCGATCATGACCGTGCCGGTATTCATTGACTTGGCGAAAATTCCGGCAGCGGTGCGCCGTTCCTCTCCATGTTCAAAAGCATCCTTGAAGGTCTGGTTGTCAATCGTGTAGGTGTTGGGCAGCAGGAATTCGCTGGTCGGTTCGATGATCCCTTCCTCCAGCGCCGCTGCCATGGTGATCAGCTTGGTGGTGGAGCCTGGTTCGAAGGAGGACGTGACCGAGAGAGGCTTCCGGAATTCCGGTTCCGTGGCACCAGGGTTGTTCGGGTCCATGGTGGTGGATTCAGCCATTGCCACGATGCCGCCGGTCGCCGCCTCAACGACGACGATGTTGCCCCACTGGGCGTCGTACTCCTCCACCTGCGAGGCGATGGTCTGCTGGGCGAACCATTGGAGGTCCTGGTCGATCGTCAGTTTGACTGACTGCCCGTCTTTGGCCGGCACATCCTCGTTGGTGGCATACGGGATGCGAATGCCGTCACCACCGATTTCGAACGTGCGGCTGCCAGCCTCCCCGGTCAGGCGATCGTTCTGGGTAAGCTCAAGGCCTTCATTCTCCGCGCCGACGAAACCCACTATCGAACCGGCGACCGGTCCTGACGGGTAGGTGCGGAGGCTGATCGGGTCGGCGTAGACACCGGGCATCCGGACCGCCAGCGCCGCGTTCTTGACCTCGGGGGTGACATTCCGGGCTACGTACCCGAACTTCTTGTCGCCGACGATCGCAGCTTCCAGAGTGGCGGGATCCTGGCCGAGGATCCCCGAAAGTTCAGCGAGCCCTTCATCCATAGTGAGCTCTTCCCGGTCGCCCTCGGCGTTGATCCGGGCGAAGTCATCACCCTCGGCGAGGGTCTGGTCTACAACTACGTCAAAGCGCTCAACGCTCCGGGCGAGGTAGTTGCCCTTGCTGTCGAGAATGTCACCACGCACAGGCTGGACCGGAAATGATTCAAGGCGTTTGTTCAGCCCGGCCTGAGCCATACCGCCGAGATCCAGTGCCTGCACCTGAAAGAGGCGGACTCCAAGGACGAGCAGAAGAATCAGGACGAAAGCGAGACCTATGCGAAGCCGCTTGGCTCCGAGGGCCACCCGGAACCTGTCGTGCTCAGTTGCTGTAGCCACTTCAATGTCCTTAGGTGTCTCATCTGTGATCGGTGATCGTGTGCGTTACCCGCCGGTTCCCTGCTGCGGTGCTGGGATGGATCCACCATTGAGCTCAACAGCCTGAGGTTGCTCCACCGGGCTAGCTGGCTCCTCGGCCGCTGGTGTTTCAGCAGGTACTTCAGCTGCTGAGGCAACCGCGGTGGAGACGTCGGGGGCGGCTATCAGTGCCAATGGGTCGCCACCCTTCGTCGCAGCCTCTGGAGTACCGGCAATTTTCATTGAATCTACATCAACAGATCCGAATCCCGGGGAGGCAACCATGCCGAGTTCCCTGGCTTCAGCTGCAAGGTTCTGCGGCGCCTGAAGGTCTTCCATTTGCTGGGTCAGCGCCTGGTTCTCCTGATTCAGCGCAATCTGTTGATTGCGCAGGTCAACAAGCTCATACTGGCTGCTCGACACCGAGATGTTGAGCATCAGGACTGTCACCAACGCACCAACCAGGGCGGTCATGCTGAACACTGCGAACGGAATGCGACGCCGGACCGGGCCTGCTGATACCAGCGAAAGCGGTGTTCTGACCTGCTTGGATGATTCACCACCCGTTTCAGGGGTAGCCAGCGGCGCGAAGGATTCAGCGAGTTGCTGGCTCATGATGGGTTCCTGTTCCTAGTGTCTCGAGACACGTTCTTGATTAGTTCTACTGCCCGCAACTTGGCGGAGGCCGCCCGCGGGTTTTCTTCGATCTCTTGGTCTGTCGGGGCTTCTGTGCCCCTGGTTAGGGATTTGAGGTAGGGCTTGTGCTCTTCCAGCTCGACGGGAAACCCGACGGGGGCCGAGGACCGGGTTCCTGCGGTAAAGGCGGCCTTGACGATCTTGTCCTCAAGGGAGTGATACGACATAGCCACGGCCCGCCCGCCGACGTTCAGGGAATCGACTGCCGCAGGAATAGCGCGCCCAAGCACAGCGAGTTCCTCGTTGACTTCGATCCGAAGCGCCTGGAAGGTCCTTTTGGCTGGGTGGCCGCCAGTCCGTGCCGCCCCCGCGGGAACTACTGAGCGGATGACGTCCACCAGCTGACCAGTTGTTGTTAACGGCAAGTCCCGACGTTTAGCGACAATGGCTGAGGCGATCCGGCCAGCGAACCTCTCTTCCCCCCAGGAACGGATAATCCTCAGCAGGTCAGCTTCGGAATACCCATTGACGACCTCGGCGGCAGTCTGCCCGGTGCTGGTATCCATCCGCATGTCCAGGGGTGCGTCGTAGGAGTAGGCAAAGCCGCGCTCCCGTTCGTCCAGCTGAAGGGATGAGACACCGAGATCGAACAGCACTCCGTCAATGGCAAGGATTCCCAGGTCGTCGAGGACCTCCGGCAGTTCGTCATAGACGGCGTGGACCAAATCTGTGCGTCCGGAGAAGGAGGAGAGGCGTTCTCCGGCAAGGCCGATGGCCTGCAGGTCGCGGTCGATGCCCACCAGGTGGGCCTGGGGGAATCGTTCAAGGAGTGATTCCGAGTGTCCGCCCATGCCCAGTGTGGCGTCCACAACCACTGGGGTGCGTCCGGCGGCCGCCGCGGCGAGGAGTGCCGGTTCGAGGAGCGAGATGCAGCGTTCACGCAGTACCGGGATGTGTCGCTCACCGGTAGGGCGATCATCGCTCATTCGTTGGCTCCTTCCTCGGTGGTGCTTGGTGGTGTGTTCGTCGAGTAGGCTTCTTGGACCAGACCCCCCTCCGACCAGGCGCTGTCCGCCTGGCTCCGGGGAAGGTGAGCCAGGTGAAACGGTCGCCGGGCGGCTGGAGATCTCGTTCAAGAAGCCGTCCTGCTGTGCTGGTTCCGCATGGTGGTGCAGGTCCTAGAAGAACCCCGGTAGTGAGTCCTCGTCGGTTTCGGAGAAGACGTTTTCCTTCTCCGCCAGGTAGTTGTTCCAGGCCGAGGCATCCCAGATCTCGGCACGGCTACCCGCGCCAATCACTGCAAGTTCCCGGTCCAGTCCCGCATAAGTCCGAAGTGCCTGTGGGATGGTGATCCGTCCCTGTTTATCCGGGACCTCATCCGATGCACCTGACAAGAACACCCTGCTGTAATCACGCGATTGACGTGATGACAGCGGTGCGGCCCGCATCTGTTCGTGAAGCTGTTCAAATTCGCGCTGACTAAAAACGTAGATGCACCGCTCCTGACCCCTGGTCAAGACCAGCCCGTTGGAAAGCTCCTCACGAAACTTCGCGGGGAGGATCAACCTGCCCTTCTCATCAAGGCGCGGCAGATGAGTTCCGAGGAACATCTGCCACCGCCCATCCGATCCGGAAAGCACCTTGCGGCACCACTACGCTCTTATAACCACCACTTTACTCCACATCCCTCCCCCGTCAATCCATTTCGGCGTGCTGAACCCATGATTTTTCTGGCAGTTTCCTGTGCTGGCGCGGCAAGACAGCTTCGGTGCGCAGTGGAGGGTTTTGGCACTCTGGTATCGGCCTGGTCAGTGTGTCTGACCTGAAGGTAGGTAAAAACTCACGTTAAACACTGATAGACCCGACAATGCGGGTCTATCAGTGGATCGTTAGCTGAAGTTTTGCGGGGTTGTGGATGGAAGTGGAGGGGGCAGGCTAGGGCTGTTCCCGTTTCCGCTCATCCCACTTTTCTTCGAGCGTGCTGAGGAAGCCACCGTTGCGATTGACCGGTGCTGACTTAGCTGTCCCTCGGGGCAAAGAAGCTGAGTCATTTCCCTTGGCCCGGGTGGTGCCGAAATACACTCCGGCTCCCATCACCAGGAAGCCCGCGACGCCGACCAGAATGATCTGGTTGGCCACGCCCAACAGCAGGATCAGAATGCCTGCGACCGCCATGAGCGCGCCGATAACGATCCGGCGAGTGGACATGGTGCGGGGACTGCTTGACGCCATCGAGCTGGCGAACTTTGGATCGTCGGCGTGAAGCTGCTGCTCCAGCTGATCAAGCAGCCTCTGTTCGTGTTCCGAGAGTGCCATCACTGCCTCCATACTGATAATTATTCCTGGTCCCTCACCCCAACCAACGAGTACCAGATGCATCCGGTTCCCTGCCACATTTCACCGTGAGCAAGGGTTCCAAAACGAGTGATTCCATTAGTTCAAGTTGGCCTTTGCTCTAAGGATAGAGCGCAATGCCCCCTAGGGAAAGCCACTGGCGCATGGGGCAGCAATCGCCGCTGCTTGGGGCGGCCGGCACGCCGGATCAGGGAGCTGGATCCCTGGGACGACCGAACAACTGCGCTGGCTGAATGGCAGTCTTGCCGAACTTCCGATTGACCTCGTCAAGGGCTGACTCGGCCAGCCGCCAGTTCTCATCCCGACGGTCAATAGTGAGTTGATGTCCGGATCCTGTGGAGGGTTCCAGCTGGTCCGCCCGCACCCCGACCAGCCGAACGCTCATCGGACGCTTGCCCAGGGATGTCAGCAGCGACGTCGCTGCCGAGTAGATAGCGTTTGCGCTGTCGGTGGGTTCGCTGAGTCTCTTAGTGCGGGTGAGCGTCGAGAAATCGGCGTAACGCAGCTTGATCGCCACTCCGCCACACTGCAGTTGAGCCGATCGGAGCCGGGACGCCGTGCGGTGGGAGAGTCGAAGCATTTCAGTATGCAGGGTGGGATCATCGCTGACGTCCTCAGCGAAGGTTTCCTCCGCTCCGATCGTCTTCTCCTGGCGGGTCACCGTCACTGTCCGCGGATCCCGGCCCCAGGCCAGGTCATGGACATGCTGGCCTGAGACCCCCAGCAGCTTCCGGAGCGAGGACACCGGCGTCTGGGCAAGGTCCTCGACGCTGCGGATTCCCAGGCGCGCGAGTACTTCCTGGGTTTTGGCGCCGACACCCCAGAGCGCAGACACCGGAAGGGTGTGCAGGTACGCCACCGTCTCGTTGCCCGGGATGACCAGCAGACCGTTGGGCTTCGACCGGGTCGACGCGATCTTGGCCACGAATTTGGTGGTTGCCGCCCCCACGCTCGCAGTAATCCCCAGCTCGCTTCGGATAGTGGTTCGAATCAGCTCTCCGATGTCGCGTGGCCCACCCAACCGGCGCATTGACCCCGCGATATCGAGGAAGGCTTCGTCCACGCTGAGCTGTTCAACCAGCGGAGTGATGGTTCCGAAGACTGTCATCACACCACGAGAGACCACCGAGTACTTCTCATGATGAGGTGGTAGCACCACGCCCCGTGGACATAACCTCATTGCCGTGGACATCGGCATTGCTGAGCGAACGCCGAACCGTCGAGCTTCATAGGAGGCTGACAGGACCACCGACCGGCCACTTGGTGAGCCGACAATCACCGGCGTCCCGACCAGGTCCGGGCGATCCAGCAGTTCGACGGCAACGTAGAAGGCATCCATGTCCACGTGGAGGATGGTGCACTCCGCGTGCGGAAGCTCTCCGCTCTGCCCAACAGTCACAGTCCAATCGTAGCCAGTCAGTAGGATGGAATGGCCACAGACCACCACCGGCCGGTGGAGAACCCGGCGTCACCCTGCGTGGGCTAATGTCCGCCACCTGAGGAGAGCCAATGACCGACCGGAACCCATTCGTCGAGGACGATAGAGTTGCCCATTCGATAGCTGGGGAACAGGCGGAGTACCGCGCCGCAGTGACCGGCGGCCTTGAGCAATTCCTTACCCGTCAGCGGTCGATTCTGGGCGATATTGCCGACGATGCACTGGAGTTGACTGAAGCGATTGCCCGGCTCACGTCAGGCGGAAAGAGACTGCGCGCACTCCTGTGCTACTGGGGCTTCAGGGGTGCCGGTGGGGCGGCCGGCTCCA
>NZ_KI914739.1:19818-31597 GCF_000520515.1 Arthrobacter sp. H20
GGTGGGGCGGCCGGCTCCACCGAGCCTGTTCTGGCGGGGGTTGCACTCGAACTGTTCCAGGCGGCTGCGTTGATCCACGACGACGTCATCGACCGTTCCGACACTCGGCGCGGCTCCCCTAGTGTGCATCGCCAGTTCGGCGCGCTGCATGAGCGAAACCGATGGCATTTGAGCCCTGACCGATTCGGGGTTTCTGCAGCTGTGCTCACCGGCGATTTGTGCCTCTCCTTTAGCGAGGAGCAGTTTTCCGACATTGGCGCACGGGCCGCCTCGGGGACCGGCGCGCGGGCAATTTTCAACCGGATGCGCACTGAGGTGATGGCGGGCCAATACCTTGACCTGCTGGAGGAAGCGGTGGGGCCGGACCGGACTCCGGTGGACGCCGCCGAACGCGCGGCACAGATTGTCCGGTTCAAGTCGGCCAAGTACTCGATCGAGCACCCGCTGGGCCTTGGTGGTGCCCTGGCTGGTGCGGGCCCAGCCTTACTGGCCGGCTACTCGGCCTTCTCCCTGCCTCTGGGGCAGGCTTTCCAGCTTCGGGATGATGTGCTGGGGGTTTTCGGTGACCCTGCGGTCACCGGCAAACCCGCCGGAGATGACCTGCGCGAGGGAAAACGGACTGTGCTTATTGCGCGGGCCCTCCAGAGCGGCAGCAGCGCGGACCGGGACCTGATCAACAACACCCTCGGACAGGGAGATCTCGGTGACGATGGAATCGCCCGTCTACGGGACGTCATTACCTCATCCGGCGCGTTGGGCGCCGTCGAATCCTTGATTGCCAAGCACTCGGCAGCCGCGGCTGAGGGGTTGAAACGATTGGCCCTGGACGATACTTGCCGGTCGGCCCTCGCTGGGCTGGCAACTGCAGCAGTCAGCCGGTCAGCCTAACGGTTGACTGCTACTCAGAGGTGCGGCGGGATCCCCGGGATGGAGGCTACCAGGCGGCAGCCTGCGCCCGTCGACGAATTTCGGTTTTTCGTCCCTCCCGAAGTGCATCAATTGGACGCCCAGGAAGTGATTCGTCGGGAGTGAACAACCACCTGACAATGTCCTCGTTGCTAAAGCCCGAATCGGCGAGCAGGATGATGGTTCCCTTAAGACTGTCCAGCACTGCACCTTCGAAGATGAACTCTGCTGGAACGCTCCTGACGTTGCGTTCGGTGCTGCGAAGCGCAATCAGCGACTTCTCATCGAGCAATCCGTGGACCTTGGTGATGGGTACGTCCAGCTCGAGCGCCACCTCCGGGAGGTTCAGCCATGCGGGCACAAGTTCTTCAAGTTCATTCACCCCCTAAGCGTGCCAGAAGTGAGCCCGTCACTCCACTTCTTGATCCGACACGCCGGTGTGTAAATTCCGAGGCGGACAGTAGCTATTGTGCTAGGCAACTTTTAGTGTAGATTCACATGAGTCACAGCAGTAACAGTGACAACATCAAACTCTCGCGCACCATCAGATGATATTGAAAGAGGTCCCCGACGGAATTGCCCGTCGGGTCTCAATTCGGCCATCGGCGCGGCCCATTCCGTTGACCATAGATGAGGATTAGACCATGACTGCCCAGCGTTCGTCATCGCCGCTGCTCGAATCCCAGGCCCGTGCCCTAGGCACCCGTCTGCCCAGCCGCTTCACCGTTGCGGTATCTGCCGCCGCCATTCCCGCAGTGCTGCTTTCCGCCGTCGCGCTCGCGCAGCCTGCCGCAGCCGCACCGGTGACAGTCAAGTCACTCCAGACGCCGCGGCTGGCCCCAGCTGTGACTGTCCCAGCGGGTCTGTCCGTTCCGGCCAGCGCCGTTCCGGCCAGGATCCCCAGCTTCCTGGCCCCCGCCAAGAGTGCCCCGAAAACCTACACTGTCCAGGCAGGCGACACCATCAGCGGGATCGCGATCAAGCTCGGGCTGGAAACCGGCGCGGTTCTCAGGGCCAACAGCCTGAGCGCAAGCACCATCATTTACCCAGGTCAGAAAATCAAGCTCACCGGCGCCCCCGCGAGCGAGCCTGCCTCCGAGCGTGCGAATGACCTCCAGCCATCTTCCGGTTCCTCCTACACCGTCACGGCCGGCGACACACTCAGTGCCATCGCCGCCGAGCACGGCGTCAGCCTCGAAAACGTACTGAAAGCCAATTCCCTGTCAATGTCCTCAATCATCCACCCGGGACAAAAAATAAAGCTCGGTGGGTCCGCTGAGATCTCCGTTGCGTCAACCGAAATCGCCCCGGCAACGCCCAAACCCGCAGCACCCGCTTCCGACGGCGGCAAGTACACCATCAAGGGCGGCGACACCCTCGGCGCCATCGCTGCACAGCACAGGGTGAGTCTCCGCGACCTCCTGACGGCAAACGACCTCAGTGCCACAACAATGATCCACCCCGGCGCAAAATTGACCATTCCAGGCAAGGCAGCATCAGCAGCGGAGCAGGCCCCGGCTGCTGAAGCGGACACCCCGGCGGACCTGGTACCGTCCACCTTCCTCCACTACACCTACCCGCAACACGTGGTGTCCGAGGCAAACCGCAACAAGCACCTGCTGGACTCGCTGCCCGCCCCGAGCAACGACGCAATGAAGACCATCGTGGCTGATACAGCGCGATCAATGGGTGTCGACCCAACGTTGGCCCTTGCCGTGTCCTATCAGGAGTCAGGCTTTAACCAGCGGGCCGTGTCACCCGCAAATGCAATTGGTGCCATGCAGGTCATCCCGATGTCCGGGGAATGGGCCTCCGACCTCGTCGGTCGACAGCTGAATCTGTTGGACCCATTCGACAACGCAACGGCCGGGGTAGCCATCCTGCAGTCGTTGATCCGCACCAGCGCCAGCCTTGACGAAGCCATCGCTTCCTACTATCAGGGCCAGTACTCGGTAACCACTCACGGGATGTTCAGCGATACCAAGGACTACGTTGCGGCAATCACCGCGCACCAGGCGACTTTCCGGTAGCAACACCGGGCAACGATCGGTGAATAGGGGTGGAATCGGGTGTCGGTTCCACCCCTCAACATGTGTGCACTTAGGATCGAGGGGTGCAGGAACGGCAGAATGACCCACTGGTTGGCTCGCTTGTAGACGGGCGCTATCTGGTTCTGTCGCGCCTGGCCCGTGGGGGCATGTCCACCGTTTACCGGGCCACTGACCGGCGGCTGGATCGTGACGTAGCACTGAAGATTCTGTACCCCCACCTTGCCGAGGACTCCAGCTTCCTTGACCGGTTTGAACGCGAGGCAAAGTCGGCGGCACGCCTGTCCCACCCGCACGTCGTGGGCGTACTGGATCAGGGGGTAGAGGACTCCCCCGACCGTTCGCTGGCGTACCTGGTCATGGAGTACGTGCCGGGAAAGACGCTCCGGGACCTCCTCCGGGAGAAGGGCCGGCTGACCCCACGGCTGGCACTAGCCATGATGGATCCGGTAATTGAAGGTCTCGGCGCCGCCCACGACGTCGGTCTGGTGCACCGCGACGTCAAACCCGAGAACGTTCTCCTGGCCAGTAATGGCCGTATCAAGATCGCCGACTTCGGCCTTGCCAGGGCTGTTTCCACGACCACCAATACCGGCACCTTGATCGGCACTGTCGCCTATCTCTCCCCCGAACTGGTCACCGGCGGCGGCGCAGACGCCCGCAGCGACATCTACTCAGCCGGCATCGTTCTCTTCGAGCTTTTGACGGGAAACCAGCCGTACACCGGTGACGTCCCCATCCGGGTTGCGTTGCAGCATGCCAATTCGACTGTCCCCGCGCCCTCAACCCTGGTCCCTGGTCTTGCGCCCGACATCGATGAACTGGTGCAGTGGTGCACCTCTGTGGACCCGGAGGACCGTCCGATCGATGGCAACGCACTCCTGGGTGAGCTCAGGCATATTCGAACTACCCTCACCGATGAGGAGCTGGACTTCGAACTGCCCGGAGCCCCCACCGGCAACGATGCTGCTGCGGATCGGACCGGCGTCATCGCCCCAGTGCCTGGCGGCACTGAAGTGATCGATACGGTAGCGGGCGGCTCCCCCACTGAGATCATTAGTGCCTCCCGCGGGCCCCGGCCCACCGAGGTGATCCGGGCAGACCAGTCCATGACGTCGGTTATTCCCAGCGACGTCCGGCACCCCCAGACACTCAGGCAAAGCCCACAGACCGAAGCCAATCCGCTACCCCGACCTGTCCAGCTAACTGACAAACAGGCACGCCGCGAATTCAAGGTGTATCAGAAACGGCAGGCGAAGGCCGCCCAACGACCCGAGAAATCCCTCCACACCGGCAGCCGTACCCGTCGCAACGCCAGCTGGATTGTGCTGCTGTTCCTCCTCGCGGGCTTAGCCGCAGGTCTTGGCTGGTTCTTTGGTGTTGGACCAGGCGCTTTGGCAACGGTGCCCGACGTCGTCAATCGCTCGGTGGAACAGGCCGAGTTGCTACTGGACCAGAACGGCTTCGACGCGCGGCGCGCCGAAGAGGAGTTCCACGACGAAGTGGAGTCAGGGCTGGTAATCCGCACCCAGCCGGCAGCCCAGACCGAGATCCGCCGCTATGAGGCAGTGGAGCTGTTCGTGTCGAAGGGACCCGAGTTGTTCGATGTGCCAGACGTCGTCGATCGGGGTGAGGCCGCAGCCGCTGAACTTCTGGCGGGCAGTAACCTGGCGGTCGGAGACATCACTCGAGAATTCAGCGCCGATGTCGAGGACGGGCTCGTGATTAGCCAGCAGCCTGCCGCCGGCGAACCGTCGCCACGAGGCACAACAGTGAAGCTGCTCGTCTCCCAGGGCCCGGAACCGCTTGACGTTCCGGCAGTCACCGGCCAGTCCCGCGCCGACGCCGTCGCTGCCATCGAGGCTGCCGGCCTCGTTGCGGCCGTAGCCCCCGACGGCGAGAACAGCCGGGACATCCCGGCGGGCGCCGTGGTAGGGCAGAGCCCCTCTGGCGGCCAGTTGACCCGTGGGGAGACTGTGACGCTGACGCTGTCTCTGGGCCCGCGCCTTGTTGAAGTGCCAAACGTCTTTTCCCAGCGGGAATCGGCAGCCGTAGCCGAGCTCGAAGCTGCCGGCTTCACAGTTGTGGTGGACTACACCTTCGGGGGCTCGGTCCTAGGCCTCGTGGCAGGCCAGGACCTCACTGGCGAGCAGCCCGAAGGCTCGACCGTCACGATCACCGTCACCTAGCGCTTCGAGAGCGCTCCAGCAACGAGGAACGCCATCTCGAGGGACTGCATGTGGTTCAGGCGTGGGTCGCACACCGACTCGTAGCGTTCCAGGAATGCCTCCTGGTCTACGGGATCGGCACCGCCGAGGCACTCGGCGACGTCGTCGCCAGTCATCTCGACATGCAGGCCACCCGGGAAGGTGCCCAGGGAATTGTGCACCTCAAAGAAACCGCGGACCTCGTCCATGACGTCATCGAAGTTCCTGGTCTTGTAGCCATTGGGCGAGGTCACTGTGTTGCCGTGCATCGGGTCGGACACCCACAGCACCTGAGCGCCCGAGTCGGTGACTTTTTGTACAAGCGCGGGCAGCTTCTCCCGGATATTGCCGGCACCCATGCGCGTGATGAACGTCAAACGCCCGGGTTCGCGGTTGGGATCGAGTTTGTCGATCAGGGCGAGGGCGTCGTCGGGTGAAGTTCCTGGACCCAGCTTGACGCCGATTGGGTTCCGGACTCGGGACAGAAAATCAATGTGCGCGCTATCGATGTCCCGGGTACGCTCACCGATCCACAGGAAGTGGGCAGAGGTGTCGTAGGGCAGCCCGGTCCGCGAGTCGGTGCGCGTCAGGGCACGCTCGTAGTCGAGCAGGAGCGCCTCGTGGCTGGCGAAAAACTCCACCCGCTTCAGTGCCTCGAAGTCGGTACCACAGGCGTCCATAAAGCGGACGGCACGATCAATCTCGCGTGCCAGCGACTCGTAGCGTGAATGAGCTGGGTTGGCAGTGAAGCCCTTGTTCCAGTGGTGGACAAGGCGCAGGTCAGCGAAACCGCCCTGGGTGAACGCACGGATCAGGTTCAGCGTCGAAGCTGACGTGTGGTACGCCTTGACCATGCGGGATGCATCGTGCCCGCGCGATTCAGGGGTGAACTCGTAGCCGTTGACCATGTCACCGCGGTAGGCAGGCAGAGTGACGCCTTCACGCGTCTCATCATTGGATGAGCGGGGCTTCGCAAACTGTCCTGCCATCCGGCCCATCTTAATGACGGGCAGCGATGCACCGTAGGTCAGCACTACTGCCATCTGCAGGATTGTCCGGACCCGGGCGCTGATCCGATCGGCTGTCGCCCCTTCGAAAGTTTCGGCACAGTCACCACCCTGCAGCAGGAACGCTTTGCCCTGCGCGGCAGCGGCCAGGCGGTCGCGCAGAACGTCGACCTCCCCGGCGAAGACCAGCGGCGGAAGGGTGGAGAGCTCCTTGACGGAGGCCGAATACACGTTGCTATCCTGCCAGGAGGGCTGCTGCGAGATGGGCAGCTGGCGCCAGTGATCAAGCACGGAGTTTGCCTCAGGGCTGCGCCGCCCAGTTGGGGGAACTGTGGATTCGGTGGGTGCAAAGATATCAGTCACTGGTTAAGCCTAATGGGTCGACATCGAAGCCACCGCCGTCGCCGTCACGCAGCGGGGCGGCGCGTCACATTGTGCCGGGCGCCACGCCTATCTGGTGGACGGTGCCGGCCATCACCGGCCGCGCAGCTGTCTACTTCTTCCTGGTCAGCCAGCCCGGCAGAGTGATCGCTGACAGCTTGCTCCGCGCTGATGTCTTCGCGTCGCGTATGGTGTCCGCGTGGTCAGCGACCTCGGGGGCGTTTTGTTGGCTGTCAGTCGACGCGGCGGGCACCTTCTTGCCGGCATTCTTGGCTGCTGCAAGCTTCTCCTTGACGCTGCTCGCGTAGACATCGACGTATTCTTGGCCGGAGAGCCGCATCAGCTCGTACATGATCTCGTCGGTGACCGATCGCTGAACGAAACGATCCTCGGCGAGTCCTTTGTACCGCGTGAAGTCGAGGGGCTCCCCCACGATGATGCCGATGCGGCGAATGTTGGGGATACGCCGCCCGATGGGCTGCACCTTGTCGGTTCCGATCATGGCCACCGGGATCACCGGAACCCCAGTAGCAAGCACGAGCTTCGCGACACCGGTTTTCCCCCGGTACAGCCGTCCGTCGGGGCTGCGCGTGCCTTCGGGATAGATACCCAGAATGCCGCCACCGTTCAGCACGGCCTCACCCGCACTGAGCGAACTGGATGACGCAGCGCCACCAGAACGGTCCATTGGGAGCTGGTTGGACAAGCGGAAGAACATCGCGGTGAGCTTGCCCTTCATCCCCTTGCCGGTGAAATACTCGGACTTGGCCAAAAAGATCACTGGCCGAGGCACGGCAATCGGAAGGAAAATCGAGTCCGAAAAGGAAAGGTGGTTGCTGACCAGCACCGCCGGGCCATCCACTGGCACGTTGTCCATTCCCTTTACCCATGGGCGGAACAACAGTCTCAGAATCGGACCTACGATGATCCGCTTCATGAACCAATAAAACACGCTGACAGCCTTCCTAGACCCGAACGGGATCACGGCGGAGTGCCCCCACAGTTGATCGCGCTTTTCCTTGAGAGACTACTCTAAGGCGCGCACCCGCTGGCAAGGCATCGGCAGCAGGTGGCACGATGGGTCTATGACATCCAGTGACGGTCCTGTCGCGTTCTCCTCCAACGGCTTCGGAGAGCACTCGCGCATCGGCGTGGTGATGAGCCACGGCTTCACCGGTTCCCCGGTGAGTTTGCTGGCCTGGGCGCGGTACCTGGCAGACCAAGGCTACGCGGTACGCCTCCCCCTGCTGGCAGGGCATGGCACCACCTGGCAGGAACTCGCCCGCACCCCGTGGCAAAGCTGGTATGCCAGCTATGAGGCAGGTTACCGGGAACTGGAAGGGTCAACCGACGTTATCGTTGCCGCGGGTCTTTCAATGGGCGGAGCCCTGGCCCTCCGGTTGGCCTCTTTGCACCCGGTGGCGGGCGTCGTCGTGGTCAATCCGGGGTTGACCATCGCCGATCCAAGGGCACGCTATGCAGGATTCCTGAAGTATGTGATGCGGTCGGTGCCAGCAATCGCCAACAACATCAAGAAGGAAGGATTGGACGAGGGCGCCTATTCCCGAACCCCCGTTGCAGCAGTGGGTCAGCTCTACCGCCTCTTCTGGGAGACGGTTGAGCGGCTGCCATCAGTGACCGCTCCAGCCCTGGTATTCCGGTCTACGGTGGACCCGGTAGTGCCGGAGACCAGCATAGAGGTGCTGCAGCAGCGGATTGGGAGCGCGGAGCTGGAGATCGTCCGTTTGGAGAACAGCTACCATGTTGCGACGATGGACCATGACGCGCAGTTGATTTTTGAACGCTCAGCGCACTTCATCGAGCACGTGACGGCAGGTAGCACCGCATGACACCCCGAGGCCAGGAATCCAATGAGTCCGCCGATGATGCCGTGTGGCAGGATCTGGTGGCGCGGCTGGAGCAGACCCCTAGTGCGCCCGAGACGGGAGTCGGCACGGCGCCCGGAGGAAATGTTGATGCTGAAGTGTCTGATCAGGACCGGGTCAGGGCACTGTTTGAGAACCAGCCCCGCCTCGCCCCGAACGGTCCACGCGACTACACGCCTCAGGAACCAGACGACGACGAGGACGAGGGATATCACCCACCCGACCCGCCAGCACTTGGTACCGGGGAACCGCTGCTGGTCCTGGCCTGGTTCGGTGCCGTCGGGGGCCCCATCACCCTGCTGCTGCTCGCCATGTTCTGGCGGGCGGCGCCCCTCACGTTGATGCTCAGCGTCCTGGCGATTTTCCTCGCGTCGGTGACGTTTCTGATTCTGCGGCTTCCGAAGACCCGTGATCACGGCGACAACGGCGCGGAGGTCTAGCTACCCCCGGCGTGGTGACTGCGGGTAACCAGGAGTGCTTAGCCTGGCAGGTGCAATTGTTGCACAGGATCGGACGTGCCACGTTGAGCCCGGCTGCCCCCACGTTGAGCGGCTGCTCCGGCCAGCACAACCAGGGCTATACCTACGATCTGCGTTACCCCCAGCTGCTGCTGCAGGATAATCAGTCCCAGGAACACTCCGAACGCTGGCTCAAGAGCCATGAGCGTCCCAAACGCTGTGGGAGTCATCCGGCGCAGCGCGAGCATCTCCAGGGCGAAGGGCAGCACCGGGAGCAGAACCGCCAAGCCCAGAGCTGCAGCAAGTACGCCAGGAGTGATATGGCCGACGGCTTGCGGAATTCCGACGAGTGCCGAAACAGCTGCAGCGATAGGGACTGTCAGGGACAGAGAAGCAATCCCGGTGAAGCGGTCGCCGATGCGCTGGGTCAGAACTATGTAGACCGCCCAGCCCACGGCCGCGATTGCCGCGAAGCCGACGCCAAGCATATTGACATTCCCCCGCCACGGTTCGGTCATCAGAACAACACCAATCAGGGCAATAGCTGGCCAGAGCAGGGCACTTCGTCGGTGGCTGCGAATCGCTGCAACAGTCAGGGGTCCCAGGAACTCGATTGCTACAGCGGTGCCCAAGTGGATGTGTTCAAGCGCGGCAAGGAACCCCAGGGTCATGACGCCCGTGGCCAGGCCGAGCCCAATGATGGTGGGCACGTCCTGGCCACGGATTGACCGAAGTGGGGGGCGGACCAGCGCGATCAGGATGAGTGCACCCATGCTCAGGCGCAGCCAGGCGGTTCCGCCCGCGCCCACTGTGCCAATGAGGTCAACAGACAGGGCAGAACCTAACTGGACCGAGAGCATAGCAGTCACTGCGAGACCCCACGGCGGGACTGTTAACGTTTTGGTCATGACGCGCTCCGCTCCGAACTGATAAGCCGCCTGGCGATCCGCACGTTAGGGCCGAGCTGTTTCAGGTGAGCGCTCAGAACATCCGCGGCGCACTGCAGGTCGTCGTCGGACATCGGTTCGAGGGCATCCAGGATGAACAGCGCAGTGCTCGTGTCGTCGCGGTTCTGGGTCCGCCGTCTCTGTCGCCAATTCCACCGCCTGCAGGTCACTCCCACATCGTCGCTCCGGACCACCTCGCCCGGTTCGGGGTACTCGACCGTTCCCGCTCCCCCGGTCGCGGTGTCGAATGGTTCGTTTCCAGTGGCGCGGATCAGGCGAGGGGCACCGACGTAGCTGGCGATTTCCTCGCCACCCAACGGAATCTGGTGGAACACCGAAACGGCGTTGTAGATGTCAGTCAGTCGGTTGATACGTGGCAGCCCAGTGGCTGCCCGCCGAATAAGTGCCTCAAGACCGTTGCGCGTGCGTTGGGGTTTCGCCCCGAAGCTGCGGTAGGCCTCCCGCCAGGCCGCAACGTGTGGGAGTTGATCCACCGCAGTAGCGTTCAGCAGATCGACGGCGAAGTCCGGGCGGAGCAAGAACACCTCGGGATCCACGTGGCCCGAATCCACGAGTTTTTGCAAGCCGGTCAGGTCACTCATCGATTGCCTCCACTCGGTGGCCCAGACCCACGCCAGGCTCAAAAACTGTCAGGGTGAACCGCGCTGGTTGGGCTGTTGCGTTCGCGTACGAATGGGAGATGTCCCCCGGGAAAGACAGCGCATCCCCTGTTTCGAGCACTATCGGCTGGTCGCCCACCTGCACCGTGATCGAGCCTTGCAGCACGTGCAATAGTTCCTTGGTCCCCTGGGAATGGGCTTCGCTCTCATGCAGGTCGCCCGGGACCATTATCCAATCCCAGAGTTCGACGACGTCGGGAGACTCGGTGCCTGCAACCAGGACTCCTTTACCGCCGGCGTCCGAGGCCCAAAGGGGCGCCCCCTGACCGTTTCGGGTGACCGTCACGGGCTTAGGCGTAGGCGATTCCACCAGCGACGGGAGCCCGACGCCGAGGGCATCGCTGATTCTCATTAGTGTGCCCACGCTGGGGTTGGTGGCGCCCTGCTCGACGTTGATCAGCATGCGACGGCTAACACCCGCGGCGTCCGCCAACTGATCCAGAGTCAATGAGCGCGATTGGCGCTCCTGTTTGACGCGTTCGCCGATCGCTCCCGCCAAGGCCGTTGTGCCTGCATCCATGAGTGCATCATACTGCACTCAAAGTGCAGAATTGCGGCAGGCCGGGTAGGGTCTCACCCACTGGGACGTGGTGTCTCGGGACATCGTAGCCACTTCTGCGGAGGCGTCTGGATAGGCGGCGCCTGGATGAGCGCTGTCTGGATGAGCGCCGTCTGGATAGGCGCTGTCTGGGTGAGCGCTGTCTGGTTGGGCTCCGCTATACAGGCCGAGCGCCGCTTAGAAGGGTGGTGGGTCTGGTGGTTGGGGTGGTGGTGGCGGTGGGTCGGGTTTGGTGAGGTAGGTTTCGCCGGCGGGTGAGATGGCGATGATGGTTCCTGCCTCTGGTTGGTGGTAGTGCCAGTAGCCGTCGGTTTTGAGCTTATGGTGTCGTTTACAGAGGCAGGCGAGGTTTCCGTAGGTGGTTTTGCCGCCGTGGGCCCAGGGGGTGGTGTGGTCGAGTTCGCAGAACATCGCCAACCGGTTACAGCCTGGGTGGCGGCAGGTCTGGTCTCTGGCCCGGATGGCGTCTTGGAGGTCTTGGGGGACCCGGTAGGTGGTGGCGTCGGCGTCGAGTCGTGCCCCGGTGTGGGGGTGGGTGAGGATCCGGGTGAAGGATGGTGCGTGTCCGGCGAGTTGGCGGGCGGTGTCGGGGTCGATGGGCCCGTAGCCTTCGAGTTCGCCCGGGGCGTCACCGCCGAGGAGCGTCATTACCGGGACGGTGACGAACACTTTCGCCTGAACACCTTGAACACCTTGAACA
>NZ_KI914740.1:0-13069 GCF_000520515.1 Arthrobacter sp. H20
ACCCCCGGGTGACCATGCACTTCACTCCGACCAGCTGTTCCTGGCTGAATATGGTGGAGATCTTCTTCGGGATCATCACCCGCCAGTGCCTCAAACGCGGGGAATTCAGCTCGGTGAAAGAGCTGGAAGAAACCATGGACCGCTACATCGAGAACTACAACCAAGACGCCAAACCATTCACCTGGACCAAGTCAGCGGAGTACCTCCTGGGCAAGATGAAACGCAAACAAACCATTAACACGGAGCACTAGCTCACCGATCGACAGGAGAATCGGGCAGATTCGCGCGCCTTCGGGCCAGCACGGATCGATCGATCACAGCTGTTTTCTACTGACGCGCGAATCTACCTATTTTCCGGGTACCGATGCCGTAACGCAGGGTGAGAGCCAACTGAATACGCAGCGGCTACCTCACAAAAACGTCGGCTCGGTCGGGTCAGCGGTGCTCCTGGATTCTCGACCCGTTATTTCCCTAGCTTACGTTCTCTGGAACGCGTGTCAACGGACCTCTGACCTGCGAAGATGTGTGTTTGCGCAGGTCAGGACGCGGAGCGGAGCTCAGAGCTACTTTCGTTGAAACCGTCGGCTCGGTAAAGCTGTTGGCCCTGATGAACGGTCTCAAGACAGAGTGGGTCTACCCCCGTGTCGAGGGCCGGCAAGAGTGGTGTCCCTGCCCGGGGGTCAGTACTCCATGACTGCACCCGGCTGTCAGCTGTCTGGACCATTAGCTCCTCTACTTCCCATACGGCGTACGACGCCGGAGCGCCGGGGACGAGTTGGCCGAGCAGGGGGTGCCTGGTCCCGACGGCTCGCCAGCCGGCCCTGGTATGTGCGATGAAGGCAGCGCGGGCGGAGATCCGCTGGGCAGGGTTGTTGTGCAACACGCTTGCTCTCAGAGTTGCCCAGGGGTCCAACGAGGTCACCGGGGAATCGGAACCGAAACATAGCGGCACGCCAGCGGCAAGGAAGCTCGCGAAGGGGTTCATCCCAGTCATCCGCCCTCCTCCCACTCGCTGGTTGTACATACCGGCCGCCGCACCCCAGCGTGCGTCGAAAGCTGGCTGCGCGCTGACCGTAATCCCAAAATGCACCAGCTGGGCGATGGCTTCGTCATCGGCGAATTCAACGTGTTCCAGCCGATGGCGTGCTTTCCGGACCGCCTCGATGCCGTGGGCATGGGCTGCAAGGGACAGCCCGTGAAGAACCACATCAAGGCCGGCATCCCCGATCACGTGGAATCCCGCTTGCAGCCCAACACTGGTTGCTGCACCAAGGTGGGCCGCGACGGCGTCCGCCTCCAGAAACACTGAACCCCGCTGGGCGCCGTCGTCGGTGTAGGGCTGCCTCAGCGCCGCGGTGCGCGATCCGATGGAACCGTCGACGTTGAGATCCCCGCCGAGTCCGGCCAGGCGTCCGCCAAACATGCCGGTCACTTCACTGAGCTCTGCGGCCGAGGTGACTGCCTGCCCCCAGTATGCCAGGACCTCCGGTAGGTGCTCACCCTGCGGATCCCGCCCGAGGTGCAGCAGGGCCTGCAGGTCAGCTGCCGGTGAGATGTGCGGCGCACCCATTTCGGCGACAGCGACAATGCCGTTGGCTGCGGCGCGGCGAAGCGCGGCCCGCTGAAAAGTGGATCGCTGCGCCCCGTCGAGGTTCCGGGAGGCCAGCCGAGCAGCCACGTGGGCGTCGCGCACCACGAAGCCGTTGTCCCACCCGTCCCGGTGAGCCAGACCTAGCCCGGCCGCGAGGGACCCGGAGACGACTGCTGAGTGGACGTCAGCGCGCGCCAGATAGACCGGTTTGCCGCCACTGGCAGTGTCGAGCTGAAGGGCCGTGGGGACGGTCCGATCCGGCCAGCTGGATTCGTCCCACCCGTGCCCCAGCACCGTCTGGACGCCGCTGCGCGCAGCCCCCGCCACGCGGTCCAGCAGGTCAGTGATGCTCAAGCAGCCAGAGAGGTCAATCGATTCCAGCGCCAAGCCGGTCTCAGTGGTGTGGACATGGGAGTCAACGAACCCCGGAGTGATGAGCGCACCGGCCAGGTCGACGACTGTCATGCTGGCATCGGCCAGCGACTCGGCGGCATGCTCCGAGCCGATCCAGGCAACTGTGTCGCCGTCGACCAGCATGGCTGTGGCAAACGGGTCAGCTGCGCTGTACACGGAGCCGTTGCGGTAGAGAACAGGTCGGGTCGGGGTCATTCGTGCTCCAGACGAGGGTGGAATATGAGGGGTGCGAGTAGGGTCTTAGTCGCCGATGGCCGAGTAGGCCACCACGCCGCGACGGATTAGGCCAATCGCGTCGATGAACAGCCGGCGCTGGCCAGGCGGCAGGTCGTCAATTTTCGCGAGTTGATCCAGGAGGTCGATCACCTGTTTGGTCCACCGCACAAAGTCACCGGCAGCCAACTCTGTCCCGTTCAGCGCAGCCTGCAGGGCCTTGCCTCTGGCCCACTTGTGCATAGGCCAGACAAGGCCAAGCTCGGGCTCGCCAGTCACGGGAAGCTTGAACTGCTCCTCAAGGTCGGTTAGCGCTGACCATTGGCGGACGACGACGTCGATCGAGGAGTCCAGCGAAGTACCGGGCATTTTCGGCCGCAGGCCACGTTCCTCCCGCTTGGCCTGATAGACCAGAGCTGAGGCCAGGGCGGCGGTCTCAGCGGCGTCGAGTCCATCGAAAGCACCGTGCTCGAGCGAGAGGGTAATGAGCAGGTCCTTCTCACCGTAGACCCGTCGCAGCTTGCCGCCTGCGGCCGTCACTGCGGTACCTGCGGGGGTGCCCTGCAGGTACCCGTATGCCAGAAGGACGTCGGATACCCGATCGAAGGTTTTGGCGATGGTGTTGGTGCGGCCCCGGATCTGGCCTGCCAGCCGGTCGGTCTCGCGGCGGAGCTTCCACCAGCGTTCAGCCCATCTAGCATGCTGCTCCCGGTCGCTGCAGCCGTGGCACGGGTGCGAGCGCAGCTTCCGCCGCAGCTCAGCGATGGACGCCTCCTGCCGCTCGGTGATCCCGGTCTTGAAACCATCGTGCACAGCGGCGTCCCTGCGCGGTGGGCGCTTGTCATGCAGCGCGTTGCGGAGAGACGAACTGAGATCCCGACGGTCTTTGGGGCTGCGGGCATTGAAATTCTTGGGGATCCTGATGTGGGACAGAACCTCCAGCGGCCCGGTGAGATCCTGCACCCCCGCCCGCCGAATCTGCTTATCCTCGGTCAGTACAGTTGGCCGGGGCTCCCTCGATGTATCGGCGCTCAGGACCACTGCGTAACCCTGGCTGCGCCCGGCAGGGACGTCAATGACATCGCCAGGGCGCAGCATTTCCAGGGATGATGCGGCGGCCGACCGCCTGCTCCGGGAGTTGGTTTTCGCCGCGAAATCTTCAAGGTCAGAGAGTTCTCGGCGGAGCTTCGAGTACTCAGTGAAGTCGCCGAGATGACACGTCATGGACTGCTCATACCCCTTGAGGGACTCCTCACGGGTCCGGACCTGCTTCGCCAGGCCTACCACTGAGCGGTCCGCCTGGAACTGGGCGAATGAGGTTTCGAGGATTTCCCGGGATCGGTCCTGGCCAAACTGGGCCACCAGATTGATGCTCATGTTGTAGGTCGGACGGAAGCTGGAGTTCAAGGGGTAGGTGCGCCGGGAGGCGAGACCCGCGACGGCGCCCGGGTCCGTCCCGGGCTGCCACAGCACCACTGCGTGGCCTTCCACATCGATGCCCCGGCGGCCGGCGCGCCCCGTCAGTTGGGTGTACTCCCCCGCTGTCACATTGACATGGGCCTCACCGTTGAACTTGTCCAGCTTTTCCAACACCACCGAGCGGGCCGGCATGTTGACGCCGAGTGCAAGGGTTTCGGTTGCGAACACAGCTTTCACCAGGCCCATCGCGAAGAGCTTTTCCACCACTTCCTTGAAGGTCGGAAGCATCCCGGCGTGATGGGCCGAGAAGCCCCTGATTAGCCCCTCCCGCCATTCCCAGAACCCGAGGACCGCTAGGTCTTCCGGGGGCAGGTCAATAGCAGCTTCGTCGACGCGCTGGCTGATAACTTCCCGCTCCTGCTCTGTGGTGAGCCACAGGCCAGCGTCGAGGCACTGACTGACTGCCGCCTCACAGCCGTTGCGGGAGAAGATGAAGGTGATGGCCGGCAGCAGTCCGTCCCTGTCCAGGGCGCTGATTACCTGGGGTCGGCTGGCACGTCGAACCCGGGAGACCGCCTGCGGGGACCTTTTAGCAGGCCCCCTCCCCCGCCGCGACCCACCACCGGACCCCCATCCGGCACGCTGGGTGAGGCGGGTTTCCGAACTGGCGAGTTCCAGGAGCTCAGGATTGACCTCGTAGCGGTCCTGAGCCCCGATGTCGGCTCCGGCGGGTGCCGCCTCGTCGAAGGCCACATCCCCTGCGAAGAGGTCCAGGAGATTCTGGCCCACCATGACGTGCTGCCAGAGGGGGACTGGCCGATGCTCGGAGACAACAACCTCCGTGTGCCCCCGCACGGTGTCGAGCCAGGCGCCGAACTCCTCGGCGTTGGAGACTGTCGCGCTCAGTGACACCAGCCGTACCTCGGAGGGCAGGTGAATGATCACTTCTTCCCACACGGCCCCGCGGAAACGGTCGGCGAGGTAATGCACCTCATCCATTACCACGTAACCGAGGTCATCGAGGGTGTCCGAGTTTGCGTACAGCATGTTCCGCAACACTTCGGTGGTCATCACAACGACGGGCGCCTCGGAGTTAATGGACGTGTCGCCGGTAAGCAGTCCCACGCGGTCTGGGCCATAGACAGCGCACAGCTCGGAGTATTTCTGGTTGCTGAGCGCTTTAATCGGTGTGGTGTAGAACGCTTTCAGTCGCTTCTCGAGCGCGAGGTAGACGGCGAATTCCCCGACCACTGTCTTCCCAGCGCCCGTCGGTGCAGCGACGAGGACACCGCGCCCGGCCTCTAGACAGACGCAGGCATCCCGTTGAAACTGGTCAAGCTCAAACCCCAGTGTCTTCTCGAACTGGAAGAGGGAAGTTGTAGTGTGTGCGGTGCGCGCCCGTGCTAGCTGGTACCGCTCGGCGGGGGAGGTCATGGATCAAGCCTAATCTGTCCCGGCTTACCGGTTTGCAACCGGGGAGCCGGTAGGTCAGAGCCCGTCGAGGTCGGACGCCGTGTCAGCGCCAGCCTCTACCTTGGCATCTTCTACGGCACGCTTGCGATCGCGACGCTTGTCGTTAGCCAGGCAGAGCATGATGGCGATGAAGAACAGCACTACCATCGGGGCTGCTAGGTAGAGCATGCCCAGGGCGTCACCGCCTGGGGCTGCCATAGCCGCAAACACGCAAATGAGAAAAACTGTGATCCGCCAGGCCTTGAGGATTTGCTTGCCAGTGAGGATCCCCACCATGTTCAGCCCGAACAGGACCACCGGCAGGAGGAACGCTATCCCAAAAGCCAGCATGAGCCGCAGCACGAAAGTGATGTAGGCGGTGACCAGGATGATGTTCGAAAACCCGCTGGGTGTGAAGTCGGTGAGCACCCGCACCGCGTTTGGCAGTACTAGCCAGGAGAGGTAGATTCCCGCAAGGAACAACGGAACAGCCACGGCGATAAAGGATAGTGCAACCCGGCGCTCCTTGGTCTTCAGCCCGGGTGTGATGAAGGCCCAGAACTGATACAGCCAGACGGGGCTCGCCAGGATGATACCGATGAAGACCGACACCTGGACCAACAGGTCAAACGGGGAGGCTACACCGTCGAAGTTCAGGACGGCTTCCCTACCCTCCCGGGCATTAAGCTCAAGGATGGGTCCTGACAGTGCTGTCAGAACCGGATTGTAAATGAAGAAGCCAGCGACGGTGCCTACGACGAGGGCAATCCCCGATTTAATGACCCGATTCCGTGCCTCTTTGAGGTGCTCCTTGAGGGCCATCCGCCCCTCGGGGTTGGATTTGCGCCCTCTACCGCGCACCGTTAGCACCCCCAGCTCAACCTACGGTGTGCGGGACGTCGGATCGGTCCCGGGCGGGTTGTGCTGCCCAGGGTTTGCCGGTCCTGCCTGATTCGCCTGGTCTTCGCCGGACCGCGATGGTGGCACGATTCGTCCTTCAACCGGGGATCCCGGCTCATCAGCATCGTTGGGGTTGTCGTCCTTCATCTGTTTTACCTCGGACTTGAAGATCCTCAGCGATTGACCCACGCTACGCGCCAGCCCAGGCAGTTTGGGCGCTCCGAAGAGGAGCAGCGCGACGACGATGATGGCAACCAGTGCCCAGCCTTCAGGTCTCATGATGAAATCCTTTCATAGTTCCCGGTCAGAGTGACGCCGAAGCGATGCCCTGGCCGAGTGTCAAACATGCGGGAGGTCTTTGAGGCTTACCGGCTGGCCCCGCTCGACCCTGCGGTGAACTCTACGCTCGCGACGGGAGGCGATTCGCAGGGCCTTGGCCTCAGAGAGTTCCTCCCGGACGACTGCCGGATCTCTGAAGACCGCGAGGGCGGCTTCGCCGACGGTTTCCTCGGGGCTGCCGGCCGGATGAGTGGACCGGTCCAGCACTTCACTGGCGTGCTCGACCTCCTTCAGGAGGGCCTTCACCTTGCGGAAGAGAAAGTAACCGAGCGCGACAAGCACCAGAAGGGTCAGAGCCAGCAGGGCCACCCAGATCACAATCCACGTCCACCAAGGCATGACTCAAGTCTAAGGGAGCCAGTGAGGATGCGGGGACAGCGAGGCGGGCGTCAGGGGTAGTTCACTCTGGCAGCTGCCAGCCACACGACGCAATCACGCCGAAGTCCCTCTGGGGTGGCAACGGCTGCGTCACCGCCCAGCCTGCTGATCAGCCCGGGAATCCACTGGGTGGTGGAAACCCTGATTTCTGCTGCCAGACTGCCAGCTGCCAGCTCATGGATCCGCTCGGCGTGGTAGTGATCGGCTACCCAGCGGGCTGGAGGCTGGAGGATCACGGTGATGAGGGAGTCGTCAGCCGTGGGTCTAAACAGGGTTTCGCTCTCGCCTGACGATTCTCGTCGAGCCCCAGCAAGGTCCGCGGTAAGGCGTGCGTCCTGGATCCGATCCAGGCGGAAGTTGCGGATGGACCGGGCACTGGTGCACCAGGCCTCCAGGTACCAGACATCATCCTGGGAGAAAGCACGGATCGGTTCGACCGTGCGCCGGGTGACCTCGTCCCGCGTGGGGACCAGATAGGTCAGGTCCAGCTGCATATGGGTGCTCAGGGCCGCCTGAATGGTTTCCAGGGTCGGGCCCACCGCCTCCTCCGTCAGGGTGGTGGCGATTGCCTTTCCCACGCGGCCGGCATCGCCGGCGGCTTCGGTGAGCTTGGCGTGGGCGGTGGCGGCAGCGGAGCCCGGGGCGAGGCCCGGCAGGCGCCGCAGAGTGTCGAGGCCCACGATGAGGGTGCACGCTTCATCAAGGTTCAGCCGGAGTGGTTCGGCCAGGTTGTCAGCATTGCTGAGGAAGATGCGGTCGCCGTCCAGGCTGACCTCAATCAGACCGTCAGGGTAATAGCGGGGCCCGCTGACAAATAGCAGCTCGAGGTCCGCGGCCAGCTGCGCCCGGGTAACGCCGAAGCGGACTGCGGTCTCCTCCATCTGCGCTCCGGGATGATCCAGGAGATACGGGACCAGGTCAAGCAACCGCCGGAGGTGGGCATCGGCGGAGGTCTTGCGCCGAGCTGGCCGGGGCGCAGCGACGCCGAATTCAATCGCCGGGAAGGGCCCATCCTGGGTCGCGGCGGCCCGGGCAAGCTGATGACCCACCGTCGCCACCAGATCCGGTGGTGACACTGCACGGGCGCGCGGGCCAAACGCTGCGATATCTGCTGCGGTCTCCTCCGGATCTCCGTAGGGGAATCTGATGGTGTCCCATCCCCCGTCCGATTCTTCCTCCCGTGCGCCACGGCGGGTCCGCAGGAGGTGGCAGGTGTCGGGGCGCACGGCGACGACCGCTTCGAACGGTTCGCTGGCGCGGTCAAGTGAGCCCAAAGAATCGAGCATTGTGAAGGTGTCGGGGACGTGGAACGTCCCTTCGAGTGTCTGAGGGGTAGTGGTGATCCGGGAGAGCCTGAAGTACCGCTCCTCGCCTCGATCCAGATCCCGGCCAACCACATACCAGTTCCCGTAGCGGCTTCCCATCCCCCATGGCTGAAGGGTTCGCTGCTCCTCCCGGCCGGTGCTCGCGGCCCGGTAGCTGAAGGAGATGACGCGGCGTGAGGTGGTGGCCCGCCACACCTCATCCCAGTGGGGTTCGTTGGTGCGGATACGGGGTTCGATGGGGAAGGCTGAGGTGTCAGCGCTGACGGCGCCGAGGTCCTGAAGCTTTCGCAGCGCGCGCGAGGCCGCCGAGTCGAGGGCCGCCACGTCCCACATACCAGCAGCCAGGGCTAGCGCAGCCGATTCTTCGGCGCTGAACGAGACCGCGGGGAGGCGATATTCGGCGGTATCGATCCGATACCGCCGAATGGAGTTGTCATGGTCAAAGGCCGGATCGTCGCTAAAGGACTCGACGGGGATGCCTTGCTCACGCAGCATTGCCTTATCGCGATCGAAGAGTTTCTCCCGGGCAGCTGCCGTGGGCGCCCTACAGTAGAGCTCGATTTCCTTGAACAGTTCGTCTTTGGAATAGCCGCGCTGGGTGGAGAGCAACAGCATCACCAGGGTGAGGAGGCGTTCGGTTCGTTTAGCTGACACGTTGGACAGAGTACCCGCTTGCCGGTAGCCGGGGCACACTGGGCCCCGGCTACCAGCAACCAAGCGCAGCTGGTTAGCGCAGACCCATCAGGTCGACGACGAAGATGAGGGATTCGCCGGGCGCGATGGCTCCGCCGGCACCCCGGTCACCGTAAGCGAGATTCGCTGGGATCTCCAGCCGGCGGCGTCCGCCAACCTTCATGCCGAGCAGTCCCTGATCCCAGCCCTCAATGACCTGGCCGATGCCGACCTTGAAATCCAGCGGTGCGCCTCGGTTCCAGGAAGAGTCGAACTCCTCGCCGGAGGAGAACGCTACGCCGACGTAGTGGGCGGAGACTGTGTTCCCTGCCTTCGCTTCGTCGCCTGAACCTTCGATCAGGTCAGAGATGATCAGTTCGCTGGGAAGAACTGTGCCGGGGAACTCGATCTCCGGTTTCGTGCGTGCGGGTTCGTTTGATCCGATAGTCATATTTCTCCTCTTTTGTGGTGCGGTTCGGTCCAGCAGACGACTATTCTGCGGCGACCTTTTCGACGATTTCAACGTAGAACGCCAGGGTGCCCGAGGGGCGGCCCTCGGGCGCTGGGTCTCCGTAGCCCATCGGTGCGGGGATGACGAGAAGTACTTTGCTTCCCACCGTCTGTCCGGCTAGACCCTTGGTCCAGCCTTCGATGACGCCCGTCAGGGGGAATTCGATCGGCTCGCCACCGGTGTAGCTTGAGTCGAACTGCTCTCCGTCTTCCCAGCGCCAGCCGGCGTAATTGGCGCTGATGGTGTCGGCTTCGGTGAGGACTTCGCCGTCGCCGGCCTCAAGGACCTTTATCACCAGGTCATCGGAGGGCTCGTTGTCGGGGATGTCGATGACCGGTGCCTCATCGTCGTCGAACGTGAAGGTGGGAAGCTGGCCGTCGGCGTCGAGTTCCTCAACGGCTTCTGGGCTGAGGACTTCCGGCACCGGTGGTGCCGGTGGCGCCTCCTCGGCGCTGAGCACCCGCATGACGATCAGCTGCTGGGGGTCCTGGCCCTCGAGGACTGTGGTGTAGGCAATCTGGGAGCCGATGTTCGTTCCGAGCAGCACCTCATACAGCTCAGGATCGACTTCCTGAAGCTCCTCGGTCAGGTCGAGGGTCTGCGGTTCTCCGCGCGAGTAGGTGTCGCCAAGCACGGCGCCATCCTCGGCGTTGAGACCCACCAGATGGAACGAGACCCGGTCGCCGTCGGCAATCGGCTCGCCATCACCGGTGGTGATGGCTGCGGCCGCGGGGCCGGTGACTTCCAGCGGTGAGTCGAAGGTCACCTCTGGGACTTCCTCATCGGAGCCGCCGTCAATGCGGACCGACTCGAGGATCGCGGCGTCCCCGGCGGTCTTCCCCTCGGGGCCGTCGCCGCCAGCGTCACCGCCGCAGGCGGTCAGCACGAGCAGGAGGGGCAGAGCAAGGGTGAGAGCTTTTCGCACTGTACTTCTTTCGCAGGTGATCGGTGGTGCGTGCCGCAGCTAGCGGACCTTTCGGCGTTAATGAACCACACCAGCCTAACGGTTCAGCTCCGGGAGTTTCTCCCAGGAATCACTTTCCCCGGGTATTCACAGTTGGGCGAGCAGCGCCTCTACCCGTTCGTCGACCGATTGGAACGGATCTTTACAGAGGATGGTTTGCTGCGCGCGGTCGTTGAGTTTGAGGTGCACCCAGTCGACTGTGAAGTCACGGTTGGCGTCCTTGGCACGTCGGACAAATTCACCGCGCAGGCGCGCGCGGGTGGTTTGGGGTGGGATGTCGACTGCGTTCTTGATGTCGACATCGTCGACCACGCGCTCGGTCTCGCCCCGCTGCTGGAGGAGGAAGTACAGACCGCGTTCGCGGGAGATGTCGTGGTAGGTGAGATCCAGTTGTGCCACCCTCGCCGACTCGAGGCCCAGACTGTGACGGTCCCGATACCGGTCAATGAGCTTCTTCTTGATCGCCCAGTCAATTTCACGGTCGACGAGCGAATGGTCTCCGGTGGCGATTGCCTGCAGAGTCCTCCCCCACAGTTCAATGATCCGTTCCACATGCGGGGAGTGGGCGCCGTTGGTGTCAACGAACTGTCGGACCCGGGCCAGGTATTCGCGCTGCATCTCCAGCGCGGAGATGGTGCGGCCACTGGCGAGTTTCAGCGGCTGCCGCCCGGTGAGATCGTGGGAGATCTCCCTGATGCTGCGGATCGGATTCTCCAGCCGGAAGTCCTTCATGATGACCCCGGCCTCGATCATCCGCAGGATCAGGTCCACCGAGCCGACTTTCAGCAGGGCGGTGGTCTCCGACATGTTGGAGTCGCCGGCGATGACATGGAGCCTGCGGTAGTACTCGGCGTCGGCATGGGGCTCGTCCCGGGTATTGATGATGGGCCGTGACCTTGTGGTGGCTGACGACACCCCCTCCCAGATGTGGTCGGCACGCTGGGAGAAGGCATAGCTGGCGCCGGTCTGCGTTTTGAGGACCTTGCCGGCGCCGACCAGGAGTTGCCGGGTGACCAGGAACGGAATCAGGGTATCGGCCAGCCGGCTGAATTCCAACTTCCGGGGAATGAGGTAGTTTTCGTGGCTGCCGTAGGAGTTACCCGCTGAGTCCGTGTTGTTCTTGAACAGGTAGACCCGACCGTCATACCCCTCCTGGGCGAGCCTCCGTTGGGCTTCAGCCACGAGATCCTCGAGGATCAGTTCCCCGGCCCGGTCGTGGGCAATGAGCTGGGCGACGTCGTCGCATTCTGCAGTGGCGTACTCAGGGTGGGAACCGACGTCGAGATACAGCCGGGATCCGTTGGTCAGGAAGACATTGGAGGATCTACCCCAGCTCACCACTTTGCGGAACAAATACCGGGCCACCTCTTCGGGTGAGAGCGGTCGCGAGTTGGGTCCGGAGTAGGCAATGCCGAACTCAGTTTCGATGCCGAAAATACGCCGGTCCATCAGGAACCAGCCTTCGGAGAGCCAAGCATGTCTTCCACCTCTGCGGGAAGGAATCGGCGGAATGCCCGGCGGGCGCCACGGGTGGTGAGGGGGTCTCTGTCCAGACCGGCGACCTCAAGTGAGCTGGGCTCAAGCCGGGCGCGGGGCGTGCCGGTGGCGCCGCCGTCGTGCCGGAGGGCGTTGACTGCTGTCCTGACCGCTTCGGCGAAGCTATGGTCGGCATCCCACTGGTCGGTCAGTGCTTCTCCCACCGCATCCGCCTGGCCCCCCATCACAATGAATCGGCGTTCGTCGGCGATCGACCCGTCGAAGGTGAGCCGGTACAGGTGATCCTCGTCGGGTCGGGGGCCCACTTCAGCAACCGCAAGCTCCACCTCGAAGGGTTTGCTGTCGGCGGTGAAAACAGCGCCGAGGCTCTGCGCATAGACGCTCGCCAGCCCACGCGCCGTGACATCCTCGCGGTCGTAGGAGTAGCCACGCACATCGGCATAGCGGACCCCTGCTTGGCGCAGGCTTTCAAACTCGTTGTACTTCCCTACCGCTGCGAAGGCGATGCGGTCGTAAATCTCACCGACCTTGTGCAGCGATGGCGAGGGGTTCTCGGCGACCAGGGCAATCCCGTCCCGGCAGCTGAGGACAACCACAGATCGCCCCCGGGCAATCCCTTTCCTGGCAAAGTCGGCGCGGTCTTTGGTGAGCTGTTCGGGCGAGACATAGAACTGTTGAGTCATGCTCATGCCTCCCGCCCCGCCACTGAGCGCGAATCGATGACCCTGGCAGCAGCTAACGCCAGTTCACGCTCAGGTACCCTGCGGGATCCGGCACTATTGGCTGTGTAAACCACTGGCCACAGCTGACGGACGACGTCGGGACCACCTGTCGCTGAGTCGTCGTCGGCTGCGTCATAGAGAGATTCAACTGCAACATGGACTGCCCGGTCCTCGTCGAGGTTCGGCTTCCACAGCTTCTTCAGGGCCCCGCGGGCGAAGGCAGCGCCTGACCCGACGCTGTGGTGTTCCTGCTCCTCGTAGCGGCCCCCGGTCACATCGAAGGAAAATAGCCGTCCAACCCGCTGCGCCGTGTCGAACCCGGCAAAGAGAGGAACAACCGCCAGGCCCTGCAGCGCTAGTGGCAGGTTTGCGCGGATCATCGCGGCCAGCCGGTTGGCTTTCCCGTCCAGGCTCATCAGCGTGCCCTCAATTTTTTCGTAGTGTTCAAGTTCAACCTGGAACAGCCGCATGATGTCGAGTGCTATGCCAGCGCTGCCAGCGATGCCGAGGACCGAGAACATGTCGGCGGGAAAGACCTTCTCAATGTGCCGGCTGGCGATGAGGTTTCCCATGGTTGCCCGTCGGTCGCCGGCCATGAGCACACCGCCGGCATAGGTCATCGACACAATGGTGGTGGCGTGGGGTGCCACGGCGGCAGCGCTGGCCGGAGTC
>NZ_KI914740.1:13169-25827 GCF_000520515.1 Arthrobacter sp. H20
CCCCGCCAGCCGAGCGGCTGGACGGCAGCAGATCGGGGTGGTTTAGCCCGAGGTACCCGCTGAATGACGTGGAGGCAGCGCGGCCAATCGACGCGCTAGCGTCTTCCAGAATCATTGAAGTTACTGGCCGCCCTTCTGGACAAAGCCGCGCACAAACTCTTCAGCGTTGGATTCGAGAACACCATCAATCTCGTCCAGCAGGTCATCGACCCCCTGGGTTTGTGCAGTTGGCGCTCCACCCTCGGGAGTCCCGCCGGAATCCGGAACCGGGTTTCCCTGCTGCTCGTCCTGTTCCTCGGGCCGTGACCCGGTGTTCTTGCGGTCCTGTGTAGCCATGGCTGGCACCTTTCATTGCTGAGGATGTGATGCGCAAAACCTAGTGATGTCTATGGTGCCATGCCGGATTGTGGCCTGCTCAAAAGCCGGGCAACAAATTCTTCGGCGTCAGCCGAGGTTGCGAACAGTTCGCCAGTGAGTGCAGCTGTTCCGCGCAGCGGCTCACGGGTCTGAATACGCTGCAGCCGGCGCTGGGATGCCAGTTCGAAAATGATCGAGTCCCAGCTGGCGCCCACCACTTCCCGCGGAAAACTGCTGATGCAGCGTCCCCTGAAGTAGGCGCGGGTGTCCTCGGGCGGGTGGGAGACAGCAGCGGTTACCTGCTCGTCGGTAACCAACCTCACCATCTGCCCACGGGCCGACAAGCGGTGGTAGATGCTCCTCTCCGGGCGAAGATCCGAGTACTGCAGATCCACCAGAGCCAGCCGGGGATCATCCCAGGACAGTCCATCGCGGCTGCGGTACGCCTCCAGGACCTTGAGCTTGGCCACCCAGTCAAGCTGGTGAGCAGCTTCGAATGGGTCCCGCCGCAGGGTGTCGATGAGCATTCCCCAACGTTCCAGAAGGTCACTGCTTTGTGGATCGGTTCCACCCTGCCGTCCCGATTCACCACGGCACGCATCCAGGTACATCTCCTGCAGGTCCAGCGCTGTCACTAACCTGCCGTCGACCAGCCTGATGCGGTGCTTCAGGGTGGGGTCGTGGCTGATGGCCTGCAGCTCACGCACAGGGTCCTGGATCTCGGGCACTGGTGCCCTGTCCAGGTCAATCAGGGAAAGGACCAGCGAGGTGGTCCCCAACTTCAGGTAGTTGGAGGTCTCGCTCAGGTTGGCGTCACCGATGATCACGTGCAGGCGCCGGTACTTTTCGGCGACTGCGTGCGGCTCGTCCCTGGTGTTGATGATTGGTCGGCGTACAGTCGTTTCCAGGCCGATCTCGTTCTCGAAAAAATCGGCACGCTGACTGAGCTGGAAGCCTGGGGCCTGATTGAATGCTCCGATCCCTACCCGGCCCGACCCGCAGAGTGTCTGGCGGGAGACGAAGAACGGGATCAGCACTGCTGCCAGGTGGTTGAACGGGACTCTCCGTGGGACCAGATAGTTCTCGTGCGAGCCGTAGGACACGCTTTTGTTGTCGGTGTTGTTCTTGTACAGGTGGACCGGGGCGAACCCGGGGGTGGCTGCTATCCGCCGCATGGCGGTGAGGGCGACGGCGTCCCCGGCGCGGTCCCACAGCACAGCATCGAGCGGGTTGGTTACCTCAGGTGAGGAGTATTCGGGGTGCGCATGGTCGACGTACAGCCGGGCGCCGTTGTTGAGGACCAGGTTCATCAGGACCGCTGAATCCAGCGGGCCAGAATCGTCAAGACCCGAATCGAGAATCGCAATCTGCTCGGCTGAGAGAATCGGTGGGCTGTCGGTGAGCTGCGACGGATCGGCGGCGTGGCGGGCCTGATGCCAGCCGCGGGCATCCGCCAGGGGGGCTTCGTCGGTGTAGTCCCAGCGGGTGCCAGCGAGGTTACCCAGGCCCTCCCTCAGGGTTGCGGCATAGGCGTTGACCACCTGGGAGGAAAGGATTGTGGCGTTCGCATCAGGGATGGACGGCGCAATAACTCCGTACTCGGTTTCGGTGCCCATGACGCGGTGCGCGGAGAACCGCTCAGGGTCAAGGACCGACAGGTCGGGCACTGATGGATCGGCCTGCGGTCCGGCTGACGTCACAGATACTGTCCGGTATTGGGTGTCGTTTCGATGGTTTTACCGGGTTCCTGACCGGCTTTGCCCTGAACGATGGTGCGGATGTAAGTGATCCGTTCCCCCTTTTTGCCCGAGATGCGCGCCCAGTCATCGGGGTTGGTCGTGTTGGGGAGGTCCTCGTGCTCACGGAACTCGTCGACGACTGCCCTGAGGAAATGTTCGATCCGCAAGCCTTTCTGACCATCGAGCAGCAGGTCCTTGATAGCGTACTTCTTCGCCCGGTCAACCACGTTCTGGATCACTGCCCCCGAGTTGAAGTCCTTGAAGTAGAGCATCTCCGTGTCACCGTTCGCATACGTGACCTCAAGGTATTCGTTGGCCTTCTCGGTGGAGTACATTTTTTCTACTGTGCGCCGAATGATTCCTTGCACAGTTGCGGTCCGGCTGCCACTGTGTTCCCCCAGATCATCGTCGTGGAGGGGAAGGTTTTCAGTGATGTACTTGCCGAAGATCTCAGCTGCTCCCTCGGCGTCGGGACGGTGGATCTTGATCTTTACGTCGAGCCGGCCCGGCCGAAGGATTGCTGGATCAATCATGTCTTCCCGATTGGATGCACCGATGACAATCACGTTCTCGAGCTTTTCGACGCCGTCGATCTCGCTGAGGAGCTGCGGAACAATAGTCGTTTCGACGTCCGAGGACACACCGGTACCCCGTGTCCTGAAGAGGGAATCCATCTCATCGAAGAAGACCACCACCGGGCTCCCATCCGAAGCCTTTTCGCGGGCGCGGGCGAAAATCAGCCGGATGTGGCGTTCGGTTTCACCAACGTACTTGTCCAGTAGCTCGGGTCCCTTGATGTTGAGGAAATAGCTACGGGTTTCAGTGGATCCGGTCCGTTCAATGGCACGTGCGGCTAGGGAGTTGGCGACTGCCTTCGCGATCAGGGTCTTGCCGCACCCCGGCGGACCGTACAGCAGGATGCCCTTGGGCGCCTTGAGCCCGTGTTCCCGGTACAGATCGGGATGCAGGAAGGGGAGTTCAACAGCGTCGCGGATTTGCTCGATCTGTGGGCCGAGCCCACCGATGTCCTCGTACGCGATGTCTGGAACCTCTTCAAGCACCAGATTCTCGACTTCGCTGCGCGGAATTTTCTCCAGTGCATAGCCAGACCGGTTATCAACCGACAGCGCATCGCCGACGCGGATCCGTTCCAGCTGCAGCGGACCGTTGAGCCTGACTACCCGTTCCTCGTCCGCGCGCCCGATCACCAGGGCCCGGTCGCTTCCGAGCAGCTCCTTGACGGTGACCAATTCACCGGACCGCTCGAAGGCCAGTCCTGCAACAATAGTCAGCGACTCGTTGAGAAGTACCTCCTGCCCGGGCATCAGCTGGGTCAGGTTGATCAGTGGGCTCAGGGCCACCCGGAGCTTCCTGCCAGACTGCAGAATGTCGACACTTTCCTGGGAGGTGGCCGACGCCGTCGTTCCCGGCTCAGCTGCCCGTTGCGCATTGATAGCGATGATGGTGCCGAAGCTGAACGGCGCGGCGCCGTCGTTCTCCAGTGCCCCCTTGAGGCGGACAATCTCTGCGCGTGCCGTTTCGAGCGCGGCGACCAGCTTGGTGTTGTTCTGGGCGGCCGACGCGAGCTGCCGGTCAATGTTGCGGATCCGATCCCGCACCACGTTCAGCTGGCGTTGCGTGGCAGCCAACTGGCCGGTTGCGGCTCCAGCCTCGGTGGGCCCGGCAGCGGAAATTCCTGGAGGGTCTACGTTCTCGAAGTCAGCCATGCGTATCGCCCACCTTCAGTGCTCGATTAGTGCTCTCTCGACCATAGCGCAGTGAGCCGGGTAATTCCTGATAGCCACCCTGTGCTGGTGGTAGTTACCCTAGCTCTCGGCATGCTCCCCCTCGTCCCGCGAAGCGTCAGCGATCTTCTCGCGGCGGGCCTGGGCCTCCTCTGCGGGCAGTGCGCCACGCTGGATGGTTGAGCTGGCGTCGCGCGCCACCCGTCGCAGGCGCTTGTCAGAGACCTCACGTTCGCCGACCGCCTGGGGGGTCCACGCATTGAGATCTTCTTCGCTGAAGTCGGTCTTGGAGGGACGCCTTTTCGTCGTCAAACCAGTGACGCCGGCCGCCAGCCGCCGGGTAATCAGCAGAAATCCGGTGTGGGCAACCATGCGGTGATCAGGCCGCACAGCAAGGCCCTCAAGGTGCCAGCCACGCACCATCGACTCCCACGCATCCGGCTCTGTGAAGCGCCCGTCCGCCCGGATGGCCTCGGCGGTCCGTGAGAGTTGTGTCACGGTCGCGACGTAATTGATCCAGACGCCGCCCGGCGCGAGAACTGTCGCGACGGCGTCAAGGCATTCCCACGGTGCGAGCATGTCCAGGACCACCCGGTCAACACTTCCCGGTTCTTCCTGCTCGACTACCTGCTCCTGGAAGTCACCCAGCGTAATTTTCCACGCGGGATGCGGTCCGCCGAAAATCGTCTCCACGTTTCCCTGAGCAATGTCAGCGAACTCGGCGCGGCGTTCGAAGGAATGCAGGTACCCAGCATCGCCCACGGCCCTGAGCAGGGAAATCGAGAGGGCCCCCGAACCCACGCCAGCTTCAACCACGCGGGCTCCCGGGTAGATGTCGGCCATGGTGATGATCTGGCCGGCGTCCTTGGGATACACCACTGCCGCACCGCGGGGCATGGAGAGCACGAAGTCCGACAGGAGTGGGCGCAATGCCTGGTAGAGCTGCCCGCTGGTATTGGTGAGAACTGTACCCTCCGATGCACCGATCAGCCCGTCATGCAGGAGGAACCCCTTGTGGGTGTGGAAGGCACCACCAGGGGTCAGCGTAATGGTGTTCATGCGCCCCTTCTCGTCAGTCAGTTGGACACGTTCACCAGCGCGGAACGGGCCCCGGCGGACAGCGGCACCGTGGGGAGGGTGTTCCGCGGGGGTGGTTCCGGAGGTGTTCATCGACGATTGTCCTTAGCTATTGGGGGTAGTACGTCAGGGGTATGAGGCGGCTGGTTAAGACGGGTGGCCGGGAGCGGGTTTGCCTGTGATGGCCGAGATAACAGCCGACTGCTGAAGCAGCCCAGTAACCCGGCCTAGCCGGTCGATCACCGCGTACTCGCTGCCAGGGAGCTTCGCAAGGAACTGGACCAGGTCCTGTCCCTGCGCGGACTCCGGGACGTAGGCGCCCGGTGACAGGGCCCGGGCTACCGCGTTGATGAGGGTCGTCTCGGCTGCGTCCTCGGGGACGCTGAGGAGGGCTCCGGTATCGACTACCGCTTCGGGCTGGCCGCCACCTCCCGTGAGGACAATCGCGGCCCCCGGGTTGTCCTTCACGAGCCGCCGGACGGTTTGCACGGTGGTTCCTGCAGCGATGCCGATCGCCGGCTGTTTCAGTCGACCAGCACTCACCGCAGGGAGTCGCAGGCGCATCTGGGCGCTGCTGATGGCCGCAGAAGCGCCCATCCAGAGGAACGCGCCCATGACAGCGGCGATGATGATGACAGTCAGATCGGGGGTCCCGCCCACTAACAGGGGCAGTCCGAGCACTGCCACCACGAGAATGATCACGATGACCCGCCCGGCCCAGCCAGCCGCGACAGTACCCTTGTCCTGGTTGCCGGTGGCTTTCCAGACTGCTGACTCAACAATTCGCCCGCCGTCGAGCGGCAGACCAGGAAGCACATTGAAGACGGCGACCAAGAGGTTCGCCCAGACGAAGATGTCAGCGAGCAGGCGTCCCACTGACTGAGGTTCAAACAGCGGGACGGCCAGCCAGCCGCCCAACGCCAGCAGAAAGTTCGCTGCAGGGCCAGCCAACGCCACGATCAGGGACCGCCCCGGGCTGGCATTAAAGTTCTCGAACTGGGTATGCCCACCCCAGAGATTCAGGACAATACGCGCGGTTGGCCAGCCAAACACCCGCGCGGAGAGCGCATGAGCTAATTCGTGGACCAGAACTGACGCGGCGAGCAGGAGCGCGTACCCGAGGGCCACCCCGTACGCGCCAGCGCCGATCCCGGGGAAAGCGCTAGCCACCTGTGGCCCGAAGACCACAACCACAAATACGGCAATGATGAACCAGGACCACGCAAGGACAATGGGGATCCCCCACAGTCGCCCCAGCGAGATTCCCTCACGCCGGAGTGGCTCCTGTTTCTCGGGCGCTGTCACAGTGCCGCCTGCCCTGCCGGGACTGCCCTGTGCTCAAGGACCAGCTGGTTGAGGTCTGCAACTGATTTCTTGTCCAGAGTCGGCCACTCGTACCAGCCACGATCGGAGGGCAGCGGCATCATGTGGGGCACCGCGAGGGCTACGAGACCGGCAGTTTCGGCGGACGTCGCCCCGGGAAGGGAGTCTTCGATCGCCACGACGCGATCTTTGGTTAGCCTGCCGTCGGCGCCGCCCAGAGCATCGAAGGCCAATTGGTAGGCCTCTGGGTCGGGCTTCCCCCGCTGGACCATGTCCCCGGTGACCAGCAGTTCGAACGTGCCCTTCGGAAGTTGGCTCGCCACTTCCTCGGCCAGGGGTTTCTCGGACATGGTGACCATCGCGCACGGAATGCCCTGCGCCACCAGCTCAGCCAACAGCTCGCGTGCCCCCGGGCGCCACGGTGCGGCTTCGGAAACACGCAGTTGTACCTCAGCGATCAGGTGGTCGATGATGTCCCGGATTTCCATCTCCACGCCAGCCCGTTGGAGGATACCGGCGGAGAATGACAGTGCCTGCCCTACCAGGGCTTCGGCTTCAGCCGTTGACCAGCTGCCACCGTACTTGGCGACCAGATCCTTTTCTGCCTGGATCCAGTAGGGCTCGGTGTCAACTATCGTTCCGTCCATGTCCCAGAGGACGGCCTGTAGGCCTTCGACGGCGTCGTGTGATGCCTGTCCGGAAAGTGGCGCAGCTGTGCTGGGATCGGAATTAGCCATTGGCCCAGTCTACGGGGCGGATCGAAGCCCACCCGGCTGCTTTGGCTCTGCGCGAAGGAGCAAAGATTAGCTGCCATCACCCGGTGGGGAGGTTTAGGGTGAAGTGGTGAGTACCTTTGATGAAAGCCTCCAGCCCGGGATCCGTGCCCTTTTCCAGGATAGTGATACGCCCAATCAGAGGGTGACAATCATGCTCGCCGCTTTCGAAGGCTGGAACGACGCCGGAGAAGCGGCCAGCGACGCCCTGAAATTCATGGGTAGGTATTGGGGTAGCGAGAAAGTGGCGACCATCGATGCCGACGAATTCTATGACTTCCAGTTCACGCGCCCTGTGGTGACACGCAATGCCAAGGGCGAGCGTAAAATCAAGTGGCCCACCACGCGGATCAGCAAGGCATCGGTCCCCGACACGAACGTGGATCTCATCCTGGTTCACGGCGTGGAGCCGTCCTACAAGTGGCGGGCCTACACGGCTGAACTCATTGCCGCGGCAAAAGAACTCGATGTCGACTGCATCATCCTGGTGGGGGCCCTGCTGGCCGACGTGCCGCACACCCGCCCTATCCCCGTAACAGTCACCTCTGATGATGAGCTGGTGCGGGAGAACCTGGACATCGAGCCGTCCACCTACGAGGGCCCCATTGGCATTGTCGGAGTGCTCAGCGAAGTGGGGTTGCTGGCCGATATTCCGACGCTTTCCCTCTGGGCAGCCGTGCCGCACTACGTGGGACAGTCACCCTCTCCCAAGGCCCAGCTCGCACTGCTCAGCCGCCTCGAAGAAATGCTTCACCTGTCGCTGGACACCCACCTCCTGGTCGAAGAATCAGAAGCCTGGGAGCGCGGGGTCGATGAGTTGGCCATCGAGGACCCCGAGGTGGCTGCCTATGTGCGACAGCTTGAAGAGGCCAAGGACACAGCCGAGTTGCCGGAGGCTAGCGGAGAATCTATTGCTAGGGAGTTTGAGAGGTACCTCAAGAAGCGCCGCAAAGACTGACCCTGTGGCGCACCGCGATGGCGGATCTACCCGGTCAGCCTGATGCCAAGCAGTGCATCAAGGGCATTCACTACTCCCTCCGCACCGTCAGCGGTTCCTCCAGCGGCAGGTGCCACGGCGGCCCAGCGGTCGATGGCCGCTACCGCTGCCGGAGCGTCGAGATCGTGGGCCAGAGCCGCCCGGATCTCTGCTGTCAAAGCGGCAGCCGACTTTTCGGTGGCGGACCCCAGCGCTGACCGCCACGAAACCAGCTGGTCTTGCGCTCGGGGAATCACCTTGTCGGTCCAGGACCAGTCCGAACGATAGTGGTGGTTCAGGATTGCCAACCTGATGGCAGCCGGATCCACCCCATCCCGGCGCAAGGTCGAAACCAGTACCAGATTGCCACGGGACTTGCTCATTTTTTCACCGTCGAGTCCCACCATGCCGGCATGGGAATAGTGCTTCGCCAGCGGAATGCCAGTAGCGGCTTCGGCGTGCGCTGCACTCATCTCGTGGTGTGGGAACACCAAGTCTGACCCACCTGCCTGCACAGTGAACGGCAGGTCGAGAAACCGCTGGGCAATCACTGCACACTCGATGTGCCATCCGGGACGTCCCCTGCCAAGCGTGTTACCGTCCCACTCCGGTTCGCTGGCCCTGGCCGCGCGCCAGAGCAAAGGGTCCATTGGGTGCTTCTTCCCTGGCCGCTCCGGGTCTCCACCGCGCTCAGCAAACAGGCCGGTCATCTCGTCCTGGCCGAGATGGGACACCGCGCCCAGGAACCATGCGTCGGGTCCGGACAGTGACCCTTCCGCAGCGTCCACCGAAAAGTAGATGTCGCCGTCGGGCTCTGAGCCCTCGCCCGCCACCGGGTAGGCGATGCCGCGTTCCAGCAGCGATTCGATCACCGGGACAATCCACTCGATCGATTCGACAGCACCGATGTAGTGGTCGGGTGGGATGACGTTGAGTTGATCCATGTCCTCACGGAACAGATCGGTCTGTTGCACTGCTAGGTCGGTCCAGTCCACCCCTGTTGCCGCCGCGCGCTCCAGCAACGGGTCGTCGATGTCGGTGACGTTCTGGACGTAGTTCACGACGGCGCCCGAGTCACGCCACAGGCGGTTCAACAGGTCAAACGCGACATAGGTGGCCGCGTGGCCCATGTGGGTGGCGTCGTAGGGAGTGATCCCGCAGACGTAGAGCCCGTGCTGGCGGTCTGTGGGTAGGGCAACGTATTGCTGCTGCTTAGTGTCGTACAGGCCAATGCCGGCGCTTTCGCCGGGCAGGACAGGAATAGGACGGGAGTTCCACGCAATCACACCTTCTACAATACGTTCCCCGCAGCCGTCACCCGACCAGCTGACTCCCGATCCGTCAGGCATCCACGCCAATCAGGGGTTGATGACGCCGAACCCGAGCAGCAGGAACAGAGCCAGTCCTAGAAGGATCCTGTACCACACGAATAGGCCGTAGCTCCGGGTTGAGACGAACTTCAGGAACCAGCCAATGATGACGAAACCCACCACGAAGGCGATACCGGTAGCCAGTGCTGTCTCCCCCAAGCCATAAGGTCCCGGTTCGCCGAAACTTTTATACAGCTGGAAGAAACCACTGCCAAATACGGCGGGGATGGCGAGGAGAAACGAGTAGCGTGCTGCCGCCTCCCGGTTGTAGCCCATGAACAAACCCGCGGTGATGGTGCCACCAGACCGGGAGACGCCCGGAATCAGCGCCAGTGCCTGCGCGAAACCGTAGAAGATGCCGTGGCGGTAGGTCAACTGATCGAGTGTCCGATCCTGTTTCCCGACGGCGTCAGCCACCGCCAGGATCAAGCCGAAGACAATGAGCATCGTCGCTGTCAGCCACATGCTTCGCAACGTGCTCTCGATCTGATCCTGGAAGAGCAACCCCAGCACAACGATCGGCACACTGCCAAGGATCACTAGCCAGCCCATTTTCACATCGGGGTCGCTGGATGGCACCTTGCCGACCAGCGACCCAGCCCAGGCCCTGATGATCCTGACGATGTCACGCCAGAAATACACCACAACTGCTGTCTCGGTACCTAGCTGCGTGATCGCCGTAAACGCGGCACCGGGATCCTGGGCGTTGGGCAGGAACTCTCCAACGATCCGCAGGTGAGCGCTTGAAGAGATAGGCAGGAATTCGGTCAGGCCCTGCACCAGGCCCAGGATGGCAGCTTCGATCCAATTCACAACTAAGACCTTAGAGCACTCCCCTGCCAGGCCCCGGGAGGCAACGGCACTCCTGCGAGGCTTTAGGCTTACCGTATGCAGTGGGAAAATGTGGGCAGCAGCGGTCTGACGGTATCCAGGGTGGGATTGGGCACTATGACGTGGGGTCAGGACGCAGATGAGGAGACTGCTCGTGAACAGCTTCGGCTCTTCTCCGAGGCAGGAGGCACCCTGGTGGGCACAGCCGCCCGCTACTCGGATGGACGGGCTGAGGCGATGTTGGGAGACCTCATCGGAGACACGGTCGCCCGGTCGGAACTGGTCCTCGCCGTGCAGGGTGGCTCAGCTCGGCAGCACTGTGGGGTGCGCCGCGCTGACGGCTCCAGGAAGGGTCTGCTCGACTCCCTCGATGCCTCGCTTGCCCGGCTCGGGACAGACTACGTTGACCTGTGGCTGGCCCCGGCCCGGCATCCCGGAGTGCCCGTGGAGGAGACCCTTGGCGCATTGGAGCTGGCCTACCGGACGGGGCGGGCCCGCTACGTGGGAGTTTCCAACCACGCGGGTTGGGAACTGGCGTTCGCATCAGCCTCAGCCGGGTTCCCCATCGCAGCTCACGAGGCCGAATACTCGCTGCTGAATCGAACTGTAGAACGCGAGGCGACTCCTGCTGCCGAAGCCCTCGGTGTCGGATTGGTCGCATGGGCTCCTCTGGGTCGCGGTGTGCTGACCGGAAAGTACCGCGGCCAGACCCCTTCAGATTCCCGGGCGGCGTCCGACCTGTGGGCACCCTACGTTGAGCCGTATCTAGCGGGACGCCCACACCGGATCACCGAGGCTCTGGTGACCGCTGCCAAAGGGTTGGACATCGCACCGCTTGAGGTGGCTCTGCGCTGGGTCCTGCACCGCCCGACCGTCGCCGCTGCAATGACCGGCGCCCGAACCAGTCACCAGTTCAAGGACGTCCTGGCCGCGTCGCAGGAGCCACTTCCCGCACAGATATCCGGGGTTCTCGATGAGGTGTCAGCTCGGCCCTAGGACTCGTCGTCGTCGCTGTCCTCGTAGATGACCAGGGGCGTCACTTCGCCGTGGGCGTCGTATAGCACTTCCTCATAGGTATCGAAGGCGTCCGCGACGGCGAGGTAGGCGGCCTCAACTGCTGGATCCTCGTCACCGCGCCGCGAAGCGGCGGCGTTCAGATGCTCCTCAAGCGCCGAAACCAGGGTCTGGAGCGCGACACGCGGATCAATACTCATGGGTAGACGTTATCGGTAAAGTGGTCAAAATTGGAGGGAAATGCGAGAACAATTTCTGAACGCAACGACCGTGCCCAAGCGCGACGTCGGGCGCCGGTACGAGTACCTGGTGCTGACGGTCAATGCAGGCGAACCCGTGAGTGCCGCGCGCCAGGCGCTCACCGAACATGCCGAGTACGGCAAGTGGGAGCTGGAGCGCAGCTGCATTTATATTGGCGGTGGACGGCGGTACTGGATGCGCCGTAAGGTCCTCCGGGTGGAGCGCACGGCCTAGCAGGCCGGGCCCCTAATCCGCAGTCAGCGGACCCAGCCACGCCGAGGCCACTGTCCGGTGGGCCGATTCGCTGGACGACGGATGATACTGACCCGCCAGGACGTCCCGGTGCAGTCTGCCAATCTCACTTGCGGCGTGGTAGCCACGCCCTCCCGCGAGGTGCAGGCCCACGTCGTTGACCTCCCGGGCCACTGTCGTAGCCCGGAGCTTCAGGCCAACCAGTTTGGCGAACCACCGGCCACCATGGTCGGCACCATCATCGAGGTCGCGGGCGACCGAGCGCAGTTGTGCATCGAGTGAGTCCATGGCCATTGCTGCCTCGGCGATCTGCCAGCGAATCTCGGGATGCTGTGACAATGCCAGGGCTCCGGAGCCGCCGGTGCGCTGCCCGGCGAAGCTGATGGCAAGTGCCAGGGACCTGTCCCCAATCCCGGTGTAGACCGCCGACAGCAGTGTCTCGAAGACCGCGAAGATGGCGAATACCAGAGGATCAGCGTTAGGACCCACTGGGAGGTGCCTGAAGATCCGCTCAGCCGGCACCACCACCTCTTCCAGCAGGGTAGTGTGCGACTGGCTGGCTCGCATGCCCAGAGTGTTCCAATCCTCCACCGTGTGAACTCCGCTGCTTCCCCGCGTAACGAACCCGTGAACCAGCTCTTCGATACCGTCTGCTGGAGCAGTTTTACCGAAGACACCGAGCCGGGTCCAGGCCGGAGCCAGACTGGTAAAGATCTTTGTCCCGGTGAACGCATACCCGCCGTCGGGCTGTGGCGCGGCGGCGGTAGTGGAATCGAACAGGACTGCGTCGTTGCCTGGCTCGGACAACCCAAAGGCGTACAGCTCCCCCTGGGCTGCCTCCTGCAGAACAAACTTGAGCGACGCGTCGCCCTGGCGCTGGAGCAAACGGGCGACACCCGTCCATACCAGGTGCATGTTGATGGCCAACGCGGTCGCTGGTGCCGCAGACGCCAGACGCCGC
>NZ_KI914740.1:25927-29574 GCF_000520515.1 Arthrobacter sp. H20
GACGCCAGACGCCGCTGGCAGGCGGCCGCCGCTTCGATGCCCAACCCCCGCCCGCCGTCGCTCACGGGCGCCATCAATGCGAGGTAGCCGAGGTCTTTGAGATCTGCGAGGTCCGCGTGGAAGAACTCGTTCCGGGCGTCGTACCCCGCGGCGCGATCCCGGAACGTGTCGAGGAGAGTGTCCGGAAGTATGTCCTCGGGTGTGTCCATGATCAACGCTGCCTAGTAGGTGGTGAGCAACCGGTTGAGCACCCGGGAGCCGAACTTGAGGGACTCGGTAGGGACCCGCTCATCGACACCGTGGAACATACCGGTGAAGTCCAGTTCGTCGGGCAGCTGCAGTGGCGCAAACCCGTAGCCGGTGATGCCGAGGCGGCTGAGCGACTTGTTGTCGGTGCCCCCGGAGAGCGTGTAGGGCAGCACCTTAGCGCCCGGGTCCTGGCTGTGCAGCGCATCGATCATTGAGTCCACCAGGTTTCCCGCGAAGGGGACCTCCAGGGAGACGTCCTTGTGATCATAGGTGACGTCGACGCCGTCGCCCGCGAGCTCCTTGATGGTGGCCAGCACCTGCTCCTCCTGGCCGGGGAGGGTGCGCACATCGATCAGGGCTTCAGCAGTGCCCGGGATGACATTGTGCTTGTAACCGCTCTTGAGCATTGTGGGGTTGGACGTATTCTGCAGGGTGGCACCGACGAAGCGGGCCACGGTTCCAAGCTCGGTGAGCAGGGTTTCTGGATTGTCTGCATCGAACTCAACCCCGGTGAGTTCGGTCACACCCTCGAGGAACTGGCGGGTGGTAGGCGTCAGCTCGATGGGCCAGTTGTACTCCCCCACCCGGGTTACCGCCCGGGCCAGGCGGGTGACTGCGTTGTCAGTGTTGATTTGCGAACCGTGTCCAGCGCGCCCGTGGGCTACCAGACGAAGCCAAGAGATCCCCTTCTCGGCAGTCTGCAGCAGGTAGGTGCGCTGCCCGCCGATGGTGGCAGAGAAGCCGCCGACCTCCGAGATGGCTTCGGTGGCTCCTTCGAAGAGCCCGGGCCGCGTGTCGACCAGCCAGGATGCTCCGTACTTGCCGCCAGCCTCCTCGTCGGCGAAGAAGCCGAAGATCAGGTCCCGCTTGGGCTGAATGTTCTCCCGCTGCATGCTGCGGAGCACCGAGAGGATCATGGCGTCCATATCCTTCATGTCTACGGCGCCGCGGCCCCAGATCAGGCCGTCCTTTTCCTCGCCGCTGAAGGGATCGACTGTCCAGTCTTCTTTTTGCGCGGGAACCACGTCCAGATGGCCGTGCACCACCAGGGCGGGCAGCGACGGATCGGAGCCGGGCATCCGGGCAATCACCGAGGCGCGGCCCGGTTCGGACTCAAAGACCTGCGTCCCAAGCCCTACTTCTTCCATCAGGCCCGCCGTATACTCCGCTGCCGCTCGCTCGCCGGGGCCCACGTTGTCGCCATAGTTGGAGGTGTCGATGCGGATGAGTTCCTGGCAGATGCGGACAACTTCGTCTTCGGGCTTGATAGTCATTGTGTAGGCCTCCTGGTGGCGAGTGAGTTGTTCCACCAGCCTAACCACTTTGGCCGGCGGGCCTTCTGAAGGCCGTTAGGGACTGCGGATTAAACTCTTGGCCCTTCATCGTGTTAGAGTTTTTTTCGCTGCTTCCGAGGTTCAGAGCTACGGAAAACATCACCTGCGCGGGTGGCGGAATGGCAGACGCGCTAGCTTGAGGTGCTAGTCCTCTAACGAGGGTGGGGGTTCAAGTCCCCCTCCGCGCACTAGAAAAACCCCGGATTTCCGGGGTTTTTTTATGCCCTCGACCACGCGGGCCCTGTTTTCGACCACGCGGCGCCAATATTTCCCACGGCCGTCGGCGATGTCGACGCATAGTAAAACCATGCCCAACATCGAAAAACGGCCACGCAAGGATGGCTCCACAGCCCATCTCCTTCGTTGGGTCGACAAAAAGACCGGTAAGCGAAGAACCCAACGTTTTGACGAGGTCAAGGACGCCGAGTTCATGATGACCGTTCTGGAGGCTCACGACCTCGACACCTCGCTAGCCCTATCGAGTGCACAGAAGCACTTCATGGGCGCCTACACGGTTACCAAGATGGTCGAGGACCACATCGACCTGCTGACGAACGCGAACGGTTACACGATCAGGCGCTACAAGGGGCAACTAGCAAAGCACCTCACACCAACCATCGGTCGCATTGATGTACTTGAGGTCGACTATCGCGACGTGGTCGGCTGGGTAAAAGCGATGTCGGCTGCCGGATCCTCCCCTAAGACCATTGCAAACGTTCACGGGCTCCTCTCGGCAGCTTTCAAGACTGCAGTCCGCGAGAAGAAGCGCACCGACAATCCGTGCGCAGGAGTGTCTCTTCCTCGAAGCTCAGCAACTGAGGATCCTATGTCGTTCCTTACTCGTGACGAATGGCGGCTGCTGCAATCTCATATCCCGGAGGACCATCGACCCCTCTTCGCATTCCTCGCCGCGACCGGGGTGCGCTTCTCGGAGGCCACGGCTCTGTACGGAAGAGACTTTTCTTCTGACGAACATGGACAGGTCACTGTCCGGATTGCTCGAGCCTGGACCCGAAGCGAAACAAACCAGCCAGTCATAGGTCCGCCGAAGACAGCCCAGTCTCGCCGCACGATCGCAGTCGAAGCCAGGACGGCGATGTATCTGGCCTAGTCGATAAGAGTATCCAGGAAGACGGCGAAACACTTGTTCTTGAATCCATCGGGTAGACCGATTGACCATCGCCGCGCGTGGGAGATCTGGGACGAGGCTGTACGGTCAGCTCAGGCAGCAGGCTTGGACAAGAAGCCTCGTATTCACGATCTTCGCCATTCGAACGCGTCATGGCTGCTCCAGGCGGGGCTGGACATTTATAAGCTCCAGAAGCACCTGGGACACCGGTCCATCACCACGACCATCGACCGATACTCCCATCTGTTGCCCGAGGGAGTTTCGGACACTGCTGCCGCGATGAACCGGGCGTTCGTCTGATTATTGACGGCAGACGCAAACACCGACCGCCACCAAACCCAACTTAGCTAATCACTCAGAACGGACACCTGGAGCGCATGGCCGGCTCTCTTTTGACCTAGCCACTGTATGAGCTCTGAGAGTATGAAATCTGCAACTATGAGGTGCCTACCCGACGCAACACGGCGAATCTCAGCTAGACGGAAAACGGCGGTAGAGCCTGTCAGCGCTTCCAGAAGTTCAGGAGCGGGTGAATGTGAGGAAGCCACTCCTTGCTTCTCTTTATTTTGCAGAACCAGTACGAGCTTTAGTGCAGCTCTGGACTGTCCGAGGAGTATTCGTCCTCAGGGAACCTGGTATCGACTAGTTGGCGCGAATACTTCAATGCTCGTGACGGCTCAAGATCGTCCAGCTTGAATTCGGCGGGTTCGAGCATTGCCAAGTCGCCCTCGTAGCCCTGGGCTCTTGTCGTCGCAACCACGAAAGCGTCTGCGTTTGACTGCGCGACGTCATCCATGAAATCAGAAATTCTCTCAAGCAAGGTCGACCTTGTAGAAGCGTCGGGAACTTCATCCAACCCATCGAGGATGATGATCCAAGGCCAGGTTTTCAGCCAAGATGTAAGTTGAGACGGTGTTATTTGGTGACCTACTCGC
>NZ_AZRY01000180.1 GCF_000520515.1 Arthrobacter sp. H20
CGGCCATAGGGTCTGACAGTTCCAGACAGTCGGTGATGTAACTGCGAGTGTTCTTGTCTAAGGAAACGTAATTCCAGGGCCTGATCCAAAACAAGCCCATGGTTAGATTAGCGCTGACGTTGGACACATCTTGCGCGGCGTCATAGGACAGAATGAAGTCGTCGCGAGACGTGTCTTCGTCGTTGCCGGCAAATTTGAGTGCTTTCTCAAAGACATCCCAAAGTGTGTCTATATCCGCCGGTTTACGGCTGTCCTTAGATCTATAAAACCGGGAGTTTTGAGCGTTAAGGATTGGGATCGCTTCGAAAGTCGTCGGAGGTTGGGCCTGCACGCCGAGAGCTGCGGCGAGACTGCTTGCAATTAGCGTTCTATTCTCGTTTGTCACGCGCCGGTTGAAGGAGCCCATTACAGTGAAAGGGCAAATATCGGTGGCTGTTAAGTCGACTTTGTTCAGTCGATCGCTGAGTAGATACCCCAGAAGAGGTACCGTCGTGGCAACGCCCTCAATCAACCTCAACAGATCAGGCCGGCGGTTCTTGAACTGGAGTAGTTGAGTCGCGAACTCAGTATAGAAATGCGTCCATGGGAGGTGCATGTGCGAGGCTACATTATTTGTGGCACCATATCTTGATTTCCAAAAAGGATCTCCGCGAAATGCGTCCAGATCCTGATCCTCCTCATGAAACGTGAACCGTATTAGGGCGCGACCCATCCAGTTAGAAGGATCGACTTTCCAGAGCGTTGAACGATTGGTATGGAAGTACCATTCGCGAACCTTCAACGGTGCGGGGTCCCAGGCAACATCGACGCGTTTGCCGTCCTGGTGATTGCCGAGAATTGTGCCGGTGGCGCGTATCGCCATAACGGACACAAAATTTCCACCACTGTCGAAGGGTAGTTCGTTCTTGCGAGTGTAAGCGGACTTCACTGCAATCTTATCTCCGGCCCGCATCGAGCGCACCTGCTCAAGCAGCTGATCGTCGAAACCGTTTTCCCAGATGCCTTCTTGAATGAAACGATCGAGCTGGTCTGGAGGAAACCTATCCCCGAAATAAGCCCCGGCAAACCAATACGACGGTTCGCTTCCGATCGATAGCTCGTCTATACCCTGATCCAACAAATCAACCTCAATCATATGTTGTGAGACCCTCACACCCTATGGCACGGCAATAGTTCGTTCTGCACGTGGCAAGTCGTGCCCATTGGGTCCGAGTTGCGACGACTAGTTAACTGGTGTGCGGAGATCAGGCTGATGTCCTGTCCGTCACCGTTCAGATACTTGACGGCATTATGCCAGCACAGTCCGTGCCGAAGGGGGGTCTACATTCTGAGACTCTGCACCCGCAGCTACCGAGGCGGGGAGGCGCCGCCGATAGACAGCGATCGAGACGCCCCCTACCCTGCCAGGGCGCGCTGTGCGGAGCGTGGTGCCGGTCAGGCGGCTAGGGAGCGCCGGCGGTCGGCTTTGCGCCGTGCCGCTGTCTCACCGCTCCACTCCGTCTCGTTCGCCGGCGGCTCGTGGGCAGCTCCTGCACGCGCTGAGCACCACACGAGCGACACAGCCAGGCAGTCCGCCCTTGGGAGTTGTCACTCGTCGACTCGCTGTCGTTCTCCCACAGGGCATCACTGCTCCGCTGCGGGCTTGGAGGAGCGCCCTGAATTCGGGCGGCGTCGTCGCGTCGCCTCTCGTGGTCTGTTCACTCACAATTGTTCGCTCCTATCCGGTGGTATCAGCTCGCCCATCAAACCGGCGACGGCTTCCCGACCGAGCGCGTCCTGCCGCGCATCCCTCGCTCGCCTTTGGTCGTGGGCGTGGATGCGTTCGGCGGCGATGGTGGCCGCTGGGTCAGCGAGGACCCGCCAGGCACGGCCGATGCGCTCGTGGTCGGGCAGGAGCTCGAGGATGGTGTCTTGGACGGTGGGGGTGTCTGCCAGGGCGCATCGGGCCGGCGGGACCGGTGGGGGTCTGTGTGGGGTGGGCGGCTGCTCGGGGATGGGTGGAAAGTCCAGGGCGGCGAGCTTGGCTTCGAGGCGGGGGCCGGATGTCTTGGTGGCCCGCTCGGCCCGTGTAGAGCGTGTCATGGGGTGAGGGCCGCCGCCCGGATTGCGTCGGCGACCGCTTGAGTGGCATCGGCCTGGGCGAGCGTGGCATGGACCTGGGCCTGCTGGCCGAGCGCCAACGCTTTGAGGAGGGATTGCTTGAAGGCGTGGTTTTCGTACTCATCCACGGCGCTGTGGCTCATATCGAGGAATACGGCGGCTGCTTCTACCTGGCTGCCGTACGCGCGGACGTGTTCCCGGTACATCGATGGCTCCTGTGTCGCGGCGGGGGTGTGGTTGCTGATCATGATGTTTTCTCCTTGCTGGTTGGTTGAGTTCGTACTTTCTCGGCACAGGTGTAGCAGGCATCGGGCTTCGGTCTGGCGTGGAGACGGCAGCGCTCGGCGCCGTTTTGCAGGTTATGGGCGGTCGGGAGTGACAGTGGGTTCAGCTCGTCCCTGACAGGTACTGACTGGACCAACTGGGCCGACTGGACCCCAGTTGGTTCAGTCAGTTCAGTTAGTTCTTCTCCCCAGGGTTTTGGGACTGGCTGTGACCTAACTGCCGCTTTATCCGGCAATGACCACTTGCTTGTCCTTGGGAAACCGCTGGAACGTGAAACGACGCGGAGTTTGGTCCTCGCCCGTTTCAGGGTGGATTCGGAGTGCCCGGCTTTCCTCGCCCGATCTTTCACAATTGCGGATTCGACTTCGGGGCCTTCCATTGTGAGGAAGTCCTCGAGCCAGTCCGCGGCGTCTTGTATGGCGGTTTTGTCGTCGTCGCTTCCGTTTCTTGCGGCGCGGCCCATGGCTTCGCTGATCGTTCCGTTGTGTTCCTCACCCCATTTGATGTAACCGGTCCAGGCGTCGCCGTGGTCGGTGGGGACGGGGAATGACTCGACGGTGAACGCGAGCGTGGGTAGGTTCGTCCGACCGAGATTGTTTTTCGGTGTTCCGAACAGTTTTCTGTTTTCTGTTTCGTCGTCGGGGTCCGGGATGACCGTGTGGACGGAACGAGCGACGGCGGAGAAGGCGGTTGATCCCATGACGGACTGTAGGGGGTCGCCGGATCCTGATTTGTTGTGGTGAATGAGGCCGAGTACGGCCATGTTGGAGCGGCTTGCAACGGATACGAGAGGTTCGAGAGCTTGCCGCACTTCGCTGTCTCGGTGCGTGTCCAGGTCTCCGAGCCGGGATATGAGTGGGTCTAGGAGTAGCAGGGCGGCGTCTGATTCGGACGCTGCTCTCCCGACTGCGTGGTTGTCGCGCGGCAGGGATAGGCCCACGTGGATGTGGTCTGCGTGTACTTCTATCCGGTAAACGCGCTCAAGGTCGGCGCCTGAGGCGATCAACCGGGGAACGATGGTGTGTTCCCAGGAGTCTTCGGTGGCGCAGACGAGCACGGATTTCGGGGTGCCGGCGAACTGGCCGGGCAGGTCACCGCGGGTTATGCGGGCGGCAAGCCAGTAGGCGAGGGTGGATTTACCCAAGCCTTGCCGGCCGGCTAGGAGGCCGAGTGTTCCTAGCGCCAGGCGTCCTTCCCAGAGCCAGAAAACAGGCAGGGGTTTGATTTCCGCGGCGGGAGTGAGAATGACTTCGCGATGCGTGCCGGGTGCGTCTGGTTTCACCGCTCCTGCCGGAGTTGAGGCGGCGTGCCTTGCCGCGTCCGTCAGGGGCTTCGGCGGACCTGGTGCCTGCGCCCCGTAAGTTGCGAATGGTGTTGAGGCCTGGGCGTGGAGCGCGGGCATGGGTACTGGCTCGCGTCGGTAGGCTTGCGCGTCGAATTTCTCCCTGACCTGTCGGGCCGTCCACAACTGATCGGTGGGAGCGGCAGCGTCAAAGTCCCGGCACGCGTCGGCGAGGGTGTACCCGTTCCAGTTTGCTCTGGCGAACCTCGCTAGCTTGTTCGCAGCGTCGGCTTGCAGCTTCTCCCACCCGCGTCCCTGCGCGTCTGTGTGCCCTATCAGCCAAGACTTGGATGCCCGGAGCTCGTCGATGATCGCCCGAACTGCGGCGCTAACGTAGCTGTCAAGGGCGGCCCGCCGCTCTGGTGTCATCGCCTCGTACGCTGCGACGTCGATATGAGCGGCGACGGTGCCCGCCGAGAGCGCTGGCGCCCCTGGTTGCGGCGCGAACAAGCCTAGGACGTCTACGATACCGGTGATGGTGAGGGGTTGCCCTGCGTCGAGTACCGCCGTTGCAGGTACCGGCTCCATTCCGGGTTTGGTGTTGACGGTTCCGGGGGCGCGTAGGAGGCGCGGCAGGTCGAAAACGTTGTCGGCTTTGCCGCCGTGGTCCTCGACGACCTGCTTCACGAGGCGGCCCCAGCCTTTGAGGGAGTCCGTGGCCACGGTGCGGGCCGATTCGGTTGTGAGATCCGCTGCGGGATCGGTCGGGTCAATCAACCAGAGGGGCTGCAGCCCGTGCCCGCTTGACACAATGACCGCCGGCCGGGTGGCCAGCATGCCCGAGAGGACCTTGATGACCGCGTACGCTACATCGAAGCCGGGAAGTCCGTTCTGCTTAATATTGGTCGCGACATCAAGATCGGCCCATAGAGAGGTCCAACGGGTTGCGTCCGCGGCACTCCTGCTCCCGGAGGGGCGCATGGCGTTCACCGAATACCAGACGTTGGTCCCAACCGGGAGGGCTTCGACGAACGCGGGCGCAGCGGCTGCAGTCATAGTTTGTTGCCGGAAGTTACCTTCTGGGGCACTCCAGGCGATGGTGACGTGCTCCGTGCCATCATGCCCGAGTGCTTGTAGGAGGTCGGTGAACGTGGCTTCCCCGCGATCAATGGCGTTGTCCTGCCGGCTCCTACCTTCGAGATGGCTTCCTGGATCGAGTATGACGCCGGGCGCTATAGCGGTCATGTTTTTGTTCCTGTGTGAACCTGCCCCGACCCGGCAATGGCGCGGTAGGCTCTGTGCGTCTTTTGTGCCGCGAGACGCTTTCCCATACGGGTGAGGGCCTCCGGCGTATAGGGGGGCAGGTTCATCGGGCGGCGCTGCTGGAGGGCTCGCCGGTGCGCTGAGTTGTGTTGGCATTTAGCCAGGCGATTAAGTCGGATTCTCGGTAGCGGACGGCGCGTCCAAGTTTGACGAATCTGGGGCCGTACCCGAGATAACGCCACTGGGCGAGCGACGCAGGCGTCTTGTCTAAAATCTGACCCAGATCAGCAGGAGTGAGCAGTTTATCTTCCATGATTACCTTTCAAGTGATCAGGTAGCCGAATTTGCGGCTACCTGAATAAAACACTGTGGTTCAATGGGTGTCAAGTAGACGTAATTTCGGTTAGTCTGTGTCTTGTGAAGAAGCCCATTAGTCTGCCCGCCGTGATAGGCCAGAACGCCCGAAGAATCAGGACCAATCACGGCGTAACCTTGGATGCGCTCGCTTCCGAAGCGCGACGTTTCGGACTGAAGTGGTCGACCTCGCGCGTCGTCGACCTCGAACGAGGCAAGCTGAATCCGACCCTTCCAATGCTGATCGTGCTCAGCATGGCGCTCGCCCGTGCGACCTCCACCGAAGTTCGCCTGTCCGACCTGCTGGCCCATGACGGGCCGGTGACTGTTACCGATAAGCTCACCACTCTCGGTTCAGAACTACAGGACTCGGTGAAGGGCGATTCCATGCCATTCTGGAGCGAGACGTCAGAAGCCGTAGCTAAGGCGGTCGCTAATACATTGGCTGAGTATCCGGAAGCAACGATCGGTCATCAGCTCAACGTTGAAAAGTACTCTCTAGGCGATGAGCGGGCCGCACGGACGCTAGGACTCAACAAGCACGAAATGATCTCCCGTGCCCTCGCGCTTTGGGGTCACAACCTTTCCATCGAGCGCGACAAGCGGGCCGGCGCAGACGCCAGCCCACAGCGTCGCGGGCAGATCACGCGCACTCTTATCAACGAGCTACGGGCGGGCGCCAATGGCAACGATTGAACCCTATTCCACCAAAACTGGACGCCGTTACCGGGCGATTTACCGGACGCCGGAGCGAAAACAAACATCGAAGCGGGGCTTTCGCACGAAGCGTGACGCCCAACTTTTCCTAGCATCCGTGGAAGTGTCGAAAGCCCGAGGCGAGTTCATCGACCCGGGTGCGGCGCGGGCAACTGTTGGTGGCTTAGGCCCGGATTGGTTGAAGCGGCAATCGCATCTCAAACCGTCGGCCTATAGGCCGGTAGATTCGGCGTGGAGGGTCCATGTACACCCCAAATGGGGTGGGGTGCAGGTCTCGGAGATACGCAGGACAGCGGTACAAACCTGGGTGTCTGAACTCGGAGCGACGCGAGGTGCGACAACCGTGATCCGCGCATATGGGGTGCTCGCGTCGATCCTTGATGAAGCTGTGGCGGATAGGCGCATTCTCACCAACCCTGCGCGGGGCGTGAACCTGCCGCGCAAGGTAAAGAAACAGCACGTATACCTTTCCCATGAGCAGATTCACCGCCTGGCCGAGGAATCAAAGTATCCGACGCTCGTCCTCGTTCTTGCCTACTGCGGCATTAGATGGGGCGAAGCTGCGGCTCTGCGGGTGAAGGATCTGGACATGCTTAAACGGCGGCTGCGAGTTGAGGAGAACGCCGTCCAGGTGGGCTCTCGCATCGAGGTTGGCACACCCAAGAACCATAAGCGCCGTACCGTCCCGTTCCCCCGGTTCCTCGCTGAACCGCTGGCCCGCCAGTGCGAAGGCAAGGAACGGGACGCGCTCGTCTTCTCGGGCGCGGACGGGGGGTATTTGCGTTCCGCCCGGGTGCACGACGATAACCAATCATGGTTCGCAGGTGCGGTGAAGCGAGCCGACGTACCGAGGGTGACGCCGCACGACTTGCGCCACTCCGCAGCGAGCTTCGCTGTTAGTGCCGGGGCAAACGTCAAAGCGGTCCAGCGAATGCTTGGGCATAGCTCAGCCGCGATGACCTTGGACGTCTACGCCGAACTGTTCGAGGACGACCTGGATGCCGTTGCCGACGCTCTCGATAGGGCCGTTTCGTACTCAGTTGTTGCCAAAATGTTGCCACCGGCCTGATTTCGGGTAAAGCAAAGGCCCCTGCACCCTTGCCCTATGGGCGATGCAGGGGCCTTCCCATCTGGCGGTGACGGTGGGATTTGAACCCACGTTGGCTTTCACCAAACAACATTTCGAGTGTTGCACCTTCGGCCGCTCGGACACGTCACCAACGCAGTTACTTTACCGGCTGGCGGGCCCAAGGCCCAAAACGCTAGAGATCGACGACGTCGTTCTTCCCGGGATCGGCCCGTTCGCCTGTGACGAGGCCCTTGGCAATCTTGAACGCCGAAACAATCTTCGGGGAGTCCAGCGTCCAGTACTCGGCGGTGTCGGCGTCGACCTTGATCAGCGCGACCGATGGATCGTCCTTGCCGTTCTCGAACCAGGGCTCCACCGAGGGGCTCCACAACTCGTTGATCTTCGCCTGGTCCTTTGTCAGGGAAGCGGTGCCAGCGATGGAGACGTAGCCTTTGCCACTGCTGATCGACACGTTCACCTGAGGATTGGCGCGAATCTCGTCGGCTTTTGGGGAGGGATCATCGGTGAAAAACCACAGATCACCGTCGAACTCGGCCTTCTGCACCGCCAACGGGCGGCTGACCAGTTGGCCCTCAGCGTTGATCGTGGTGAGGATAGCTATGTCAGCATCCTTCAAAACCTTGTTCAGTTCCTTCATGCCGTCCTGCTGCGAGTTCATCAACTACTCCTTAAAACTATGCGGCTCTACCGGATTTAGTCAGCCTACGCATTACCTGCTGTGAGCGAAACCGAGTCAGCGTCGAGCGAAACTGGTTCGGCTCAGCTGCGCTGTCGTTGTGCCGCAAAGAATTCCCTCAGCAAGTCAGCGCTCTCGCCCTCCCTCACCCCGGGAATCACCTCGGTCCAGTGATTGAGGCGCCGTTCCCGCAGGACGTCAAAGACTGATCCCGCCGCCCCCGCCTTGGCGTCCCAGGCACCGAACACCACCCGCGGTATCCGGGCTAACACGGCGGCCCCCGCGCACATTGCGCACGGCTCCAGGGTCACAACCAGGGTGCAGCCCTCTAGTCGCCAACTGCCCGCCACTGTGGCGGCCCGGCGCAGCGCCAGCACCTCAGCGTGGGCGGTTGGGTCGCCGGTTGCCTCGCGTTCGTTCCAGCCGGTCCCCAGTACCGTTCCATCAGGACCGACGACGACGGCGCCGATCGGCACATCAGCCGTCTCCAGAGCACAGTGAGCTGCCTCGAGGGCAAGGCCCATCCACTGGGAATGGAGCGGGTCGGTTCCGAGGGGGTTTGGCGGCATGCCCCCAATGATACTTTTGAGTTATGCGCGTACTGCTTGTAGATCATCCCCTTGTGGCCCACAAACTCACAGTCCTCAGGGACAAGGACACGGCTTCACCGGTGTTCCGGCAGCTGACGGAGGAACTGGTGACGCTCCTCGCCTATGAGGCGACTCGCGGCGTGCGGGTGCAACCCGTCGAGATCGAAACCCCAGTAACCACCACCATTGGGACGGGGCTGGTGAAGCCCACACCCCTCGTTGTCCCGATTCTTCGTGCCGGCCTGGGCATGCTGGAAGGCATGACCCGGTTGGTTCCCACTGCTGAGGTGGGATTCCTGGGGATGGCCCGCAACGAGGAAACCCTCGAGGCCATCACGTACGCGGAGCGGCTGCCCGATGATTTGACGGGCCGGCAGGTGTTTGTCCTCGATCCGATGCTCGCCACCGGTGGGACCCTGCGCGAAGCTATCAAGTTCCTGTTCAAGCGCGGCGCCGCCGATGTCACCTGTATTTGCCTGCTCGCCGCCCCCGAAGGCCTCGCCACGCTGCAGGCCGAGCTCGAGGACGCCAACGTGACCATCGTCCTGGCCTCCATCGACGAGAAGCTCAACGAAAACGCCTACATTGTGCCGGGCCTCGGAGATGCAGGCGATCGCCTGTACGGAGTGGTCGGCTAGCTTCCCCGCCGCGGACTGCACCCGGGACCTGACCCAGGATCGGCCCCGGCCCAGGGTTTCGTAACCCGGAGATTTGCGGCCCCTGAGCTGTGGCTAAACATTGTTACTTGCGCGTAAAGGAATGTGACGTGCAATAATTTGTAATGTGTTTACCCACTCATCGGCATCTCCAGCTTCAGCAGGCACAGCAGGCAAACAGCCTGAACGTGGTATGCGCTGGTGTCGAATGCACGCGTAACGGCTTACCCACACCCGTTACGCACCCCTAGCCCAACGGCGGGCTCCACTGAAGCCATCTCGACCGGGCATACCCCCGCATTCGCGCCGTGATGACGGCCATCCACGTAGAGGCAAACGTTCTATGTCAGTAGCATCTGGATACGTCCACATTTCCCTTCGTAACGCACAGAGCCGCGCCAGTCTTCAAGGCCGCTCCCACCAGCCGAGTCAGTCCTTCGTGCCCTATGGTGAGGTGCCGGCACAGGACCAACCGGCATCCCGGTACCGTCCCCTACAAGCGGTGGATGGTGCTGCGGACAGCGCCCACCCCGACACAGCACCCACACCGGTGGTTACACCCAACGGGGTGCCAGGCCCGCAACCTGTCACGGGAGACACCACCGCGCGGGGATTTGTGCTCTACGTTGCCCTGGACGAGGAAACTGCCGCGGGTAGCGGCACCACGCTCACCAACCTCGCCCAGGACGTGAGGGCGTATGTGCGCACGCTCGTTCCCCAGGCCCAGAGCCATGCAGCCGTTGCGCTGGCTCCGGCCGACTCCGTCGGGAGCGATATCGACGTCGTCCGGCAGGCCCTGGGTGATCCGACAGTTGCCCGTCGGGCACCGTCTCAGCTGGCGCAGCCCGCCGCGCCGCGGCCCACGGGCGTCTTGATTGATCTGTCTCGCCGGGAGGTTCACCTCGACGGCGATACCCTGAACCTCACCTTCAAAGAATTCGAACTCCTCAACTACCTGGTCGAAAATGCGACCCGGACTGTCGGTCGGGAAGAGCTTCTCAGCGGGCTGTGGCGCAATGCCGAAGAGGTGCCCAATGAACGCACAATCGACGTACACATTCGTCGGCTGCGGTCCAAACTGGGTCGTCTGGCGAACACAGTGAGGACGGTCAGGGGGCAGGGCTACCGGTTCTACGAGCACCCCGAAGTGATTGTTTGGGCCGCCCCCGAGTACTCAATCTAGGACGCAGTTGGGGTCGAAGCGACGAACCAGCCGCACTGGCCCAGCCGGGGTTTCCAACCCCAATAGCAGGTGCTACCATGTGGCAATCTCCTCATCGGGGTGACTGTTGGGAGTCAGTCATTTCTCAGGGCGAGATGAGCCGGGTAACCAGTGGCTGCAGAAGCGGAAGATTTCACGATTCCCTGCGCCCTGGCGGGTGTTGGGGTTGGTGTGTAACGAGGCGGTAGTAGTTGCCAGTTTCCCATTCGAACATTTGCCACATTGGGGACACGTATGACTGGTGACAGAACCCGCGGCCAGTTGATGACCCAACTGGAAGTCTCGCTTCGGCGTGGCGTGTCAGTGGTTGTCGAGGGCCAATTCGGGTCAGGGAAGACTGAATCTCTGAGAATTGCGGCACGCGCTCTCGAATCCGACCGCAATATTGTCCGCCTGAGGGGCACGCCCCGGGGGAGTGAGACGGCCTACCTGGCGCTGGGCGATCTGGTTCGGCTGCACCCCGGCACGGTTCCCCACCCAGCGGTGGTATTTGCCCAGTTATCTGCCCAGCTCCGCGAACTGGCTGCTGAGCGCCCGGTGATACTGCTGATCGACAATTTCGACTTCCTGGACCCGCAGAGCAGGGCGCTGTGCACCATGGTGCTGGGAATGACTTCGGTCACCCTGCTGGTGTCCTGCAACCGGGTTGACCATAGCCCCGAGGTGAGGGCAGCGGTGAACAGCGGCGCCATGGAAGCTATCACCCTCTCGGCCCTGTCAATCGACGAGGGTAAGAACGTGATCGAACGCTTCCTGGGGGGGAAGGTCTCAACTTCGGTTGCCAACTCCCTTCATGCGCACTCCAGGGGCAACCCGCGAATCCTGACAATGCTCGCCGCGCACGCCCAGGAGAACGGCAATATAGCCAGGGAAGACGGCATCTGGCAGACCACTGCCCATTATGCTGAGCCCTTCACCAGTGGCTCGCTGCACAGCGGCCTGGCGGTCCTGCAGTCAAGACTTAATGCTCACGAACGCGCTGCACTGGAAGTACTCGCGGCCGCCGGGTCCGTGCATATCGATGTGTTGGCACGTCATTGCGATATTCGGGCCCTCGAGCGTCTGCAGCGGGAGGGCATGATTGAGGCCCGGGACGGCGGAAATACCTACTGGCTGCACAGCAAAGGGTTGGCGCACATCCTGCGCCAGACCCTCGGCAACTCCAGAGCCCACCAGATTTGGACGACGATTGTCGAGCCTGGGATGTCGCAGCGCGGGGTACGACCGCCCGGCGCCAACATTGTCTGGGCACTGCAGCGCGGAATCGACGTCAACGACGCAGCGCTTCTGGCGGCCGCCGACGACGCGATGCGCGCTTATTCGCCACGTATCGCTCTCGACCTCGTTTCGGCAGTGAAGTGGCGAACCTGGTTGTCGGTGCGCGTCCAGTCCGAGGCCCACTGGTTTTTGGGTCAGCCTGAGCAAGGTGAGCGCGTGCTCACCGGCCAGAACGACGCGCCTGAGATGTCGATGGCGCCACCGGCTGATGAGGCAGCCCTCAGCCAACTGGTGCAGTCGGTCTTTGCGGCCCGGACCTCGACGCCGGAACAGGCGGCGGGGGACCGCATGGCTGAGCTCCTGGTCCTGCGTCGGACTGGCAATTACCAGCGGTTGCTGGAGCTGTACCGATCCACCGACCTCCCGGACGGCCATGACTCCCGCTACCTGGTCACCATGCTCGCTGCTGAAGCCTACGCGGTCTGCGGCGATTCAGCCCGCGCCCGCCTCCTGACCATCGACAGTGGTCTGGGCTACCGCAGCGTGCGGTCAGCTATGGTTCGAGAAATCGGAGAAGCTGCCTATTGCCGTGTCCTGTTCCTCAACGGTGAATGGGGCGAACTCAACGACCTGATCACCCAGAATGTCCTGCGGCGGCCGGGCTGCCTGCTGTTCGGTGAGCAGTCCACATTCTTGCTCCCCCAGCTTATTTCCCGGCAGCCACGACAGGCACCCGCCGTCGGCGAGCATGGCGAAGTGAACTCCACCGACACGTTCGGCTGGTTCGTTACCCGGTGTGCTGACCTGTTCACCCAGCAGGACACGATCAATCATGCGGTCGCCGAGTTCAAAGAGCTGGCGGGCGATCGGCGGCTTAGCGGGCTTCGCGGCCTCCAGCTCTTCGCGCTCGGATCTGTGGTGCTTTTGGAGCGGGAAGGCGACATTGATCCAGCATCGATGGACAGCTTCAATGAACTGGACCTCAAACGCCTCGAACGGTGTGCGAGGTCAACAACCGGACCACTCGCTCGACAATATGGCCTGCTTGCCGATGGCCTGTTGACCCGGGATCCGACGACGCTCGTCAGAGCGGCGCAAGCGGCCGCCAGGGCCGGAAATAGTGGATTGTCGGGCGTCGCAGCCACCCTGGCATCGCGGGCTGCGGGAAGAGTGAAACTCCCTGAGGTGCAGCGAGCGGCTCAGGCGTTAGTGCCCGGATCGGACGCGCGCCCTGCGATGCCAGCTGACACCGAGATCCTTACCCGGAGGGAACGCCAAGTGGTTGATCTTGCCATGTCCCGCAGCAAGAACTCCGAAATTGCAGCGGTGCTGGGTATCTCGCCGCGCACTGCCGAACGCCACCTGCAGAATGCCTACCGGAAGCTCGGCGTCTCTACCCGGGAGCAACTACGGCAGGCACTGCAGCCACCGGACGATGCTGTTGAATTGGGTGGTGCGTGAGACGTTCGGCCCCCGCTGACAATCCCAGGTTGAGCACCCTGGATGGAGTGCTTCAGGCGGCGGGACGGGAACTGGTGACTTCCCAATCCGGAGGCCTACTCCTTACCACCTCGTCGGTCTTCGGTGGCGACTTCCTGCTCTCGCGTATCGTGGCCTCCGCTGATCCTTTCCACACGGTTGGCGTGCAGGGAACCCTTTCCTTTTCGGGAGTCCCCTATGCCCCGTTGGCCCCGCTACTTCAGGATTCACCGGACATTGACTTCGAATCGGAGCTGGAGGTTCTCTCAGCGGTACGCGAGAGAATCGAACGGCTGACCAACGGCAAAAGCTGTGTTGTGGTGGTGCGTAATCCCGAGCACCTCGATACGGCGAGCATTGCTGTGCTGACCAGGCTCGCGGAATCCGCTCACATCGGCTTACTCATCCGCAGCGGCCCCCGTAGCCTGATCCCTCTTGAACTGGAAATCGCGCTGGCCGATGGCTTCATCGAGGAGGTCCAGATCCCGGTGCTGACCGCCGCCGACATCACAGAGTACTTTGCAGACATCCTGGGTGGGACCCTTCCGACCCTGTCGAGCACTCTGATACGAGACGTTATTGGAGGCAGCCCGGTCCTACTGGAAATGGTGACACGGGATGGGCAGATTAAGGACCTGTTGCAGCTTCGCGACGGCGTCTGGATTCTGCCGCGCGAGCTGACCCTGACCGACCGGATGGCCGAACAGATTTTCCGGCTGATAGCTGCCTATGGGCCGCAGGAGACCGATGTCCTGCTCACCGTTGCGCTGGCCCATCAGATACCGCTGGAGGTGGTAGTCAACCTGTGGGGGGTGGAACCAGTCAACTCTCTCCTTCTGGAAGGCGCGCTGTCACAGCAGGAGGACGCCGGGCAGATCTGGTTGCGGGCCGCACCACCCATTCTGGGCGCCGCGATCAGGCAGCGGGTTGAGCCCTTTCGGTCGCGCCGGCTGTGGGAGAGTGTCCACCATTATCTGGGTGATCTCACCAATACGCCGGGCATCATCCACCGGGTGATGTGGAAGCTCTCAGTGGGTGTAACAGTCGACGACGGCGACGTCCTCACCTCCGCCGTAATGGCCAACCGCCTTGACCTGCCGGACACGGCCGCACTCCTCTTGCGGTTGCTGCCATCGGATACTTCGGCAGATCCGACCGGTGTCGCTGCAGCCGCCGAAGTTCAACGGGCACGTGCTGAGTTCTACGATGGGCGGACCGATCTCGCCCTGTCTCGCCTCCGAAATCTTGTCCTGAGCGATCCGGGGCCCGAGGTCATGACCTCGGTGGTGAACCTGACATTTCAGATCAACCTGGCTACCGGGATGGGCACCTCGGCCCTCGCCCAGGCCATCCGGCGTCGTACTGCGGTTAGCCCCGCAGGGACGTCCGCTGAGAACACAGTGGTCTGGTGGCTCGCCCGGGACCTGCAGCAGCTCGCCGCCGGTATCATTCCCGAGGTGCCGGTCGTCGAAAGTAACGGGTTGCCGGCCGACCCCAGAGTGGCTCTGTTTTGGCACCTTGTAGCGGGGGAGCTGCACTGCCGGCGGGGTGATCTTTCAGCCTCGACCCGGGAACTGGGGCTTGCCCTCGACCTCGTCCTTGATCATGAGCCGCTGCGGAACTACGGCGGGCACGTCCTGACGCGGCTGATGTTCCTCATGGCGGGGGGTGGCTTCTGGGAGGAGCTGACCGCGCTCCAAGCCAAGGTCACCGATGGCAGGGCTCCGTGGATAAAGCGGCTCATCGGGTTTTGGGATGTGGTGGACGGACTAACAGCGCTTCGGCGGGGCAGGCCCGAGAGCGCTCTTGCTCACTTCCGGACGGCCATTGTGGTGCTCAGAGAACGTGATATCAAGCAGTTCAGGCCTCTGGCCGTTTCCCTCGCTGCCTATACATCCTGGCTCATCGGGGACCCGAGTCTGCAGGGATATGTGGGGGAGTATCGCCGGCTCACCCACTGGGGGCCGTCGGAACGCAGGATGCTCGCGGAAGCCTATCTCGGAGTGGTTGGCGATCCGTCCGCTGACCCTTCAGCGCGTCAGGCGAACGCTATGACCCCTGAGGCCGCGAGTCCGCAGGTCCGGGCGGAGCTGAGTGTGTTGCTGGTGCAGGGCGGAAGCGGGAGCGCCGTCGACGTCGGCATCGGCATCACCGCAGAGCTCTCCGATCCGCGGGCGCGAAGTCTTCACACGGTGCTGACCGCGCTCGCCGATGGGAACGCCTCCAGACTTGTCGAAGCTGCCGAATTTTGTCTTGAGCAGGGCCAGGAGTTGCTGGTTCCCGTCTGTCTGGGGGGCCTACTGACGCCATCAGCAGGATCGAACAGCCCGGGGGTCCGCAGTGCATCGAAGCTGCTCTCGCAGCTCGATCCTGAACTTCAACGAGTGCACCCGCAACTGGCAGCACTGCGCCAGGCTACCCGTCTGACTCCGCGCGAAGCGACCATCGCCGCGGACGTCGCCGCAGGCAAGACAACAAAGCAGATCGCCAGGGAACATGGCGTATCGATAAGGACAGTGGATGGGCACGTCGAGAGCATCCTCACCAAGCGGGGATTGTCCTCGCGCAAGGACATCGGGAAGGCTCCCCGGTAGGTCAGCATTTCAACCGACTGCAAAACTACGTACCGATCCGCAAAAGACGGGTAGTACCTGCGTAGTGATAATCCTGGGTGCGCGGCCTATGTTGATTGCAGGGAAGAAATTCTCAGGTCGGTGCAGTCACCAGCACTGAAGCATAGAGCCGGAGGCGGGGGTGGGACTCCCCAACGAACCTCCTCGCCTCCGTCTCAGCCAGTGTGTGGGGATCATCGACCGAAGCGGTACACCGACCGCTGACCCACAGATCGGAGCGGTTTCCCGGGGCGAGAGCCGGGAAGCCGCTCTTTCTGTTGGTTGGCTGCATAGAGGTACTGCCGAGGAAACCCCATAGACTTCAGGCCATGGCAAACCATCACCTCAAACGGCTCATGCTGCTGCGGCACGCCAAATCGGACTGGCCCCGCAACGTTGAGGACTTTGAGCGTCCGCTGAGTTCCCGCGGCCACCGGGACGCGCCGTTGCCCGGCCTGTGGATGGTGGAGCACGGCGCAGTTCCTGATCTCATTCTCTGCTCGTCGGCGCTACGGACCCGCCAGACGTGCACCTGGATCTGCAAGGAGCTCGGAGATAAGGCGCCCACCCCGAAACTTGAGGAGCGCCTGTACTCGGCCTCCGCATCGTCGATCCTGACGTTGATCAACCACGTTCCGGAAACGGTCACCAGTCTCCTGGTGATCACTCACATGCCCGGGGTTCAGGAACTCGCTATGCGCCTGGCCTCCGTAGACTCCAACGAGGACGCGGTGATGGAGATGGCAACCCACTATCCGACGTCGGGCCTGTCAGTGTTGCAGCACGATCAGGGCTGGGCGGAGCTGGACGGTCGGGACGCCGTGATGACCGACTTCGTGGTCCAGCGGGCCTAGAGACCATACTTTTCGAGGAGCCGCAGCCAGACTTCGCTGATCGTCGGGTAGGCGGGCACCGCGTGCCACAGCCTCTCCAGCGGGACCTCTCCAGCTATGGCGATGGTCGCGGCGTGCAGGAGCTCGGCTACATCAGGGCCAGCGAAGGTTGCGCCGATCAGCACCTTCCGGTCCTCGTCAACCACCATCTGCGCCCACCCTTGATAGCCATCTGAGTGCAGGGCAGACCCAGCCACAGCAATGTCCAGTGACGTTTCACTGACGATGATGCCAGCCTCCTGGGCCTGTTTCACTGTCCTGCCGGCCATGGCGATCTCTGGATCGGTGAAGACCACCTGCGGGACGGCATACTCATTGGCTGAAGCTGCGTAGGCACTCCAGTCCTCGACCGTTTCACCGAGGGTTCCCGCTGCCCGTGCCGCGATCGCCGAGCCAGTCATCCGGGCCTCGTATTTGCCCTGGTGGGTCAGCAGGACCTTGCCCGCCGCATCGCCGACGGCGTAGAGCCAGTCGGCGCCCCGGACCCGCCCGGACGCATCAATGACTAGCTTCTTCGGGTCAAGATCAAGATCCTCCAGGCCTAGGTTGGCCAGGGCGGGACGCCTCCCAGTGGAAACCAGCAGCTTCTCTGCTGTCACAGCGCGGCCCCCCGCCAGCGAAATGGTCACCGTGCCGTCGGCCGCCTGCCGGACCGACTCGGTGGCCGTGTCGGTCAGCACCTCGACGCCGTCGCCCTCCAGTCCGTTCTGCACTAGCTGAGCGGCCGGCTGCGGAAAATTGGACAGGAGTCCGCTCCGGGCGATGATGGTGACCTTCGCGCCGAGCCGCGAGAAGGCCTGTGCCAGCTCAGCGCCCGCAACACCGCCACCGAGGACAGCCAACGATTGGGGTATCTGGGGCGCCGAGGTCGCTTCGCGGGTGCCCCAGAAGTCGACAGCATCCAGGCCATTGACTGGCGGGATGGTGGGGGTGGAGCCGGTAGCCAGAACAACCGCGACCCGGGCACTCATGGCGGTTACGACGTCGTCGTGCGTCACCTCAACTGCGCGCTCACCCGTGAGCCGTGCGGTACCGCGTACCAGGGTGATGCCGCTGTCCTTCACCCACTCGGCCTGCGAGGAATCGTCCCAGTTGGAAGTGAATTGGTTGCGGCGGTTCAATACCTGCTGCGCGTCGAGGGTACCCGTGACCGCTTCCCTCGACCCCGCAACTGTCGACGCTGCCTTCAGGGCGGTGCCTGGGCGGAGTAGTGCTTTGGAAGGCATGCAGGCCCAGTAGGAGCATTCGCCGCCCACCAGCTCGGCCTCGATGAGGGCGGCCGACAGCCCTGCCTTCACCACGCGGTCCGCCACATTTTCGCCGACAGCGCCAGCGCCAATCACAATTACGTCGAAGTCCTCGGAGTCGCTCATGCCTTGAGTTTTTCATTGCTGGAGCAACTGGGCAACCTTTTGCGCGACGGGAAAGAGAAAATGCCCTCCGCCTGGTGGCGAAGGGCATTTACCGGCTGTGCTGGGCACTGTGCGCGCGAAGGGACTCGAACCCCCAACCTCCTGATCCGTAGTCAGGTGCTCTATCCATTGAGCTACGCACGCAAACTGGTCAATTTCACGGCACAGGTCTACGATATTCACCGCGACTCGCACTGTTATTGGCCTTGGATTACTTTACAACCATTGCCGACCTACGCCTAATTAGTCGTGGCGGGGGCCCCTGGGCTAGTGGAATTACGGTCAGGAAAGAGGATCACTACTAGACCGGTCTAGGTGACCTTAATCACATTGGCGACTATTGACAGTGCTCGCCCTCCGTGGATTCTAGGGAAATACCAGTGGTCAACGCCCCGTAGCCACTCCTGCGGTGCCAGCCCCAGAGTGACATGGCCCATAGCATCGTTACACCATCCACCCAACGAAGGGACATGTTATGGGCGATCCCGTACGCCAACTGGTTGATCACAAGAATCCTGACGCAACCGATCAGAGCGACACGCCCGTAGTGCGAGTCAGTGGGCTGGAGGTTCCAGCTCCGACCACCCACTCAGGACTACTCGCGTGGGTCCAGGAAGTTGCCGACATGGTTCAGCCTGAGCGGGTGTATTGGGTCGACGGCTCCGAGTCGGAGAACAAGGCCCTGACTGACGAGCTCGTGGACGCGGGAACCCTGACGCGACTTAATCCCGAGACGTTCCCCAACTCGTTTGCGGCGTTCTCCGACCCGGCGGATGTTGCCCGCGTTGAGGAGCAGACATTCATCTGCTCACGAAACGAGCGCGACGCCGGGTTCACCAATAACTGGATGGACCCCGATCAGATGAAGGAGAAGCTGCGGGGCCTCTTCACTGGTTCGATGCGTGGACGCACCATGTACGTGATCCCATTTGTGATGGGTCACCTTGACGCGGCCAACCCCAAATTTGGTGTGGAAATCACCGACAGCCCGTATGTGGTCAGTTCGATGCGCATCATGGCCACCATCGGTACCGAGGTGCTGGAGCGGATCACCGAGCTCAACGCTGAGTTCGTCCCGGCGCTGCACTCCCTGGGTGCGCCCCTCGCCGAGGGTGAGGCGGATGTGTCATGGCCCTGCAACGCGGAGAAATGGATTGTCCACTTCCCCGAGGAGCGCTCCATCTGGTCCTTTGGGTCCGGTTACGGCGGCAACGCCCTGCTCGGCAAGAAGTGCTACGCACTGCGCATAGCATCTGTCATGGCCCGCGACGAAGGCTGGTTGGCAGAGCACATGCTCATCCTCAAGCTAACCTCCCCGCAGGACAAGGCCTACTACGTGTCGGCGGCGTTCCCCTCGGCCTGCGGCAAGACCAACCTCGCACTGCTCGACCCGACCATCGAGGGATGGAAGGTGGAGACGCTCGGCGACGACATCACCTGGATGCGCGTCGGTGCTGAAGGTGAGCTGCGGGCCATTAACCCGGAGGCCGGGCTGTTCGGCGTCGCGCCCGGTACCGGCTGGCTCACCAACCCGAACGCGATGCGCGCGATCGCCAAGGGCAATTCCATCTTCACCAACGTCGCACTGACTGACGACGGCGGCGTGTGGTGGGAAGGGATGACTGCCGACGTGCCTGAGCACCTGACCGATTGGCAGGGGAAGGAGTGGACGCCGTCATCGGACACGACCGCGGCTCACCCGAACGCACGGTTCTGCACGCCGATTGACCAAATCGACATGCTTGCCGACGAGTTCAACAACCCTGACGGTGTCGAGATCTCGGCCATCCTGTTCGGCGGACGTCGGAAGACCACGGTTCCGCTGGTCACCCAGTCACGCGACTGGACCAACGGTATTTTCATGGGCTCCACCCTCTCCTCGGAGACTACTGCGGCAGCAGCCGGCGAGGTGGGCCGGGTGCGCCGCGATCCGATGGCCATGCTTCCGTTCATCGGGTACGATGCCGGTGACTACCTGCGCCACTGGATCACCCTCAGCGGTAAGGCAGACCAGGAGCGCCTGCCGAAGATTTTCCTGGTGAACTGGTTTCGCAGGACAGCAGATGGTGGGTTCGCCTGGCCTGGCTTCGGAGAGAACTCCCGGGTGATGAAGTGGGTCATCGAACGGATTGAAGGCACTGCGGACGCCGTCGAGACCCCGATTGGCTTTGTGCCCACTGGGGATTCCCTGGATCTGACTGGACTCGACATGACTCCTGAAGCGGTGGATGCCGCCGTCCGGGTGGATCCCGAGGAATGGACAGCCGAGCTGCAGGGGATCCAGGAGTGGTACTCACGGTTCGGGGAGTCTCTCCCGACCGAGCTTGACGATCAGTTGAAGGGTCTTAGGGAGCGGTTCGGCGTCTGATGAGTAGACCATACGTCTAGTGGACAAGTCTACTAGACGTATGGTCTACTATTGGGATGATCCTGTCCAACGTGATCCTGGGAATGCTAGCAGTGGCGCCGATGACTGGCTACGACCTCAAAAAGCGGTTTGATACGACAGTTGCCCACTTTTGGTCGGCCGATAAAGCGCAGATTTACCGAACCTTGGCCCGGTTGGTGGCGGATGACCTCGCGGTCGTAATGACAGTGCGTCAAGATGGCCTGCCGGATCGGCAGGAGCACCACATCACCGATACGGGAAGGACGGCCCTCGCCGAATGGCTGCTGTCGGCGCCTGATCCCTACCGGGAACGGGATCCCTTCCTTGCGAGGGTCTTCTTCTCTGGAACGCTTGAGCCCGACGACATCCTCGCTCTGCTGTGGGCGCGCCGCCTGGCGGCGCAGTCGATGCTTGACGAGCTCGTAAGCCAGTTGGGTCCGTCGGTCACCCCCGTCTCCAAGAATCGAGAAGAGTACATGAGGTCTGCCACGCTACGGAACGGCATCAGCCACGTGCGCGCCGAACTGGAGTGGCTCGAAGCGGTCGAAGAGGGCCTCCAATGAGCGCTCTCCAGTTCCCGGTGCTGCACCCTGCGCACGGCACCTCGCGCGGGTGCGTCGTCTTCCTTCACGGCGGAAACGTGGCTAACTGGATGTGGCAGCGCCAGGTCGAGGATCTCACCGACTATCAGGTCATCACGCCTGATTTTCCTGGCTTCGGTGCCCGGACCGCAGAGAGTTGGATCGGCCTGGATCATGCAGCGGACGAGGTTGCCGAGTTGATCAGAACTGAGGCTGAGGGCCCAGTGCACCTGGTGGGACTCTCCCTGGGAGCGGTGGTGGCCCTGCGACTGCTGGCCAGAAATCCTCTGCCGGTAACCAGCGCGATAGTTAGCGGAGCTGCAGTCCTCGGCATCAGCGGCGTGACCGGCGCCGTCGCCGGACTTCAGCTCCGGTGCTGGGACCAGCCGTGGTTCTGGCACCTTCAAGCCAGGGCGTTCAGACTCCCAGCGGACAGCTACCACCTGTATGTGGAGCACGGCCTCAGCATCGACAGCTCGAATGCCCGTCGCATGCTGGCCGAAGTCTACGCCGGTGGACTGCCGACCGGTCTGGCCGGCTACAGTGGACGGCTGCTGGCGCTAGCGGGAAGCAGGGAACCTCGCGCAGTGATTGGCTCCCTGACCGCGATCGCCGATGCCGCGCCCGAGGGTGTCGCCGCCACCGTTCCCGGTATGCACCACGTGTGGAATGTCGAAGATACGCAGTTGTTCAACGAGGTGGTACGCCAGTGGATCAATGGATCGATGCACGCAAGGCTCACCGCGGTGGCGGGATCGGAGAAGTAGTGTCATCTATTGCCGAACCTGCGCCAGCACCTCCTCGGTCAAAGTGCTCAGAATCTGCGGGTTAACGGCCTCAGCGTTCAGGCGCAGATAGGGCTCGGTGTTCGAGGCGCGAAGGTTGAACCACCAGGACCCATCGTCAGCGGTAAACGTGAGGCCATCGAGCTCATCGACGGTGACGCCGTCGTTGCCGAACTCCTCGCGGACCCGGGCCACAGCTGAGGGGACGTCGTCCAACCGTGAGTTGATCTCGCCGGAGGAAAAGTAGGGCTCGTACTCACGGCCCAGGTCGGATAGGGGCTCGGGCTGTTCGCCGAGCGCGGCAAGGACATGCATGGCGGCCAGCATGCCGGTGTCAGCGTTCCAAAAGTCGCGGAAGTAGTAGTGGGCCGAATGTTCTCCACCGAAGACAGCGCCCTCCTCAGCCATGACCGCCTTGATGAACGAGTGTCCAACCCGGGTCCGGACGGGCCGCCCGCCGAGCTGTTTCACCAACTCGGGAACTGCGCGTGAGGTGATCAGGTTGTGGATGATGACTGGTGCGCTCTCACCCGCTGTCTGGGCCCGCGCTATCTCACGGCGCGCAACCATGGCAGTGACTGCGCTGGGCGAGAGGGGGTTGCCCAGCTCATCAATCACGAAGCAGCGGTCAGCGTCGCCGTCGAACGCTATCCCGATATCGGCCTGATTACTGACCACAGCCGCCTGCAGGTCTTTGAGGTTCTCCGGCTCCAACGGGTTGGCCGGGTGGTTTGGGAACGAGCCGTCGAGCTCGAAGTACAGCTGAATGATATTCAGGGGGAGCTTGGAGAGCAGCGTGTCGCCCAGGACCGCGGGGGTGGTGAGCCCGCCCATCCCGTTCCCGGCGTCGACCACCACCTTCAAAGGTCGTGATCCGGACAGGTCTACGAGGGAGCGCAGATACTCCGCGTACCCGCCCAGGACATCACGGACACCGATGGTGCCGGTCCGCTCCGCCACCGGAATCGACCCGGTGTTCAGGTACTGCTCGGCAAGAGCCTGGATTTCCACCAGCCCGGTCTCCGAGGACACGGGCACCGCACCGGGGCGGCACATTTTCATTCCGTTGTACTCAGCCGGGTTGTGGCTGGCGGTAAAGGTAACCCCCGCAGCGTCCAGGGTGCCACTGGCGTAGTACAGCTCGTCAGTTGAGATGAGATCCAGGAGGACGACGTCGGCACCACGACGGGTGGCTCCGTGGGCGAACGCGGTGCTGAACTCCGGCGAGGAGGGGCGCATGTCGCCGCCTACCAGTACAGTCGTCCCAGCGAGATCGAGCACGTCAACGAAAGCAGCGCCCACTGCTTCGACAATCTCGGTGGTGATGCTTTCGCCCACGATGCCGCGGACGTCATAGGCCTTGAAGGACGCTGAAAGGTCAAAGGATTTAGTCACGGGGAGAGTCTAGCCGCTGGCATCAGGCGGCCAAGAGCTGTGGAGCGGGAGACGGGAGAAATTTCCACACCTGGTGTTCCGCCTGACCGGGTGCCAGCGTGGCCTGCAATACTTGGGCTCATGGCCGAAACCACCACACTTCATGTTCAGGCAGCCGGGATTCTGCGGACCCTCGTCGGGCGCGACGACGCCGAGTTCCACGACGGTCAGTTTGAGGCGATCGAGGCGCTGGTGAACGGCGGGCGCAGGGCTTTAGTGGTCCAGAGAACCGGCTGGGGCAAGTCTGCCGTCTACTTCGTCGCAAGCCTCCTCCTGCGCGCACGGGGTGCGGGGCCCACCCTGATTGTTTCCCCGCTGCTCGCTCTGATGCGGGACCAGGTTGCCGCCGCTGCGAGGGCTGGAGTGCGGGCCGAAGCGATTAACTCTGCCAATCAGGTGGATTGGCAGGAGATCACTACCAAACTCGACAACAATTCAGTTGATGTCCTGCTGGTGTCCCCTGAGCGGCTGAACAATCCGGCGTTCCGCGAACGCCACCTTCCCGAGCTGATCCGGCGGACCGGCCTGCTGGTCATTGATGAGGCTCACTGTATCTCCGACTGGGGGCATGACTTCCGCCCGGACTATCGCCGGTTGCGTGACCTGATCACCCAGTTGCCGCCGGGTGTGCCGGTTCTGGCAACGACGGCCACCGCTAACTCGCGGGTGGTCAGCGATGTTGAAGAGCAGTTGGGTACTGACGGCACCGAGGTGTTCACCCTCCGTGGCACCCTGGCCCGTGACTCCTTGCGGCTGGGTGTGCTGCGGCTGCCGAGCCCGCGCTCACGGCTCGCCTGGCTATTGACCCACATTGATGACCTGCCGGGCAGCGGAATCATCTATGCGCTGACGGTTGCAGCCGCTGAGGATACGGCTCATCTGTTGCGGGCGAACGGGCACCAGGTACTTGCCTATACGGGCCGGACCGATCCGGCAGACCGCGAATCAGCCGAGGCAGCGTTGAAGAGCAACGAGGTCAAAGCGTTGGTGGCCACCAGCGCGCTCGGGATGGGGTTCGACAAACCGGATCTCGGGTTCGTTGTTCACCTGGGGGCACCGTCCTCCCCGGTGGCGTATTACCAGCAGGTAGGTCGCGCTGGCCGTGGCACGCCGAACGCCGATGTGTTGCTCCTGCCGGGAACCGAAGACCGCGAAATCTGGGAGTATTTCGCCACCTCCTCGATGCCGTCAGAGGAAAAAGCGACCCGGGTACTCGACGCACTAGGGTCTGGGACGGTTCTGTCCACGCCTGCGCTCGAGGCGCGGGTCAACCTCAAACGTACTCCGCTGGAGTTGCTGCTGAAGGTCCTGGACGTGGACGGTGCCGTCCGCAAGGTGCAGGGCGGCTGGGAAAGTACCGGGACGCCCTGGGTGTACGACAGTGAGCGCTATGGTCGGATAGCCAAAGCCCGGATCGCCGAGCAGAAGTCCATGTTGGACTACGAGAACACGGCGGCGTGCCGGATGGAGTATCTCGCGGCCGCACTCGACGACCCGACTGCTGCGCCCTGCGGGAGGTGCGACAACTGCGCTGGCCCCTGGTACTCGGATGAGGTGTCACACGACGCCTCAGATAGCGCCCAGAAGGCACTCAGCCGGGTGGGGGTGGAATTGGGCCCACGGGGTCAGTGGCCCAGTGGCATGGACAAACTGTCAGTGCCGGTCAAGGGGCGTATCGCCGCTGATCAGGCGAATGCGCCGGGCCGGGCCCTGGCCCGGCTCACGGATCTGGGGTGGGGAAGCCGGCTGCGGGAAATGCTGGCTGACACCACGGCTGATCAACCGCTGGGTCAGTTGGCGATTGAGGCTTGCATCTCGGTTTTGGCGCAGTGGGGCTGGGACAATCGTCCAGTCGCCGTCGTCAGCGTGCCGTCCCGGCGCCGCCCCCTGATGGTGCAATCCCTGGCAGAGGGACTCGCGGGTGTGGGCCGCATCCCATATCTCGGCGCTCTGCAAACGCCTCACGGCTGGCCTACCGGAGCGCCGGGCGGCAACAGTGCGTTCCGGCTTGCCGCCGTCTGGGATCGTTTCGCTGTGCCGGACGAGGGCCGGGAATGGTTTGCTGCCAACCCCGGACCAGTGCTGCTGGTGGACGACCTGGCAGATAGCCGGTGGACGATAACTGTGGCTGGTAAGGCGCTGCGTGACGCCGGTGCACAGGAGGTGCTGCCCTTTGCCCTAGCGCTGAAGGCGTGATTCCGGCGGGCTAGGCACGTGCTTAAACCCACGAGCACCCCGGTTCGATGACGAACCGGGGTGCTCGGTGAACTACGCGGAGACGGGGGGATTTGAACCCCCGGTAGGCTTTAGGCCCACACTTCATTAGCAGTGAAGCCCATTCGGCCGCTCTGGCACGTCTCCAGCGGCTATTACTAGCCACCCAAGGCTACCCGTAAGAAGCGGGCAAGAGCAAAACCGCTGACGGCTATAGCCCTCCGCTCAACGCCTTCCACATAAACTCCTGTGACATGACGTGCATGCGGGCTGCCTGACGGTTATCCGATGCCCCGGCGTGACCGCCTTCCAGGGCTTCGTGGAACCACACGTTGTCAATGTTCATTGCTCTCATCCGTGCGGCCATCTTCCGCGCCTGGACCGGGCCCACCCGGTCGTCACTGGTGGCGGTCCAGATCAGTGTGCGCGGGTAGCTGACCCCGGTGCGCAGCAGATGGTAGGGAGAGAAGGTTTGCACGTACTCCCATTCCTCGGGCTTGTCGGGATCGCCGTACTCGGCAATCCACGAGTAGCCGGCTGACAGGCGGGTATAACGGCGCATGTCCAGCAGGGGCACGCCGCAGGAGATGGCTCCGAACAGGTGAGGGTACTGGGTGAGCATGTTGCCCACCAGCAGACCGCCGTTGCTGCGTCCGGTGCAGCCCAGGAGCTCTGGCCTAGTGACTCCACGAGCCACCAGATCCTCGGCGATCGCCGCGAAGTCCTCGTACGCGCGATGCCGGTTCGCATGCAGTGCTGCACGGTGCCAGGCCGGACCGTACTCCCCGCCGCCGCGGATGTTCGCCAGTACGTACACTCCATGCCTGCCGCTGGCAGTGGTCCGCTCCAGCCACCCCCGTCCGATTACCCCCGAGTAGGACGGAACCATTGCGTTCTCGAAACCGCCGTAGCCTGACATGAGGGTGGGGTTCTCGCCGTCCAGCGCCAGGTTCTGCGCCCCGACCTGGAAATACGGGACCCGGGTCCCGTCCCTGGACACCGCGAAGTGCTGCTCAACGGTGAATTGGTCGTCATTAAAGAACGACGGCGTACCCTTCACCTGGGTGTGAGTCCCGCCAATGGTGCCCCGCAGCAGGGTCGTGGGGGTCAGGAACCCGCTGGCCAATAGCCAATAGTCGTTCCCGGCGTCGTCGTCCTCATCATCGACGGCGAAGGCGTCAACCGAATGGAGGGGCGGGCACGCGTCGAGGATCTCGGCCCGCCATTGCTCAGACGGTTTGAGGACCCGGATTTCGGATGACACATCGTTGAGCAGGTTGATCAGGAGGTAGTCACGAGTCCAACTCCAGGATTGCAGCGAGGTCTGTGTGTCGGGCCGGAAGAGCGTGGTCAACGATCGGTTGCCGGCAAGGAATGACTCAAGGTCGACGCCGAGGAGCGATCCGGCGGGGAATACTGTGCCGTCCACTGTCCAATCGGTGCGGGGCCGCAGGAGTAGCCACTGTCGATGCAGTGAAACGTTTACGTCATCCGGAACGTCCAGCTTGACCCACTCGCCGTCGTGGCGGAGATGGGTGCTGCTTGAGTAGAAGTCGATGGTGTCCACGGCGATGTCCCGTTCGAATCCGGGTGTCTGGTCCCGCATCACCACTGCCATCATGTGGGTTTCGGGGATTTCGAAGTACAGTTCGGCGTCATCGAGGGATTGTCCGCGCTGCACGGTGCGCACAGTGCGCGGATAGGAACTGGTGGTGATCGAGCCGGGACCGAAGTCGGTGGCCACGTAGAGTGCATCAGGTCCGGCCCAGCTGATCCGGCTCTTGGCAGCGGGAATGTCGAAGCCGTCAGCAACAAAGGTGCGGGAGACGACGTCGAACTCGCGGAACCGGCGCGCGTCGCCTCCATCGGGGGACAGCGCAACCAGTGCACGCCGGTGCGGCTCGCCGGCAACGGGACGCAGGAACATTGCCCCGCCCCACACCCATTCGGTGTCTTCGTCGGCGCTGAGTGAATCGAGGTCCAACAGCACCTCCCACTCGGTCTGCTCCGAGGCGTAGCTGTCCCACCTGGTGCGGCGCCACAGCCCCTTGGGGTGCTCCTTATCGCGCCAGAAGTTGTAGTAGTGATCGCCTCGTTTGGCGACCATCGGAATGCGATCTGTCGAGTCGAGAACCTCCAGAGCCTCGCGCTCCCTGTCCTGGAATTCCCCGGTAACGAGCAATCGTTCGGTGACAGCGTTCTCGGTGCGAACCCACTCAAGGGGTGAGTCACCATAGATGTCCTCAAGCCAGAGGAACTCGTCGTCGGAGGGGGGACCGGGGTGGTGGTCTGTGGTGAAGGTCATAATCCATCCTATGCACGCCCGTCGGGACCGCCGAACCGGTCGGTGAGCGGTCGGTGGATGCCCCGGTTCCTCACCGCTGCGGCCCAGCGGATACCCTTGTCGAATGCACACGGGACGGAAAATAAGGGTAGCTGTGGTGGGTGCGGGGCCCCGCGGCACCTCGGTCCTGGAACGGCTCATCTCCCAGTGGTCGGCCCACCGGGCCGGTCCGCAGCCGGGTCTGGACATCCACCTGGTTGACCCGGAGCTTCCCGGCCCCGGGCATGTCTGGCGACCCGATCAGTCGAGGCTCTTCCTGATGAACACCCCGTCGCTGTTTCCCACGGTGGTGCCGGTCGGCCAGGCCGCGGGCGGCGTCGTTCAGTCAATCGTTGAGTGCTCGTTCGACGACTGGCGGGTGCAGATGACTACTGACCCGCACCCGTCCCTGTCCGACGCTGACAGGGATGAAGTGGCACGGCTCGGTGGCTCCGGATTCCCCAGCCGCGCGCTGTACGGCAGGTACCTCAGCTGGATCTATGGTCAGCTGCTTGAAGCCAGTGGGGACGGAATCGCCGTCACTCATCACCCCACCGATGCGTTGGAGCTCTCCCCGGACGACGCCGGCTACCGGCTCCGGCTGGGCGACGAATCGGAGCTTGCCGTTGACGCTGTTGTGCTGGCATTGGGGCACCTCCCGGCGCATCTCAGCCCCGAACAGGCTGCGCTGCGCGACGGCGCTGCCCGGTATAGCCTCCAGTACTGGCCGCCAGCCGTGCCAGCAGATATTGACTGGGACAGGCTTCCTGCGAAGAAGCCGGTCCTGATCCGGGGGCTGGGGCTGAATTTCTTTGACGTCATGATTCAGCTGACCGAGGGGCGCGGGGGGCGGTTCACCCCCGACGACAGCGGGAAACTGGTGTACCACCCTGCCGGACGCGAGCCCCAGATTGTTGCCGCATCACGGCGGGGAGTGCCGTACCGGGCGAAGGCGCAGCTGGATAGCTATCTTCCGCGCAGCGTCTCCTTGCGCTACTGCACATTGGCGACGCTGCGGTCTTTCTCCGAGCAGGGAATCCAGCCGGGCTTCGACCACGATATTTGGCCGCTGCTGCACCGCGATGTGCTGAATACTTACTACACCACCCTGGTCCGGGTGACAGGGGAGCGGCTGCTGGCTGACCCGACCGGATTCCTTGACCGGGTCCACACCGCTCTTGAGGTAAGTGGGCCGGGTTGGGCCGCGGCCCTGGGAGAGGTACTCGATGACGAGCTGGCCCTGGCGCATCACCTCGATGTCGAGGGGCTAGGCCACCCCTTTGCCGGCCGTCGGTTTGCCAGCCCCGGGGACTATCAGGAAGCAGTGCTGAACTACCTTGACGCTGATGTTACTGAGTCGCACAAGGGGGAGGACAGCCCCCTCAAGATGGCAATCGGTGCCATGAATGCAGGCCGCACAGTCATCAAACAGGTGGTTGCCGACGGCGGGTTGACCGATCAGGCATGGATGACTGAGCTGCGGGGATGGTTCGAGCCGCTCGTTGAAGGCCTGGCTAGCGGACCGCCTTCCCTTCGGATTGCGCAACTTGCCGCTCTGGTGCGGGCGGGTGTGGTGCAGTTCGTGGGACCGAACCCCAGATTCATCGTCGACGCGGATACCGAGCGGTTTGGTGCGTCCTCACCCTGGGTAGCGGGGGCGGAGGTCTCGGCGAGCTACCTCGTGGACGCCATGATGCCGCCCAACCGGGCCGCCAGCACCCTGTCCCCGCTGTTGCGTCAACTTCTCAACGACGGGTTGGTACGACCCAAAATGATGATGGCTCATGACGGCGCACCCTTGAGCTCGCCCGGGTTGGACGTCACCCTGCCGCCCTACCGCGCGATCGGCGGCTCCGGCCAGCCGCAGCCCGACCTGTATGTTCTTGGGCTGCAGCTCGCCTCTGTGCAATGGGGGACAGCGATCGCCGCCCAGGCTCACACGCCGGCCGACGCTGGCGGGCGGACGCTCCGCGACGCCGATGACATCGCCACAGTCATCCTCTCCCAGCGGTAGTTAACCCGAAACGGCGG
>NZ_KI914741.1:0-13429 GCF_000520515.1 Arthrobacter sp. H20
CAACGCTCTGACGGATTGTAGGCACACGGTTTCAGGTACTGTTTCACTCCCCTCCCGGGGTACTTTTCACCTTTCCCTCACGGTACTTGTCCGCTATCGGTCATCAGGGAGTATTTAGGCTTACCAGGTGGTCCTGGCAGATTCGCACGGGATTTCTCGGGCCCCGTACTACTTGGGATACTCTCCAAACGGCAGCACGCATTACGGTTACGGGACTTACACCCTCTCCGGCCGGCCTTTCAAGACCGTTCACCTATACGCCTGCACTCATTTCACTGATCCGGCAGAATCAGAACGGAAAGTCCCGCAACCCCAGTGATGCAACGCCCGCCGGCTATCACACACCACTGGTTTAGCCTCATCCGCGTTCGCTCGCCACTACTAACGGAATCACTATTGTTTTCTCTTCCTGTGGGTACTGAGATGTTTCACTTCCCCACGTTCCCTCCACGCACCCTATGTGTTCAGATGCGGGTCACCCGGTCCATCGCTGGCCAGGCGGGGTTTCCCCATTCGGAAATCCTGGGCTCACAGTCCGGTTATCGACTCCCCCAGGCTTATCGCAGATTCCCACGTCCTTCTTCGGCTCCTGATGCCAAGGCATCCACCGTGTGCCCTTAAAAACTTGACCACAAAGATCAAAAAACATATCGAGAAAACCACGGAAACAAACCGAAGTCTGAAACCAAGATTTTATGAAATTGCTTCTTATTTTTAAGATGCTCTCGTCCACTATGCAGTTCTCAACCAACAACCCCACACCACCAACCAAAACCCCCACACACCACGACACTCACGCCACCAGCATGTATTCAAGGATCCCGCTGCCATGGCAGGGAAAAACCAGAAACCCCAACACCCCAACCCACCCCACACAAACCACCCCACCCACCAAAGGACGAAACAGCCGTGCACGAGAATCAGGGCCCTGTTATTTCAGGACCCAACAGTGTGCCATACGATAAACCCAATCACCACCAACCAACACCCTTTCCACACCACCAACCACAACACCCACACGAATAACCGCATGAAATCCTCTGATCAGTGACCGTACTCAACCACCAGCCGGCGCCACCAGGCACCTATTCATTGATATTCCACCCATGAGCAGCCCACCGCGGAACAAACGCCCGCGCAATAGGCCATACTCCTACGAACCCCCCACCAACCACAGTGGATCAATGAGAAACGATTCGAGGCGCTCCTTAGAAAGGAGGTGATCCAGCCGCACCTTCCGGTACGGCTACCTTGTTACGACTTAGTCCCAATCGCCGGTCCCACCTTCGACAGCTCCCTCCCCACAAGGGGGTTAGGCCACCGGCTTCGGGTGTTACCAACTTTCGTGACTTGACGGGCGGTGTGTACAAGGCCCGGGAACGTATTCACCGCAGCGTTGCTGATCTGCGATTACTAGCGACTCCGACTTCATGAGGTCGAGTTGCAGACCTCAATCCGAACTGAGACCGGCTTTTTGGGATTAGCTCCACCTCACAGTATCGCAACCCTTTGTACCGGCCATTGTAGCATGCGTGAAGCCCAAGACATAAGGGGCATGATGATTTGACGTCGTCCCCACCTTCCTCCGAGTTGACCCCGGCAGTCTCCTATGAGTCCCCGCCATAACGCGCTGGCAACATAGAACGAGGGTTGCGCTCGTTGCGGGACTTAACCCAACATCTCACGACACGAGCTGACGACAACCATGCACCACCTGTAAACCGGCCGCAAGCGGCCAACACATCTCTGCGCTGTTCCAGTTCATGTCAAGCCTTGGTAAGGTTCTTCGCGTTGCATCGAATTAATCCGCATGCTCCGCCGCTTGTGCGGGCCCCCGTCAATTCCTTTGAGTTTTAGCCTTGCGGCCGTACTCCCCAGGCGGGGCACTTAATGCGTTAGCTACGGCGCGGAAAACGTGGAATGTCCCCCACACCTAGTGCCCAACGTTTACGGCATGGACTACCAGGGTATCTAATCCTGTTCGCTCCCCATGCTTTCGCTCCTCAGCGTCAGTTAATGCCCAGAGACCTGCCTTCGCCATCGGTGTTCCTCCTGATATCTGCGCATTTCACCGCTACACCAGGAATTCCAGTCTCCCCTACATCACTCTAGTCTGCCCGTACCCACCGCAGATCCGGAGTTAAGCCCCGGACTTTCACGGCAGACGCGACAAACCGCCTACGAGCTCTTTACGCCCAATAATTCCGGATAACGCTTGCGCCCTACGTATTACCGCGGCTGCTGGCACGTAGTTAGCCGGCGCTTCTTCTGCAGGTACCGTCACTTTCGCTTCTTCCCTACTGAAAGAGGTTTACAACCCGAAGGCCTTCATCCCCCACGCGGCGTCGCTGCATCAGGCTTGCGCCCATTGTGCAATATTCCCCACTGCTGCCTCCCGTAGGAGTCTGGGCCGTGTCTCAGTCCCAGTGTGGCCGTCCACCCTCTCAGGCCGGCTACCCGTCGTCGCCTTGGTAGGCCATTACCCCACCAACAAGCTGATAGGCCGCGAGTCCATCCAAAACCGCAATAAAGCTTTCCACCAACATGGCATGCGCCAGAAGGTCATATCCAGTATTAGACCCAGTTTCCCAGGCTTATCCCAGAGTCAAGGGCAGGTTACTCACGTGTTACTCACCCGTTCGCCACTAATCCCCCCAGCAAGCTGAAGATCATCGTTCGACTTGCATGTGTTAAGCACGCCGCCAGCGTTCATCCTGAGCCAGGATCAAACTCTCCGTAAATGCACTACAGACACGCACCCACCACCAGGAAAAACCAGCAACAGACACGCGCAAAATTCGAAACCAGCCAAAAACAACCACACAACACCACCAAAAGCAGCATCATGCAGCCAAATTCAACCAATCAATAAAACAATCGGTATCAACAAACATGGCACACTATTGAGTTCTCAAACAACAGGCGCAATTCGAATTTTCTGCAAATATTCTTTCTATTTACATTTCCTCGCTGCGACTTATCTAAAGTTATTCCATCCGCATTATCTTTGTCAAATCCGGGTTATTCCCGGATTTTCTCAAAAACAAGCGAATGAGCCGACGAAAATTTCCAGTAATTCCGGCTTCTGTGCTCAGCACACGCCAGAACCACTTGATATTTTTCGAAGGGGGTGGCTGCCACTCAACGGCGGCAACTCAGAAAACATTACACGTCGATCTGGGTGCACGCAAATCCCTGGGCTGCGCCCCGGAATCGCGCGGTTAGAGCAAGGACACGTCAACAGTTGCGAGGGTGCGCTTGCCGCGCCGCAGTACCAGATACCGCCCATGAAGGAGGGAGTCGGCGCCCACGACAGTGTCGGGATCCTGCACCTTCACGTTGTTGACGTAGGCACCTCCCTCAGCGACAGTCCGCCGCGCGGCTGAGTTACTGGCAGAGAGGCCACTGGCGACCAGCAGATCGATGATCCCCAGTGCGTCAGCCGAAACGTTAGCGGTGGGCAGCTCGGCGATTGCCGCCGACAGGGTGCCCTCGTCCAACCCTGAGAGTTCACCCTGACCGAACAGCGCGGCCGAGGCAGCAATAACCTTCTCGGTGGCTTTGACACCGTGGACCAGCGAGTTCACCTCCAAGGCCAGGGCACGTTGGGCAACCCGCAACTGCGGGCGATCCTGGGAAGAACGCCCCAGTTCCTCGATTTCCTCCCGGGATTTGAAGGTAAACACCTTCAGCCGTCCCACCACGTCCGCGTCAGCGGTGTTGAGCCAGAACTGGTAGAAGGCGTAGGGGCTGGTCAGCTGGGCGTCAATCCAGATGGCATTGCCCTCGCTCTTGCCAAACTTGGTGCCGTCCGAGTTGGTGATCAACGGGGTGCCGACCGCGTGCACGCTCTTTCCCTCGGCACGTCGGATCAAGTCAGTGCCGCTCGTCAGGTTGCCCCATTGGTCAGATCCCCCTGTCTGCAGGGTGCACCCGTAGCTGCGGTACAGCTCAAGGAAGTCCAGGCCCTGGAGGATCTGGTAGCTGAACTCGGTGTAGCTGATGCCGGCGTCGGAATTGAGCCGGGCACTGACAGCGTCCTTGGCCAGCATGGTGCCCACCCGGTAGTGCTTGCCGATCTCCCGTAGGAAATCAATAGCGCTCAAAGGCGCCGTCCAGTCCAGGTTGTTGACCATTCGAGCCGGATTCGTTCCAGTGAAATCGAGGTACTTTTCCACCTGTCCCCGCAGGTTCTCAACCCATTCGGCAACCGTCTCGGGTGCATTCAGCGTGCGCTCGGAGGTGGGCCGTGGGTCGCCGATCAGCCCAGTCGAACCGCCCACCAGGCCGAGCGCACGATGGCCGGAGAGCTGAAGCCGGCGCATCGTGAGGAGCTGCACCAGGTGTCCGAGGTGCAAACTGGGTGCCGTTGGGTCGAACCCGCAGTAGAAGGTTACCGGATCACCCGCGAGGGCACTCTCCAGCGCTTCCTCGTCGGTAGATACCTGAACCAGCCCGCGCCACTTCAGTTCCTGCCAGACATTGGCAAAAGCTGGGTCGTTGCGCTGGGCGGTCAGGAGTTCGGCGAGGCCTGGGTCTGTGGTTTCTATTTGCTGGGACACAGGCTCTAAATTATCAGTCCTCGATGCCAGCCGGTATTTCGCCGGTAGCAATGAGTCGCAGCCTCTGGGTGGGGCGGGTCATTGACACGTACAGGTCACCGACCCTGATTGACCGTGGGTCTAGCATTTCCGCCGGCTCCAGCACCACTACGCCGTCGAACTCAAGTCCCTTGGCTTCACGCGGACTCGTCACCACTATGTCCTGGCCCGTGCTCCCTGCCCCGATGCCGACCCGATGACCATAGACCCCTCCCAGAGCGGCGCGCACCTGAGCCAGCAGGCGCTCCGGCGCGATCACAGCGAGCAATCCCCCCTCCACCGCGCTGAGCTCCTCCGGCAGAGCCTGCAGCAGCGCCGGAATCAGTTCAGGGACCCGGTTCACGATGGGTGCCCAGCGTCCTTCACGAACTGCCTTGGGCGCCGAGACCACCAGGCCCGCCGCGTTGGCCATCCGGGCGGCTGCCTCAGCGATCTGCGCTGGTGTGCGGTAGTTGACAGTGAGTTCCTCGAGGTGCCACCGCTCCCCCACAAAGGGCTCGAGCGCCTGCTGCCAGGAATTGGACCCTGCTGCAGAACTGGTCTGCGCAATGTCCCCCACGATAGTGAACGATTTCAGTGGGCAGCGTCGCATCAGCACCCGCCACTGCATCGGCGACAGTTCCTGGGCCTCATCGACCACTATGTGGCCGAACGCCCAGGTCCTGTCGACCGAAGCGCGTTCGGCTGCGCTCAGCCGGGCCTCGGTCACTGAGTTGTGGTCCGCGAGGTCTTCAGCGGTAAGAACACCATCGACTCCGGAATCGGCCAACGATTCGTTCACGTTTTCAAGAGTCCGTTCTGCGTTGGCCAGGTCGCGGCGACGTTCCTGGTCCTGGACCGCTGTATCCCGTCCGGCCGATGGATCAAGGTCACCGAGCAACTCGGCGGCCTCATCCAGGAGGGCCACATCAGCTTCGGTCCAGGGCGAACCGACGTCCCTGGTGAGATGTGCCAGTTCGGAATCGCTTAAACCTGGTGCGGCAGCAGCGAGGACACCGGGTTTGCTCAGCAGTTCGGTGACGAATTTTTCAGGGGTCAGCGGCATCCACGCGAGGTTCAGCGCAATCCGGACATCCCGGGAACTGCGCACGTCCTCAGCAAGATAGGCCCGGTCAGCTGTATTGCCGGCACCCGATGATTCCTCAAGCTGTTCGGTCAGTTGCTCGGTAAGTTCGCGCAGCAGAACCTTGACGAACGTTACGCGGGCCTCATTGTGGGGTTTCCCGGTGGCGCGTGCCCGGTCGCGGGCCTTGCGCACTTGCCGCGGAGAAAGGGTCAGGAGAGTGCCTTCAACATTGAGACGCTTGTCAGCAGTCGGGACCCGCTGACGATTCGCCAGTGCGCGTTGCAGTATCTCAACCATCTTCAGGCGGCCTTTAATTTCCGCGGCTTCCTCGGTGGGCTCCTGCACTGCGGTAATGCCTGGCATCAGACTGCCGATGCTGGCCATCACGACGCCCGTTTCACCCAGTGACGGTAGCACCCGCTCAATGTATTTCATGAACGCGTTGGTGGGCCCCACGAGGAGGACACCCGCTGACTTCAGGCGTTCTCGGTGCGTATAGAGCAAGTAGGCGGCCCGGTGGAGCGCTACGGCTGTCTTGCCGGTGCCTGGCCCGCCCTGGACGACGACGACTCCCTGCAGCGGAGCTCGGATCACCCGGTCCTGTTCGGCCTGGATGGTTCCCACGATGTCGGACATCTGTCCGGTGCGTTTGGAATTGAGGGCAGCGAGGAGTGCGCCTTCGCCCTGCAACGATTCGTCATCGGTCAGGAGGGCTGCATCGAGCACGTCATCATCGATGGCAAGGACATTTCGGCGGGACAGAATCAGGTGACGGCGACGGCGCACTCCCATCCGTTCGAAGGCGGTGGCCTGGTAGAAGGTCCCGGCCTCGGGCGCCCGCCAGTCGACCATCAACTGTTGAAGGTCCTTGGTGGACAGCCCGATCCTGCCGATGTAGCGCTCGTCCCCATCGTCGAGATCCAGCCGGCCGAAAACCAGCCGGTCATCGACCGCGTTGAGTTGGGCCAGCCGATCCTCATACATCGTTGCGAAAGCATCCCGCTCGGACCGGTTCTGGTGCGAGCCGGCCGACAGGGATCGTCGTACCTCAGCCAGCTGACCGCGCTTTTCGGCACGGAGTTCGTCGAGCCGTTGGTAGAGACCGGCCACGTAGTCGCGCTCGTGATCGAGCTCGTTACGGGCAGTGGATGTGTGGTGCATTATGCGTTCCCCTCTCGCCAAAGGCAGACCGTCAATTCTACAGTGCGGGTAGCCGTTTTGGCATGGTCAGTGAATCCTAGAAGGACGCCACGGCGTGCACCCGGTGCTGCTGCACTTTCTGGCGTCCCTGCAACGCCTGCAGTTCAAGGACGACAGCGCACCCGACAACCTCCGCCTCGCAGGACTCAAACAACGCTGTGGCTGCGGCGAGCGTGCCGCCCGTGGCCAGGACGTCGTCGAGCACCAGGACCCGGGTGCCCGGGGCGACGTCGTCCTGGTGGATTTCCAGCACGGCTTCCCCGTACTCAAGGCTGTAGGACTCGGACAGGACCGGACGGGGCAGCTTGCCCGGCTTACGAACCGCTACCACTCCTGTCCCGGTGGCATAGGCAACGGCTGCCGCAAGGAGAAATCCGCGCGCCTCGATCCCTGCCACCAGGTCGAAGGTGCCGGCGAAGGGCTCAAGTAGCTGGTCGACGACGGCGCGGAAGGCCGGCCCATCGCCGAACACCGGAGTGAGATCGCGAAAGCTGATGCCGGGCCGGGGAAAGTCCTGAACGATGAGGCAGAGCCGGTCAATGTAGTCCTGAGCTGTAGCCCCGGAAACTTCGGGTACTGAGGCAGCGGGTACTGGGACGGCGGGGCCTGAATTGTTCACCCGTTAACTGTACGGGCTGCGCGGGAGGTGGCCGCGCGGTAACGGGAGACCGTCGGGTCAAGGGTCAGCCAGTAACGCCACCGATAGTCGGTGCCCCCGCCTACGCCGCCAACTCCCACCCGGGGACCGCTGGATACGGCAGTTGGATCCGCCGGTTTCTCCGGCAGGCTCAGGGTCAGCGGCGTGGCGAACAGATCGGCGCCGTCGAAGTCCCGGTTCAGTCCGAGCGCCTGTGCCAGTCGCGCCGGCCCCCGTGCCAGGTCAAGGTCCCGCCGCGGGAAGCTGCGACGTGCCCGGGCTGCGTCGTGGCCCTCGAGAATCTCCCCTGCCCGCAACAGCACTCCGGATGCCTGTCCGGTCTGGCCGCAGACGATGTTGGCGCAGTAGTGCATGCCGTAGGTGAAGTACACATAGAGGTGGCCCGGGCCACCGAACATCGACGCATTCCTGGCTGTCAGCCCGCGGAAGGCGTGTGATCCGGGGTCGCCGGCGCCAAGATAGGCTTCCACCTCGGTAATCCGGACGGTGACGCGGTTGGTGCCGTCATCGTGGGTGACCAGGCTGCCCAGCAGCGCCGGCGCTACTTCGGTGGCCGGCAGCGCCAGTCGGTCTCTGTCGGAGGTGGCATCCACAGCACAAGACCGTAGCAAACCCGGCGCCCGATTCCGGTACCCTCATGTCCGATTTTCGCTAGCCCAACGGGAAGGGAACCTGCAACTATTGGGTAATGGACTTCTGGCAGCAGTATCGGGCGATCGATTCGCGGGACGCCCGTTTCGACGGACAGTTCGTCACAGCGGTCGCGACGACGAGGATCTACTGCCGTCCGTCGTGTCCGGCGAGAACTCCAAAGCCTGCCAACGTAACCTTTTACCAGACCTCCGCCGCAGCGCATCAGGCAGGGTACCGGGCGTGCAAGCGTTGCCTTCCGGAAGCGGTCCCGGGTACTCCGGACTGGAACCTCCGCTCGGATGCCGCGGCGCAGGCGATGCGGCTGATCGCCGACGGCGAGGTGGACCGGACCGGAGTGCCCGGCCTGGCCGCGCGGCTCGGCTACTCGAGCCGCCAGCTGAACCGGATCCTGCATCAGGAGCTGGGCGCCGGCCCGCTCGCGCTCGCTCGTGCCTCGCGCGCCCAGACCGCCCGCTCCCTGCTCACCGCGACTGGCTTGAAGTTCGCCGATATTGCGTTCGCCGCCGGGTTCAGTAGTATCAGGGCGTTCAACGACACCGTTCAGGAAGTGTTTGATCTCACGCCCTCAGACCTTCGCGCCCGCTCCACTGTTCGCAACGGTGGCCCTGCACGTTCAGAGCCGGGAACCTCGCTCTCCCTCCGGCTGCCGCTGCGGGCGCCGTATGACCGGGGCATCTTTGACTTCCTGCGGGTACGCGCCGTCGACGGAGTGGAGCACGCGGGAAACCAGATGTACGAGCGCCTCCTGCAGCTGCCGGGTGGGCAGGCCTGGTTTTCGGCGAGCCTGGCTCCAGCGTCCGGCGGCGCCCCAGCGATTGCGGTCGACGTGATGGTTCAGAAGCTCCCCGACCTTCCGGTGCTGCTGTCCCGGGTTCGCCGGCTCTTTGACCTTGACGCTGATCCGCTGGCGGTGGACGGGGTCCTGGGAGCCGATCCGTTGCTCGCCCACCGGGTGCAGCTCATTCCGGGCATCAGGCTACCCGGCGCAATCGATGCTCACGAGATCCTGATTCGAGCGCTGATTGGCCAGCAGATCACTGTCGCAGCGGCGCGGACCGCACTCTGCAGGCTCGCGGATCTGGGCAGCCCAACCCCGCTGATGCCCAACGGAACCGCCAACGCGCAGCTCCACCGACTATTCCCTACCGCAGCGCAGATAGCCGACGGCGGCGCCCGGTACCTCACGGGTCCCGCCCGTCGCGTCGACAGTGTCTTGCGGGTGAGCGCGGCTCTGGCCGACGGTAGCCTGCAAATTGGGGTTCAGGACAATGTCGCCGACCTTCACCGCAAACTCCTGCCACTGCCGGGGATCGGACCCTGGACCGCTAACTATGTGGCGATGCGCGTCCTTGGTGCCACCGACATCCAGCTGGACAACGACGCAGCCGTCCGGAACGGCTGGACCGCCCTGACCGGTCAGCCCACGTCGGCCAACGCACACCAGGTGGCGGCCAGGATGGAGCGCCTCAGTCCCTGGCGCTCCTATGCCACAATGCATCTCTGGCGGCTGGCCGCCGACAGTTCACCACGCCCCTCCCGAGCTCGGGCGCTAATAGCAAAGGCGGTACCTCAATGACTCACTCACCCCATGCCCTCCCCCGGCAGGCAACTGTTCCGACCCCCGACGGGCCGTTTACCATCCTGGAGCAGGATGGCGCAGTTCTCGCCTCCGGCTGGACCTCTGAGCTCACTGACCTGACCGGGCAGATCCATCCGACGCTACGACCCGCAGCGGCACCGGTCAGGGTGGCCCCGGCGGAGCTGGGGCCGATCACCGCGGCGGTCCATGCGTACTACGACGGCGATGTCGCAGCGATTGATTTGGTGCCAGTGGTGCAGGTCTCGGGCCCGTTCCGCAGCCATGCGTGGGACATGCTGCGCACCGTTCAGCCGGGTCAGCCGGTGACCTACGCGCAGTACGCGTGCCTTGCCGGTAACGCCGGTGCGGTCCGGGCTGCAGCTGGTGCCTGCGCCAGGAATGCTGCAGCCCTGTTCGTGCCCTGCCACCGGGTGATCCGCACCGACGGGTCACTCGGCGGATTCCGTTGGGGTCTTGAGGTCAAGACGAGCCTGCTCGCTCGCGAGGCGCCCTACTCGGCAGCCGTATTGGCCCGGTAGAAGTCTTCGAGGACTCGCAGTTTACGGACGCTGATGTGGGGGGTGTCGCCGTCAAGATCGACTCCGACGGCGTCGAGATGCGCATGCCACTGAGCCATCAGAGCGACGATTTCGGTGGGGTCCTCCACCACATGTCGGACGGTGACCAGGGTGGCAGGACCGGTGGCAGTGAAGTCGACCTCAGCCTGTTCCACGCGCGGCTGTTGGGTAGGGTCTGCGGTGAGCGCGTCCTTGACCGTCGGCAGGGTTGCCTCGAAGCGTCGGTCGAAGTGGATCATTGTGACACCGTCAGCGGTTTCGAGTTCGCCCATCGTGTGGGAGACCCCGTATTTGGCGGCATAGGCGTCGCGAAGCGCCGCCCAGTCGGACTCCGGGCGGCGTGGCCGTCCCGCCGCCACGTCGTCGAGCGTATCCAGGATGAGCTGCCAGCCCGCCGCTCCCTCGGACAGGAAATCTGCGGTTTCCGAGCGGGCGCGCAGCTGGAGCAGCGCCCCGCCGGAGCAGTGGAGCACCCGCCATTCCAGCAGCGATTCGAGGCCCATACTGTCATCCCAGGAGATCTGCAGACTGGTGGGTGCATTGAGCTGAAGAACTGTTCCGGTGGAGAGCTCTCCGCCCATATCCAGCGAGTACTCCTTACCCAGCTCCCATCCCGGGGTGAGCTTACCGAGCCACTGGGCCAGACGGGAGGGCTCGGTGAGGAGGTCCCAGATGTAGGAGCGTGGATAGTCGAACTGCCGGTCAAAGGCCAGCACATACCCGTCCCTGAGCCGCTCGATGCGGCCCAGCGGCTCGGCGCTGAGGGACTGAGCTTTGTGCTGCAACTCGCCGGTGAGTTGGGATTCCATGGTGCCTCCTGCCTCAGGGTGCTCCCAACCTACCGCAGGCTCAGGTCCTTCCGGAAGGGTGCTACCGGGGAGATACCGCCGCTGGCCATGTCCCCAGTTCGGGCAAACTGACCGCTTCCGCTGCGTCGGTTGCCTCAAGTCCGCCAACGGGTTCGCGCCCGGCCAGCCAGGCGGCGATGTCCTGCAGGGCACCGGAGACCACCAGGGTGTGGGTGGCCTCGGGGGCACTGCCTGATCCATTGGCCTGGATGGTGATCGGTTCCTCACCCATCGGCTGCAGTTTCAGTGCTGTCCCCTCTGGAACCCGGGCAGCGAGAAAATCGATGAGGTAGTGGCAGAAGCGCTCGCTCCAGTCCCGCGAGGTGGTGCCCGCATCGAGATCGGACGCGTGGATGACCAGCTCCCGCCACAGGGCCAGGGCGCCGTCGTACACTGTCCCGTCCCGGTAGGAGATTTTCGCTTCCCAGTGGTCGCGGGCATTCTCGAACGCGCCGACGGCGTCGTCGACCGCCGCCGCCAGTGCGTCCTTCTGATCGGCCGCCGGACGCTCAGCCCTGGCTTCGATGGCCTGGACGCGGCCCTCGTACCCGCCGTCGTACAGGTCGATGGTCTCTCCCTGGACTGCATGTTCCACCTGCCGCTGCATGGCGCGGGAGATCCCCTCCGCGTGGGCCACCACATGGGCCCGCGACCAGCCGGGCAGCGCGGTTGGCGCCCCGAAGGAGTCATCGTCCAGTCCCCTGACGGTTGACTTCAGGTCCTCGCCCGAAACGGCGAGCCCAGCTGATACTTCACGGATGAGGTGTTCAATCACAACTGCTCCTTATCGTTTGCCCCGGCAGGGCACGTGCTCAAGATCCTGTTCTAGAGCGTACCCCGCACCCGGGTGGGGAAGCTGGCCACCCCCGCCAGCTCGTCCCGCAGCGCCTGCAACTGGCGCTCGACCGCTGCGGGGGCAGTCCCGCCCTGGGCGTCGCGACTGTTCAGGGAGCCTTCAACGGTCAGCACCTCCCGCACGCCAGCGGTAAGGGACGGCGAAATGGAGGCGTAGTCATCATCGCTGAGGTCCCACAGTTCTACCCCGCGGGTCTCCGCGAGACGGACTGCTGCGCCGGAGAGTTCGTGGGCTTCCCTGAAGGGGACCCCCTGGCGAACCAACCATTCGGCCACATCGGTTGCCAGCGCGAAACCCTGGGGCGCCAGAGACGCCATCCGCTCCGTGTTGAACGTCAACGTAGCGATCATTCCCGAGACCGCCGGCAACAAGACTTCAAGCGTGTCAGTCGCGTCAAAAACGGGCTCCTTGTCCTCCTGCAAATCACGGTTATAGGCCAGCGGCAACCCTTTGAGGGTGGCCAGCAACCCGGTGAGGTTACCGATCAGGCGGCCCGCTTTACCCCGGGCCAGTTCGGCGACGTCAGGATTCTTCTTCTGCGGCATGATCGATGATCCGGTGGAGTAGGAGTCATGCAGGGTGACAAAGGAGAACTCCTTGGTGGCCCACAGAATCACCTCTTCGCTGATCCTTGACAGGTCAACCCCGATCATTGAGGCGATCCAGGCGAACTCAGCATAGACATCCCGCGATGCAGTGCCGTCGATCGAGTTGTGGGTAGCCGAGGAAAAGCCAAGCTCCGCCGCAACCGCCTGAGGATCGAGCCCCAGCGAGGAACCCGCCAGGGCGCCCGACCCATACGGTGAGACTGCCGCCCGCTTGTCCCAGTCCTGCAGCCGCTGCACGTCGCGCAGCAGCGCCCACGCGTGAGCCAGCAGGTGGTGGCTCAGCAGCACCGGCTGGGCGTGCTGAAGGTGGGTGCGGCCCGGCATGGGGACCCTCAGGTGGTCCTCGGCTTGCTGCATCAGCGCCTCAATGGTCGCGAGCACCCCGCCGGCAATGATCCTGGCGTGGTCCCGGAGGTACATGCGGCCCAGGGTGGCCACCTGATCGTTGCGGGAGCGCCCGGCACGCAGCTTGCCGCCCAACTGCACCCCGGCGCGATCAATGAGCCCGCGCTCCAGCGACCCGTGCACATCTTCGTCCGATTCGGCTGGGGTGTAGGCACCCGACCGGACGTCGTCGTCGAGCGTGTCCAGAGCCGTGAGCATGCCGGCCAATTCGCCGTCGTCGAGCAGCCGGGCCCGGTGCAGCACCCGGGCATGGGCGCGTGACCCGGCAATGTCATATACCGCGAGGCGCCAATCGAAGTGGGTCGATTTGCTCAGCGCCGCCAGCGCGTCAGCCGGGCCGCCGTCGAACCGGCCGCCCCACAGGGCTCCCTCGTTG
>NZ_KI914741.1:13529-28951 GCF_000520515.1 Arthrobacter sp. H20
CCCGCCACAGCTACCGGCCCGCCCGCTCGTCGCGGCCGGAGGCGACCTTGGAGGACAGACCGAAAATTTCGATGAATCCCCGGGCCATCGACTGGTCGAAGGTGTCGCCCGTGTCGTAGGTGGCCAGGTTGAAGTCGTAAAGGGAGGTCTCGGAGCGGCGGCCGGTTACTGTGGCGCGCCCGCCGTGCAGATCCATCCTGATGTCGCCTGAGACATACTTCTGGGTGTCATCGATGAAGGTGTCGAGTGAACGCTTCAGGGGAGAGAACCACTGGCCGTCATAAACCAGCTCGGTCCAGCGCTGGCCGACTGTCTTCTTGAACCGTGCCTGCTCGCGTTCGACTGTCACGTTTTCCAGTTCGCGGTGAGCGGCGATCAGTGCCATGGCTCCGGGCGCCTCGTAAATCTCGCGGCTCTTGATGCCGACCAGGCGGTCCTCGACGATGTCGATGCGTCCCACACCCTGTGCACCGGCGCGGCGGTTAAGCTGCTCGATGGCCTGCAGCGGGGTGACCGCCACACCGTCAATGGCCACGGGGATTCCCTCACGGAAGGTGATGGTGACCTCGTCGGCGACGGGCGAGAACTCAGGGGAATCGGTGTACTCGTAGACGTCCTTGGTGGGTCCATTCCAGATGTCTTCGAGGAAGCCAGTCTCCACCGCGCGCCCCCACACGTTCTGGTCGATCGAGAACGGGTTCTTCTTGGTGGTCTGGATCGGCAGGTTGTGTTCCTCGGCGAAGGTGATGGCCTTGTCGCGGGTCAGGGCGAGATCACGCACCGGGGCAATGCACCGCAGATCCGGGCCGAGTGTCTGGATGCCTACCTCGAAACGCACCTGGTCGTTACCTTTGCCGGTGCAGCCGTGGGCCACAGTGGTGGCGCCGAATTCGCGGGCCGCTGCGACCAGGTGCTTCACAATTACCGGGCGGGAGACGGCCGAGACCAGCGGGTAGGCGTCCATGTACAAGGCGTTGGCCTTCAGCGCTGGCATGCAGTACTCGTTGGCGAATTCCTCGCGGGCGTCGGCAACATAGGCTTCGACGGCTCCGCAGTCCAGGGCGCGCTGGCGGATCTCCTCAAGGGATTCGCCGCCCTGTCCCACGTCGACGGCGACGGCGATAACCTCGGCGCCGGTTGCTTCGGCAATCCAGCCGATGGCCACGGAAGTGTCTAGTCCGCCGGAGTAGGCGAGGACAATGCGTTCAGTCACGGGTTTTGCTCCTAGTGTGTTGAGGTTTAGCTGTTCAGGGAAGTGGCTTGTTCATGGGGTCTTGAGCGAATTGGCGGAAGCGTTCAGCGACCTCAGGCCCACCGGCCGGGTCGCGGGTCACCAGCATAATGGTGTCGTCGCCGGCGATGCTGCCCAGGACCGAGGGCATCACCGAATGGTCGATGGCCAGGGCAAGGAAATTCGCGGCGCCCGGAGGGGTCCGCAAGACCACCAGGTTGCCTGATGCCTCGGCAGTGACCAGCAGTTCCGAACAGAGCCGGGCCAGCCGGGAATCGAGGATTTCCTGGGTGACTCCGCTCTGCGGGGTCCGTCCACCCCCTTCGGCGGGCACTGCGTAGACGAGGGTGCCTTCACCAGCGCGAACGCGCACGGCTCCGAGTTCCACCAGGTCGCGCGAGAGCGTCGCCTGGGTGACGAGGACGCCGTCGTCGGCCAGCAGTGCCGCGAGTTCTGCCTGCGAGCGAACCGACTGTCCGGTGAGGATCGCCCGGATCCTCGCCTGACGCGCGGTCTTGGTCGTGGGCTGCACTGGGATCATCGCCGGTCCATCAGCCACACCATCAGGGCTTTCTGGGCGTGGAGCCTGTTCTCAGCTTCATCCCAGACCACTGACTGTGGGCCATCGATCACGTCGGCGGCGATTTCATAGCCGCGATAGGCCGGTAGGCAGTGGAGCACGACGGCGTCCGGGGCTGCCTGTGCCATGGCCGCCCCATCCACGCCGTAGCTGCTGAACAGCTCGTACGTTGCGTCCTTGGCGTCCGCGCTGTCCGGTTCCTGGCCCATGGAGATCCAGGTGTCGGTGGCGACGACGTCGGCGCTGACCAGCGCGGTGCCGGGGTCAGTGGTGACGAGCACTGAGCCCCCCGTCTCAGCGGCCCGGGCGGTGGCCAGGTCAATCACCGACTGCCGGGGCAGGTGCCCCGCGGGGCCGGCAACCCTGACGTGCATGCCGGCTGTGACCCCGGCGAGCAGGTAGGAGTTGGCCATATTGTTCGCGGCGTCGCCCAGGTAGGCCAGGGTCAGCCCGGCGAGGGTGCCTTTGTGTTCGCGGATCGTCAACAGGTCGGCTAGCAGCTGGCACGGGTGATAGTCGTCCGAGAGGGCATTGATCACTGGGACTTTCGACGCCGCGGCCATCTCCTCAAGGCCCTTCTGGGCGTAGGTGCGCCAGACGATGGTGGAGACCATGCGTTCGAGCACCCTGGCGGTGTCGGTGATGGATTCCTTGTGCCCCAGCTGCGACTCCCCCGCCCCGATGATCAGCGGGACCCCGCCAAGGTCAGCGATGCCGGTGGCGAAGGAGACCCTGGTCCGGGTGGAGGTCTTGTCGAAGATGACCGCTACTGTCTTGCGGCCTGCTGTGGAAGCACCGTGGTCGTCGAGCCCTGCATAGGTATCGCGCGAATATGGTGCGTGTTTGAGCTCAAGGGCCAGGTCCAGGATCTGGGTCTGCTCTGCCTGGGTGAGGTCGGTGTCGATCAGGAAGTGGCGGGTCATGGGGTGGTTTCCTTTGCGGTTCTCAGGATGCCGGGCAACGCGTTGGTGAAGGTGGCAGCTTGGTCCCGGGTGATGATGAGCGGCGGTGCCAGGCGCAGCGTATTCGGAGTGGGTGAATTCACTATGAAGCCCTGGTTCAGCGCTTCGCTCACGGCTGCCGCTGCGTAGTCGCCCGCCAGGTCGAATCCGATCAGCAGGCCTTCCCCACGAACCTCGGTGACCTGGTCAATGGTGGCCAGTTCAGCGCGCAGCCAGGCTCCGACGTCGCGCGCGTGCCCGAGGAGGTCGGTTACCTCAATGGTGTGGAGGGTGGCGAGCGCAGCTGCCGTCGCGACGGGGTTTCCGCCGAACGTGGTGCCATGCTGGCCAGGGGCCAACAGTGAGGAAACTGTGTCGCCGAACGTGACCAGCGCGCCGATCGGGAACCCGCCGCCGAGCCCTTTTGCGAGAGTCATGGCGTCCGGAACGATGCCACTGGGCTGGTGGGCGAACCAGGAGCCGGTGCGCCCGATCCCCGTCTGGACCTCGTCGAGGATCAGCAGTGCGCCTGACCTCGTGGTGAGCTCGCGGGCTGCCTCAAGGTAGCCGACAGGCAGCGGGCGGACTCCCGCCTCGCCCTGGATGGGTTCAATGACAACTGCAGCAACTGTCTCGTCGACGGCGTTCACCAGTGCTTCGATGTTCCCGAACGGTAGGTGCTCCACTCCGGCGGGCAGCGGTTCGAACGGCTCCCGGTACACCTGCTTCGCGGTCAGGGCGAGGGCCCCCATGGTGCGGCCGTGGAAGGCGCCGTCGAGGGCAAGAATCCGGGTCCGGGCGGGTTTACCGTCCGTCGCCGGGGCGCTGTTGCGTCGGGCAAGCTTGAAGGCTGCTTCAACCGCTTCGGTGCCTGAGTTGGCGAAAAACACCTTCGACCCGTCGGGTGCCTGGGACAGCTGCAACAGCTTTTCCGCCAGCGCAATCTGGGTGGGGCTGGTGAAGAAATTCGAGACGTGGCCAAGGGTGGCAAGCTGGCGTGAGATGACCGAGGTGACGAACGGGTGGGCGTGGCCGAGCGCGTTGACGGCGATACCGCCGAGCAGGTCAAGGTACTCGTTGCCGTCCGCGTCCCAGACGGTGCAGCCGTCGCCGCGGACCAGTACCCGCTGGGGGGTGCCGAAGACGCCGAGCAGTGCTGAGCTGTAGCGGTCCAGCCAGTCAGCGCCCGATGCGTCCTGCTGCGGCAGATCCAGTCCTGCGTGGTCGGTGTGGGTGAGCTCGGTCATGATTTGTCCTCATCAGGTACCACCTGGGTGCCGATGCCGGCCGTGGTAAAGGTCTCCAGCAGCATTGAATGTGCCAGTCTGCCGTCAACGATGTGTGCTCGCTCCACTCCGCCGTCAACAGCTGTGAGGCAGGCGGCCATTTTGGGGATCATGCCTGATTCCAGTTGGGGCAGCATGGCACGAAGCTGACTGGCGGTAAGTGAGGAGATGAGCGATGACTTATCAGGCCAGTTGGCATACAGCCCTTCCACATCGGTAAGGATCACCAGTTTAGAGGCGTCAAGTGCCTGGGCCAGGGCTGCGGCGGCTGTATCAGCGTTGACGTTGAGCACCTGGTTGGTGCCGTCGCCGTCGTCGTCGATCTCGGGTGCGACTGTTGAGATCACCGGGATCCGGCCGGCCTCGAGGATGTCGAGGATGGCGGCGGGATTGACGCCCACCACCTCACCAACCAGGCCAAGATCCACCTCGACGCCGTCGACGACAGCCCCCGTGCGGGTGGCTTGCAGGAGCCCACCGTCCTCACCCGATAGCCCAACCGCGTAGGGCCCGTGGGAGTTGATCAGGCCGACCAGCTCGCGGCCCACCTGACCGGTGAGCACCATCCTGACCACGTCCATGGTTTCAGGGGTAGTGACCCGCAGCCCGCCCTTGAATTCCGAGCCGATACCGAGCCGCTGCAGCATGGAACTGATCTGCGGTCCGCCGCCGTGGACAACTACCGGACGGATTCCGACGTGGTGGAGAAAGACGATGTCCTCGGCGAAGGCACGGCGCAGGTCATCGTTGACCATGGCGTTACCGCCGTATTTGATGACCATAGTGGTGCCGGCGAACCGCTGGATCCAGGGCAGCGCCTCGATCAGGGTCGCTGCCTTGTCCTGGGCGGCAATGACTGAATTCATGATGTCCTTAGTTCGGCGAGTGCTCGCTACGACGAGTATGCCGAGTTTTCATGCACGTACTCGTGCGTGAGGTCGTTGGTCCAGATGGTGGCGGTCTCGGTCCCGGCGCTGAGGTCGATCTGAACTGTGACGTCCCGGCCGGTGAGGTCCACCAGGTCCCTTGAGTCACCGATGCCTCCGTTGCGGCAGATCTGCACACCGTTCATGCTGACGTTTAGCTGGTCCGGTTCGAAGGCAGCATTGGTGGTGCCCACCGCTGCGAGCACCCGGCCCCAGTTGGGGTCGTTTCCGAAGATGGCTGTCTTGAAGAGGTTGGAGCGGGCGACCGAGCGGCACACTGTCTCGGCGTCGAGCTCGCTGGCCGCGTTGACAACGGTGATGGCGATGTCGTGGCTGGCGCCCTCGGCATCCCTGATGAGCTGTTGGGCCAGCGAGTGGCAGACCTGGGTGAGGGAGTCGGTGAATTCGGCGTCGTTGGGGGTGACCCCGCTGGCACCCGAGGCGAGGAGCACCACAGTGTCGTTGGTGGACATGCACCCGTCCGAGTCGGTCCGGTCAAAGGTGACTCGGGTGGCCGCGCGGAGTGCCGTCTCCAGTTGACCCGGGTCCAGCACTGCGTCAGTGGTCAGCACCACCAGCATGGTCGCCAGGCCTGGGGCGAGCATTCCTGCGCCCTTGGCCATCCCGCCGATCGAGTACCCCTCGCTCGGGGCGTCAGCTGTGGCGGGGTGCCGGGCAATTTTCGGCACCGAGTCAGTGGTCATGATGGCCTCTGCCGCGCCCTGTCCGCCAGCGGTGGAGAGTTGACTGATCGCATCGTTGACTCCGGGCAGCAGCTTGTCCATGGGGAGCTGTTCACCAATCAGTCCGGTGGAGCAGATGAACACATCCCCTGCTGAAATGCTCAGGGCTTCGGCAGCGTATTCGGCGGTGGCGTGGGTGTTCTGGAAGCCAACGGCACCGGTGCAGGCGTTCGCTCCCCCTGAGTTGAGCACTACGGCGTCCACCCGACCGTCGGAAACCACCTGGCGTGACCAGAGCACTGGCGCTGCGGCGACCCGGTTTGAGGTGAAGACTGCCGCCGAGTGGTGCAGCGGTCCGTCGTTGACGACCACTGCGACGTCGGCCTTCCCCGAGGCCTTGAGCCCGGCAGCTGTACCTGCGGCCCGGAATCCGGCCGGTGCTGTGATACTCATGGTGCTACTCCCTGCAGTGTGAGTCCCTGGGTCTCGGGAAGACCGAGGGCAATGTTCATGGACTGGATGGCCCCACCAGCGGTGCCTTTGGTGAGGTTGTCGATCACGCAGGTGACGATCACTCGGCCGGCGTGTTCGTCGAGGGCCAGCTGGAGGTTCGTGTAGTTGGAGCCGAGCACAGCCTTGGTGGCGGGCCATTGACCCGCAGGCAGCACTGTGACGAATGGTTCGTCGTCGTAGGCAGCTATCCAGGCATCCCTCAGCTGTTCGGCAGTGGTCCCGGGCACCACCTTGGCGGTGGCGGTGGTGAGGATGCCGCGGGCCATCGGGGCGAGCGTGGGGGTGAAGGACACCTGAACCTGTGTCCCGGCAGCCAGCGACAGGCCCTGTTCAATCTCGGGAGTGTGGCGGTGCCCGCCACCGACGCCGTAGGGGCTCATCCCGCCCAGCACCTCGGATCCCAGCAGGTGCGGCTGGGTCGACTTTCCCGCGCCTGAGGTGCCGGAGGCAGCAACGATTACGACGTCGTCGGGCTGCAGGAGTCCTGCGGCGAACCCGGGCGCGAGGGCAAGCAGGGAACTGGTGGGGTAACAACCGGGGACGGCAATGCGGCGGGCACCGCGTAGCCTATCCCGGTGACCGGGCAGTTCGGGCAGCCCATAGGGCCAGGTGCCAGCATGGGCCGTTCCGTAGAACTTCTGCCAGGCGAGGGGATCGCTTAGCCGGTGGTCGGCGCCGGCGTCGATCACGAGCGTCCCGGCGGGCAGTCTGGCGGCAAGGTCGGCGCTCGCACCGTGGGGCAGAGCCAGGAAAACGACTTCATGACCGGCGAGGTTGTCAACTGTGGTTTCCTCGAGCAGCCTGTCGCCGAGGGCATGGAGGTGGGGCTGCAGTTCTCCGAGCCGGGACCCAGCGCTGCTGTGGGCGGTGATGGCGCCGATCGTCACCGAGGGGTGGGACGCGAGCAGGCGCAGCACTTCGCCACCGGCATAGCCGCTGGCACCTGACACCGCTACCGAAATAGTCATGGCTCAATGATACAACAACAATATACAGCGAGCCACATAACTATGCATCAATCTCGGGTTCAGGTGAGGTCGATCTAGCATGGGATCACAGCTTCAGTCAGTCACCCCGATCGAGGAGAGTCCCGATGCCCACAGCCATTGTTGTTCAGCAGGCCGGCGGACCCGAAGTACTGCGGGTGGCCGAGGTGGATCGGCCCAGACCGTCCGGCTCCGAGCTGCAGGTCCGGGTGGCGGCAGCAGGCATTAACTACATCGAGACCTATCAGCGCAGTGGCTACTACCCGGTGCAGTACCCGTTCACACCGGGCGCCGAGGCTGCCGGTGAGGTGGTGGCGGTCGGCCCCGATGCATCGGGCTTTGCCGTCGGCGATCGGGTGGCGTTCGCCGAGGGAGTTGGCACGTACGCCCAGTTCACCCTGGTCGATGCTGGGAAGGCTTTGCCGGTCCCGGAGCAGATCAGCTTCGAAACCGCTGCAGCGCTCCCCCTGCAGGGCATGACGGCCCACTACCTCACTAACACCTCCTTCACTGTTCAGCTTGGGCAGACCGTGCTGACCCATGCTGGTGCGGGCGGGGTGGGGCTTTTGCTGATCCAGCTACTCAAAGCCAAGGGCGCACGGGTCATCACCACCGTGTCCACCGACGAGAAGGAAGCGCTGGCCCGGGAAGCCGGAGCTGACGACGTGCTGCGGTACGAAGGCTTCGACACCGCCGTCCGCGACCTCACCCATGGTGTTGGAGTGGATGTGGTGTACGACGGCGTGGGCCGGGCCACCTTCGATGGGTCGCTGGCGTCGCTGCGGAAGCGCGGAACGCTGGTGCTGTTCGGCGCCGCCTCGGGGCCGGTTCCGGCGTTCGACCCGCAGCGCCTGGCCGCCACCGGGTCGGTCTATCTCACCCGGCCGAAGCTGCTCGATCATCTACTTACCGTCGAGGAACGCCGCTGGCGCTCTTCAGAGGTCTTTGCTGCAGTGGTTGATGGATCCCTGCAGGTCAGGATCGGAGCAACCTACCCACTGGAAGCCGCATCACAGGCCCACGAGGACCTTGAGGCACGCAAAACGACTGGAAAGCTGCTCCTCATTCCGTAGGGCGTTTGCCCTGAGCCGGACCCGTGCGGGTCTCCCCACCTTCTCGGCCGGTCCACGGCGTGTTGCGTCAAACACGCCGCAAGCCTGACCCATTTGCCGCAGAACCTGGGGAGACCTACACCGCGGTAAGTCGCTGCGGCGGGACAGTGTTAGCGCTGGACGGCGCCGTGCCGTTCGGCGGCCAGGTGGACAGCGGCGTCCCGGGCGGCGCTCGCCTCATCGGCGGTGAGGGTGCGGTCAGGCGCCCTGAAGCGCAGCGCGAACGCGAGCGATTTGTGCCCCTCGTCGATCCCGGCGCCGTCGTAGACGTCAAACAGGTGCACGTCTTCCAGGAGTTCCCCCGCCCCTTCGCGCAACGTCGACAGGACGGCGTCGGCTGGCAGGCCGCCGTCGACGACCAGTGCGACATCCTGGGTGGTGGCAGGAAACGTCGAAAGATGCTTCGCGACGATAACGTCCGGGGCAGCATCGAACAGGAGATCGGCATTGATCTCCAGCGCCACCGTGCGGACTGGCAGATCGTGCGCAGCGAGGAGTTTCGGGTGCAGTTCTCCGGCATAACCCAGTAGCTCACCCGTCCGCAGCGAGATCCGCGCCGTCCGACCGGGGTGGAACACCTGGTGCTCGCCCTGTGCAATCTCCAGGTCAACCCCAACGACGTCGGCCATCAGTCGAACTGCATCGAGCGCATCGGCCCAATCCCACGGCCGTGGCTGGTGGTTGGCGCCCGCCGGTGAATCATTGCCGGTGAAGACTGCCGCAATGGTCAGGGGCTGATCGGGAAGACCGTCGTCCAGTCCGTCCAGAACCTCTTCGGAGGGGCGTTCGCCCAACTGGGGAATCTGGAAGCTGCCGACCGTTTCACGGGGCAGGAACACTTGTCCCGCCTCGTACAGTGCCAGGTCACGGAAACCACGTGAGTGGTTTCGCTTGGCCACCTCGATCAGGCCGGGCAGCACCGAGCGCCGCAGGTAGCCCAGCTCGGCACTCAACGGGTTGGCCAACTTGATCGAGGGCTGCTCCGAAGCATCCGCCGAGCCAAAGGTGTTGTTGCTTCCCAGCGAAACGAACGGGTAGGACAGGACCTCGGTGAGTCCGGCGTCGGCCAGTGCCTGCAGCACGCGTCGGCGCTGCACCTGGACGCGGGATAGGCCGCTGCCGGGTGGTGCCACGGGCAACCGTGACGGGATCTTGTCATAGCCCACCAGTCGTGCGATTTCCTCGGTGAGGTCGTCCTTGATCTGCAGGTCCTGCCGCCAGCTGGGTGCTGTGACCGTGTAACCGCCGCCGTACGGCTGCACCTGCGCGCCGAGATCCGTAAGGGCCCCCGTGATTTGCTGGTCGGTGAAGTCCATACCGATGCGCCCGGTTGCATAGCCAGCCGGCAAGTCGATAACCACGGTATCGGGCTGAGTTCCGACGTCGGTTCCGGCGTCGTCGGCGGTACCACCGGCGAGCTCGACCAGCAGGTCGACCGCGCGCTGCGCCGCCACATCGGCGATCTTCCAGTCGACGCCGCGTTCGAAGCGTTTCGAAGCCTCGGATGGGAGTTTGTGGCGTCGTCGTGAGCGGGCAATCGAGACTTCGTCGAAGTGCGCGGCTTCAATTAGCACGTTGGAGGTCTCCGAGTGGACTTCGGTGACGGCGCCGCCCATCACCCCGGCGATGCCGATCGGACCGGAAGAGTCAGTGATCAGGAGATCATCGACGTCGAGCGTGCGAACCTTGTCGTCGAGGGTCCTGAGGGTTTCTCCCCGGGTTGCCCGGCGCACCACTATGTCGCCGGAGAGTGTTTCCAGGTCGTAGAAGTGCAGCGGCTGCCCCAGTTCGAGCATCACGTAATTGGAGATATCCACTACCAGGGAGATGGAGCGGATACCTGCCAGGCGCAGCCGGGAGGCCATCCACGGCGGGGTGGGGCGCGCCGCGTCGACGCCGCGCACGGTCCTCGCAACGAATCGGTCGCAGCCAGGCTTTCCGTACACCGGCGCCTGGTCCTCAAGGCGCACGGAGTACCCGTCGCCGACGGCAGCAGGAACGGTGACCGCCGCTGCCGGGTCAGTAAACCGCGTTCCCGTGGCGTGGGCGAATTCACGGGCGACACCGCGAATCGAGAAGCAGTAGCTGCGGTCCGGGGTCACGTTGATTTCGGCTGCCTGGTCGTAGAGCCCGAGCATCTCCATGGCGTCGGAGCCGACCTCCGGGTCGAGCCCGAGGACGGAGAGCACCAGAATACCGTCGTAGTCATCGCCGATCCCAAGTTCCCTGACGGAGGCGATCATGCCTGCAGACACGTGCCCGTAGGTTTTCCTGGCGGCGATCCGGAAGTCGCCGGGCAACAACGCGCCCGGCAGGGTGACCACCACCTTGTCGCCCTCGACGAAGTTGTGGGCGCCGCAGACAATGCCCTGCACCCCAGACGGGTCAATGCCCTCGTTCGTCAGCGTCTGGGCCTGGCCTTCGGGGACCACGCGAACCTGGCACCAGTTGATGGTTTTGCCGTTGGTCTGTGGCTCCTTGACTACCGAGAGCACCTGCCCCACGACGATAGGCCCGGACAGGGTGTCGGTGGGCCGGTGGACTGCCTCTTCTTCGAGGCCCACCTTGACCAGTTCGGCCATCACATCTTCGGCTGAAGCGCCTGCTGGGACCTGTGCGAATTCACGCAACCAGGAAAGTGGAATACGCATGCTTAGATCTCCATCCCGAAGTGCTCGCTGAACCGTACATCGCCCTCGATCATGTCCCGCATGTCGCCTACCTCGTTACGGAACATCAGAGTGCGTTCAATGCCCATGCCAAAGGCGAACCCGGAGAATTTCTCAGGGTCGATTCCCGCTGCGCGCAGCACATTGGGGTGGACCATGCCGCAGCCGCCCCACTCGATCCACTGCGGACCGCCCTTGGCGCCAGGGTGCCAGATGTCCAGTTCCGCTGAGGGCTCAGTGAACGGGAAGAAGTTGGGACGCAACCGGATTTGTGCGTCATCACCAAACATCAACCGGGCAAAGTGCTCAAGGGTGCCGCGCAGGTCGGCCATGCTGAGGTTCCGGTCGATGGCCAGACCCTCGAACTGGTGAAAAACAGGAGTATGGGTGGCGTCGAGTTCGTCGGTCCGGAACACCTTGCCGGGGCACAGCACATAGAGCGGCAGGGGGCGTTCCAGCATGGAGCGCACCTGGACGGGTGAGGTGTGGGTGCGCAGGAGCAGGTGAGCCTCGGGGGGTTCGACAAAGAAGGTGTCCTGCATGTCACGGGCAGGATGGTCCGGTTTGAAGTTCAGCGCGTCGAAGTTGAACCACTCCGATTCCAGTTCGGGGCCTTCAGCGATTTCCCATCCCATCCCCACGAAAATGTCGCTGACGCGCTCCTGCAGGGTGGACAGCGGGTGGCGTGCACCGGCACGACGACGACGAGGCGCGGCTGTGACGTCCACCGCCTCTTCCACGAGGATGCGCGCGTCGCGCTCCGCTTCCAATTCTGCGGTACGGGCTGCGAGCGCCGAGTTGATTCCGCCGCGGGCTGGCCCGAGGTTTTTGCCTGCTGCTGCCTTGTCTTCCTTTGCGAGGGCACCGATGCTCCGGTTTGCGAGGCTGAGCGGCGACTTGTCACCAGTGTGGGCCAGGCGGACCTGTTTGAGGGCGTCGAGATCGGCCGCTGCGGCAATGTCATTGAGAGCACTGTCGACAGCCGCGCCAATACTCCCAGCATCCAGCGGGGATGGAACGTCGACGACGGCGGACGCTGCGTGGGCGGGTCCGCCCGGCTGTGTGGAGTCAGACATCAGGATGTTCATACCTCTGGTGGTGGTGGGCAACAGGTAAAGCACCGCGGATCCGGTGACCGTTGGCAGACATTGCCAGTCTAGCTAACACCTGCGCAGACTCCCCAATGGGTGCATCAGCGCCCGTACTAGGATGACTTCCATGACGTCTGCCCACAGAATGCGATGGCTGCTCAACTGGATGAATCTCTCCACCGCGGCAGGGCTCCTCCTCGCGAAGGGAAAGCAGTGCGACGTCCGGCCCGGCCCTGATGGCCTCTTTCTCGCCTTTGGGTATACCGGGGCCCTTCCGGTGGCGGGCGCGTTCACCGTCGGTAACGTGATCCTGTGCCGCTTCGTGCCCGACCAGGGTCAGCTCCGCCCGGCCCTGCTGGCTCATGAAGCACGGCACAGCACCCAGTACGCCGCCTGTCTAGGCCTACCTTTCCTGCCCCTGTACTTCGGTGCGGCAGCGTTCTCCCTCCTCCGGACCGGTGACCACGCATCACTGAATATCTTTGAGCGTCGCGCGGGCTTGGCCGACGGCGGGTACGTCGAACACCCAGTGCGGCCGCTCGCTGCACGTCTGAAGGCTGCGCTCATCAGAAGGGAACCGTCATGAACCAAGGCTCCGCAATTCCAACCATCACCGTGACCGGCTCGGGCTCGGTGACCGGCATGCCGGACCGCCTGCACCTCGGCATTGGGGTTGAGGTCCGCCGCCCGACAGCACCGCACGCCTATCTGCGGGCTGCGGATGCTGCATCCCGCGTGTTCGACGCGCTCGACGCGCTGGAGCTACCCGGGCTGACCCGAGCCACCCGGCAGATTGGGCTGCGGGCGGAAATCCTGTGGGGAGAGAGCCAGGAGCAGCGGGTCAGCGGATACGTCGCCTCACAGGATCTCGCTGTGACTGTCAGTGAACTGGCGTCGGCCTCTGCTGTGCTCGACGCGGTCGTGAACGCCGGGGCCGATGACGCCCGCATCAATTCAGTGTCCTTCGGTTTCTCGGATCCGGAGGCGAGGTCAGCACTGGCCCAGACGGCGGCCTGGCACGATGCTGCGGAACGAGCTCATCGGTGGGCCAACCTGGCTGGATGCACTCTCGGTGCGGTAGAGAGCGTTACCGAAGAGGCTGGAACTGCGACCCGTCCAGTGCTGCGCGCCATGAGGGCCGAAGAGTCCTCGATGCCCGTCGAGCCCGGCGAAGCCTCAGTTGTCTGCAGCGTTACGGTTAGCTGGCGCATCGAGCCCCCGGGATAACCGTGGTGACAGCGACCCGGCTATAAATCCCGATTCACGATAACGGCGTCGTAACGCGTTGCGTGCTACTACGAAGACCGGGTTCGGTGTGAATCGGGTGAATCGTGTGTGATGTTCCCAAGCGGTCGTGGCGGCCGCTGTTGACTCCCAAACGGCTTGTGCTGGGAGCATCCGGTGTTGCCTTGGTTGGTGCAGGAATCCTCTTGCCACTCGATTCGTCAGGCGGCGACTGGTCGGGGCTTGGGCTCTTGGGGCTGGGGATTTACGGCCTGGGTCTGATCGCTATCGGGACGGCCCTCATCATCTCCGCTGTGGTCCTCCCTTCTGTCAAGGAGGTGGAGTTCGGGTTCCCGGTGGGCGTGAAGGTGACCACCGCGGTCTCCAACCGGGAGGATGCGCTGCGCCAGGAGTTTGACCGTCAGCGCTGCGACCTTGAAATGTGCGCCCAGCTTCTCTGCGACGACGCGGCCATCGCGAGCCACCTGCTCGAAGCCTCCTGGTCCAAAGCGACGACGGCGTGGAGGGGCCCGGTGACCCAGGACCTTCGCACCTTCGTTATCTGCAATCTCGTGGGGCTCGTCGCCGCGCACCATCGCTGGGCATCCGGACCAGTCCGTTCGGGGGCAGTTACCAGTCCCCTGCTCTCGGGCCTTGATCGGCCCGAGCGGACCGCCGTCGTGCTTCACGACTTTGCTGGCCTGTCATCGCGCCAGATCGCGGCAATCACCGACCGTTCAATAGATCAGGTACGCGCAGATCTCCGGACCGGCACCGCCAAGGCCGAGGCACACCAGGCAATGCCATGAACAGGGGGCTCCAAGACTTCCTTGTGGCAGGGGCGAGCGACCGGGTCGAGTTGTATCCGGCGTCGATTGACCGGGCCCTCCTGACAGGGATGCGCTTGTACCGTCAACGGGTTGCCCTGACCACCGCAGCGGCGGTAGCCGTCGTAATCGCGCTTGTCTCGGTGGTGGCGTTGACGCCAGGCTGGATCGGGGGCAGCGCCGCGGGAAACGATGATGTTGTTGGCCTAGTCCTTGACCCTGCTGACCTGACGGTGACCCTGGGAGGAACCGTCCAGTTTGTGGCACTGGCTCAGCTGGAGAATGGCAGCACCCGCGACGTTGGAGACCACACCAGGTGGAAGTCCTTGGACCCCGGGATTGCCACGGTTGACGGGTTCGGTCTCGCGACCGCCATCAGCCCGGGCACGGCCACCATCTCCGGTGCAGCTGAGGGGATCGGTAGCGAAGCGTCCCTGACCGTCCTGCCAGTCGGCGTCGTTGCCCTGTCGATCATCCTTACCCCACCAACCCCGGCGGTGGAGACCGGCTCGTCCCAGCAATTCACGGCAGTGGCGCAGTTCAGTGACCGCAGCACCGAGGACATCTCTGCAGCGGCAGCGTGGGGATCCACCAGTCCTGCAATCGCATCAGTGAATGCTGGCGGTCTTGCCACCGGGGCGTCGCCAGGCGATACGGCGATCATCGCCGGGTGGAACGGCCTGCAAGGATCGTCGTCGCTGACCGTCATCGATCCGCCCAGCGCCCCAGTCAGGATCGTCGTCGAGCCGGCGACCGCACGGGTCTGTTCTCCGGCGACCCAACCGATGACCGCCGTCGGTGTCGATGCCGCGGGCAAACCGGTGGATGTGGGACCGATTGTCTGGACCACTAACCGCGACGACTTTGCCGTCGATGAGTCGGGTCTTGTCACACCGAACGAAACTGCAAATGGTGAAGCAACGATCACCGCCCAAGCGGCCGGGCTGGCGGGCACCGGCACCGTCTCCTGCTCACAGATCGAGTAGCAGAGTCGGTGGCCCTGTTCTGCCGGGCTAGTGTTCTGCCCCGGCCGCCAGGCGAAGGTCCGACGTCGTCAACTGGCTGGTGAGGGCGATGAGACGAAGCGCGGCAGCCATCTCGGCGACTGGCATTCCCTGAGTGCCGTGGGCGGCGGCCTGTTCCGGGGAATAGGGGACGTGGATGAACCCACCTCGGGCGCCGTTGTCGCCGTCGCCGTCGCTGTCGCTGTCGGCGGATGTGTCCAGCAGGTCCATCAGGCCGTAGAACACGTGATTGCAGACGTAGGTTCCAGCGGTCTGGGAGATCTCGACGGCGATCCCTGCCTCAGACAGGTCCTGCAGCGCCTGTTTGATCGGCAGGGTGGAGAAGTGC
>NZ_KI914741.1:29051-50819 GCF_000520515.1 Arthrobacter sp. H20
CCGCCGGCCCGCCGGCGCGGACCGGGCTGTCGATGGGTTGGTTGCCGGCGTTGTCGGGGACGCGGGCGTCGTCGACGTTGATTGCCACCCGTTCCAAGGAGATCTTCGTTCGCCCGCCAGCCTGCCCCACACACAGCACGAGGTCGGGGCGGTGCTTCAGGACCGCCGTCCGCAGCACATCGATGCTTTCGCCGAAGGTGCAGGGCAGTTCGACCGCAAGGGCATCGGCTCCCCCCGCACGCAGTTCCTCGGCGGCTTGCGTGGCAGCTTGCCACGAGGGGTTGACTGCTTCGCCGCCGAACGGCTCGAATCCGGTGAGGAGAATCATGGGTCAAGCCTAGGCGAAGGCACAGACGCGTGCTGCAGCCGCACACGAGTGGTTGCCCAACATCAGGGCTGCGGGTGAGCCACTTTTTCGCGGGTGGAACGGCAGAGGGGTCAGGCCAGAAACTCAGTAAGCCCCGCAATCAGCCGTTGCACGTCGTCTAGGTTGGTGTAGGGCGCCAGCCCCACACGCAGTCCGCCGGCCTCTCCCAGTCCCAGCACGGCGACAGCCTCGATGGCATAGAAGTTGCTGGCAGGCACCAGGATGTCCCGTTCGGCAAGGAACCGGCTGGCGTCGGCGGCTGCACGATCGGCGAAGGTGAGCAGCAGGGTGGAGGTTCGCGTCGCGGCGCGGGAATGCACAGTCACCACCGGCATGGCTGCGAGCGCTGCTTCAAGGAGCTTCAGCAATGACGTCTCGTGCTGCCCAAAATCGGCGTGGGCAGCAAGCAGCTGCTCCCTGCGCGACCCGCCGTCGCCCAGCGACGCGGTGAAGTCGACTGCAGCCGTCGCACCAGCCATGATTTCGTACGGCAGGGTGCCAAGTTCGAACCGCTCTGGGACGGCGTTGGTGGAGGGCAGCAGTTTCTCAGGCGCCAAGGTGTCCAACAGGGCAGGCGATGCGGCGAGGACCCCGCAGTGCGGGCCAAGGAATTTGTACGGTGAGCAGACGAAGAAGTCAGCTCCCAGCGCCTGGACATCGACGGTTGCGTGAGCAGCGTAGTGCACCCCGTCCACGTAGAGGAGAGCGCCGGCGTCGTGCACCATCTCTGCGATAGCGGGGATGTCGGGCATAGTCCCAACCAGATTGGATGCTGCGGTGACAGCGACGAGTCGGGTCTGCGCGCCCAATGCTTCCCGAAGTTCGTCCAGGCGCAGTTCGGAGGTCTCGGGGTCGAAGCTGATCCAGCGGATCGTGGCACCCTGCCGCTCGGCGGCCTGCACCCATGGCCTGACGTTGCAGTCGTGGTCCAGGCGGGTCACTATCACCTCGTCGCCAGGCCCCCAGCCTGCGCTCAGATGCCTGGCGAAATCGTAGGTGAGCGCAGTGGCGCTGCGTCCGTACACTATCCCCAGCGGGTCGGCGTTGAGGAAGTCAGCCATCGCCGATCGGAACCCGAGCACAGCTCCGTCAGCGTTGCGCTCCGAAGCCACCGAACGACCCCTGATGGACAGCGGGCTGGTCAGCGTTTCAGCAATGGCCTGCCCGACGACGCGCGGCGTCTGGGTGCCACCCGGTCCGTCGAAGTGGGCGATCCCTGAGGACAGGGACGGAAAAGCGGAGCGCAGGCTTTCGACGTCGAGCGGCATGGGGTCCTTTCGGATAGCTGACAGGCGTTGCTACAGCCTAGGTGGGAACCAACGACAGTGGGAACCAACGACAGTGGGAACCACCCCTTCCCTCACCACCAGCACGGTTGTACGCTGTGGTCCAGTATCCGTCGATGCCATTCCGGCTCGATGGGCAGGTGCCTTGAGGAACGCTGCGGAGCCCGCCGCGTCGTTGTTGCCGGGCTGATAAACGGACACGCTATGGCTGACACGACTGATCCCATCATCGAGGTACGGGGGCTCGGGAAAGTTTTCGGCAAGACCCGCGCGCTCGACGGACTGGACCTTTCGGTCGCTGCCGGTGAAGTGCACGGGTTTCTTGGCCCAAACGGCGCAGGAAAGTCGACCACCCTGCGGATCCTCCTGGGTCTCATCCGTCCCTCGTCCGGGACGGCGACAGTGTTCGGTGCGGATCCGTGGCGTGAACCGGTTCGCAGCCATCAGGACCTCGCCTACGTGCCAGGCGATGTGAGCCTGTGGCCCAATCTCTCAGGCGGCGAAGTCATCGATCTGCTTACTGGGTTGCGTGGCGGGGCCGATACGGCGCTGCGACGTCGGCTGATCGACGCGTTCGAGTTCGATCCGCGTCGAAAAACCCGCACCTACTCGAAGGGCAATCGACAGAAGGTGGCGCTGATTGCTGCGTTTGCCCGCCCCGCCCGGTTGTATGTGCTGGATGAACCTAGCTCAGGGCTGGACCCGATCATGGAGTCGGTGTTTCGCAGCGAAATTGGCCGGGTGCACGACGACGGTGCCACGGTTCTGCTCTCCAGCCATATTCTGAGCGAGGTTGAGCAGCTTTGCGATCGGGTGACGATTATCCGTGCGGGCAGGGTGGTTGAGTCGGGTTCGCTCACCGCGCTTCGCCACCTGAAGCGAACCCACTTTCGGGTGGAGGGAGTAGATGGTCGAGTCCTGGCCAACCTTCCGGGTATCCAAGATGTTCGCGTTGACGGCCTCACCACCGAATTCGAGGTGGAAGCTGCGACCCTCCCGCTGGTGCTGGAGGGTGTTGCTGCGGCTAGACCGACCGGTCTGACTGTTTCCCCGCCCTCGCTCGAGTCGCTTTTTCTTCGCCACTACGCCGAGCCGTCATCCGCGAACGACGGCGCCGGCGAGGACCGGGCAGGGCGGGTGGACTGATGCCTGCAGCGGTCCGCCTCGCGTTGAACCAGCTCCAGCGGGACCGCATCCTAGTGCCGGTCTGGATCCTCGGGATTGCGCTACTGGGGTTCGCGACGGCCAGCGCGGTATCTAGCGAATTTGGCGAAGTGGGCGAGCGGCAGGCAATCGTCGCCGTAGCGGCAGCGAATCCTGCCTTCCTCTTCCTTCGTGGCGTACCGGACGGCTTCGGCATCGGCGCTGTGGTCTTCTTCCAGGGCTTTGCGTTCACCGCGTTGTTGGCAGGCCTGATGAGTACGCTCTTGGTGGTTCGCCATACCCGTACCGACGAAGAGCTAGGGCGGGCCGAGCTCATCGGGTCTACTCCACTCCGCCGCACCGCGCCGCTTGCGGCGACCCTCCTGGTGGGCGGCGCCGCGAATCTGGTGCTGGCTGGTTGCGTGGCGGTCGGCTACATAGCTGCAGGGCTACCAGCCGCCGGGTCCGTCACAGCAGGTTTGGCAGTGGCTGCCGTGGGATTGTTTTTCGTCCCAGTCGCTGCGGTCGTGGCGCAGCTGATGCCATCCGGGCACAGTGCAAACGGGGCAGCTGCCAGCCTCGTCGGCGCCGCCTACCTGTTGCGCGGTGTTGGAGACGCGATCGGTACCCCGAACGCAGATCTAACCCAGGTCATGAGCAGCTGGGTATCGTTGCTCTCACCCATCGGGTGGGGGCAACGGTCCCGGCCGTTCAGCGCCGCAGACACGATGCCGTTGCTGGTGCTCGCGGTGGCCGCCGCGACTGTGGCTGCCGTTGTGCTGATCACGAGGAACCGCAGAGATCTCGGCGCGAGTCTGCTGCCCGAGCGGGTGGGCCGATCCCATGGACGGCTTAGGTCATTTGTCGGTTTGGCGTGGGTGCTTCAACGTCCCATCCTCATTGGCTGGTGTGTCGGTGCTGCCGTCATGGGAGGACTTGCGGGCGGACTCGGACCAGTGATCGCTGATGCTGTGGCTGGCAACACCTCGCTCAAGGAGCTCATTGGACGTCTTGTCCCGGGTAGCAGTGCAGACATAGTCGATGTGTTCACGGCAGCCCTGATAGGGATCGCGGGTGTCCTCGCTGCCGCCGCCGGCATCCAGGGGGTCCTGCGGTTGAGAGCCGAGGAGACTGAAGGCCGGGCGGAACTGCTGTTGACCGTGCCCAAGTCCAGAACCAACTGGCTTGTCGCCAATCTCATGCTGGCCATCGCGTCAGCGACTGTCGTTGCCGGTGTTGCTGGGGCAGCAGCCGCCGTCGGGATCTTCCTTACCGGGACGGCGGGGACCCCTGCAATCCAGTTGATCGCCGCGAGCCTTGCCCATGTTCCAGCCGCCGCAATCTTTATCGCGGCACCCGCTGTCATCTTCGCTGCCATCCCACGATTGAGCGTCCCGATAGGCTGGGGATTACTGGCTGGCGGCCTGGTGCTAGGTCAGTTCGGTGAGTTACTGGGTCTACCAGAATGGCTGCAGGCAGTGAGTCCGTTCCACCATTCCCCGGCCATGCCGGTTGAATCGTTTGACCCCGGCTCGGCATTGGTGATGGGCATCGTGGCTCTCGGGGGCGGAGCCATCGCTGCGTACCTCATCCAGCACCGCGATCTGACCGGATAGGCGTCGAACCACTGATTAAGGCGGCTAGACTCCCACGTCGCGCCGCTGCAATGCCACAGCGCCGAGGCCGGCGAGCGCCGCCGCTATGCCCCACAACCAGGCGGCGGCACTCCAATCGGCCCCATTGGCCAGCGGTGAATTGCCGTACGCCCAGTGGTAGGGAGACAAGTTCAGCAGCCACTGAAGGTCAGGGCTTTGACGTCCGACGGCGTTGAAGACGTAGCTGATGACCGCGACCCCTGTGCCAGCCGCAAGCCCATAGATCTTCCTTCCGCTCACTGCTCCGGCGAACAACGCAGCCATGCCGCTCAGCAGGGCCAGGCCAGCGAACAGGACCGTTGCGCCAAACAGGTTCCCGGTTTGAATCTGTAGCTGGGCTGGCTCGTTCAGGAACCACACCAGGACAAACACCACAGCGGCGAGCGCCACGATCCGTACCCCAATCGCCAGGGCCCGTTCCAGCACTACCTGCGGCCTGGTCACCGCGTGGGCAAGGGTTAGCTCCAGCTGGCCGGACTCCTCATCACCTGCTACCGCCGAGGCACCCCAGGACACTGAGTCGATAGTCATCAGCAGGAAGCCAATGAGGCCGAAAATGGTGCCGTGCGTATACCCTGGCCCGGAGGTGATCTGGTCATAGTTCAGTGCTCTGGTCATCTCGGCTGGGAGAGCGTCAATCATGTCCTGCATCTCAGCGCTGTTCCCGAGGGTCGGAAACAGGGGCAGGTAGACCAGGATGGCGGCTGCGAGCCCAACGGCCCAGGCGAGGGTGGAGCGCCAGTGATCGAGCAACGCACGGCGGACCAGGGGCAGGGCGGTGGATGGCCCGGTCCGAGTGCGACGCGTGGTTGTCTGTGCCGGACTGGTCATGGCTCACTCCCGACGGACACCTTGCCGTAGAGGGTGAGAACAGATTCTTCGAGATCGGGCTCCTCGATGACCAGATCGGTCAACTGTAACGGTGCCAGCGCCTGCACCAGGGGCTGAATAGCTCCTTCGAGGGTCGCTGACGCGGCTGCGCCGAGGTCGGTGTCCTGGGCTGTCCCCAGGCGCAGGCCCGGCACGCGCTGGAGCTGGAGCCGCAGTTCGGAGCTGCCGAGGTCAGTAACTGCTATTCTCACCTGACGAAGCGCTCCTTCTCGGAGGGCAGCGACGGTCGAAACCTTGACGATGTCGCCGTCGCGCAGGATCGCTACTCGATCCGCTGCCTGCTGAATCTCGCTCAGAACGTGTGAGCTAAGGAAGATTGTCTAGCCGTTGTGCTGCGCTTCGTTCAGCAGCGAACGGAACTCCTGCTGGATCAGAGGATCCAGGCCGCTCGTTGGCTCGTCGAGGATCAGCACCTCGGGGTCATGCATGAAGGCCTGGACCAGTCCAAGTTTTTGTTTGTTGCCCTTGGAGAGCTTCCGGGTGTGACGGTCCAGATCGAGGTTGAAGCGTTCGGCCAGCTCATCGGCGCGTCCGGGTCGAACCGCACCGCTGATCGCCGCGTAATGGGCGAGTAGCCGCCGTCCGGTGATCCGTTGCTCGAGGAAAAGCTCGCCTGGCAGGTAGCCGATTCGGCGCCGCAGTCTTGTGCCAGCAACTCCCGGGTCCTCCCCCAAAATTCTGATGGTGCCGGAACTGGGTCGAATGATGTCCAGTAGGCAGCGCATGGTGGTGGTCTTCCCCGCACCGTTTGGTCCAATAACACCGAAGACCTCGCCGCGCCCCACTCCGAAGCAGATTCCGTGCAGCACCTCTCTGCGCCCGAATGACTTCCGGAGACCCTCAACCTCGATCACCTGGTCCATGGCGTGGCACCTGCTTTCTCCCCTTGGGACCACAGCATACAAGCAGTCCTCAACGAAATACACTAGAATATGTGTTCTACTGTAATTATGAGATGGGTTGGTCAGAGCACGACTATGACGGCGCCGGTTCCGCAGGAGGCGTTGCTTCCCATGAGCGGCCTGGTCCGCACAGTCAGGACTCCCGAATTCGCTGGAATCACGTTCCACGAAGTGTTGGCCAAATCGGTCCTGAATAAGGTCGCCGGGAATTCCAGCATGCCGTTCCACTGGACCATCAATCCCTACCGCGGCTGCTCTCACGCCTGCGTTTACTGCTTTGCCCGCAAAACCCACAGCTACCTGAACCTGGGCACCGGGCTGGACTTCGATTCGCAGCTCGTGGTCAAAACGAATGCGGGTGAAGTGGTCCGACGTGAGCTGTTCCGTAAGTCGTGGCAGCGCGAGCACGTGGCCATGGGCACCAACACTGACCCCTACCAGCGGGCCGAGGGCCGCTACCGGCTGATGCCCGACATCATTTCCGCCCTCGCCGATTCGGGCACTCCCTTCTCCATCCTTACCAAGGGGACCCTGCTGGCCAGGGATATCCCCCTGTTGAAGAGGGCCGCCTCAACGGTGCAGATCGGGATGGGCATCTCACTCGCGATCATCGACCCGGCGCTCGCCCATGCGGTGGAGCCCGGAACCCCTGCCCCAAAGGCCAGGCTCGAGCTGGTCAGCAGGCTGCGCGAGGCCGGACTACCCTGCGGAGTCCTGGCAATGCCGATCCTGCCATGGCTCACTGATGGTGATGAGTCACTCGATCAACTCTTCGGTGCACTGGCGGCGGCGGGTGCCACGGGAGTCTCAGCGGGTGCCCTGCATCTGCGCCCAGGCGCGCGCGAGTGGTACATGGACTGGCTGGCGGCCAACCATCCCGGCCTCGTGGGCCGCTATCAAGGCCTGTACCGCGGCGGGAGTTACGCGTCAAAGGAGTACCGCACCTGGCTGTCGGGGCGGATCCGGCATCACCGGGCCCACCATGGGTTCACCTCCGGTGCGCAGTTCTTCAGGGAGCTACAGCCTGCATCGCCCGACGACGGCGGCGGCGGTCCCTCGACAGCGTCATCCCGGCCATCGCTGGCTTCAGGCGCCGAGCCGACACTGTTCTAGATTGGTGCAGCAACCTGGGTGAGCAGCGCACTAACTATGGGGCGGTCCGCCGGGATCCATGCCAGGTCCGCAAGCTCAGCCGAACCGGCAAGCGGAACCCAGTAGAGCAGGTCGTGGTCTTCAAGGGGGCGGGGCTCGCCAGTTGCCACTTCCGCTAGCCACACTCGCATCACCGCACGCTCGTTCAAGGGCCAACCACCGGGCACAGGGCCAACGATTTCAGTGCCAAGATCGATTGTTACCCCGAGTTCCTCAAGCAATTCACGATGCAGCGCCTCAATGTCCGATTCCCCTGCCTCGACCTTGCCGCCGGGAAACTCCCACATCCCAGCAAACTGCTCCGGTGCCGTTCGGCGGGCAGCAAGCAGTCGGGTGGGTTGGACGAGGGAATCGACTATGGCGGCGCCGACAATCTGTCGGGGGAACTTCTCAGCAGACACTAAGCGAGTGTAGCTTGCCACGCTTCCCAGCGACACGTCGGTCATCTGGTGTTCAGTCAGTGCGCACGGACCCGGTTGTTCAGCTTGTCGTGGGTGAGATCCACCAGCCCCAGCTCCTCGAGCAGAGGCGGCAGATACATTCCAAAGCGTCCCCGGTAGCCCTTGCGAAGGCCATACCAGCCGGCCACCGGGTTCTCTTCGGAACGGCCCCACGCCTCCACCGAATGGTCGGCGGCGCCTTTGTTCTCGTCCGCAGCGCCGAGCGGCACCCAGCCGTTCTGCTCTTTCAGCCACGCGGTGAGATCCTCGATCGCCCGAAGGTGATACTTCAGGGTGGTGGAGCCCACCTGGCACACCACGGCCGGAGGTTCCGCGTCCTCGTCCCGATACATCGTGTAGTGCGAAGATCCCGGCGCGGTGGTGAGCACCCACGGATCGTCTTTAGTGCCGGCTGCCATGACTTTCCTCGCGTCGGTGGATCGACTCTGATGCCCACTTTAGGCCCTCAGTCATGCAAGGGAAAGCAAAATCGGCACCGATGGGGCCGCGGTACTACAGTTGAAATAGACAACGGCGTCGATGCGTTGCGCTTAGCAAGCCGCTGCCCAATCTACCCATGATGCCGAATCGAGATCCATGTCTGACGTCCGAAGCGCCCCCAACCTCACACCCCGGCGGCTGAACTTTGCCATCATCGCCCTCGCGATGGGCGGCTTCGGCATCGGAACCACTGAGTTCGCGATCATGGGACTTCTCCAGGAGATGGTCGGCGACCTCAATATCTCAATACCCGAAGGCGGGCACGTCATCTCGGCGTACGCCATCGGCGTCGTCGTGGGCGCACCGCTACTCGCCGCACTTGGCGCGCGGCTGCCCCGAAAGGGGATGGCCATCGGCCTGATGGCGCTGTTCACGGTCGGCAACCTGTCTTCCTATTTCGCCGCCGAGTACGGGTGGCTGTTGTTCTCGCGGTTCATGTCCGGCCTGCCACACGGTGCGTACTTCGGAATTGCCGCTGTCATTGCCGCTTCCCTGTCTGCGCCAACGCGCCGCGCGCACGCCGTCGCAATGGTGATGCTGGGCCTGAGCATCGCCAACGTTATCGGAGTGCCCTTTGCTACCTGGCTGGGTCAGATGTTCGGCTGGCGCACAATGTTTCTGCTCGTTGGAGTCATCGGGTTAGTCACCATTTCGATGATTTCGCGAAGTGTTCCGCACCAGGAAGTCCGCCATGACGCGAGCATCCGGCGTGAACTCGGTGCGCTGCAGCGTGGTCAGGTGTGGATGACACTGCTCATCGGCACGGTCGGTTTCGGCGGTTTCTTCGCCGTCTACTCCTACATCTCTCCGACGATGACCGAAGTGACCGGCCTGCCCGAAGCGACGCTCCCGTTTGTCGTCGCCCTGTACGGTCTGGGGATGGTGACCGGAAATATTGTCGGCGGACGTCTGGCGGATATCTCGGTGATGGGCACCATTTACTGGGTCATGGGCGTGATCGCCGTGGCACTGGTCGCTTTTTCCTTCGCCGTCCAGTGGGCACCGACCGCCCTGCTGTTTGTCTTCCTGGTAGGCGCTATCGGCGCCATGTTGATTCCCTCGCTGCAGGTGCGCCTGCTCGATGTCTCCCCCGACGCGCCGTCGCTCGCGTCGTCCCTGAACCATGCGGCACTGAACATTGCGAACGCGCTGGGAGCGTTCCTGGGTGGGGTAGTCATTGCCGCCGGCTGGGGTTACACGGCTCCGGCCCTGGTCGGAGCGGTCCTCGCGGTGATTGGTCTCGGCGTCGCCCTGGCCAGCGGTCGCATCGACCGCCGCACCGCAACAACCCGGCCAGCCGAGCGGGCCACTGTCAGCTGAGGCGCTGCGCCCTCGCCGAGGCGTAGAGGCACACTGTCGCGGCGGTCCCCACGTTAAGGCTTTCGGCCCGCCCGTAGATGGGCACTGCCACCCGGTGATCGGCGCCACGCAAGACGGCATCGGGCAGTCCCTGCGCTTCGTTACCGAATAGCCACGCCGTGGGCGCCTCCAGCTGCGCCGCCGTGGAACCCTGGTCCGCGGAACCCTGGTCCGCGGTCGCGGGGGCCAGACGGCGTCGGGCACTGCCCTCCTGCAGGGTGTCGAGATCGACGTCACCGTAGCCGTCGGCAGCCAACACAGTAATTCCGCGCTCACGAAGCGATGAAAGCGCCACCTCAAGGTCGGCCCCGATCACCACTGGCAGATGAAACAGTGAACCGACGGTGGAGCGGACAGCCTTCGGGTTGTACAAATCAACGCTCGACGACGTCAACACCACTGCATCGGCCCCGGCGGAATCGGCGGCCCGCAGGATGGTCCCGGCGTTTCCGGGATCGCGAACCTCAACCATCACCGCGACAAGCCGGGGCTCGTCGGCCAGCACTGCATCAAGTGATACATCAACAAATGCACACACGGCAATGACACCCTGCGGCGTCACAGTCGATGACATGGCGGCCAGGACTTCCTCGGAGACCAGCCGTGGCGCGGGCTGCCCTTCGAACAGTCCCAGTTCGGCATGACGGTCGAGGCACTCCTCGGTAATGAAGAGTTCCTCGATCACAGCCAGTTCACCAGCTGCGTGGCGAGCGGAATGCAGGCTCAGCGCCTCGCGGACCGACTGTGGACCCTCAGCCAGGAACCGGCCCTGCCTTAAACGGGCCGGACGCCCCGCGAGCCGTGCCACTTCCTTGACCCGATCAGCTCGGGGATTGGTCATGGGCGGTGCCGCGGGGCGTCCGGTGTTAGTCATGTACTGATGTTCTCAGCAATCCGGGCCTGCCGGAAAACGGAGAGGATAGAACCTGGCTTAGGCCTTTGCCTTGCTGGGTGCCTTGGTCGCTGGCGCCTGGGCACCAGCGGGTGCTGACGTATCAGCAGGCAGCGAATCCTTGGCAATCTGCACCAGTGCGGAGAACGCATTGGCATCGGAGACTGCAAGCTCGGCAAGCATACGGCGGTCAACCTGAATCTCAGCGGCCTTCAGACCCTGGATCAGACGGTTGTAGGTCAGGCCGTTGGCGCGGGAGGCAGCATTGATGCGCTGGATCCAGAGGCGACGGAAGTCACCCTTGCGCTTGCGACGGTCACCGTAGCTGTAAACAAACGAGTGCAGCAGCTGTTCTTTGGCCTTGCGGTACAGGCGTGAACGCTGTCCCCGGTAGCCCTTTGCCCGCTCGAGAATTACCCGACGCTTCTTGTGGGCGTTTACCGCCCGCTTCACACGTGCCACGTGCGTACTCCTTCAGTAGATCTACCGGGTGATGGTGTTACGCCCTCTCCTGCACAAAGCAGTTGACTGGCGTGCCCCGGTTAAGTGGTTTGGGTGAGTTAGATGCCGAGCATCTTTTTGATGACCTTGGTGTCAGCCTTCGAGACGATCTTGTCGCTTCCGAGACGGCGGGTCAGCGTGGAGGGCTTGTGCTCCAGGTAGTGGCGGCGGTTAGCCTGCTGGCGCTTGAGCTTCCCGCTTCCAGTCAGCTTGAAACGCTTCTTGACACCGCTGTGGGTCTTCATCTTCGGCATGAGAACCGATCTCCTTTGGTTTCCACCCGCAGATGCAGGTGGGTCGTACGGCACCCGCGGGGGTGCCTGCGGGTTTACTCGGGCGCCTGGCGGCTCCGTGGGGTTGGACCCTAGTCGGAGGTTCCTGGCCTAGGCCTGCTCGGCGTGCTCCGGGGAGCTGCCTTACTGGCAGGTTTTGGTGTTGCTGGCTTCGGCATGGCCGTCGGCTTGGGAGCCGCCATAGGCTTCGGCGCCGCGGCAGGCTTTGCAGCAGCAGCTGGCTTGTCAGCAGTCTTGGCGCTGGCTTTGGCTGGTGCCTTGGCCGGGGCCTTTGGAGCCTCGGCCGCAGCCTTCTCAGCGGCCTTCGCTGCCTCAGCAGCTGCGGCTTCCTGATCAGCCTTGTCCTGAACGGCTTTCTCCCGGTCGACAATCTCCTGCGCCGCTGCTTCCTTGGCTGCAGCTTCGGCCGCAATGACTTCCTGTGCTGCAGCTTCTTCGGCTGCCTCCTGCGAAGCGGTGGTCGAGTAGCCATCAGGAAGCAGGTCGGCGAGGCTTTGAGTCATCGGCGCCTTGTCCGGGGTGGTGTCCAGCTTCTCGGTACCAGCCTTCACTGCCTCGTTCGCAGCTTTGGCGTCGGCGCGCTGCGTGGCGCGTCGTGCCTCAGCCTTTGCCTCAGCCTTGTTCTTGACCGGCCCAATGACCATCACCATGTTGCGGCCGTCAATGCGTGGGGTTGACTCCACGATGCCGACCTCGGCGACGTCCTCAGCGAACTTCTGCAAGAGACGGATGCCCATCTCCGGCCGCTGCTGCTCACGTCCACGGAACTGAATCATGGCCTTGACCTTGTCACCGGCCCCGAGGAAACGCATCGCATGCCCACGCTTGGTCTCGTAGTCATGGGTGTCAATTTTCAGACGGAACCGGATCTCCTTGAGAACAGTGTTCGTCTGATTCTTGCGCGCCTCGCGGGCTTTGACGGCTGCCTCATACTTGTACTTGCCAAAATCCATGAGCTTGGCAACCGGAGGCTTCGCCTGCGGTGCAACCTCAACAAGATCCAGGTCTGACTCGGAGGCAAGACGGAGGGCATCCTCAATACGGACGATGCCTACCTGTTCGCCCGCAGGTCCTACCAACCGCACCTCAGGGACGCGGATACGATCATTGATTCTTGGCTCGCTAATGTGTTGCTCCTGAAATCTTAGGAAATGACACCACATGCAATAGAAGAAGGCCCCCGACTGCACGTGCAATCAGAGGCCTCAAGGATCGGTGGAACCCATGGGAATGGGTCCATACTGTAGAGAACTACCTATCTGTACAGTACGTACCGACCTGAACCCGGCTGCCACCATGCTTCACACTGAAACACCTGGCAATCGCGGGTGGGAGGAGACTCCGCTTGCAGACTGGAAGTGATCTTTTTCATGCCCCCAAAGGACACGGGAAATAGCGACCTCCAGTCGGTCTGTGACAAGCTTACCAGCATGAGCACTCCGGCCAGTAATCCAGACAGCGACCGCAACATCTTCCAGGCACCCACTGACGGTGCCGCTCCCGCCAGCCTTGCTGGCCAGCTCCCGGTCCAGGATCCCCTGGGTCAGGTGACTGACGACGACGGCCGCCAGGTTCGGCGTGACATAGCCGAGGTCAGCGCTGTGGAACTCATCATGACATCCGCCCTCCACCTGATGAGCGCAGCAGCCGTGAAGTGCGGGCTGGCCGAGGGCAACGACGCTGAAGAGCTCAAGGACCTCGACGAGGCTCGCAAGATCATTACTGCCCTGGCCGGCTTTGTCACTGCCGCAGCTCCGGAGATTGGCGGCCAGCATGCAGGCCCATTGCGCGACGGCCTCCGCTCGCTGCAGTTGGCCTTCCGCGAAGCCTCGGTCATCCAGGACGCCCCCGGCAAAGGCCCGGGCGAGAAGTTCACAGGCGCTGTCAACTAGGTAGCTGCCGCTGCCAGAGGCGCCGCCGTAGCTGCTGGGCTCCCAACCCCAGGACGCAGATGACAACCGCAACCGCGCCCACTGTGCTGAATGCCGGCGACGGGCCAGCTGTATCGATGGTGATGCCCGCCAGGGGTGCGCCGAGCGCCACCCCCGAGGTCAGCGCTGATCCGTACCAGCCCATCGCCTCGCCGCGCCGTTCCTCGACGACGAGGTCAGCCACCCGCTCAGACGCCGCAGAGAGCACCGGCGCACAGAGGAGACCCGGCAGGATCGACAGGAGGCAGAGGCTAAGAGTGCTCTCTGCGAAACCCATCGGAATCGTGAACAGGCCCATCAGCAGGAGGAGCACCAGCGGCGACACGGGCCTATGCAGGGCACCGTAGAGCAGGCCGCCGACCACCGACGCAGCGCACCAAGCAGCGAAGACCAGTCCCAGTTGACCCTCCCGTCCTGTCTCCTCGAGGGCTGCGACGATCCCCACTTCGGTGCCGGCCAGCACCAGCCCAGCCCCGGCTGCGACCACCAACACCACGCCCACACCAAGGGTCAGCCAGACAAAATTCCCAGCCACGCGCTCCCGGAGGCGCTGCCGGCTGCGGGCAGTCCGCCCGCCTGGATACAGCTCGGCCGAGGCTTCGGTGACATGCGCTGGCGCTGCGGCTACCAGTGCGGCCACTGCGGCGGCCTCATCTTCGGCCTCGGTCAGTGCCGGGGAAACAGCACCGAGCTGCTCACTGCGGGTGGGCGGGTTGAACCACATGAGAAACAGGCCGGCACCGGCGGTGGCCAAACCGACGAGGGTCAGGCCAAGCACTGTTGATACCTGAGTTGCCAGGACCACTCCCAGGGCGGGCCCCACCATGAAAATCATCTCGGTACTGATCGCGTCAAGGGTGAACGCAGTGCGCCGCTTCTCCCCGGTAACCATCACACCGAGGGACTGCCTGACCACTGAGAATGCGGGGAGGGTGAACAATCCACCAACCAGCGCGGCAAGGAGCAGCCATTCGTAAGACAACTGCGGTGCGACAGACCAGATCATCGCCTCAGCAATGACCGACGGAACCAGGGCTTTCCGAAGACCGGCACTATCTACCCGGCGGCCCCGCCAGGGAGCTCCCACTGCGATACCGATCGTCAACAACGCCGCGACGGCGCCCGCCTCCGCGTAGCCTCGATCAAGCGTCTGCACCACATGGAGGGTCAGTAGGACGCCGGCCGCCGAGTGGGGGAATCTGGCGATCATGCCGACGATCAGCAGACGCCGCACCGGGACAATGCGAAGCAAATCCCGATAGAGGGCAAAATTCACTGTGCTAGCTCTTCCGCGGGTCCGCCCGCACGTTCTCAGCGGGTCAGCACCACCTCAAGGGAGTCGACCCGTTCCACAAATTCCCTACGACTGCGCAAACGGTCCTGAAGCTCCTGAACGACTGCACGGACAGCGTTCTCAGCCAGTCCCTCACGGAGCGTGATCGTCAGCCGAACCTCGGGGCCTGGTCCGCCGCCGGATGCAAGTGTACCGTCTGCCGCGCGGGCGGGGACCCCGCTTCCAGGGCCCAGCTCAACCTTCACAATTGCCTGCTCCTCGGCGGTGATCTGGTCCACCACATCGGCAACTTTCGGATCAGCGTAGGCGGGCTCCCAAGGGATCTGCTGCGCCAGAGCCCACATGGCCGGGCGACGCACCACAAACGTGAAATGGGCACCCGGGTCGATCACCAGCAGCTCTGCGCCGTCGGCGACCGCGGACAACGCTGCCCGCGGCGCGTACACGGCGACTGGCCTCGCTGCCGGATGCCAGGCGGTGAGCGCGGCCGCGGAGCTGAAGACCGGCAGCGCAGTTCGCCCATCGGGCGCCGAGAGCGTCACGAGAGCCATGTCGGCTTGCTTGTCACCCTTGAACCCTGCTTCGCCGTGACTATGGTCTGCTGACGAGTGCCCGTCGTGGGCGGCGTCATGAGCGAGCTGGGCGACCACCGGCACAAAGACTCTGACGTCGGCGAGGGCAGCCAGTACTCCTGCTTCATCGCCCTCCCCCGCGAGGAGCTCGTCCACTGCTGCGCTATAGGCGGCTGGAGCGCCGCCGTCGTCGTCGTCGAAGTTGTGCAGCGGGTTCCCGTCACCGCTCAGGTCGCGACCCGCCCACGGTTGGCCCGCCGAATCGGTGCTGTTGCCCGCGAGAGCCGCAGCGATATGTGCCGGAAGGTGCCGTTCGCTCACACCAGCGGCGCCGGGTGTCCGGCGATGTCGAGCGCCTGAGGAAGGGTGAAGGCCCCCGCGTAGAGGGCTTTACCGACAATTGCACCCTCCAGGCCGTGAGGCACCAGCTGACGCAACGCTGCGAGGTCCTCGAGGCTGGAGATTCCGCCGGACGCGACCACCGGGCGTGAGGTGCGCTCGAGCACCTGCTGAAGTAGTTCAAGGTTGGGTCCGCGGAGAGTTCCGTCCTTGGTGACGTCGGTGACCACGTACCGGGAACAGCCAGCGTCTTCCAGGCGCTGCAGGACCTCCCATAAGTCGCCACCCTCTTCGGTCCAGCCTCGCGCGGCAAGGGTAGTGCCGCGAACATCAAGGCCGACGGCTATCTTGTCCCCGTAGCGGGCAATTGCCGCAGCGGTCCACTCGGGATCCTCGAGGGCAGCGGTACCAAGGTTCACCCGATGGGCGCCGAGCTCCAGGGCTGCGTCGAGTGAGGCGTCGTCGCGGATTCCGCCGGAAAGTTCAACCTTGATGGTGAGTTCGCCGATGACACGCCCCAGCAGCTCCCGGTTCGACCCCCGGCCAAACGCGGCATCGAGATCCACCAGGTGCACCCACTCGGCGCCGTCGTGTTGCCAGACGAGGGCCGCTTCGAGGGCGTCGCCGTAGCCGGTCTCGCTGCCTGCCTCGCCCTGGACCAGGCGGACGGCCTGACCGTCAACGACGTCGACCGCGGGAAGCAGTTCGAGAATGGGAGATTCAGTGAAGGGGCTCATCGGGTGGTGTGACTCTTTCGTAGCTGTCGGGTGTGTGCAGGATCAGATGTCGGTGAGGGTCAAGAGGTAGGCACCAAGCAGCGCCATTCCTGCCAATACCCAAAAGCTGATGATCAGCGGCTTGGGCAATTCCTGTTGCCGGAAGGACACTGCCCCACCGATCAGCAGGCCGGCCAGCCCCATCAGCACAATGCTCCACATGGCTACCGCAGCCCTGCGGTCCAGTTGGCGAGCAGGCGGGCGCCCGCGTCGCCGGATTTCTCGGGGTGGAACTGGGTGGCGCTGAGGGGCCCGTTCTCAACCGCTGCGATGAACGGCCCACCGTGGTCGGCCCAGGTCACCAGGGGTGGCTTCATTGCCGGCTGCGTGACCTCAAACTGCCACCGCTGCACGCCGTAGGAGTGGACAAAATAGAACCGCTCGTCGTCGATCCCGTCAAAAAGCCGCGACCCTTCGGGAGCTTTCACTGTGTTCCAGCCCATGTGCGGGACTACTTCCGCCTGGAGTCGCTCAACTGTGCCTGGCCACTCGCCCATGCCGTTGGTCCGCACGCCGTGCTCAACGCCCTCGTCGAAAAGGATCTGCAACCCAACGCAGATTCCCAGGACGGGACGCCCACCGGCGACTCGCCTGCCGATCATGCGCAGCGCGTCGACCTCCTTGAGCCCCTTCATCACCGTGGCGAAGGCGCCGACGCCGGGCACCACCAACCCGTCGGCGTTGAGGACGTCGTCAGGCGTGGCGCTCAGTGTGACGTTTGCGCCCACGTGCTCCAGGGCCCGCACTGCCGACCGGACGTTACCGGAGCCGTAATCAAGGACTGTGACGCGTGGCGCACTCACAAGGCCCCCTTGGTGGACGGGATGCCGTCAACCCGCGGGTCCGGCTCAACTGCGGCGCGCAGGGCCCTGGCGAACGCCTTGAATTGCGCTTCGACAATGTGGTGGGGGTCGCGCCCACCGAGAACCGTCATGTGCAGGCAGATCTGGGCATGCAGAGTGATCGCTTCGAAGACGTGCCGGGTGAGCGAACCAGTGAAGTGTCCACCGATCAGGTGGTACTCCTGCCCAGCGGGTTCGCCCGAGTGCACCAGGTAGGGACGGCCGGAGATGTCGACAACTGCATTGGCCAGAGCCTCATCCAAGGGGACCGTTGCCTCACCGAACCGCCGGATACCAGCTTTGGTACCGAGCGCTTCGCGGAGCACCTCACCGAGGGTGATGGCGACATCCTCCACTGTGTGGTGGGCGTCGATGTGCGTGTCACCGGTGGCGCGCACCGTCAGATCAATCAGCGAGTGCTTTGCAAGCGCGGTCAACATGTGGTCATAGAACGGCACCGAAGTGCTGATCTCTGCCCGTCCGGTGCCGTCCAGCTTCAGCTCAACAAACACCGACGATTCACTGGTGGTCCGTTCCCGGCTCGCAGTGCGTCCGACGGTGGTTTCCACGCTCATGGCTATCCTTCGATTGGTAAGTAGCGGATGGGTTAGGGTCGCGGCCTCGCTGGGCGCCACAGGTACAAGGGCCCTCCAGCGCCCAAGTACCAGTCTAGGAGACGGTCTGCCCCAGCAGGGCACCCAGGGTATCAAGGAATACAGTGGTTTCAGTCTCTGTCCCGGCAGTAACCCGCAGGTGGCCGGGAATACCGACGTCGCGGATCAGTACGCCGCCGTCGAGCAGTCCCTGCCACACCCGCTGTGGATCATCGAGGCCACCGAAGAGGACAAAATTGGCGTCCGAGGGCACAGGGGTGAGCCCCAACAGTCGAAGGCCAGCCACTATCCGATCGCGCTGAATCTTGATGTTCTCAACATTTGCCAGCAACCGTCCGGAATGGGTCAACGCCGCATTGGCTGTGGCCTGCGTGATTGCCGACAGGTGGTACGGCAGACGGACCAACCGGAGCGCGTCGGCAACTTCCGGCGCAGACGCCAGGTATCCAAGCCTCGCTCCCGCCATTGCGAACGCTTTACTCATGGTGCGGGACACGACCAAGCGTTCCCGACCGGTCAAAAGACTCAGCGCGCTCTCGGTATCGGTGTGCGCGAACTCGGCATAGGCCTCATCCACGATCACGATTGCCTCGGCGGCTTCACTGGCCTCGTATACGGCCTCCACCACCTCCAGCCCGAGGACGGACCCGGTCGGGTTGTTCGGTGAGCAGAGAAAAACGATATTTGCACCTGACTCACGCACCTGCCGGGCAGCATCATCCGCGCTGAGATCGAAGCTACCGTTACCGTCTCCGGCGATATACCGGGTGCCAGTGCTGCTGGCAAGCAACGGATACATGGAGTAGGTCGGTGGGAAGCCGATTGCCGAACGACCGGGGCCACCGAAAGCCTGAAGGAGATGCTGCAGTACCTCATTGGACCCGTTGGCTGCCCACAGGTTGTCGGCAGTGAGCCCGTGGCCGAGGTAGCGTGCCAGGTTTGCTCGCAGTTCGGTGAACTCCCGATCCGGGTAGCGGTTCAGACCACCGACTTCCTGGCTGACTGCTTCGATGATCGCCTGCCTGACGTCCTCCGGCACCCCGTGCGTGTTTTCATTGACGTTCAACAGGATTGGGACGTCCAGTTGAGGCGCCCCATAGGGATGCTTCCCGCGCAGATCATCGCGCAGGGGTAACCGGCTCAACCGCTCAAACTGTTCACTCACCCCTCAAGGTTAAGCGTGCAGCCGTAGATGTGCAGAATCGGGAGGGTCTGATCAGGTGTTCCCTGGGCATGTGATCAGTCAATCCCGGGCCATTCTCCGGCTATTCCCCGGGCTCGTGACCGGCGGCCGAGACTGGCCGACCGGGCGCTTTCGTCCCGTTGAGAAACTGTCCTACCTGATGGGTGGTAGGTTCCGTTACCTGCTGGCGGGAATGTCGAGCTGCTGCCCCGCCTGCAGAACCGAGGTACCCAGGCTGTTCAGTTCGACGATCTCTGAGACCACGTCGCGGGGATCGCGCTCCGGAGCGAACTCAGTAGCCAGGTGCCAGATGGTTTCTCCGGCGGCGATGCTGACACTTACTGTCTCCGTACCCTGGCCACCCTCGGGTGAGGCCTTGGCCGGAGACGTGAAGAAACCTGTCAGCATCAGGACAGCTGAAACCAGCAGCACGATCGGCAGCCCGATGAGCAGGAACCTTCCCCTCCGGGTCAGGCGCAAGGTACTGCTGTCGGCAGCCGTGGAATTCTGGTGTGCGGTGATGAAAGACATTGATACACCTCTCTGTACTCTCGAATCAGTCCATTCGAGTCCGGATCTAAGGCCGAGCCCAACCTTCACGATTGGAGACGGCCTTCGAGCAAAAATCAGACAAATCCGTTTTGTTCGAACCTATCTTCGAATTACTGCTTGATTATTTTTAGCACTGACTGACTAACTTTGTCGAGACACGATCGAACAAATGTTTGAAAACGTGTCCTGGGTCCCTTACCGTTAGGGCAGGGATGACGGGTCGGTTCAGCAAAAATCAGCACATCATCCGCCACTGACAAAATAAGCTCGGCCCCTGGCGCCGAGGGATCTGCCGGGGAACCGGGCAACTTACTGAAGGGGCAGCGACCGTGAAAGAGTCCACCGGACCATTGGATGACAAGACCTCCGACCCGGCTCCCACAGCGCTCCCAACCCGCGGCCGCCCCCGCGGCCGACAGGTACCAAAGGGTATGACGGCCCGGCAGAAGAAGATCCTTGAGACCATCCAGCGAGCCATTGGAACCAACGGCTATCCACCGTCCATGCGGGAAATCGGGGATACAGTCGGGCTGGCAAGCCTCTCGAGTGTCACTCATCAGTTATCGCAGCTGGAGCGGATGGGCTATCTGAGGCGGGACCCCAAGCGCCCTCGTGCAATGGAAATTCTGCTGCCGCTCACCCTCGACCATGACCAGCGAAGCATCGCCGCTGGATCCGACCCCGGTGCCCCCACCGACATCGGCGGAGCTGTGGATGCAGCGATGGTTCCACTAGTGGGACGGATTGCTGCTGGTGGCCCCGTCCTCGCGGATCAGGTGGTCGAGGACGTGATGCCCCTGCCGCGTCAGTTGGTGGGTCATGGTGACCTCTTCATGCTCCGCGTCTACGGGGATTCGATGATTGATGCAGCGATCTGCGACGGCGACTGGGTAGTGGTCCGCAGACAGCAGGAAGCCCAGAACGGCGACATCGTCGCAGCGCTCCTCGATGATGAGGCAACCGTCAAGACCTTCCGCCAGCGTGACGGGCACACCTGGCTCCTCCCTCAGAACACCCAGTATGAGCCGATCCTCGGGGACCTGGCCACCATCATGGGCAAGGTCGTTTCGGTGATGCGGGCACTCTAGCGAGGAGCTCTCAGCCAGGGGAAGATTCTTCTGCGAGCCGCTCCAGGACCGCCACCGCCGTCGTACGGTCGGTAGTCGACCAGAAGGGCGGAAGTGCCGCGCGGAGGAACGATCCGTAGCGTGCGTTTGCCAGGCGGGAGTCCAGAATGGCCACCACTCCCCTATCGTCGGTGGCGCGGATCAGCCGGCCCGCCCCCTGAGCCAGCCGGACAGCCGCGTAGGTGGCCGAGACACTCATGAAACCATTGCCCCCGGCCTTGGCCACCGCCCTGGTCCTGGCAGTCATCAGCGGATCGTCTGGGCGTGGAAAAGGGATCCTGTCGATAGTCACCAATCGACAGGACCGGCCCGGCACATCAACTCCCTGCCACAGGGACATGGTGCCGAAGAGGCACGTGTCGGGCTCTTCCGAAAACTGCTTGACCAGGGCTGACATGGACGATTCGCCCTGGCACAGAATCTCAAAATCGACCCTGGGGCGCAGAGCTTCGGCTGCATCCTCAGCGGCCCGGCGGGAGGAGAACAACCCCAGGGCGCCTCCGCGCGATGCCTTCAGGAGGGTCTCAAGTTCATCAAGTTGCTCAGCCGAGGTGCCCCGTTCAGGCTTCGGCAGATCCTTCGCTACGTATAGGACACCCTGCCGCGGGTAATCGAATGGGCTGCCGACGTCGACACCGGTCCACGACGGCGCCGATGCACCAGCGAGCCCAAGCGAACCGGCGACTGGGCCAAACTCGGAACCTATGGCAAGCGTCGCTGAGGTGAGCACCACAGTGTGATCGGCGAACAACCCTTCCCGCAGTTTCCCAGCCACCGACAGGGGCGCAATGTTGATCGTGGCGGGCGCGTCGTCGTCCGGCTGCGAGTACCCAGTCCCGGGTGAGAAGGTGCTGGGCCGTGACGCCCACAGCACCTCTCCGGCGGGGGTTGCGCTCAGGAGGCGCTCACAGAGTTCGAAGACTGCCAGGACGTGGGACTTGGCCATCTGCCGGCCCCCGTCCGCCGGCGTCGGGCCATCGCCTTTGGCATCGGAGAGAACCGCACGGCAGGCTTCACGAACCTGAGTGATTGCGGTTTCCTGTTCTTCGGTAAGTCCGGCAGCCAGCAAACCCGCCGGGATCCCCGTCACCGCCGACTCGAAGAACCGGTTTGCAGAGTCGAGGGCTTCGGTAGCAATCGATAGGTGGCGGCGGGC
>NZ_KI914741.1:50919-58322 GCF_000520515.1 Arthrobacter sp. H20
CGATAGGTGGCGGCGGGCTGCCGACGCCGCCGCCGAAATCATGCCAGCCGACAGCTGCCCGGATACCGCACCCGTCACCCGATCATGGAGTTCATGGGCTTCATCAATGACCACGACGTCGTACTCGGGCAACACGGCCAGCCCCTCAAAGGCACTGATGGCCAGCATCGCGTGGTTGGTGATGACGATGTCCGCGTCGCCAGCCTTCGCCCTGGCCCGCTCGCTGAAGCACTCGGCAGCTACCGGACACTTCTGTGCGCCGAGGCATTCCATGCTGGTCACTGAAACCTGCCGCCAGGCCTGCTCGCTGACTCCCGGTGTGAGCTCGTCCCGGTCGCCGGTGTCGGTGGTCTCGGCCCACTCCCTGAGCCTGAGGACCTCACGGCCAAGCGGGGTGGCGGGTCCTGCGGCCGGATGTGGTGCAGCGGTATCCTCGCCGAGGCTGAAAAGTGCATCGGGAGCGCCCTCCTCCGGAAAGCCTCCGCCCGTCTTGTGCCGGCAGACATAGTTGCCGCGGCCCTTGAGGAGGACCACATCAACTGGACGGGGGAGCTTGCCCTTGAGCGCTTTAAGCAGTCTCGGCACGTCGCGGCCAACGATCTGGGCCTGAAGAGCCAACGTCGCGGTCGACACGATGGCCGGCTTGTCGTGATTGAGTGCATGCGAAATGAGCGGGATCAGATAGGCCAGCGACTTACCCGTCCCGGTCCCGGCCTGCACCAGCAGGTGATCCCCTGTGGTCAGCGCCTCCGCGACCCGTTGTGTCATCTCATGCTGACCCGCACGGTTTTCACCGCCCATGGCTGCGACTGCTGCATCAAGGAGTTCCAGCGGCCCAGTGGTACCGCTGTCAGGCATGCTGGCGAAACTCCTCCAGATCGGCAGCGAGACCTTCGCGGACCATGACCTCGAGGCGGGTACCCGATTCACCATGCTCGAGGGTAAGGATCTCGGCGTCGGACTGGTGCAGTCTGCTGACGACGTCGCCGCGCTCGTAGGGCACCAGGAGAGTAAGCCTGACGCTGGGGCGGGGAATTGCTGAGCTGACTGCCTCCAACAGCTCAGCGATGCCCAGGCCTGTGCGGGCTGACACCACCACATTTCGTGGCTCGCGCTGTCGGAGGCGTTCGATCACGAACGGATCCGCTGCGTCGGCCTTGTTCAGGACGATGATCTCCGGGACCTTGCGAGCATCCACCTCGGAGAGGACCTCCCGGACGGCTGCGATCTGGCCCTCGGGGTCTGGGTGGGAGACGTCGACCACGTGAAGGATGAGGTCTGAGTCGGCAATCTCCTCAAGTGTGGACCTGAACGCTTCGACCAGCTGGGTTGGCAGCGATCTGACGAACCCAACGGTATCGGCAAGCGTGTAGCCCAGCCCGTCAGCTGTTTCCGCCTTGCGCACGGTGGGATCCAACGTGGCGAACAAGGCATTCTCCACCAGCACGCCGGCGTCGGTCAGGCGGTTCAACAGCGACGACTTGCCTGCGTTGGTGTAGCCAGCGATGGCTACCGAGGGGATCTCATTGCGACGCCGGTTGGCGCGTTTCGTTTCGCGGGCAGGTTTCATTCCGCTGATCTCGCGCCGTAGCTTGGCCATCCGGGTGCGGATCTTTCGCCGGTCCAGCTCGATTTTTGTTTCACCGGGTCCGCGCGAACCCATGCCAGCGCCAGCGCCACCGACCTGGCCCCCGGCCTGACGGGACATCGAATCTCCCCAGCCACGGAGCCTGGGGAGTAGATACTCGAGCTGGGCCAGTTCCACCTGGGCCTTGCCCTCGCGGGACTTGGCGTGTTGGGCAAAAATGTCGAGAATCAGGGCCGTCCGGTCGATGACCTTGACCTTGACAATGTCCTCCAGGCCGCGGCGCTGGGAGGGAGAAAGTTCGCTGTCAACAATTACCGTATCGGCGCCGGTTGCGACAACTATGTCCTTGAGCTCTTGGGCTTTGCCCGAGCCGAGGAAGGTGCCTGGGTCCGGCTTCAGCCGCCGCTGCACAATCCCGTCGAGGACCTCGGAACCGGCGGTCGCGGCGAGGGCTGACAGTTCCCGCAACGAGTTTTCGGCGTCTTCCGCTGTGCCTTCGCTCCATAGGCCGGCCAGGACCACGCGTTCCAGGCGCAACTGGCGATACTCGACCTCGGTGACGTCCTCGAGTTCGGTGGATAACCCTGCGACGCGCCTGAGCGCGCGGCGTTCGTCAAGGTCCTGCTGATCACCATCGTAGGACGACCGTTGCTCGGGCCCCGATGACACATCAGCAAAGCGGTTGCCCGCGCCCTTGGCTGACGCTGCTTCGTCTTTCGCCAGGATCCTGTCGATGACCGCCTGAATCTCGGCTGGCCCAATCTCCGGTTCCGGCGTTGCCGGTCCCCCGTTACTCGTGGACATATGCTCCCTACATTGGTGTCCCTCAATGCTAGTCGCACGGACCCCAAATGGGTGAGGCACTTCTCTGAGCGCGCAATCGCTGCTCTTGTCACCGTGTGCAGCGAGTCGCCTTCAGCTGGCGGTCGGCGGGCTGCCGCGCTTCGCGCTTCTTCATCGGGGTGAACTGCCACAGACCGAGGACCGTGTCAGGACCTCTTGTCCGGGTGGGGCAACCAGGACAGGTCGGGTCAACTTCTCCCTCACCGATGTCCAGGGTGACTACCGACGTCCAGGGTGCTCGCGGAACGGGTGTTGGCCTCCGTGCCAGGAAGGCCGGGAGGCTGGACTACGCTGGTTGGTTATGGATTCCCATTACTTCAGCGCCCAGCCGGCTGGCCCGGAGACCCGCAAACCGCTCCGCGCGCCACTGGCAGGGGTCGAGCGCACGCTGGTGACCTCGTCGGGCATCTTCAGCTCCGATTCCATCGACAAAGGCACGCGTATCCTGCTTGCTGAGGCGCCCGATCCGGTGGGAGCGCGGATGCTGGACATCGGCTGCGGCTGGGGGCCGTTGGCACTGACTATGGCGCTGAAGGCACCGGACGCGCAGGTGGTTGCTATCGACGTCAACGAGCGGGCCCTGGCGCTCACGGCAGAAAACGCGAACCTTCTGGGTTTGCCCAATGTGGTGGCGCAACGCCCGGAGGAGGTCGACGCCGACGCCACCTTCGATACCATTTGGTCCAATCCGCCGATCCGGGTCGGTAAGGACGAACTGCATGCGCTGCTGCTGAAGTGGCTCCCGAGGCTGTCACCCGGCGGCTCCGCCTGGCTGGTGGTACAAAAGAACCTTGGCGCTGACTCACTTCAGAAGTGGATCGCTGACCAACTGTCCGTGGGGTTCGAGGTGTCCAGGACTGCCACCTCCAAGTCCTTCCGGATCCTGAGGGTGGAGCGACGCGATACCTAGAGCAGGGTTCCGGTAGCCACCAGTACCGCTGGCCCGCTGAGGCTCACGTGTTCGCGACCGTCCGGTCCGGCATGGAACCGCACACCCACTACGCCACCGGGTACCTCAATCCGCCAGGCAAGCGGTGCCCCGGCCCCAGCCCAGAACCTGGTGGCCGCCGCCGCCGCACACGCACCAGTGCCGCAGGACAGCGTCTCCCCTACCCCGCGCTCGTACACCCGCATCGTTACCTGGCCGACGCCGTCGTGCACCAGCGGATCGCGCGGCACCACGAATTCGACGTTCGTGCCGTCGACGGGAGCGGGCTGCACCACCGGCGCGTCAAAGAGCCGGGTCGCTTCCAGCTCGGCTGGTTCGGCAAGGGCCACCACTGTGTGAGGGTTGCCCATACTGATGGACAGGGCAGGGCGCGGGACTTCAAGCCCGCTGGCCTCCACCAGTGAATCAGTGGCGCGAGCCGCCGCCACATCAGGGTAAACAAACTCCCACGGACCCATGTCCACCGAGTAGCCGTCGGCAGACCGCTCCACCACTTTGATTCCGCCGCGCGTAGCTATCGACGCGGTCGCCCCATCGGCGAGTGCCAGCAGGCCGGTCGAGACCAGTAGGTGAACGAAGACCCGGACGCCATTGCCGCACATCTCCGAGACCGAACCGTCAGCGTTTCGATAGTCCATGAACCATTCGGCCGAGGGGTCGCTCCGCAGCAGCGCCCTGCCCTCGGGCAGATGGCGGGACGGGACAGCGCGGATCAGACCGTCTGCTCCGATGCCGCGATGCCTGTCGCAGATCGCGCTGACCTGGTCGGCCGCGATCTCCAGCGAGCCAGTGCGATCGGTCACCAGGACAAAGTCGTTGCCAGTGCCATGGCCCTTGGTGAACGCCACCCCTGCGAGGGCGGTCGGGGCGGTGGAAACCAGTGCGTCAGGTTGTGTAGTCACCTTTCTAGGATAGGCCGAAGGTTTGCCGAATGTGCTCGGCAGCCCGGGAGCCAAGGTCCGGATCCTCCCAGTCGAGCCAGGAGATCCGCGGGTCGGCCCGGAACCAGGTGAGCTGGCGGCGGGCGAACCGCCTGGTGGCATCGATGGTGTCGCTGGCTGCCTGCTCACTTGTCAGGGCGCCGTCAATAACCTGCAGGAATTGGGAATACCCCAACGCACGTGAGGCCGTGCGTCCAGTCCGCAGCCCCTGGCTGTCCAGCCGCACCACTTCCTCGCGCAGACCAGCGTCCACCATGGCATGCACCCTCGATGCCAGCCGCTCCCGCAACCGGGATCGGTCAACCCCCAGACCCACCTGGACAGCTGCCTGGTGATACTTCCGTTGCGGCATGAAGGAGCTGAACGGGCGGCCCATCACCTCATACACCTCCAGCGCGCGGATCAAACGGCGGTCATCCAGATCCCGACCGGCGGATACCGGGTCAACGGCTGTCAGCCGCTGGCGGAGCAGATCCTTGCCGTCACGCGCCAGATCGCCTTCCAGCCGCTCTCTAATCGCCGGATCAATGCCGGGGAAGTCAAGAACATCAAGCGCCGCACGAACATAGAGTCCTGAACCGCCAACCAGGATCGGCGTCTTGCCCCGGCCCCGAATATCGGCGATTGCCGCTCGGGCCTGCAGTTGGTATGCCGCCACGCTCGCTTCCTGGTGCACCGCAAGGGTATCCAGGAGGTGGTGCGGTATCCCCTGCCGTTCGTCGAGCGTGACTTTCGCCGTGCCAATGTCCATACCGCGGTAGAACTGCATGGAATCCGCATTAATGATCTCGCCGTCGAATCTCTGAGCCAAGTCGATGCCCAGGGCCGACTTGCCTGATCCGGTGGGACCGACGACGGCGATCAGCGGCAGGTCTGTTGCCTCGGTAACCTCCACAGCTAGTCGCCGCGTGGTGGAACTGCCGGCATGCCGAGCGACACACCCGTCCCGGGCACTGGCGCCCCGCAGGAGTCGGCCTGTGCCCGGTCCCAGGCGTCGCCTGCTCGCGACCGCCGGATCCGGATATCTTCGGCTGATACCGGGTCGGCCACCAGGTGGAAGGCGGCGGCCTCGGTGACCGTGACGGTGACCAGATCACCGGGGCGGGGAGGCTCGACACCATCGGGCACCGAGAAATGAACCAGGCGCTGGTCGCGGGCACGGCCGGAGAGGCGATGGGTTTCGCTGGCTTTGCGTCCCTGCTGCGCGGTCACCATCAGCTCGACAGTGCGGCCGAGCTGCAGCGCGTTCTCCTCCGCCGCGATGCGGTCCTGCAGCGCAGTGAGCCGTTCAAAACGTTCCTGCACCACGGCTTTGGGGATCTGGCCCGGCAGGTCGGCGGCAGGGGTCCCGGGGCGCTTGGAGTACTGGAAAGTGAACGCAGTGGCGAAGCGAGAAAGCTCGACGACGTCGAGCGTGGCTTGGAAATCCTCTTCGGTCTCTCCGGGGAATCCCACAATGATGTCGGTAGAGATCGATGCGTGGGGCATTTTCTCACGGACCCGTTCAAGGATCCCCAGGAATTTGGAGGACCGGTAGGAGCGGCGCATGGCCTTGAGGATCTGGTCGGAGCCCGATTGCAGCGGCATGTGGAGTTGGGGCATCACGTTGGGCGTCTCGGCCATCGCGTCGATAACGTCATCGGTGAACGCCGCGGGATGGGGGCTGGTGAACCTCACCCGTTCGAGGCCTTCGATGCTGCCGCATGCGCGGAGCAGTTTGGCGAAGGCGCCCCGGTCACCGAATTCCACCCCGTACGAGTTCACGTTCTGGCCCAGTAGGGTGACCTCGATGGCACCGTCGGCCACCAGCGCTTCAATCTCGGCAAGGATCTCGCCCGGGCGCCGGTCGCGTTCCTTGCCGCGCAAAGCAGGGACGATGCAGAAGGTACAGGTGTTATTGCAGCCCACCGAGATTGAGACCCAGCCGGAATACACCGCGTCCCGCTTGGTCGGGAGGGTGGAGGGAAAAACGTCGAGTGACTCCAGAATCTCCAGTTGCGCCTCGTTGTTGTGGCGCGCCCGCTCCAGCAGGGCGGGGAGGGCACCGACGTTGTGGGTACCGAAAACGGCGTCGACCCATGGCGCCTTCTTCAGAATGGTGTCGCGGTCCTTCTGGGCGAGACATCCGCCGACGGCAATCTGCATGCCGGGGTGGGTTGCCTTGACCGATGCAAGCATCCCGAGGTTGCCGTACAGCTTGTTGTCGGCATTTTCCCGGACGGCACAGGTATTGAAGACAACGACGTCGGCCTGGGTGTCGGTGGCCGCCGTGTACCCGGCGTTTTCCAGCAGACCGGAGATCCGCTCGGAGTCATGGACGTTCATCTGGCACCCGTAGGTGCGAACTTCGTAGGTGCGCTGCACGGCTAGTTGCGGCACAGCAGGGAGACCCGCCAGTTCAGCGGCGGAACCAATGACAGCGTTAGGGGCGATAAGAGACACGTGTTAAGGGTACGTGCGCCGCGCTGGCCCCCACAATCGGATGGCTCCCCGCCAAGCGGGGCTCGACGCCGAACCGGTGAGCGATCAGTACCAGTTCATCAGTTGCGAATGCTGCCAGGCTGCGCACGGTGACCCGTATCTGCCCGAGATATAGCCGAGTCCCCACTCGATCTGGGTGCGGTAATTGGTCCGCCAGTCGGCTCCGGCGCTGGCCATCTTGCTGCCGGGAAGAGACTGGGGAATACCATAGGCCCCGCTATAGGGGTTGTTGGCACTGGTCAGCCACCGTGACTCTTTGTTCCAAAGGTTGACCAGGCAGGTGAACTCTCCTCCGTTCCAGCCGAAGGAGGACAGCCGGGAGGAGGCAAATGCCTGTGCAGCGGCAGGATCATCGGCAATCGGCGCAGGGGCGGGAGCAGGGGCAGGCGCGGGCTCAGGGGCGGGAGCAGGGGCAGGCGCGGGCTCAGGGGCAGGCGCAGGAGCAGTGGCAGGCGCCGGTGTCTGAGTAACCGGTGTCTGAGTAAGCGGGGTCGGAGAAACCGGTGTCTGGGGTCGGGAACCTGTAATCGCGGGCGGTGCCGGCGCGCGGGGCGGCGCAGTGGTGGCTGGTGCGGCCCCGGCAGCTGCCCGCGCTACTGCG
>NZ_KI914741.1:58422-75668 GCF_000520515.1 Arthrobacter sp. H20
TACTGCGGCAGCCTCTGCGGCGGCCTGCTGCTCGAGGAAAGCAGCCTGTTCCTGCAGACCCCGGATACGGTCCGCTTCCAGTTCGGCTGTGGTGTCATTCAGTTCCGCGAGCTGTTCGAAAAGCTCAGCGCCACGAATTTCCTGGTCCTCGACCGAGTCGCGGGCAGCAACGTCGTCGCCCTGCGCAACGCTGAGTCGTTCAGCCGCCTCCGCTGTGAGCTCGCGGTGTCGATTCGTCGCTGAGTCGTAGCGGTCCCGCAGCGACTCGACCTCACGTTCAGCTGCAACAGCGTCGCTGTAGGAGCCGGCGGCCCGGTCTGTAACCGTCTCAAGCACCATCATGCGGTCAAGCAGGTCCATGGCACCGCCCGGATCGAGTAACACGAGCATTCCGGTGTGGGTGCTACCGGTTTTGTAGGACAGGGCTGCGGCGGCACCCGCAGCCCGATGAAGGTCTGCAGATTCAGCTTCGGCGCTGGCTAGCTTACCGGCCAGCGTGTCCGAGAGCCGTTCACTCACCCGCAACTCCTGGGCCGCTCGCGAGTGGTCGGCCGCCGAACGAACCGCTGTATCGCCCAACTCAGCCGACGTGGAGCGGAGCTCCGCCAGCAATGATTCAATCTCGGAGACCTGCCCGGCTTTGGTCGAGGCGTTGTCCTTGGCCGCCCGGACCTCGTCCCACGTGGGGAAGCCCTGCGCGGCGGCGGGGGCAATAGAGATCAGAAGGGAGGCGCCAAGAGCCAACACGGCCAACGCTGCACCAGCGCTCGTCCGCGCAGCAGTAAAACCCCGCCCCAGCCAGATCATAACGCTGCTCAGACTACAGTTCGGCGTTCCTGCTCCGCCATAGGTCTGAAGCAGTTTTAAGGGAACGAATGGGTAACGAATCGGCGCCGGGCATAGCCGGACGCTGCACTATCCCGGCCGTCGCTGACCGGATCTGATCACAGAAAATCGGTGTCAGCCGCGCAGTCGTCTGCATCGTCGAGCACCGACCTCACCACGCCGAAAGCGAGGGACGGGCTGTATCCCTTGCGGCCGAGCATGCTCACTAAACGTCGGGTCTCTTTGTCCCGGGCTGCCCGGTCGCCTCCAGCGCTGCCTGGACGGTGCTTGCGCCGCACGAGGTGCTCGGCTGCCTCTCGCTCCTGCTCATCGCTCACCTGGGAAAGAGCCGCCTCGGCGAGGTCACCGTGGATCCCCTTCTCAGCCAACTCACGCTTCAGGGCACTCCGGGCCAGCGAACGCGTCTCTGCCCGGCTGCGCACCCACAGCATCGCGAATTCGGCATCATCGATCAGCTGGACCTCTTCGAACCGATCCAGCACCGCTGTCGCCACCTCATCCGGCACATCCCGCCCCGCCAGTTTCGCGGCCAGTTGATGACGGCTCTTCGGTGCGAGGGTCAGCTGGCGTAGCACGATCGACCGCGCCGTCGCGTACTGGTCAATGTCACCTGCGGGGACTCCCTGGTCCTCCGCCGGCAGGTCCTCCGCCGGCAAACCCTCCCCAGGCAAACCCTCGGCGGTCAAGCCCTGTGCCAACGAGCCTTCTCCGGGCAAACCAGGCGAGTCAACGCCGGTCCGCTGACGTCCCCGTGGTTTCCGTCCGGCACTCTCGGCCTTCCACCCGGCGGATTTCCGGTTGGCGTTCAGGCCGCTAGGACGCCCGCCGTTCTGTCCGAAAGGCATAACTGCCTAGCGGGTCTCTGAGCTAACCGCCTTGAGCTTCGGCTCAGCCTTCGTCTTCGGCTCAACGGGTGCGTCATCGGCCGCTACACCCACTCCCAGCTTCTCGCGGATACGCCGTTCCAACTCGTCGGTCAGGTCAGGGTTATCCAGCAGGAACTTCCGCGCATTTTCCTTTCCCTGGCCCAGCTGGTCACCGTCGTAAGTGAACCAGGCACCCGATTTCTTCACCAGACCGTTCTCCACTCCGACATCGATCAGGCCGCCCTCGCGCGAAATTCCGTAGCCATAGAGAATGTCGAACTCGGCCTGTTTGAAGGGCGGCGCCATCTTGTTCTTGACCACCTTGGCGCGGGTCCGGTTCCCTACTGGCACCGCGCCCTCCTTAAGGGTTTCAATCCGGCGGACGTCAATACGGATGGAAGCGTAGAACTTCAACGCCTTGCCGCCGGTAGTCGTCTCGGGGCTGCCGAAGAACACACCGATCTTCTCGCGAAGCTGGTTGATGAAAATAGCTGTGGTCTTGCTTTGTGCCAGGCGTCCGGTGATCTTTCGGAGTGCCTGGCTCATCAGCCGCGCCTGCAAGCCCACATGGCTGTCTCCCATGTCGCCCTCGATCTCCGCGCGCGGGACCAGCGCAGCCACTGAGTCAATCACCACCACGTCAATTGAGCCGGAACCGATCAGCATGTCCATGATCTCCAGCGCCTGCTCACCAGTATCCGGCTGCGATACGAGAAGCGCGTCGGTGTCGACCCCGAGCCGCTTGGCATATTCGGGGTCAAGGGCGTGCTCGGCATCAATGAATGCCGCAATGCCGCCGTTGCGCTGCGCGTTGGCTACCGCGTGCAACGCCAGGGTGGTTTTACCTGAGGACTCAGGACCGTAGATCTCCACGACCCTCCCGCGGGGAAGCCCTCCTATCCCCAGCGCAGCGTCAAGCGCAATGGAGCTGGTGGAAATGGTTTCGATGGGCGCGCGCACCTCATCGCCCAGACGCATCACCGAGCCCTTGCCATACTGCTTGTCAATCTGCGCGAGTGCTGCTTCGAGTGCTTTCTCGCGGTCTGCTGGTGCGGCCATTCTTCACCTCAGTTGGTTATGGCCGTTATGGCCGTTGTCGTGTTCAATTCGACCGTAGCCCGGGGCACTGACAAATTGAGAAGCTTCCCGGCGTATGTGGATAACCACGCGGTCCGTCTGTTAAGAATGATAGTCCTATCCGAACAAATATTCGAATAACTCCGGCGGCGTGTCAGGTGTACGCCCGCCACTATTTGGGGGTGATATCCCTGCCCAAACGTCGCTCCTGAGGTACGTCCTGCAGATCACAGACCGCTACCCAAATCTCACGGGGGCTGATTCCTGCCCCGAGGGCTTCCTCAGGGGTCCGCCCCCCGAGTTCCGCGAGGACTACTGTGCGGGCGAGGGTGCGGGAGTACCCGCCCCCAAATTCGTCATCCATAAGCCGCCAAAAGGCACTGGTTCGCATGAAGTAATCCTCTCATTTCCGGTTGGTGGCAGCTCTCAGTGCTTTCAAAACCATTAAGGTTGGTAGGCGATTGTGCAGGTCACCATAGAATGAACCACATGACAGCCGATCACAGCGAAGCCGATCCCGCAGTTGACACTGCCATTCAGGCACTTGAACAACAACTGAGTATGTTGTGGCGGAGGGCACGGTCAAATTCCTACAAGGTAGCGCGGCGCGTCCACCCGGACATGGAACCGGCTGCGTATGGCCTGTTGGTGATCCTGCAGCGGGAAGGGGCAATGCGGCTGACAGATATTGCCGCGAGCATCGGCGTCGGCAAACCATCGGTCAGCCGGCAGATAGCCATGCTTGAGCAACTGGGGCTTGTGCAGAAGGAGGCTGACCCGCTCGATGGCCGGGCGCAGTCCATCACGCTGACGTCTGCTGGTTCACAGCAGTTGGTGACCGCGCAGACCGCTCGCAAGGAAGCTTTCCACAACCTGATGGATGACTGGGAGGTCGACGATCTCACCACTCTCGGCCAACTAATTGCCCAACTCAACGAGACTTATACCAAAGACAATTGGTGAGTGACCCCACAAGAAAGCCCGCCAGGTCATTCCGGCGGGCTGTCTCTATGCTGTTCTGGACTAGCTGTTAGCTGGTGGTTGCGGCCAGACCGCGGCTGAAGTCGTCTGACAGGTCATCGGGCATGTCGCCGACGAAGGCCCGCGCGAATTCCTGGGGCACGGTGTCCGGTACTGACACGCCCTCAGCCTCTGCGAGACGCTCACTGACTTCGCGGAGCATGAGGGACAACGGAACATCGAGCGCAGTGCAGATGGACGATAGCAGCTCAGACGATGCTTCCTTCTGACCCCGCTCCACCTCACTGAGGTAACCAAGGGAGACCCGAGCACTATGCGATACTTCGCGCAGTGTGCGGCCCTGCCGCTGGCGGACATCCCGGAGAACGTCGCCAATCTCATGGCGTAGCACTACCATCTTGCGCTCCTTCGGCTTGCGCTGTGCGTCTTCCGCCAATCCCACATCCCGCCAACGGACTACTCCGTTTATGGATATGGGTTGCTTTACCATCTGAATCGCCATGCTCCCTCGTTGCAATTGATCCGGTGTCTCCTCACGGAGGTGGACCGGCTTGGTGGTTTCAAGCTTAGGCTGTCAACCTGTTCAATGGCTGACAGTAATGATAACTGTTCGGTCCTAGGATTTGTTCCCGGGGTCCGATTCAATTAGTGCAGCGTGCAGTTGCTGAAGTGCGGCACTGCACGCGAGCGTTCGTACCTCATTGCGGTCGCCGTCAAACAGGTACTCGCTCACTGCCGTGCCGGCAGCTGACGCCACCGCCACATAGACGGTGCCCACCAGTTTGCCCCCGTGCGGCTCAGGTCCTGCGGCGCCGGTGGTCGACACGCCCAGGTCGGCGGCGAAAACGCGGCGCGCACCCTCTGCCATCTGGCGTGCGACGCGGGCGTCGACGGCCCCTGTTGCGGCAAGTCCCGCGGGATCGACGCCGAGAACGCTGACCTTGATTTCGTTCTGATAGGTCACTGCCCCACCCTGGAACACTGCCGAAGCGCCGGGCACCGCGCCGAGCGAGGCTGCAACCATCCCGGCCGTCAGGGATTCGGCTGTGGCGATCGTCCGGCGCCGGAGAGCCGCCAACCGGATCACCTCGGAAGCCGTCCCTGGTTCCTCGGCGAGCTCCATCAGAACGGCCACACTACGACGTCGCGCTGCCGGATTGCCCACGTGCGCGGGAATCGCGCCTTAGCCGGACGGCCTGAACAATGTAGTCGAGCCCGGTAATGACTGTTACCGCGACAGCTGCCAGCATCACTGCGATTGCCAGCCAGGTGTACCAGTCGCCCACCATACCGGCCAGTGGGAGCAGGTACAGGAAGATGGCGAATGTCTGGATCACTGTCTTGAGTTTGCCGCCGCGCGACGCTGGCATCACCCCGTACCTAATGACAGCGAACCGGAGCACTGTGATGCCCAGTTCCCTGACCAGGATCACTATCGTGACCCACCACCAGAGTTCGCCGAGGACCGAGAGCAGAATCAGTGCTGAGCCGATCAGCAGCTTGTCAGCGATTGGATCGGCAATTTTGCCGAAGTCGGTGATGAGCCCGCGACTGCGGGCCAGGTCCCCGTCGAGCTTGTCCGTATAGATCGCGACGGCAAAGACCGCCACCGCCAACCAGCGGAACAACCCGTTGCCTCCGCCGGGGGCCGAGTCGTCGAGCAGCAGGAACCAGACAAAGAAGGGGACCAACAAGATCCGCACAACCGTTAGCACGTTGGCGATGTTCAGTGTAGGGGCCGGTTTGGCCGGAGGAGTACTCACGGCACAAGGCTACCTTCCCGTGAGCGACCAGGCGTCAGTGGAACCGTCATCGTCGTCGTCCGATCCATCATGATGCTGACCCGCCTGACGACGGGATTCGAGGTCATCGGCCACCAAATCAACCGGTTGCGCTGCAACAACCGCGGAGGCTGGCTCGTCGGGGACCGCGACCGGCCCATCGCCGCGCATGGCCCCGAGCACTGCCGCCAGGTCGTCCGGCTTGACCAGCACGTCGCGGGCTTTGGAACCCTCCGAGGGCCCCACTACCCCGCGGGACTCCAGGAGGTCCATCAGCCGCCCCGCCTTGGCGAACCCGACGCGGAGCTTGCGCTGCAGCATGGAGGTGGAACCGAACTGGGTGGTAACCACCAGCTCAGTCGCCTGCAGCAGCACATCGAGATCGTCACCGATGTCGTCGTCAATCTGCTTCTTGGGCGCCTCGACAGCTACGTCCTGGCGGTAGTTGGCCTTCAGCTGGCCCTTGACGTGCTCAACCACCCGATGGATCTCGGACTCGGTGACCCAGGCTCCCTGAACGCGCATCGGCTTGGACGCCCCCATGGGGAGGAACAGTGCGTCGCCCTGGCCAATGAGTTTCTCGGCTCCCGGCTGGTCAAGAACCACTCGAGAGTCAGTGACCGACGACGTGGCGAACGCCATCCGCGAGGGCACGTTGGCCTTGATCAGTCCGGTGACGACGTCGACAGAGGGCCGCTGGGTAGCGAGTACCAGGTGAATACCTGCCGCACGCGCCAGCTGCGTAATGCGGACGATCGAGTCCTCGACGTCGCGCGGTGCCACCATCATGAGATCGGCGAGCTCGTCGACGATGACCAGCAGGTACGGGTAGGGCCGCACCACCCGCTTGGAACCTTCGGGCGGGACCACTTTCCCGTTCCGGACCGCCTTGTTGAAGTCGTCGATGTGCTTGTACCCGTAGTTGGCCAGGTCGTCGTACCGGGTGTCCATTTCGCGGACCACCCATTGCAGCGCCTCGGCAGCCTTCTTGGGACTGGTGATGATGGGGGTGATCAAGTGCGGCACGCCCTCATAGGCGGTGAGTTCCACCCGCTTGGGATCGACCATCACCATACGCACCTCGTCGGGGGTGGAGCGCATCAGGATCGACGTGATCATGGAGTTAACGAACGATGACTTACCTGCACCGGTGGCGCCTGCCACCAGCAGGTGGGGCATCTTGGCCAGGTTGGCGACGACGAATCCACCCTCGACGTCCTTGCCCACGCCCATCACCATAGGGTGATCGGTCTTGCGTGCATTACCGGAGCGAAGCACATCACCGAGCGACACGGTTTCCCGGTCGGTGTTGGGGATCTCGATGCCGATGGCCGACTTGCCCGGAATCGGGGACAGGATACGCACGTCAGAGCTTGCTACGGCATAGGAAATGTTCTTGGACAGGGCGGTTACCCGTTCCACCTTGGTGCCCGGTGCCAGCTCAATCTCGTACCGGGTCACCGTGGGGCCACGGGAGAACCCTGTCACCTTTGCGTCCACGTGGAACTGGTCAAGGGTGTGGGTCAGGGCGGCGACTACCGAGTCATTAGCTTCCGAGCGTTCCTTGGGCGGAGTTCCGGCGGGCAGGTAGTCGGACGGCGGCAGGGTGTAGGTGACGTCGCCAGCCAGCTGCAACTGCTCGGTGCGCTGTGGCATCGGGGTGATCGGAGCTGGCGCCTGGACGGGATTCGAGGGGACCTGCGGTGCGGCCGCAGGCAGCACCGCCATGGCCTCGGTGGCCGGTTCCTGGTCGTGCCCACCGGACTCCGACGGATCGCCGGGGATACCGTGTTCCTGTTTGATCTTTTCAGTAGCCCGTTCCTGTTGGGTGGGGCGGCGGACCCCCGGTGGCACCCGCGGCTCCGCGGGGACCGGAGGTGTTCTCTGGGCAGACTTCCCGTCGTCGTGGCCGTCATCGTCGGCCAGGACCGCCCGCTCGAACGCCTCGTCACCGACGTAGCCGTCCAGCTCGGCCTGATCGCGGTCAGCTGCCCGGTCGCGGCCGAACAGACGCATTTTCCGCTTGCGCTTTGGAGCGGGAGTGGACTGACGACCGTCAAGGTAGCTCTGGTCGTGCGCCCCGGCCGCTTCCTCACCGCTCCCCGACTTATCCGCCGTGCGGACGTCGCTGTCGATCAGGTCCTGGCCCATCAGGTGCTCATACAGCGCTCGAAGCCGGGACGGGATGTGGCGGAAGGGCGTGGCGGTGACGATGAGCACGCTGAGAAAGATCAGGGCGGAGAGGAGTACCACTACCGGCCACTCGGTGAGAAGGCCGCTGAGCGGTCCGGCAACCAGGAAGCCCACTACTCCCCCGGCTTGCCACAGCCGTCCAAACCCATCGGCAAGGGCCGGCGCACCGCCCGAGAGGTGGGCGATCCCCGATCCGGCGAACAGGGCGATGGTCATGCCAATCCCTACCCGGTTGTTGGCCCGGTGGTTCTCCGGATACCTGAACAGGCGGACCGCGCCGATCAGGAGCATGAACGGCACCAGCAGCGCCATCCAGCCGAACGTCCCCGCAGCGACGGCATGGACCACATCAGCACCGGGTCCGGTAAGTGCCCACCACTCGACTGCCGCAACTGCAACGCTAAGGATCATGAGGAACAGGCCGGTGCCATCCCGGCGAAGGTCCTTCTCGGGATGGACATCGTGCCCGAACTTGCGGATGCCCGACGCGACCATGTGGGCGGCTCCCATCCACAGGCCCCTCAGGGCACGCAGGGGCAGGGGAAGGGTGTCGCCGGGCAGCACAGGCTGCTGTTTGGTCGGCTGCCTGGAGGTGCCGGTGCTCTTGTTAGCACCGCTTCGGCCCGAAGTTGAACGCGCAGCAGCCGGGGTGTTCTTACCGCGCGACTGCTGTGAACCCCTGGGGCCCGGGGAAGTACGAGTCGCCATAGAGGCAACGGTACCCGATATGGCCGCGGATTCCCGGGACATTCTATGCCCAGTCAGTCCGAGCCTTCAGCCAGCGATGGTGCCGCACCCCGGGTTGCTAGGCCTCCAGAACCACCGGGATGATCATTGGGCGACGGCGGTAGCGGCGGTTGACCCAGGTGCCGATCACTCTGCGGACCACCTGCTGCAACTGGTAGACCGTGTGGTCCTTGTTGCTCATCACCGCTTCCTCAAGTGCCGCGTTGAGCTTGGGCTTGATCTCGTCGAACACCGAGTCGTCCTCGGCAAAGCCTCGGGCGTGGATGTCGGGGCCGGACACAATTTTGCCGGTACTCCGGTTGACCACTGTGACGATCGAGATGAATCCCTCTTCGCCAAGGATGCGGCGATCCTTGAGGTCGGCGTCGGTGATCTCCCCGATGCTCGACCCATCCACGTAGACAAACCCGCACTCGACTGCGCCAACCACCCGCGCTACGCCGCCCACGAGATCGACGACAGACCCGTCGTCGGTGAGGAGCACGTTCTCGGTCGGGATACCGGTCTGCTCGGCGAGCCGGGCATTGGCGATCAGGTGCCGGGTTTCCCCGTGCACCGGCATGACGTTCAGTGGCTTGAGGATGTTGTAGCAGTAGAGCAGTTCGCCGGCAGCCGCGTGCCCTGAGACATGGACCTTTTCGTTGCCCTTATGGATGACCTCGGCGCCGAGCTTGAGCAGCCCGTTGATGACCCTGAACACCGCATTCTCGTTGCCGGGAATCAGCGATGACGCAAGAATCACTGTGTCGCCCTTGCCCACGGTGATCCGATGGTCGCCATTGGCCATCCGCGACAGTGCGGCCATCGGCTCGCCCTGGGACCCGGTGGACATCAGGACTACCTTGTCGTCGGGCAGGTTGTCCACATTCTTGATGTCGACGAGGATACCCTCGGGGACCCTCAGGTAGCCGAGTTTCGCAGCGATGGTCATGTTTCGGACCATCGAGCGGCCAGCGAAACAAACGAAACGGCCGTGGGCCTCGGCGGCGTCGAGCACCTGCTGCACACGGTGAATGTGGGAGGAGAACGAAGCGACGATGATGCGCTTGGTGACCTGTCCGAACAGCCGGTCGAGCACCGGGCCGATCTCCCGCTCGGCAGTGGTGAAGCCCGGCACATCGGCGTTGGTGGAGTCGACCATGAAAAGGTCAACACCCTCTTCACCCAACCGGGCAAACGCCCGCAGATCGGTGATGCGTCCGTCAAGGGGGAGCTGGTCCATCTTGAAGTCGCCGGTATGCAGGACGTTGCCTGCGGCAGTGCGGATAAACACTGCAAGGGCATCAGGGATTGAGTGGTTGACCGCCACAAATTCGCACTCGAACGGGCCGAACTGTTCGATCTGTCCCTCGGTAACGGTGAGGGTGTACGGAGTGATCCGGTGTTCCTGCAGTTTAGCTTCGATCAGGGCCAGCGTGAGCTGGGAGCCGATCAGCGGAATGTCCTTCTTGTGCCGCAGCAGGTACGGGACGGCACCGATGTGATCCTCGTGGCCGTGCGTCAGGACCAGGCCGACGACGTCGTCGAGCCGGTCCTCGATGTAGGAAAAGTCCGGCAGGATCAGGTCGACGCCGGGCTGCGTTTCCTCGGGGAAAAGGACTCCACAGTCGACAATGAGTAGCTTGCCGTCCAGCTCGAAGACCGCCATGTTCCGGCCGATCTCGCCCAGACCACCGAGCGGGACAATGCGGAGCACCCCCGGCGCGAGGTCCGGTGGAGCGATGAGCGCTGTAGCTGCCGACACAGTCATGCTGGCAGTCCGTCAGCACGGCGGGTGGAGCGTGGGTGGTCGAAGGTCATCCCCGCCTCGGCCAGGTCAGCGAGTACCGCCTCCATCTCGACGGCGGAGGGGCCCACGAGCGGAAGCCTGACGACGGCGTTGGGGATGAGCCCCTGCATCTTGAGGATCTGCTTGGCCGATACTGCCCCGGGGATGTGGGTCATGACCGCCCGCACCACTGGGTCGAGCTCAAAGTGGATCCGGCGTGCAGTGACGACGTCCTCGGCAGCGGCGGCGTCGACCAATGCCCTGAACTGGGCGGTGGCCACGTGGGCGCTGACGCTGACGACTCCTACAGCGCCGGCCATCATCCACGGCAGTGTCAGGCCGTCGTCGCCGGAGTACACGTCGAGGGTGGTGTTGGCGAGTACCCGGGTGATCTCCGCGAAATCTGCCTTGGCATCCTTGAGCGCAACGATCTTCGGATTGTCAGCCAACCGGATCATCGTCTCGGTCTGGATCGGGATGCTGGACCGGCCCGGAATGTCGTAGATCATGATGGGCAGCTCGGTGGCAGCGGCGATCGCTTCGAAGTGGGCCAGCACACCGGCCTGGGTGGGCTTGTTGTAGTACGGGGTGACCACCAGTTGCCCGTCGACCCCGGCGCGCGCTGCCCGTTGCGCCATCTCGATTGAGTGCGAGGTGTGGTTCGTTCCGGTGCCGGCGATGACCTTGGCACGCCCGCCCACCGCTTCGGCCACCGTCCGGAAGAGGTCTTCCTTTTCCTGGTCCTCAAGTGTTGACGTTTCGCCTGTGGTACCGGATATCACCAGCCCGTCGCAGCCGTCGTCGACCAGTTGCACGGCGAGCTGGGCAGTGGCATCGAAGTCAACGCCGCCATCGGCCGTGAAGGGGGTCACCATCGCTGTGACCAGGGTGCCGAAGGGAAGGGTGCGGGTGTCGGTTTGAGCCATGGGTAAACGTTACCCGGTCCGAAACGCTTTGGCGTCAGGAGCCAGCGCCACAGCGCCAGGCACAGCCGCTGTGAGACGATCAGGTAATGGTTTCCCCCAGCATTTCCCGTCGAGTCAGCGGGGTCGACGCCGCGCGCGGCGTCGCGCTGTTAGGGATGATGAGTACCCACATTTTCGCCCTGTATGTGCCGGGGACCGCTGACGCCTCGTGGGTGGCTCAGGTGTTCTCCGGGCGGGCGTCGGCCCTGTTTGCCGTGGTCGCCGGACTTGGACTGGCCCTGCTGACCGGCGGGTGCAAGGTTCACGACCATCGGGCGATCGGCATGGACCGCCGGGGTATTGCTGCCCGCGCGGCAATCATCATGGTGATCGGGCTGATGCTCGGCGGGCTGGAAACCAACATCGCAATCATCCTGTTCCACTACGGAGTGCTGTTCCTGCTCGCCCTGCCGTTCGTGTCGATGCGGGTATCACGCCTGATCTGGTGGGCAGTCGGCTGGACTGTGCTCTCTCCCGTGGCCGCGTACCTGCTGCGGCCGTGGATCCTGGAAACGGTCAATCCGCCCTCGATTGGCGGAAATCCCCTGTGGCAGACCCTGCTGGAACCGGCTACGCTGCTAGCCGACATCACAGTGACCGGTTACTACCCGGCCCTGCAATGGTTGAGCTACCTCCTGATCGGTTTGGTGATCGGCCGGCTGCCTCTGAAGGATCTCCGGGTCCAGCTGGGCCTGGTGGTGTCAGGTCTGGTTCTGGCGGTCGCCGCGAAGCTGGCCAGCGGCTACCTCCTGGGTCCGCTGGGAGGCCTGGCCGCACTCCTGGAAACTCCAGACGGCAGCAGGTACCCGCTCGAGGCGATGATGAGCGTCAGCCTGACCGGGGTTGAGCAGTCTGACTCCTGGTGGTGGCTGGCCGTCAGCGCGCCGCATTCTGGCTCCCCCCTTGATTTGCTGCACACCAGCGGGACAGCTGCACTGGTGATTGGGCTGTGCCTGCTCGCGACCCGGAAGTTCGAATCGGGACTGTTGCCGCTCTCTGCTACCGGTGCAATGACCCTGACCCTGTACACCATTCACATCTGGACCATGAGCGTTGTCGATGCCCAGGATCCAGTTCCCGAACCATCCCTCGTCTACTGGGGCCAGGTGGTGGTGTTCATCGTCCTCGGAATCCTTTTCCAGCGCATCAATGCACGGGGACCACTGGAACTGGTGACCTCAGGTGCTTCCAGGGCGGCGCGGTCCGGCCTGAACGGCTGACGAGTCTCAGCTGGCCGCTTTGTACAGCTTCCCTGCCGTGCGCATTGAGCGTCGAGCTCTGGTTCTATCCCCCGCAGCGTCATAGGCGCACGAAAGCCTGAACCACCCGCGCCAGTTCTCGGGCGCGGCTTCGACCTCTGCCTGGTACTCGGGGAAACGTGCGTCGGCCGCCGAACGCACAATCCGCCCGGCCGGAGTGCGAGGTAGGTCGTCGACCGGAAGCCCGCCCTCGGCATCCAGTTCGGTGGCCATCTTCGAGGTCTCAATCCCGAACAGCAGTTCGCGGATCATGGCCCAGCCGCCGATGAGCGGCAGTAGCAGGTAAGCCAGTCCCAGCGCCTTGGCAATCAAGTCCGGATCGCTCAGCAGAATGACGCTGCGTTGTAGTGCGACGGCGAGCCAGAAGACGAGCAGCAGGCTCACCAGGGCCACACCAATTTTCGCCCGGTGGCGCTTCACAGCACCAAGGAATCCAGCAGTTCCAGCCATAGGGTATTTCACGCTTCCAGATCGAGATAGCCGTCCAGCCCGACCGTCAGGCCGGGATGGCATGCGACGCCGCGGATGCCCAGCAGTACACCGGGCATAAACGACTCGCGGTGGTACGAATCATGACGAATAGTGAGCTGCTCCCCGGCTCCACCGAGGAGCACCTCCTGGTGGGCCACCAGACCGCGCAGCCGCACCGAGTGCACCCGTACGCCGTCGACGTCGGCGCCGCGGGCTCCGTCGCGCTCGGAGGCAGTCGCGTCGGGGCTCGCGGGGAGGCCAGCTTCCCGGCGTGTCTGCGCGATCAGGTGGGCGGTCCGCACTGCTGTGCCCGAGGGGGCGTCCACCTTGTCCGGATGATGCAATTCGACAATCTCGACCGACTCGAAGTATTTCGCTGCACGGGCGGCGAACGCGGAGGCCAGCACCGAGCCGAGGGCGAAGTTCGGGGCGATCAACACACCGGTTGCCGGATGGTCGGCGAGGAGGGTGCTAATCCGGTCAAGCCGTGACTCGTCCCATCCGGTGGTCCCGACCACTGCGTGGATGCCGCGCTCGACGGCAAACACCACGTTGTCGAACGTAGCGTCGGGAACTGACAGGTCCACAATGCACTGGGCTCCCGCGGCGACGATCGTGTCCAGGGAGTCCTCGCGCCCGAGGGCTGCGACGAGCGTCAGGTCCGGTGCCGCATCGATTGCTTTGACGGCCTCCGACCCCATGCGCCCGGCGGCGCCCAGCACGGCCACGGCAAGTTGTTCAGTCATAACGTCTAACCCTACTGAACGGGCACTCCCCTGCCCATTTAGTCACCGGTCAGGAGCCGGCACCCGATTCGGCGCTACCGGCTCCGACCCACTCGACTGTGCCGTCAGTGAAGAATTGTTCCTTCCAGATCGGCACCTTTTCCTTGACGGTGTCCACCAGTTCGGAACACGCACTGAAGGCTTCGCCGCGGTGGGCTGAGGCGACCGCCGCAACCAGAGCGGGGTCGCCGATTTCCAGCGGACCGACACGGTGGGCAACCCAGATTCGGACGCCCTGATACCGGGCGGCGATCCCGTCAGCGATCTCGACGATGATCCGCTCAGCACTGGGATGCGCCGAGTAACTCAGCGACCTGACGTCGCGGCCGCCGTCGTGATTTCTCACCACTCCGCCGAATCCAACCACAGCCCCGCAGTCCGGAGCGTCGACCTGTGCCAGGGCCTCGTCGAGGCTGATGCTCTGCTGTGCAAGAGACACGTGCACCACGTGGCTAGTGTTCATTCTTTCCTTCCAGCTGGGCGCAAATGTGCCCCAGCAGCGGTTTTAGCACTGCCAACCCGTCTCGGACTCCGCCGGGCGACCCGGGCAGGTTGATCACGAAGGTGGAGCCGGCGGTACCAGCATGTCCGCGGCTGAGGGCGGCGGTGGGAACCTTTTCGATGCCCAGGCGACGAACTGATTCCATAATTCCCGGCAGGTAGCGCTGGAGGTACGGTTCGGTCTGTTCGGGGGTGACGTCGTCGGGGCTCAACCCGGTTCCGCCACTGGTGATTACCACCGATGGCGAATCCTTGAGTACGCCGCCGATCGCCTGACCCACTGGGTCGCCGTCGGGCACTACCAGGGTTCCCCGCGGCTCGAAGCCGTTATCCAGCAACCACCTGTGGATGATTGGACCGCACTCGTCCTGGTAGACGCCGGCGGCGGCGCGGGTTGAGGCGATAATCACTGCTGCGGTGCGTGGTCCCGTCATGCCGTCCAGTCTCCGCTCTTACCGCCCGACTTCGCGAGCACCCGCGTGTCGGTGATAACTGCACGCTTGTCCACTGCCTTGATCATGTCGTACAGGGCCAGGGCTGCCAGCGAGGCTCCGGTCAAAGCTTCCATTTCGACGCCGGTCACGGCTGTCGTTTTGACCGCGCACGTGATTGTCACAGTGGTGGCAGCGGCGGCGTGGTCGGCGGTGTCGAAGTCTATGGTGATCTTGCTCAGCGGCAGCGGGTGGCAGAGCGGAATCAGCGAAGAGGTCTGTTTAGCGGCCATAATGCCGGCCACCCGTGCCACTGCAAGAGCGTCCCCTTTAGGCAAACCGCCCGCGGTGATCAGGCCCACCACCTCGGCTGTGGTGTGAAGGACGGCCTGCGCGGTGGCTTCGCGGATGGTTTCGGCCTTCGCGGAGACATCGACCATGTGGGCGCTGCCGTCTGCGCGGACGTGGCTTAGCGACGCCGGGGTGGGGTTCTCGGTCATGCTGTCCTTACTGTGTTTGATCACTGCTGTGCTGCGTCGGATGCCAAGGGGTACGCCGCCGGGATCCCGAAGGACTGTGCACCGCGAACCCCGTCCACCAGCCACACCGACACCAGGTCACCGGCCGCCAGACTTCCAGTGCCGGCCGGTAGGTGGACCAGTACATTGGATTCGGCCAAGGCGTGGATCAGGTGCGATCCGGGACCGCCTACCAGCCTAACCGTTCCAACTGCTTCACCGGCAGCTGCCCGGGGCGTGTACCAGCCCCGGCGGACCTGATGTTTGGCGTCAGGCGAGGTCACTTCAGCTTCGAGCGCGGCGCTGAGGGTGACCCGAGGATGTGGAACGCCAGCGACGGCGGTGAGCGCAGGGCGGAGGAACATTTCAAAGGAGACGAGGGCACTCACCGGGTTGCCAGGAAATCCAAGGAACGGCACGCCGCCGATGGTCCCCAGCGCCTGCGGCCCGCCCGGCTGCATGGCGACTGACAGGAACTCGACGCTGCTGTTGGCCAGCGCCTGCTTTACCACCTCGTAGGCACCCTGGCTGATTCCCCCGGTACTGAGGATCAGCTGGATAGAGCTGTCAGCAGCGGCTGCCAAGGCTTCCCGCAGCAGCACCGGGTTGTCGGCCATCAGCCGGTGCCTGATCACTGCGGCGCCCGCGTCGAGGAGCGCGGTTTCCAGCAGGGTGGTGTTGGCGTCAAAAATCTTTCCGGGTTGGGGTGTGCTGCCGGGCTCCTGCACCTCGTCGCCGGTGGTCAGCAGGAGGACAGTGAATGGGGCGCGGACCGGGACCGTCGCAACGCCGCAGGCCGCGAGGAGCCCCAGCTGCGCCGGACCGAGGAGAGTGCCAGCTCCGAGGGCTGTAGCGCCGGCAGCGATGTCGCTGCCGGTCCGCCTGATGAACGCACCTGGTTCGACTGTCTCGGGCAGCTCGACACTCAGGGAAAGGCCCGAGTCATAGTCGGCGGCAGAGTAGAACTGTGCTGGGGTAACCCGTTCGATCGGAACGATTGCGCCCGTGTGCCGCGGAATCATGGCGCCGGTCATGATGGGCGCAGCGGTTCCCTCAACCAGGTCCGGCGGTTCGATGCCCGCCGGAATGGGTGCGCCCACGCTGAGGGTTCGGCCCGGTTGATCACCAGCCGAACCCAGATCGGCCTCGTGGATGGCATAGCCGTCCATCTGGGAATTATCGAACGGGGGCAGGCTCACCGGGGCGATCACTTCCTCGCTGAGCACCCTCCCCCGCGCGTCAGCCAGCGGGAGCAGGACACTGCTGGAACCGCTGGTCGTGTCGTAGCTGCTGCTGTAGCGCAGCAATCCCAGCACGGCCTGCTGATGTTCTTCGACGCTTCTGATCATGGGGTCCCTACCTGCCGTCGCGGTTGCCTCTGGTTCTCCACCCTAGCGCCCTGTGTGACGGGATGAGGGGACCTCAGGAGACAGTGAAAGTCACTGTGTGCAGCCCGGTGGCGCCGTCGGGTGCCGGCTGCGAGAACTGATCCACCTGTACATCGCCGGTGGAATCGATCGCCCTGACCTGAGCGGTGTGGGAGCCCGGCTCCAGCTCGAACTCGGCGGAAAACTGGCGCCAGGTGTCCCGCGAGATTTCAGCTCCGAGCTGGGCCTTCTGCCACCGCCCGCTGTCCATCCGAACCTCAACGGCCCGGATTCCCCGGTGCTGCGCCCAGGCGTAGCCACCGACGACAACGGTTCCTCCCGGCACCGTCGAGCTTCCCCGGGGTACGTCGATCCGTGAGGAGGTTTTGACCGGGCCCCGATCGGACCAGCCGCGGGTGGACCAGTACGCGACGTCGTCGTCGTACCGTGTCACTTTCAGCTCGGTGACCCATTTGGTCGCAGAGACGAACCCGTACAGTCCCGGAACCACAAGACGCACGGGGAAGCCGTGCTCTACCGGGAGAGTCTCGCCGTTCATTCCGACGGCGATCAGCGAATCCCGGTTATCGGTCATCGCCTCCAGCGGTGTGCTGGCGGTGAATCCGTCAACGCTGCGCGAAAGCACCATGTCGGCGCCGTCCCTCACCCCGGCCATGGCCAGCAGCTCGC
>NZ_KI914741.1:75768-77522 GCF_000520515.1 Arthrobacter sp. H20
AGCAGCTCGCGGACCGGCCAGCCGAGCCATTTCGCGTTGCCAATCAAGTCACCGCCCACCACGTTCGAGACGCAGGCCAAGGTGATGTAGCTTTCCTTGAGCGGCATGGCCAGGAGCTCAGTGAAGGTCAGCTCAACCTCTCGTTCCACCATGCCGGTCACCCGCAGCCGCCAGGTGTCGGGGTCTACCACCGGCACCACCAGGGCAGTGTCAATCCGGTAATAGTTGTCGTTGGGGGTCACCAGTGGAGCAACGCCATCGACGCCGAGATCAGCTCCGGCCGGTAGCTCTGCGGCGCCGGAGTCCCCTGGCCCTCCAGCGGAGCCGGTGATCTGTTCGTCGCCTGGCTCTGTGGTTGACCGCGGCGGCGGGAGGGAAATCCGTGATCTGCTCTGCGCCACCAGCGACTGGCTGTTGCGCACTCCCGCGGCTGCAGCACCGGCAACCGCTGCGACAGCGGCACCGGCGCCAACTCCAACGAGGAACCGGCGGCGGGCAACAGGGCCGGGACGGACACTGTGGGCGTTGTCGAGCGTCCGCGGCTGCCAGGCGGCCAACCGGTCGATGAGCACACTCACCAGCATGACGCCGAGCACGAGCGCTACCACCGGGGCGGCAAAGGCCATGGTCGAGGCCTGAGGCCGTCCGGCGACGGCCAGGATCCCGGCGAACCCGAACAGCAGGACCACTGCCGCACCTGCCCGGCGCCACCGGTGTTCAAGGATCCCCGCTGCGGCCGCCACCACAGCGATGATGAGGACCATTGAAATGAGGAAGACTGACTTGTCAGCAGTACCAAACTGCTCAATGGCCCAATCCTTGATCCCCGGCGGAAGGGCATCGACGACTGTGGATCCGACTGCGGTAACCGGGGAGAGCGACGGGCTCACCGCCGCCGCGGTCAGCTCCGAGGCGATCACAGCGATCGCCACCGCAACCATTCCCGCGAGGCCTGCCCATCCATGGATCCGCGCCATCTCAGGTTTCTTTTCCGGTGCTGCCGAGGGAGTGGGGGTGTTGCTGGGGCTCGCGTCCCCCCTGGTGGCTTCTACCAGCGGCAGCGACGCGGTGAAGCAGCAGCCGCCCTGGGTGTTTCTCACGCAGAGGCTGCCCTGGTGCGCTCCGATAATGCTGGCGGCCATGCTCAGCCCCACCCCGACGCCCGAATAGCCGTTGGCCGTTCGACCAGGGTCCTTCTGCCAGCCGGGGATGAAAACGTTGTCCAGGTCCTCTGCGGCGATCCCTCCGCAGTGGTCGGCGACCTCGATGACTGCGTTGCCGTCGCGCAGAGTCATGCTGATCCTCACTGTGGTTCCTTCGCTGGTGTAGAGGATGGCGTTGAGGATCAGGTTGCGGACTGCCCGGGACAGGGTGGGTGCGTCCCCGCGCACCACCGGGTTGCCAACGCTGGTTCCGTCAACGGTGAGCCGTTTCTTGGCCGCCAGTGGCGTCAGGTCCGCAATCGCGTCGCTCACCAGGTCGTAGAGATGCAGCGGCACGGACGACAGGTGGAGGCTGCCCTCCTGAATTTTGGAAAGTTCGAGGAGGTCGTTGATCATTTCGGCCATCTGGTCGGTCTGGGTGATGATTTTGGCATGGTAGCCAGAGACGTCAGTGGCGACGCCGTCTTCAAGGGCCTCGGCCATGGCGCGCATACTGGCGAGCGGGGTCCTCAAGTCATGGGAAATCCAGGTAACCATCTCCCGGCGGGAAGCTTCAATCGCTGCTTCCCGCCGGCGGGACAGCTCAAGCCT
>NZ_KI914741.1:77622-79014 GCF_000520515.1 Arthrobacter sp. H20
CCGTCTCGCCGGCTCCGATGCGGCGCGCCGCCGTCGCGAGCCGCACCGCGTTGCGTGCCACGCGCATTCCCAACAGGAGGGAAAGCCCCAGTGCCACGAGCGTGGCGATGGCGATGATGTACCACATGATCTGCAGGTCCATGGCTGTGACGACCATGGCGTTGACTGCGCTGATCATTCCCGCGACGAGCACCCCGATGGTGGCCAGCAGGACGAGGCAGAACTGGACCACCAACGACGATCGGCGCAGCAGTCGCAACAGGGCGAAGGCGACGGCGCCGATCAGGACCGCCCAGAGCAACGCCAGTGACACGATTGCGAGGAGCTGCTCAGCTGTCACGGCTGTCTCCCAGGTCCTCGGTAGTGCCTGAATCAGTTCCGGTGTCTACGGCGGTGAACCGGTAGCCGACTCCCCAGACGGTCTGCAGCAACCGGGGGCTGGTGGGGTCCTGCTCGATCTTTTCCCGGACCCGACGGACATGAACAGTCACCGTTGACAGGTCGCCAAAGTCCCAACCCCAGACGGACCGGATCAGTTCGTCGCGGGTGAACACGCGGTTGGGGTTCCGCAAGAACCAGGCCAGCAGTTCATATTCGCGCGCTGTGAGCTGCAGCTCGATCCCGTGATGGTTAACTGTCCGCGCAGCGGGATTCAGGCGGAAGCCGCCGACGTCGAGTGGCCGGTCTCGGCTGTCACCGTCTCGCCGGCTCCGATGCGGCGCGCCGCCGTCGCGAGCCGCACCGCGTTGCGTGCCACGCGCATTCCCAACAGGAGGGAAAGCCCCAGTGCCACGAGCGTGGCGATGGCGATGATGTACCACATGATCTGCAGGTCCATGGCTGTGACGACCATGGCGTTGACTGCGCTGATCATTCCCGCGACGAGCACCCCGATGGTGGCCAGCAGGACGAGGCAGAACTGGACCACCAACGACGATCGGCGCAGCAGTCGCAACAGGGCGAAGGCGACGGCGCCGATCAGGACCGCCCAGAGCAACGCCAGTGACACGATTGCGAGGAGCTGCTCAGCTGTCACGGCTGTCTCCCAGGTCCTCGGTAGTGCCTGAATCAGTTCCGGTGTCTACGGCGGTGAACCGGTAGCCGACTCCCCAGACGGTCTGCAGCAACCGGGGGCTGGTGGGGTCCTGCTCGATCTTTTCCCGGACCCGACGGACATGAACAGTCACCGTTGACAGGTCGCCAAAGTCCCAACCCCAGACGGACCGGATCAGTTCGTCGCGGGTGAACACGCGGTTGGGGTTCCGCAAGAACCAGGCCAGCAGTTCATATTCGCGCGCTGTGAGCTGCAGCTCGATCCCGTGATGGTTAACTGTCCGCGCAGCGGGATTCAGGCGGAAGCCGCCGACGTCGAGTGGCCGGTCTCGGCTGGAG
>NZ_KI914741.1:79114-94562 GCF_000520515.1 Arthrobacter sp. H20
CCGCCGACGTCGAGTGGCCGGTCTCGGCTGGAGCCCCTGCTGCTCCGGCGAAGCACTGACTTCACCCGGAGCACCAGTTCGCGGGGTGAGAAGGGTTTGGTCACATAGTCGTCGGCTCCCGCTTCCAACCCGTGGATGCGGTCGTCCTCGGTGCCGAGGGCTGTGAGCATGATGATGGGAAGGGTCCGCCCCGCCGGGAGCGCTGGAGCGGAACGGATTCGACGGCAGACCTCTACTCCGTCGAGGCCGGGAAGCATCCGGTCCAGAATCATCAGGTCCGGCCTGGTGCTTTCCGCGAGACGCAGTGCGGTGAAGCCATCCGTGGCTGTATCGACCCGGAAGCCCTCAGCCAGGAGGTAGTCGCGCACCACCTGGCGGATCGTTGACTCGTCCTCGACCAGCAGGATCCGCGTGTGCCCGGGCGCAGTGTCGCTGCAATCGGCGCTGCTGGGTACTCGCGAAGATGTGGACACCCGTCCATTCTAGATTTCGGTTCTCGCGTTACCGGTGCTTTTTACGGCAGGGAGGCAATTTGTCCATGTTCCGTAAGGTTTCCTGCTCCCGGGTGCACACCGGGACCGGTTCGCCGTGCGTGAATAGGGCACTACCGAATAGAGCCCCCGGATGAAAGGGCGTAACCTCGAAGGATGGGAATTGAACTCGGTATGCCGCACATCGGGGTCCAGCGTCCCACTGATGCCGGGCCAGGCCTGCTGGACAGCTTCGGCCGTAAAGCCACTGACATGCGCCTGTCGCTGACCGACAAATGTAATCTTCGGTGTACTTACTGCATGCCTGCTGAGGGTCTGGACTGGCTGCAAAAATCTGCTGTGCTCTCCCGCGAGGAGATCGTCAGGCTGGTGCGCATCGGAGTCGACTCGCTCGGTGTGCGGGAGCTGCGTCTCACCGGCGGTGAACCCCTGGTTCGTGCCGATCTGCTCCAGATCATCGGTGACATCCGCGCCAACCATGCAGACTTGCCAATCTCCATGACCACCAACGGGTTGGGTCTGGACAAGAAGGCACAGGCGCTCAAAGATGCAGGGCTGAGCCGGATCAACGTTTCAATGGACTCGCTCCACCCCGACACATTCGCTCAACTGACACGCCGCCCGTTCCTGGACCGGGTGCTGAAGGGCATTGAGGCAGCCGCGGAGGTGGGGCTGGGCCTGGTCAAGATCAACGCAGTCCTGATGCGCGGCATCAACGACCAGGAGGCGCCCGATCTGCTCGAGTGGGCTGTCTCAAAGGGTTTTGAGCTGCGCTTCATCGAGCAGATGCCCCTCGACGCCGACCACGGGTGGACCCGCGACGGCATGATCACTGCCCTCGAGATGCGGACACTGCTCGAGCAACAGTTTGTGCTGACCTCCGATCCTCGCAACCGCGACGGCGCCCCCGCCGAGCGTTGGGAGGTGAGGCGTATTGCTGCGCCGGACATCGTCGTCGGGACAGTTGGCATCATTGCCTCGGTGACCGAGCCGTTCTGCGCCGACTGCCGGCGGACCCGGGTCACTGCTGAAGGCAAGATCATGAGCTGCCTGTTCTCCCGCGAGGAGACTGACCTGCGGGACCTGTTGCGTTCCGACGCCGACGACGAGGCAATCGCCGCCCGCTGGCAGGATGCCATGTGGGCCAAGCCGAAAGCCCACGGGATGGGCCACGTCGGTCTGGGTTCGGACGACTTTGTCCAGCCTGACCGCAGCATGAGCGCGATTGGCGGCTAGATGCTGGTTCGATACTTTGGCGCGGCCCAGGCCGCAGCTGGTGTTGCTGAGGAGCGCCTCGACCTCGGCTCCGCGCCCCTTGAAACAGTCCTTGGGCAGATCACCGCCCGGTACCCCGTGGCGGTCAACCCGGGCGCCCCGTCGATGACACAGGTCATTGCACGCAGCAGTTTCCTGCTGAACGAGGTGTCGGCACGGGATCGCCACCGCGTGCTCGGCCCCGACGACGTCCTGGACATCCTGCCGCCCTTCGCCGGGGGCTAGCCAACCCTCTCGGCCTGGACTATCCCCCGTCGCGAGTGACCCTTAGAGGCCGAAGTCCGCTGGGGTGTCGAACGGGCCCACGACGGTGACGGTGCGCGGCGAGGCGGCCAGTTCAGCGGCCAGTTCGCGGACCTGTTCCCCGGTGACCGCGTTCACCCGAGCCAGCACCTCATCAAGACCGAGGAACTCCCCCGACACCAGTTCGGCCCGGCCAAGCCGGGACATCCGCGACCCGCTATCCTCAAGCGCCATCACCATGCCGCCGGAAAGCTGACCCACGGCCCGGCGCAACTCATCGGCTGAGATTCCGTCCGTGGCAAGCTTGTCCAACTCAGCGCCGAGCAGCTCAATCACCTGCCCGGTCTTCGCTGGTGAACAGCCCGCATACATGGCGAAGTAGCCGGCGTCAGCGTACGACGCCGAGAAGGAGTAGGTCGAATAGACCAGCCCCCGCTTCTCCCGGATTTCCTGGAACAACCGCGATGACATACCGCCGCCCAGCACAGCGTTCAGGACGCTCATGACGAACCGTCGCTCATCGGTCGCGGTGATCGACGGGCAGCCCACCAGGATGTTCGCCTGCTCCACCGCACGGCGGATCACTCGGATCCCGCCGGTACTTTCAATCGCGACCGGCGTATCGGACCGCCGGGCGGCGGGCAGTGCATCCTCGTCGAGGGTCCAGCCGGCGGTGCGCAGCGCGTCGAGCACCAGAGAACAGACCACTTCGTGGTCCAGTCCGCCTGCTGCGGTGACCACGAGCTCGGAGGGACAATAGTACCTGCGGTAGTGATCCAGTACCGACTCGCGGGGCACAGCCTTGATCGCGTCGGGGGTCCCACCGATGGGTCGGCCCAGTGGGTGGGACCCTAGGACGGCTTCAACGAATTCTTCGTGAGCGACGTCGGCGGGGTCGTCGCTGTCCATGGCGATTTCCTCAAGGATCACTTCACGTTCCTGCTCAAGTTCCTCGGCGTCGATGACGGCCGACGTCACCATGTCGGCGATCACGTCAATCGCCATCGGCAGGTCGGCATCAAGCACCCGGGCAAAGTAGCAGGTGTGCTCCTTCGCTGTCGCGGCGTTGGATTCACCGCCCACCTCGTCGAACGCCTCGGCAATTTCCAGCGCAGTGCGCCGGGTGGTGCCTTTGAAGAGCAGGTGTTCAAGGAAATGGGTGGAGCCGTGTTGGCCTTCGGCCTCGTCCCGGGATCCGACCCCCACCCAGAAACCGATGGTCGCCGACCGTTGGCCCGGCATCGCCTCGGTCAGCACCCGGACGCCGCCAGGGAGCACCGACCGGCGCACGACGGCGCCTCCGAGGGTCCCTGCGACAAGGGTCGGATCCTGGCCGGCGTCAGTGCCGTCCGCGTAGGGCGCGGGGGTGGGCACCAGCGGCAGGGCTATCGACGACGGCCCAGTACGATTCTCTCGTGAAACGGCCAACGGCCCTGCCCCCGACGCGATGTCGGGAACAGGGCCGGAGGCGTTGTTAGCTTGGACAGCCATTAGTTAGTTGTCGTCACCCTCTGTTGAAACTGCTGAAGCATCCTCAGCGGCAGCGTCGTCGGCGACCACTGGGGAGAGCGAAAGCTTTCCGCGGTCGTCGATCTTGGTGATTTCAACCTGGACCTTCTGGCCCACCGAAACAATGTCGTCGACGTTGTCGACGCGCTTGCCGTTGGCCAGCTTCCGCAGCTCGGAGATGTGCAGCAGCCCATCCTTGCCCGGGGTCAGCGACACGAACGCACCAAAGGTGGTGGTCTTGACGACAGTACCCAGGTAACGCTCGCCGATCTCAGGAACCTGAGGGTTTGCAATCGCGTTCACCGCGGCACGTGCAGCCTCAGCCGCACCACCGTTGGTTGCACCGATCAGGACGGTTCCGTCATCTTCGATGGAGATGTCGGCGCCGGTGTCTTCCTGGATCTGGTTGATCATCTTGCCCTTGGGGCCAATGACCTCGCCGATCTTGTCAACCGGGATCTTCACCGAGATGATGCGCGGCGCGAACTCGGAGAGCTCGTCCGGCACGTCGATAGCTGCCTCAAGGACACCCAGGATGTGCAGGCGGGCTTCGCGGGCCTGCTTCAGCGCTGCCGCCAGCACTGAGGCGGGGATTCCGTCGAGCTTGGTGTCCAGCTGGATGGCTGTGACGAACTCGGCGGTACCGGCAACCTTGAAGTCCATGTCACCGAAAGCATCTTCAGCGCCGAGGATGTCGGTCAGTGCCGCGTAGCGGGTCTGACCGTCAACGACGTCAGACACCAGGCCCATGGCGATACCAGCGACGGGTGCCTTCAGGGGCACACCGGCGTTGAGCAGCGACAGGGTTGAGGCACAGACTGAGCCCATCGACGTCGAGCCGTTGGAGCTCAGCGCCTCAGAGACCTGCCGGATCGCGTAAGGAAATTCTTCGCGGGTTGGCAGGACTGGCATGAGTGCGCGCTCAGCGAGGGCACCGTGACCGATTTCGCGGCGCTTCGGCGAACCGACGCGACCGGTTTCACCGGTGGAGTAGGGAGGGAAATTGTAGTTGTGCATGTAGCGCTTGCGCGTTACCGGCGACAACGAGTCAATCTGCTGCTCCATCTTGAGCATGTTCAGCGTGGTGATCCCCATGATCTGGGTTTCGCCGCGTTCGAAGATTGCCGAACCGTGGACACGAGGCAGTACCTCGACCTCTGCGGTGAGCTGACGGATGTCGCTCAGGCCGCGGCCGTCAATACGGATCTGGTCTTTCAGGATGCGCTGACGAACAACGCTCTTGGTGACCGACCGGAAAGCAGCTGAGAGCTCCTTTTCGCGGCCTTCGAACTGCCCGGCGAGGTCAGCCGTGACGCTGTCCTTGAGGGCATCGGAGGCGAGGTCGCGCTCTTTCTTGTCAGCGATCTGGAAGACCTCGGTCAGCTTGGCTGCTGCTGCCGACTCGACCGCCGCGAAGACGTCGTCCTGGTAGTCAAGGAAGACAGGGAAGTCAACTGTTGGCTTGGCGGCGCGGCCGGCAAGGTCAGCCTGGGCGTCACAGAGGGCGCGGATGTACGGCTTTGCCGCTTCCAGTCCGTCAGCGACGATCTCTTCGGTCGGAGCGGTGGCTCCGTCTTCCTTGATGAGCTTCCACGAGTTGTCGGTAGCTTCAGCTTCGACCATCATGATGGCGACGTCGTCGCCCTCGGGTCCGCTGACGACACGGCCGGCAACAACCATGTCGAAGACCGAGTTCTCCAGTTCGGAGTGCTTGGGGAAGGCGATCCACTGATCCTGGCCGCTGCCATCGGAAACGAGTGCCACGCGGACACCGCCGATGGGTCCCGAGAACGGGAGGCCGGAGAGCTGGGTGGACATCGAGGCCGCGTTGATCGCGACGACGTCGTACCGCACGTCGGGGTTGATCGCCAGGACGGTGACCACAATCTGGACCTCGTTGCGGAGGCCCTTCACGAAGGCCGGGCGCAACGGGCGGTCCATCAGCCTGCAGGCGAGGATCGCCTCGGTGGAGGGACGGCCTTCGCGGCGGAAGAAGGAGCCTGGGATCCTCCCTGCGGCGTACATGCGCTCTTCAACGTCGACGGTCAGGGGGAAGAAATCGAAGCCCTCGCGGGGGTGCTTGCCGGCAGTTGTTGCTGACAAGAGTGCCGTGTCTTCGTCGATGTACACCATTGCGGCGCCGGCTGCCTGCTGTGCAAGGCGGCCAGTTTCAAACCGTACAGTGCGCTTGCCGAACCGGCCGTTGTCAATAACGGCTTCGGCGAATTGAATTTCGGGACCCTCCATAGAGAGTCACCTCCGTTTCTGTTGTGCTGGCGCCGTGCCGGAACCTCATCACCGCTCTCAGCGGTGAATTTCGCATCCGGTCTTCGATCGAGATCCACGGGGACTCATGCGTGCCGAGCACTTGTCTGTGCTGCACGGCCGTCTGCTCCCGGAGACCACTACCGAGGACCGCGAATGCGCCGGTGCCTGCCTGGCTCCAATGTGTGTTGAGTTGTTCACGTGGCCGGAGGCCACATGTGGAAGGCGGCTCCTTCCCTCAGGAAGACGCCGCCCCACGTGCGTTGCTAGCGGCGCAGGCCGAGACGCCCAATGAGCGTACGGTAGCGCGTGATGTCGGTCCTGCGTAGGTAGTCCAGCAGACGACGACGGCGTCCAACCATCAAAAGCAGGCCACGGCGCGTGTGGTGGTCGTGCTTGTGCATCTTGAGGTGTTCGGTCAGGTCGAGAATACGGCGGGAGAGCATGGCAATCTGCACCTCAGGTGAGCCGGTGTCGGCTTCCCCGGTTGCATATTCCTTAATGATTTCCTGCTTGATAGCGGCGTCAAGGGCCACAATAAACTCCTAGAGTTGTACCGTGAACAAGTTCCCTGGTCGTGACGGCAGTTACCTGCACAGTCACAGACACAGAAAGACCCAGCCACCACGGACTGCAGCCGGATCCACGTCCGAGTTTACCTGCTGAGTCGTTGTTCTGTCGAAAGGACCTCGCGGGTCTGGTCGACGTCGAGTCGCATCTGGGCGATCAACGCATCCGGTCCGGTGTACGTCACCATCCCCCGGAGGCGCTTGGTAAACTCCACGACGACAATCTGTCCATAGAGGTCGAAGTCTGAGACCTCCTCCTGCGGCCGGTCGATCACGTGTGCTTCGACCTGCCGGTTCACCCCTTCGAACGTTGGATTCGATCCCACCGAGATAGCCGCAGGCCATCTGACGCCCGTTTCGTCGACAAGCCAGCCAGCGTAGATCCCATCGGCGGGAACGTATCCACCGGCGTCCGGGGACAGGTTGGCTGTCGGGTAACCCAGTTCCCGTCCACGGGCGGCGCCGTGGACCACCTCACCGCGCATCCGGTGCGCACGCCCGAGGATTCGCGCAGCGGTGGTGACGTCGCCGTCTTCGAGCGCTTCCCGCACCCAGGTGGAGGAACAGCGCCGGTCGCCGTCGGCCTCGGTGGGGTCGGTTGGACTGGCGCCGAAATCGTCGATGACAATTACCTCAAACCCGAGCTTCTGCCCGAGTTCACGCATGGTGCCAAGATCTCCGCTATTGTCACGACCGAACCGGACGTCGTGACCAATCACCACTGCACGCACATTCAAGGCGTCGACGAAGACCTCCTTGACGAACTCCTCCGGCGAGTTTGCTGCCAACTCCAGCGTGTAGTGCATCATCAACAGCGCCTGGATGCCGGTGGTGGCCAGTGTCTCAACGCGATCCTCGAGCCCCATGATGAGCTCCGGCGCCTGCTCGGGCCGGTGCACCTTCGCCGGGTGCGGTTCAAAGGAAATGACCACTGCAGCCGCGTGATGCGCTTCGGCTGCGGAAACCAGCTGGTGGAGCACCCGCTGGTGCCCGCAGTGGACGCCGTCAAAGTTGCCGATGGTGACCACCGATGGACCAAAACCATTCGGAACACTGGCCAGGTCAGTCCAGTAGTACACGCATCTCCTCTTTCGTTGCGGGCCGGTAAGACACCGGCCCGGGGTGGTTGGCGCCCAGGTCTGGGCTAGCCGCGCGCTGCGTATTCGTTGCGAATCTCAGTCGTCTTGGCGATGTACCTGTGCCACACGAGCAACGCCGCTGGGAAAGCGAGCTCGATGACCATCAGGATAATCATCAGGAAATGGGGTGTTCCGGAGAACGCCCAGGACAGGACACGGCCAATACCGCCGATGAACACCATCAGGCAGACCATCCACAGCATGTTGGCCCACTCGAACTTCACGCCGATCGTGATGAAAGCAGCACCCACGCCCACCATCATTGCCGCGAAGAACCGGAACTGGCTTTCGAGCGTTGGGCTGGGGCCTGAAATGTCGGTGTCGGGCAGGCCCGAGGTTCCAGTAATCAGGTAGTAAGCACCGAAGCCAGCAAGTACCAGGCCAACCAGGACGACCACCGTGCGGAAAACACCCCACTCCCCCTTGGGTGATTTAGTCTTGGCCGTCTCCTTCCCGCTCGTCGCAGCACTTTTGGGTGCCGGCGACGGCGTCCCCGCAGCGGTCTGGGGGCCAGCAGTGGACTTGGCACCGGCAGGGGTCCCCGGCTGGCTTGGAGTCTGGGGGCCAGCGGCGCGTGGCTGACCGGTGGCTGGCGCCCCCGGTTTGTCGCCGGAGACCGGGCGGGTGCTGTCCTGTGGCTTGCCTGCTGGGTGATTCTCTGGGCTGGACATGAGGCTTCCTTTATGTGGCGCTATAAAACTGAGTGGAAAACTGTGTTCCTGGTGTCATACTCTCACGCAGGGGGGCTGGATCGCTCGGTGGTTGGCTGCGTCACTCTGCCCGGTCTATTGAGATACAGCCACCAGAGGCCAAGCACCGGCAATAGCAACGGCACAAACCCATATCCCCGGCCGAACAAGGACCATACGGTATCGCTGGGGAACGCTGCAGGGTCGAGGAGGCTGAACAGCCCCACCGTCAGGACTCCGACCAGCTCAAGGCCCACCGCACCGACCGATATCCAGAACCAGCGCTTGCCAGGCATCGCCAGGGACACAGTGGCGAGCAGATAGACGCCGGCCGCGAAGGCGCTCAGCAGGTAGGCAAGCGGCGCCTCCGCAAACTTGGTCCCGATCTGGAAAGCTGCGCGTGCGGTTGCCGCGAGGGCGAAGACACCGTACACGGCAATGAGCAGGCGTCCGGGCCCGCTGTTGCGGTGCCGGGTCGGTGCTGCCGGCGCCTTGTCGCCAGTTGGGTTGTTCACAAGGGCACCCGATCCCAGATTTGTTCCATCCGGAACAGCATAACGAAGACGGTCACCCCGACGGCGCCAAGCACCAGGTTGCTCCACCTGCTCCGTTCAAGGATGGCCCACCAAAACCCCGCCAAGGGGATGCAGAGCGCCGTCAGAAGGTAGCCCCAAAACTCCCAGGCTTCCCCCGCAATTGCCTCACCGCCAGCCTGCCTGATGATCGCCGCAACACCGTAGACCAGGAGGATCAGCTCAACCGCTGCCACCGAAAGAATTGTGATGTCGTTGGGCGGCTGACGGATCACCGCGGCGCCCACGCAGATCACTGCTGACACCAGGCAAACAACTGCTCCAACGATGAAAAACCCATCAACGATCACTGGGCGGAGCCGTTCCCGGGTGCGAAGACCAACAGGGGGCGGGCCCGGTCTGACGAGTTCTTAAGGAGGGCTACCAGGGTGCCGTCGGGGGCGAAGGCTGCCACCGTGCCGTCGTCGGGTCCGGCCGGGATGAACCGCCCGTGGGACAGGTCAAGCGCTTCACTGTCCGGGAGCTCGCGCGAGGTAAACAGCACACGCGCCGCGTCGTTGATCGGCAGCAGCCGGAGATCGGTTGCGAGTTCGTCGAGGGTGGCCGCCTGGTCCAGGGAATAGGGGCCCACCCGGGTGCGGCGGAGGGCGGTCAGGTGCCCTCCAACCCCCAGCGAACTGCCCAGGTCACGGGCCAGGGCCCGGATGTAGGTTCCCGAACTGCAGTCGATTGTGGCGTCGACATCCTGCAGCGACCCATCGCCTACGGACCGGATGTCGTGGATCTCGAACCCGTGAATGGTGACTGGGCGGGCAGCGAGCACCACGTCCTCGCCCGAGCGAACCCGGGTGTAGGCGCGCTGCCCATTGACCTTGATCGCGCTGACGCTGCTGGGGATCTGTGTGATTTCCCCGGTCAGGACGCCTGCGCCGGCACGAATAGCTTCGTCGGTCACCCCGGCGGCGCTGGCCGACGAGAGCACGTCACCCTCGGCGTCATCGGTCACGGTGGACTGCCCGAGCCGGATGGTGGCGGTGTACGTCTTTGAGGTACCCACCACATAGGTGAGCAGCCGGGTGGCCCGGTTGATGCCGACTACCAGCACCCCGGTTGCCATTGGATCGAGGGTCCCGGCGTGCCCCACCTTCCGGGTCCCTGCCAGCCCGCGCATTTTGCTCACTACGTCATGACTGGTCCAGCCCTGAGGCTTGTCCACGATAATCAGTCCTGAGTGGACCTGCCCGGAATTCACGCCTCTCAGTATAGGCGCGATGCGGAGGGGTTCCCGTTCGGCAGCGACCGCTCACTATTCGACTCATCGACAGTCCTCGTGTCATCGCAGCGGCGATACGCTTGCACAATGCCGAAGATCTCCCACCACGCCGATTCGCTCCCAGCCAACCAGATTCGCGAAATCACGCAGTCCGCCTGGGCGACGCCCGGCGCAATCGTGCTGAGCATTGGGGAACCGGGTTTTCCGGTGGCACGCCATGTGCTGGAAGCGGGGATGGCGGCTCTGGATCGGGATGAGACGAACTACACACCGAACGCTGGCATTGCACCCCTGCGGGAGGCATTCGCCGCACGGTTCAGTGCCAACAATTGTGGTGCAGTGGATTCTGAACGGGTGTACGTGACCGCCGGGGCGCAGCAGGGTCTGCATCTGGCAATGAGTCTGCTGCTCGACGTCGGCGATGAGGTGCTGATCCCGAATCCCGGCTATCCCACGTTCGGCATGACCGCCCGGCTGCTCCACGCGGTCCCGGTGGAGTACCCGCTGCGCCCCGAACACGGATTCCAACCGCGGGTTGAGGACCTGCAGTCACTCCTCGGACCCCGCACCCGCGTTCTGGTCCTCAACTCACCGTCGAACCCTCTGGGTGCGGTGTTCAGTGAGGACCTGACGCGTTCCCTGATGGAGTTCGCACGGGTCCACGATCTATGGGTCATCTCGGATGAGTGCTACGAATCGTTCACCTACGACGTCGCTCACGTCAGCCCTGCGCGCTTCGACGGCAGCCGCGCCGTCGACACCGGAGGTACCCCCGAGACGGCAGCACGGGTCTTCACCTCAGTCACCCTGTCCAAGACCTACGGTCTCACCGGAATCCGGGTCGGGGCGTTGATCACACCACCCGGGATGCAGCAGCGGCTCGACAATGTCATGGAATCGATCGTGTCCTGTGTCGCTGCGTCGTCGCAGTATTCAGCGCTGGCGGCCCTGACCGGCCCGCAGGACTATGTCGAGACGGCCCTGGGTCACTATCGCAGCAACCGTGATGCGGCGTCGGCAGTCCTGACCTCCCTGGGCATCAACTTCCTGGACGCCCAGGGCGCGTTCTACCTGTGGGCCGATCTGTCCCACGCTACCGACGGGGACGTACGGAGTTGGGTCCACCGCCTGCTCCGAGAGCGCGGCGTTGCGGTGGCGCCGGGCACGGCGTTCGGCTCGATCGGCGAGGGCTGGATCCGTATCTCGCTCTGCGGCGATTCAGCCGAACTCATCGAGGGCCTGTCCCGCCTACCAGCACGGGACGTTGGCACCGTCCTGGGCCGCTGACGACTCGCACCTTGCTGATCTTTACATAGTTTTTCGCTGGGTCTATGCTGTGAATGCTTTCGACAGCTTTCCCTTCTCTGGGCGGCGTCCGCGCGGACGAGTGTGGACCATGGGGCGCACGGCGTAGGTGTCGGAACAGGGTCTCGCTTTGAACGTCATCGTCAACGTCGAGGAGAGATACACAGTGAAGAAAGCATCTACTGCCGCGCTTGCGACTATCGCGCTGGCGGCCACTCTGGGGCTGGGAGCTGGCCCTGCTCATTCCTGGGGGAACACCAAGCCCTTACCGACGCCGGGCACGGCCGCCACCCTCGCCGATGGGTTGCTGTCACCCCTGAGGATTGCCCTCGGCCAGGGGAAGTCGGTCGACGTCGCCCAGTCGTTTGCCGGGTCGGTGGATCGGATCAGGTCGGACGGGTCGATCCAGCAGCTCGATGCCATGCCTGGGTACTCCTCCGGTTCCGTCTCACGGTTCGGTGGGACCACCTATTACACCATGACAGTTGGGGCTGGCGAGGGGGTGCCGGCAGCCAACCAATCGCTGCTGAAGTCAATCGACCGGAAAGGGAACGTCAGGACGATCACGGACATCGCTGAGTACGAGCGCGCGGCGAATCCCGACGGCGGAACCATCTACGGGTTCAGGGACCTCGATGAGGAATGCCTTGCGGCGCAGGTGAATCTGGGTCCATTCGCCAGGTATCAGGGGGCGCCGGACTCGAACCCCTACGCCACTGTGGCCTTCGGACGCCATGTCCTGGTGGCCGACGCCGGTGCCAACGCAATCTTCAAGGTAGACCGCAGGGGGAACGTGTCGACAGTGGCTGTCCTCCCAGCTATTCCGGTCGAGATCACCGAGGAGAATGCAATGGCACTCGGGATCAATCCATGCGCCGTCGGCTTCACCTATTATCTGGAGCCGGTGCCAACGGACATCGAATATGGGTGGAACGGCAAACTGTATGTGACATCGCTACCGGGCGGACCCGAGGATCCCTCTCTGGGCGCCCTGGGGTCGGTGTTCAGCGTCAATCCAATCAGTGGCAAGACCAAACTGGTAGCCAGCGGGCTGGCCTCCCCCACGGGGGTAGCTGTGGATGGCCGAGGGAACATCTACGTGGCTGAGCTGTTCGCCAATCGGATTTCAGTAATCCCCCGAGGGTCATCCGCGGCGCAGCCGCTTCTTGAAACGACCCTGCCTGGCGACGTCGAACTACGTGGGTCAACCCTGTACGCCACCACCGATGTGCTCCCCGGTGAGGGAACCCCTCCGGACGGGAAGGTGATCAGGGTGAAGCTGCAGGGCGGACATGGTTGGGACAGGTCGGGGGCTGAGCCCACCGGTGACAAGGCCGACGCGAACCAGGACTAATTAGCACCTGAGCTGCAACGCCGGAGGGCGGGTCCACAACTGCGGACCCGCCCTCCTGCGTTGTGCCCGCTACTTAGACGTGGCGACGTCGTTCTCGTCGTCGTCCTCTTCCGGCTTGCGGTAGGGATCAGCATCGCCGGCGAACGTTGCCCCTTGAGCGATTGCCGCAACCTCCGCGTCACGTTCACGCGCGGTGCGCAGCAGCTCTTCGAGGTGGCTCGCGTTGACCGGGATCTCGTCGGGGACGAATTCGAGTGTCGGGGTGAGCCGCGCGGTGATGTTCCGACCTACCTCAGACCGCAGCACCCCACGGGCCGATTCGAGCGCAATGCGGGTGGCAGCTTGTTCGTCAGCGTCGCCGAACACCGTGTAGTACAGGGTGGCGTGCTGGAGGTCGTTCGTCACACGCGCATCCGTGATGGTCACTGCCTCGAGCCGTGGATCCTTTACCCGACGACGCAATGCCTCAGCGACAATAACCTTAATCCGTTGTGCGAGCCGTGAGGCCCGTGCCGGATCTGCCATAACTAACTCCTCTTGCCTAACTTCCACACAAAAATAAGGGACGACTACGAAGGTCAAGCGTGCGTGCGAAGTGGGCAAGGGCCGCCAGATTTCTCCGGCGGCCCTTGCCACAACCTAACTAGACGCGCGGCTTCTCACGCATCTCGTAGGTTTCAACAATGTCGCCTTCCTTGACATCGTTGAACGACCCAAGACCGATACCACATTCGAAGTCCGTACGGACCTCAGTGGCATCGTCCTTGAAGCGACGCAGGGACTCGACGGTGAGGTTGTCGCCGACAACCGTACCGTCGCGGACCAGGCGCGCCTTGGCGTTCCTGCGGATGACGCCGGAGCGAACGATCGAACCGGCGATGTTGCCGAACTTGGAGGACCTGAACACTTCCCGGATCTCTGCAGTGCCGAGCTGCGCCTCTTCGTACTCTGGCTTGAGCATGCCCTTGAGAGCTGCCTCAATGTCGTCAATCGCTGCGTAGATGACCGTGTAGAAGCGCATGTCGACACCCTCGCGGTCGGCAAGGTCTGCCACCCGTTCGGCTGGCCGCACATTGAACCCGATGATGATCGCCGAGTCCACTGTCGCCAGGTTGACGTCGTTCTGCGTGATGGCGCCGACACCGCGGTGAATAACCCGCAGTGCAACTCCATCGCCCACATCGATCTTGAGCAGCGAGTCCTCGAGCGCCTCGACAGCACCTGAGACGTCGCCCTTGAGGATGAGGTTGAGCGTATCGACCTTGCCAGCTGCAACTGCCTGATCGAAGTCCTCGAGACTGATGCGCTTGCGGCGCTTCGCCAGGGCCGCGTTACGGTCGGCTGCTTCGCGCTTCTCAGCGATCTGGCGGCCGGTCCGCTCGTCCGGCGTCACCAGGAAGGTGTCACCGGCGCGAGGCACAGTCGAGAGGCCCAGAACCTGCACCGGGCGGGACGGGCCAGCAACCATCACGTTGTCGCCGTCCTCGTTGAACATGGCGCGGACGCGTCCGTGGGCCACACCGGCAACGATCGTGTCGCCCACATTCAACGTTCCTGACTGAACCAGAACAGTTGCAACCGCACCGCGACCCTTATCCAGGTTCGCTTCAATCGCGATACCGCGGGCGTCCTTGTTCGGGTTGGCTCGCATGTCGAGTGCCGCGTCAGCGGTCAGCAGCACTGCCTCAAGCAGTTCGTCGATGCCTTCGCCCTTGAGCGCCGACACGTGAACGAACATGGTGTCGCCGCCGTATTCCTCAGGAACCAGACCGTATTCGGTGAGCTGCCCCTTGACCTTGTCAGGGTTGGCCCCCTCACGGTCCATCTTGTTCACTGCGACAACGATCGGCACATTGGCTGCCTGCGCGTGGTTCAGCGCCTCAACGGTCTGCGGCATCACGCCGTCGTCAGCTGCGACAACCAGCACCGCAATGTCGGTGACCTTGGCACCGCGGGCACGCATGGCGGTGAACGCCTCGTGACCGGGGGTGTCAATGAACGTGATGGCTCGTTCGGTGCCCTCATGCTCGTGGTCGATCTGGTAGGCACCGATGTGCTGGGTGATGCCGCCGTGTTCGGCGTCGACGACGTTCGACTTACGGATCGCGTCCAGCAGGCGGGTCTTACCATGGTCAACGTGACCCATGACGGTAACAACCGGCGGGCGAGCCTCAAGCTGAGTGTCGCCCTCGGCTTCGAGTTCGGCATCAAGGTCAATGTCGAAGTTCTCGAGCAGCTCGCGCTCCTCGTCCTCTGGCGAGACCACCTGGATCTTGTAGCCGAGTTCGGTCCCCAAAACGTCGAAAGTGCCTTCGTCGAGCGACTGGGTGGCGGTAGCCATTTCACCGAGGTGGAACAGAACCGTGACCAGTGCAGCCGGGTTCGCATCTATCTTCTCGGCGAACTCGGCGAGTGAGGAACCACGACGCAACCGGACAACCGTGTTGCCATCGCCGCGAGGTACGCTCACGCCGCCCAGGGACGGAGCTGACATCTGCTCCAGTTCCTGACGCTTCGCGCGCTTCGACTTGCGCTGCTTTCCGCGTCCCGCGCCGCCCTTACCAAAAGCACCGGCAGTGCCGCCGCGTCCGCGACCGCCCTTGCCGAAACCGCCACCAGCGGGTGCGCCTCCACCAGCACCGGGAGCGCCACCTGGGCCGCCACGGCCTGGGCCGCCACCGGGACGGGCAGCGCCACCGCGCCCGGGAGCTGCCGGACGTTCGGTGCGGTTAGGCATCATGCCCGGTGTGGGGCGTGAACCTGGCGTACCGGGAGCGCCGCCTGGGCGGCTAGCGCCTGGGCG
>NZ_KI914741.1:94662-110185 GCF_000520515.1 Arthrobacter sp. H20
GCGTGCGGCTCCCGCCGCGGGACGGGGGCCGCCCGCGCCGGCCGCTGGGCGGGGTCCACCCGCGCCTGCAGCTGGACGCTGTCCGCGCTCGTCGTCACGACGTCCGGGACGAGGCATCCCCTGTGAAGGAGCAAACGGGTTGTTACCCGGGCGGGATCCACCAGGGCGATCCCCGTCGCCCCGACCTGAACGAGGCATCCCCTGTGAGGGAGCAAATGGGTTGTTACCTGGCCGCGGCGCTCCGGGGCGGGCACCACCGGGACGCGCGGCGGGTGCCTGCGCCTCGGCTGGCTTGGGTGCTGGCCGGGCGCCCGGCTTGGCTGCTGGCGGCCCTTCCTGGGCAGTCGTCTCAGCCGCGGGAGCCTGCGGCGCTGCTGCAGGCTCCGGAGACGTTGCGGGAGTGTCCTGGTGTTCCTTCTCAGGTGCCTTCGGCGCAGGCGCTGCCGGTGTGGCAGGCTTCGCCGTGGCGGTTTTCGGCGGGGCCGGTGTGGAGGACGCCAGGTTTGAGGGGGCCGGAGCAGCTGATGCCGGGGCAGCCTTGGCCGGTGCCGCTTCGGCTGCTGGCGGCTTGGCCGCAGCCGAAGCATCGGGGAATGCGCCGCGAAGTTTCTTCACGACTGGTGCCTCAATGGTTGATGAAGCGGAACGGACGAATTCGCCCAGTTCCTGCAGTTTGGCTACTGCATCTTTCGAAGTAATTCCGAGCTCTTTGGCGAGCTCGTGTACGCGGACCTTAGCCACATTTCTCCTGTCTCGGTCCGCACCGAGTCAGGCACGAACCGTCTAATTCCTACTGCAGACCACAGCTGCCGGGGCAACTGAAAAGCCGATTGCAAAGCTCAACAGATTGTTCATCGTTGGGCACTCATCGCTGGGTACTCATCGGGAATCCATCAGTTTTCTGACCCGCTTTCAGGGAGGACGGTTTGTTTGGGGTGGCTCCGTAGCGAAGCTTCCTTGAGTGAGTGGAGCCGATCCTCGACGTGGCGAGTTTCAACCTGGCCCCGAAAAGCACGGTTGAACGCACCGCGTTTGAGGGCCTGCTCCAGACACGCCGGCTGGGGGTGCAACCACGCACCTCTGCCGGAGAGTCGGCGACGATCGTCAATCAGCACGGCGTTGAGGCCGTCTGGATTTCCTTTCACCAACCGCAGCAAAACAGCCTGGTCATCACGCTTCCGGCAACCAACACAGGTTCGAATAACTGTTTGTCGGGATGGCAATGACCTAAGCCTCTTCCATTCTAGCGCCTATCAGCTGGCAGGACTGCATCTGCTGCGCAACCTGGTGCTCAGGCCTTGGCAGCGTCAGAGACGATGTCGATGCGCCAACCGGTCAGCTTCGCCGCCAGCCGGGCGTTCTGGCCCTCTTTGCCGATGGCGAGCGAAAGCTGATAGTCGGGAACAACCACACGGGCCGATCGGGTGCCCTCATCGGTGATCGTCACTGATGAGACCCGCGATGGAGACAGCGAGCTGGCGATGAAGGTAGCCGGATCATCACTGTAGTCAACGATGTCGATCTTCTCGTCGTTGAGCTCGTTCATTACGGCCCGCACCCGGGAACCCATCTCCCCGATACACGCCCCCTTAGCGTTGACCCCCGGAACCTGGGCCCTGACGGCAATCTTGGTGCGGTGCCCGGCCTCGCGGGCGAGGGCCACGATCTCGACCGTGTGGTCGGCGATCTCGGGCACTTCCAGTTCGAAGAGTTTGCGGACGAGCCCCGGGTGTGACCGGGACAGGGTAATCGACGGGCCCTTCAAGCCGCGGTGAACGTCGACGACGAACGCGCGCAACCGTGCTCCGTGCAGGTACTTCTCCCCGGGGACTTGCTCCGGTGGTGGGAGCAGCGCTTCAACGGATCCGAGATTGACCTGGATCATGTGCGGGTTGGTGCCTTGCTGGATCATGCCAGCGACCAGCTCACCCTCTTTGCCGCGGAACTCACCGAGAATGTTGTCGTCCTCGGCATCGCGGAGTCGCTGCAGGATGATCTGGCGGGCAGTGCTGGCGGCGATCCTGCCAAACCCGGTAGGGGTGTCGTCGAACTCTCCGACCGGCGCGCCGTCGTCGTCGATTTCGGTGGCCCAGATGGTGACGTGGCCGCTCTTGCGATCCAGCTCCGCGCGTGCAGTCTCCTGCGACCCGGCAGTCTTGTGGTAAGCCACCAGCAGCGCCTGCTCGATAGTGGGAATGAGCAGCTCCAGCGGGATCTCCCGCTCTCGTTCCAGCAGCCGTAGCGCACTCATATCAATATCCATTTAGGCCTCCGAAGCTGGGTGTGTAGTGGTGGGGCGGGCATCATCGTGGCTGCCTTCATTCCCGGTGTCGTCAAGATGCGCAAACTCGACCTGCACTGTGCCTTTACGGATGTCAGTGAACAGCAGAGTCAGGGCTTCGCCCGTTTTGGGCTTCATCCCCTTTTTCACGGGTAGTTGGGGGGTCAGCCGAACAGCGTCGTCGGTGACCTGCAGGAGCCGACCGGTCACGTCGTCGCCTTTGGACGGACGGACAGTAATCATCCGACCCACGTTGCGCCGCCAGTGGCGAGGCTCGGTGAGCGGACGGGATACCCCTGGTGAGGAGACTTCGAGGCTGTAGGGTCGCCCGTGGTCGTGCGGGTCAGCGTCCATTGCGAGCGAGACGTCATGGGCCACATCCGAGATCAGATCGAGATTGACGGAACCGGTCTGATCCTCCGGCAGGTCAACGACAACGTTCACTGTGCGCTCGGACCCGGCGGATTTGATCTCTACCGCCTCCAGAAAGAGACCGTGCTGCTCGACAGTGGGCAGGAGCAGTGCCGTCAGCCTGACCGATTCGAGCTGGTTGTCCGCTTCATGCGCCTGTTGCTGCAGCGTGCTTGCCGCAGGCGGACTGTCATTGCCCGGCCGAACCGCCATTACTGCCTCCCACTCGATGATGTTGTAGCTCTAGGGTACCGACTTTACGACGTGTGCAGTGTATCGACTGCCCAAGGGACGGGGATCATGACATCATCAACGGTTGTGAAGGATTCTGCTACCCTCCGGCGTTCCGCCCGCCGCAGCATCGTGCGATCGTTCGTTCGATGGACCGTCCGGACGCTGGGACTTCTGCTGACCTTCACTCTGGTGATTGGTCTCGGTGTGAATCTGGACGACCCTGAGGATGAGGCCCCCCCGCCGCTGTCCTTCACCGAGGAAGCACAATTGGGTGCTGAGGCCCGGGCCACCGACCTGGCTATAGCGGCAATGGCGCTCTCCGAAGCCATTTCCGCTGACACTCCCGGGTCAGCTCTGGGCGGCACTTACTCAGTCACCGCAGGCATCCTGCAGGAACAGGCAGACGCCCTGAGACACCCGCTGCTCTCCGGTCAGGCGGCGACTGCGACAGACGCCGCTGGGAACACTTTTCCTGGCTCCTCATCCACCGGGGCTGGCGCCACAGCCGAGGCATCCTCTCCCTCAGCAACGCCACCTCTCCCGCCAGCACCAACGCCGACCAGTTTCGTGGCGGACCTGTTCAGCTCTGCCCAGCGAAACCTTGACTCAGCGGTGACTGCCGAGCCTGGGATTGCACGGTTGCTCGCGTCGGTGGGCGCCAGCCAGCGTCATCAGGCATTGACGCTGGCTGGGCTACAGGATCTGGTGTCTCCACCATTGGAGCCGTTGCCAGCAGCCGCCGCCCCAACGGCCCGGGCGGACTGTGCCGGATCCGCATCGCAGGAGAGCCCCAAGGCTGCACGACTGGCCGAGGCGGTGTCTGCAGAACATCAGTCGGCATACGCGTACGAGGTTGCAGCGGCCCGCACCCCCGACCCGGCGCCCCTGACCGAGCGGGCCGAGAATCACGCGAGTGCGGCAGCGGCAGGCGAAGAGCTCCGGGAAGGTGTCGCCTGCGCGCCGCTCCAGCCCCGGTTCCCAGCCTTCGACCTCGACGCCGGATTCATCGATGATCCGGCGACGACGCTCACCGCCCTCGACACGGCACTGGTGTCCATGTACGCCGATCTAGTGGGACTCACCGACGGGGCAGCACGGCTCTGGGCGCTTCAACGATTCAGCGACATTGCTGACCATCGACACCCGGCCACCAACTCCGCTGAGGCGTTTCCCGGCATTGGCGAGTGATCAGGCTAAGGATAGCCAACATGGACCAGTCCGGCACGGGTGGAACAGCGGGAACTGGAGGCTCAGGAGTTACCGCCGCAGCGCTCCACAGCGACGAACCACACCGCGGGCGTGGCGGCACTCGTCGGCGGCGCCGATCTTGCTGCCATGCATCAACGGCACGGACTCAACCCTGCCACAGCTCGCACCGTCGCCATCGAACTGACCAGCCACGACGCGCTGGCAGCCCACCCCGATGCTGAGTTGGGCACCAAGGGAACCGACGTCGTGAGCGCCTGGAATGCTGCGTTCGCACCCGCCGCCGCTTTCATCCTCGGCGCCATGCTGCCCCTCCTGGCCACCCTGCTTCCACCGCTTGAGTGGCGCGTCCCCTCCATATTCGTTGCAGTACTGGTTGCGTTGTCAATCGCCGGAGCCGTGGGAGCAGCCATTGGTGCCGGGTCCAGGGTCCGAGCGCCGCTGCGGGTGGTCGCCGGGGGCGCGTTGGCCTTGGCAGCCACTTTCCCGGCTCATCGCAATTGAAGGTGTAGGTGGGGTCTGAAGCCGTCAGATCCTGGTAGGAATCGGGCGATGTAGTCGGTGAGGTTGGACTGCTGTGGAGATTGAGGACAGTGGGCCCTCTTAAAATGGGGGTTCTACTGAACGTGAGACCAGCAGCATGTCTGCATCAAGACCACGCTGTTCGTATACGCAGGACTTCAAGGATGAGCTCTGCCGTGAAGTCATCAGCACGTCCAAGCCGGTGGTGGATGTGGCCAAGTCCTATGGCATTGGCGCCGAGACCCTGCGCCGTTGGCTGATCAAGTACCGGGAAACCCACAACAGTCCTGATGCCGCGGCGACCGGAGCCGAGCTGGCCAGGCTGAAGGCGCTTGAGAAGGAAAATCAGGAGCTGCTGGCGGAGAATCTGTTCTCGAATTATCCTGATGTCCGGATTATGCCGATGTTTGCCTGACCCCGCAGTTCAGGGCCGGATGGGTGCTGGAATGTTCGGCATAATCACTCAGAGGTTTTCCAGGAATTTCAGCAGGGTGTCTAGCGTCCGGGTGTGGTGTCCGGCGGTGCGGTCCGGTCCAGCGCCCGTTGCTTGATGCCGAGGTCGGCGTGCAGGTATGCCTGGGTCGATTCAAAGGATTAGTGGCCCAGCCAGAGGGAAATGGTGGTGGTGTCGATGCCCGCGGCGAGCCTCCGCATAGCGTTGGTGTGCCTGAGGACGTGCGGGGTAACGGTTTTGTTGCCAGCGTTGGGCAGGTGGTGGCCGCAGCTCTCGTATGGACGCAGAGCCGTTGTGCGATCGCGTCGGTTGTCATCGGCCGGCTGCTGCCTTGGGCGGTGAAGGCAGCGGACGCGGGAGCCGGTGACAGGTTTTCCTCGTACCAGGCCTGCAGGACCAGGACCAGGGCCGTGGCGGCGTCCAGCGGCGTGATCCGCTCTTTGCGGCCTTTGCCGTGGGAGGCAACGTGCGCCGGGCGGGCCAGCTGGAGATCGGCCCATGTAAGGTGTGTGAGTTCTGAGATCCGTAAGGCCGGTGGTGATCAATGTCAGGATAATCAGCCTGTCGCTCTTGCCGACCCACCGGGCTTCGGGCGGGGCCGCGAGCAGGGCGTCGACCTCGGCGTCCGTGCGGTAGCTGATCTGTGTTTTGGGTGCGTTCTTGGCCCGGATAGCCAGCACCCGTCTGATTAGGTCCGCATGCTCGGGATGCTGGTACGCGGAATAGCCGAAGAACGCGTGGCTGGCCGCGAGCCGGGCGTTTCTGGTCGCGGGACTGTTGCCCCTGACTGTTTCCAGATAGGTCAGGAATCCGCTGACCGTCTCAGCGTCGAGGTCGGTGAAATCGGCGGCGGCCGGGCGGCGGTGCCGGTGATCTCCGAGGTAGGCCAGCAGCAGCCGCCAGGTGTCCCGGTAGGCCGCGACCGTGTGGGCGCTGGCGCCTCGCTGGCCGCTCAGGTAGGTGGTGAAAAAGGATTTCAGGGTGGGGGCGAGGTGGCTCATGATAGGAGCTTCCCGTGGGTTTGTGCGGTCTGGACTCTTTGGGTTACCAGGGCTAGCAGTTCGGGGGTAGAGCTTAGATACCAGTAGGTGCTGGCCGGGCTGACGTGGCCGAGATAGGTCGCCAAGACAGCGATCCGGGCGTCGGCGTCAGCGCCGTCACGGTAGGCCTCGGTAAGAGATTCGGTGGCGAAGGTGTGACGGAGATCGTGCAGGCGTGGCGCCCCGATCCCGGGTCGGGGCGTCAGGCCAAGGGTCGGGCCAAGGGTCGGGCCAGGGACCGGAATGCTGTCTGCAGGTTTCCAGTGTGAGGGCGGGTACCGATATAGGTGAGGAAGAACGCGTCCGGGTCGCGGGCCGTGACTAGGTCCCGGCTCGCGCTTAGATAGTGGCCCAGTGCACCGGCCGTGCTCGGGTGCAGCGGGACCAGACGTCCCTTCCTGTATTTGCCGGTCACTGTGATCACGCCAGCGCCCAGATCGAGATCTTCCAAGTTCAGGGCCAGGGCTTCCCCGATCCGCATGCCGGTGGCAGCCATCAGCCCGATCACCGTGGACACCGTCAGCCCCCGGGCTGGCGGGCCCGGACTGAGTGCGGCGTCCATCAGCTCAACTGTTCGCAGTGGCGTGTAGATGTACGGAATCGCATGAACGACCTTCGAAGGTATCAGCCCGGCCGGGATGATCGGGGCCAGTGCGGGATTCTGTGTGTGAACATAGGCGGCAAAGCCGCGGACCGCGGTCGCTTCAACCGTGGTTGCTCCCTGGCCGGCGGTTTCGGGGCTGAGCAGAAAATTGGTGATCAGCCCCTCGTGCGCATGCAGGGTGGCGCCCATCTGCCGGCGCAGCCGCAGATACTCCTGCTCATAGCCGGTCAGAACCGTGGTCATCGGACTCGCCTGGGAACGGTGCCTGATCCGGGGGTGCCTTTTCAGCACGCGGCCAGCCCTACACCTCTGAGGCCCAGCGTGTTGCCGCTTTCCCGGCCTGGCTGCACCACTACAATCACAACCGAGGCCACACCTCACTTAAAAGTCAGGCACGAGCAAGCCGCGTGACCAACCTCCGTGGTTACACACCTAGGGATCCTGTGAACTCAGTTCCGCAAAAGTGGTGGACCAGACCTGCTGGTATTCGTCCCAGGAAATCTCCCCGCTCTCGAGTTGCTGCTCCACCATGTGGAGCTCAATGAATAGCCCACGAACGAAGCTATAGCGAAAATCATCCTCGATGTCTGACCCGATACCCGATCTGCGCGCCGAGATGAAAGCCGTGTGTCCTGTCACCGGAGCTGAGATACGAGTCAGGGCAACCCAGACAAACATCAACAGGATGAGCGGTCCCGCGCCAGCGACGATTAGCGAAATGTCCGCGATGATCACTGCAGACGGTGCGGTGACCGCCGTGCCCACCACTGTAAATCGCGGCCACGTTCGGGTGAGGTGCGCACATCGTCGGAGAACTCGCGACGACTCGGGTGGGTAGAGAGAAAGGTGAATCGATTCGCTGCCATAGCGACCCGTGCTGGTGGAAACATACCCCCACCGATAGCGTCCCTCAAATATCCAACGGAGCCAGCTTCGGGAGGACAAAAGATCAGATGGCTGCACCCTGCTCACCTCCGTGGTTCGAGGTCGTTGTACAGGGAGCGCTGCACCTTCGCCCCGGTGAGATAAGCCGAACGAGCGATCGCGATACTTCCGATCGCCGACGTCGCAAGTTGCAAGCCAATAATCAACAGCACTTTGACCGTGTCCGTAACGGTTGGCTGCATAAGGAGAGCGCCGACAACCACGAGGACGATGCCCAGCCCGCCGGCAGTACCGACAGCCGAGATGCGCGTGTAAGGGTCAAAGAAACGAATGATGCCAAGGGCAGCGGAGGCGAAGAGCAGCGCCCCAAGGATCACAAAAACAGTTCCAGCGAGATCGAGAAAAGTCATCGTTTACCTCGGGTGAGAATGCGGGCGAGGGACAGTGCGCTCAGGAATCCGACGAATGATGCAACCAAGACGATGTCGAAGGTTGCGGGGCTGTCGGAACGAACTCCGAAGAGGGCAATGAGGCCAATTGTCCCGAACAGAAGGAGATCTCCGGCTATCACCCGATCGGCTTCGGATGGTCCTTTGACGATGCGATAAGTGGAGGCGAGGCAGGCGATAAAGATGATCGCGATACCGATGTCGAGACCCAACGTCATGACTGATCTCCTCTCCGCCGGAACGCTCTGAGCATTCGCGACTCCATGTCGAGTAGCTCCTCGCGGAGATGGTCGGCGTCTGGCGAGTACATGGCGTGCACGAACAAGATCTTCGCGCCCGGGCGTTCGTCGTCGTCGTCGTCGATAGTTGTTCCCACGGTGAGGGTGCCCGGGGTTAGGGTAATCATGGAAGCGAGCAACGTAATCTCGGCATCCGTCCGGCACCGGGTGACGAACCTGGCAAGGCCTGGGGTGGAATTTTGCCCGGGAGTAAGGTTGTCCCACACCACCGCGACGTTCGAGACCACGATCTCCTTGACAAACCACAGGGCCAGGGCGAGTAGCCGGAACGGCCAGCTGATCCAACTCATGATCCCTTCACCGCCTCCGTGTAGGCAGTTGTGTCGAGCAGTCCAGCAGCGGCAACTTCAGCCAGCGCCAGCAACCCTTCCGCGCCGAGCCCCAACCCAGTCGTCACCACGGCCAGGATGAGCGCCGGAGCCGCCAATCCGATCCCGATTCGACTCTTCGGCGGCGCCGTAAAAGAAGTGCCACCACCAAGTGTTGATGATTCATCCGGCAGTTCTCCCCAGAAGACACCCGACCAGATCTTCAGCATCGACAGGAGCGTAATTAGGGAGACTGCGAGCATCGCGATCACTACCGCAACCTGCCCGGCCTCGAATGAGGCCATCACGATAGCGAATTTCGCAACGAAGCCGGAAAAGGGTGGAAGCCCTGCCATCGATAGCGCGGCAATGAAGAATACGACAGCAATCAGCGGCTCCCTCTTCGCCATGCCGCCGAGGTTCTTAAGCGCTCCCGACCCATAGCGCACCTCAATCGCACCGGTGGAGAGAAACAGCGCAGCCTTGACGAACATGTGATGCAGCAGATAGAAGATTCCAGCGGTCAGGCCTGCCAGGGTAAACAAGGCGACGCCCATCAGGATGTACCCGATTTGAGAGACCATGTGGAAGGACAAAATGGAGGGTGTGGTGGTCTCCCCCACAGCGGCCAACACACCAATGATCATCGTGACTGTGAACAGCGCCACACCGATTCCGAGGAACCGGTCGTCACCTTCAAACAGTTGCGCGTACAGCCTGTAGATGGCATAGATGGCCACCTTGGTGTGCAAGCCCGAGAAGAGCGCTGTGACGGCTGGCGAGGTGGAGGGATACGAACGGGCAAGCCAGCCGTACACCGGAACAATCGCAGCCTTCATCATGAGCGCGAACAGACAAACTCCGGCTGCGGCCGCGATCGCCGGGGAGTCATGCGCAGCACCTGCGAGCTCAGCAAGATTGACTGTACCAGCGGTCCCATAGACGAAGGCGACCCCAGCCAGAAAGATGGTTGACGCCAGCAGGTTGACGGTCGCGTACACGCGAGCCCCGACGATCTGCCGGATACCACCTTTTCCGGGAGGAGCGAGCACCAGCAGCGCGTACGAAGGCAGCAGCATGACCTCGATGAAGACAAAGAGGTTGAACAGATCCGCGGTAAGCAGCGCCCCGTTTACCCCGCCCAGCAGGACCAGGACCAACGGGGCAAAGAACCGGCCCTCCGCGGTTCCTGCAGCGATCGCGAAAAGGGAACAAACGGCGGTGAGCAGCCCGGTCGCACTGATCATCAGCGCCGTAAACATATCGGCGACGAGTGGGATGGCGACACCGACCGGCCAGGCTCCCACTCCGGCGGCGATGGGGCCCGACGCGGAGACCTCCACGATCAGGATCCCGCCGACCACCATGGAGCTGATTGCCGAAACCATGAGCACGTTTGCCTGCAGCCGGGGACGGCGCCCCAGGGCGAGCAGCAGGGCCGCCGTCAAAAGCGGGATGACCGCGACGAATGGCAGGAGTAGTCCACTCATCGGATGACCTCGGTCGGTGGTGTGTCTTCGCGGATTCGGGTGGGCTCGTCGTCGCCCTCATCACCGGTGGTGGTGTCGTCGTCGCGCTGCCCCACGATCGCCAGGGTCAGCAAGTAGATGGTGATGGAGAACGCGATCACGATTGCCGTGAGCACGAACGCCTGGGGCAACGGATCGGCGACCCCCTCAGTGGTTTCAAAGGTTCCGAACGGGGCAGTCCGGCCGCTGGTGCCTCCGGCTGCCATCAGGATCAGGTTCACGGCATGGCCGAGAAGTACGAACCCGAGGATGACGCGGATCAGTTCACGGCGCTGCATCAGGTAGACGGCTCCTGTGACAAGCAGCGCAGCGGAGATGGCCAAAGTCATGAGTGGCTTCCTTCCTTGATGCCTGGCGCATCGGAGTCGGTCGGATCAGTCGGGAGGGGGGCTGGGTGTTGGCGCACACCCAGCAGGTTGAGAGCTGCGAGAATGAATCCAATAACTGTCAGGTACACGCCGACGTCGAATATTAAGGCGCTGGTCAGTTTGAGCCCCAAAATTTCGAACTGGAGGGGCTGGAGGAACGACCCTTCGAGATAACCGACGAAGCCCACCAGAGCGGCGATGGCGACACCAAGCCCGATCAGGAGCAGGTACGGCCACCGGCTTCGTGCTGCCTCATCGGAGTGAGCTGCCAGGTAAAGGAGGGCGAAGCCTGCGCCTGCCACCAGTGCGGCGATGAATCCGCCGCCCGGTTCCTGATGTCCACGCCAGAGCAGTATCAGGGAAATAACGATCGTCAAAGGTCGCGCCCACCGGATGAAGGCGCGGGCAAAGACGGAGTTGTGGTGCGCGTCAGCTAGCGGTGATTCCTCATCGATGTGAACATCGTCAGCAGGTTTCTCGACGGTCCGACGGGCCGACAGAATAACGGCGATAGCGACACCGGCAATTCCGAGGACTGCTAGTTCGCCCAGTGTGTCCAGTGCCCGAAAATCGACCAGGATGGTGTTAACGATGTTCGCGCCACCGGTTTCAGTTTCGCCATTGCGCAGATAGTACTCAGCGACGGGGGAAAGCTCGCGGCGCCCGGTGAAGGCGAGGGTTGCCGCTAGTGTCGCCACGCCCGCGGCAACGGCGACCCCCAGGGAAGAGATCCGGCGTCGTCTGGTGTCTTTGGAGAATTTGCGGGGCAGCCTTCGCAGGACGAGTACCAGCACGCAAATGGTCAGGATTTCGACAAGGAGTTGGGTCAGTGCCACGTCGGCGGCACCGAGCCAGAAGAACCAGAGGGTCATTGCGAATCCGATAACCCCGATGACGACAATTGCCGCAACCCGAGTGCGCGCGAGCACGGTTGCGACTGTGCCGACCAAAACCAGGGTGACAAGAATCCAGTCCAAGGGGTGTGTGGGGTTTCCTACGACCTGCGGCAAGGGGCCCAGGGCGTTCGCCGACAGTGCGGCGATCCCGACAAGGCACACCATTGGAATCATCAGGTGTCTGCGCGGGGCGTCTCCCCCGCTCAATCTGCTGACTGTTTCGCCGCACCGGATGATTCCGGCCCTGGTCCCGTCCACAACGTTCAGGGCGCGTACAGGTGAGTGAATGCGTCGGGTCAGCCTGAACACGTTCCGTCGGAATAGGATCAGAACGGTTCCCGAGGCTATCGCAACCGCCGAAAGCGCAAGGGGAGCGTTCAGCCCATGCCATAGTTCAAGGGTCACGCCCACCTCGGCCCCTGCCGAACTGGATGTCGCGTCCCCAACAACCTGGTCCAGCAGCCCCGGCGCGACACCCAGTACTAGCCCGCCGACGGCTCCCAGCGCCGGAACCATCCAGAACAAGGATGCTGCTTCCCTGACACCGTGGCCAGACCGTCCGCCCAGGGCGCCGAGCACAAAACGTCCGGCATAGGCTAATGTCAGCACAGCAGTTGTCACTCCGGCTATGGTCACGACGACCGGAACCCAGCCGTGCCCTGGGGTCTCAAGGAACGCGGCGAACATTGACTCCTTGCTGACAAAGCCGAGCAGCGGCGGAACGCCGGCCATCGATAAGGCGGCGATGGCCGCGATGCTAACCGTCACCGGCATGCGGACATGCAACGCCGCGAGCTTTCGGATGTCCCGGGTGCCGGCTCGGTGGTCAATAATCCCGACCACCATGAAGAGGACAGCTTTGAAGAGCGCATGAGCGACCGTGTGGACCACCGCCGCCTTCAGGGCCGCCGGTGTGCCGATGCCAATCAGCAGCACCAACAGGCCGAGCTGGCTAGTCGTCGAGTAGGCCAGTAGCTCTTTCAAGTCAGTACGCTGCAACGCTGCGAACCCACCAACCAGAGCAGTGATCGCACCGCTGGTGATCAGGAGGGTGGACCACAGAGGGTGCCCGCTCAGAACCGGCGAGAAGAGGAGCAGGAGGTAGATGCCGGCCTTGACCATGGCGGCAGCGTGCAGGTACGCGCTGACCGGCGTAATGGCGACCATGGAATCAGGCAGCCATCCCTGGAAAGGGAACTGCGCGGATTTGGTAAACGCCGCCACCGCGAGAAGTGATGCGACCCAAGCGGTGAGGGCTGGATCGTCGGTCCAAAAGGGATCGTCGAGTATCGCGCCGATGCGGGTTGTTCCTGCCGCCACTGACATGGTGACTGCCGCGCCCAACAGGGCGAGTCCGCCGAGGGCGGTGACCAACAGCGTACGGATCGCCGGCTCCCTGGCGTTGTCGCCCGAGCGTGCGATCAGAAAGAACGAGCAGAGGGTGGTCGCTTCCCAGGCGACGAACAGCAGCACCACATCGTCGGCCAGAACCAGCAACAACATGGCCAGTGCGAAAACGTTCATCAGAACGTAAAAACCCGTTTGGTCGCTCCGCGCGAGATAGCGCGCCGAATAAACCAGCACAGCTGCTCCGACCACCGTCACCAGTAGCCCGAACAGCAGACTAAGACCGTCTAGGCGCAAGGCGAACGTGACGCCGAGCGAAGGGATCCAGGACCATACCTGCTCGGTGACACCGCGGTCAGCGGCGGCAACCAGAAGCCCAGCGGCTCCGAGAAGCGGCAATGCCAACAGATAACCGAGATTGCGGCGAAGCTGCCGACCGAAAAAGGCCGCCGCCACGCATCCCGTTAGGGTCAACGCTAAGGATTCGAGGATCATAAATCCACCTTTGAAACGATCCGATAGGGAAACTCGAACCGTGCACCAAGGTGCTCACCGGTGGCGCTCGGCGCTGGCAGGTGATGGTTCGGCGTTAGACGTCGAACAGCCTCGGTGAGGCACCCGCGAGGATAGCGCCCCAAGTGGAGAGGTAGCCGTTTGTACCAGAATGGTTCGTCACCCAGGACGTAGGCGTGAAGCCGATCGTCGGAAGCTGGATTCGTGGGGGCACCCCTCCAGTGTACTGCAGGTCACACCCTAGCCGCATGTGCACGGGGCCAGGTTACGACCAAGGTCCCGGCCCTACCCCCGATACTGGTGAAATCGATGTATTTGTTCTCAGCGGTATTCGATGGGTAGTTCGGTAGTGCTGGATGGCCTGTGGGGCGGGCAACCGATGCTGGACGAAGGCGCAAGGGTTTGTTGAGCAACCTTGAACAAGGAGTTCAGGGCCTCGGCCATGGCGTTGTCGTAGCTATCACCCTTGGCACCGACTGAGCCGACTGCTTCGGACTCGGCGAGTCTTTCGGTGTAGCGGATGGCCCGATACTGCACTCCTCTGTCGCTGTTAAGCCGAATTCGGCTTGATTCCGGTTATGCCGAGGAAAACGTTAAGCCGAGTTTGGTGCGTTTGCCTTTGTGATTCGGGGGTCTTGGTCCCGTTCCTCGGCTTAATATTGCGGTCTGGCCTGTCTTGTATCCATGTTCCTAGCGGAAGGACAAGGCTATGGATACGACAGTCGCGGTCATCGGAGATGTTGTTGTAGCCGCGTTGGAGGACGCTGGTTACCTGCAGTCCACGATTGGCCAGGTTCGCAAGTCCATCAGGTGGCTGGGTGTTCTGGCCAAGAAACATGATGGCGTTTACATCAGTGAGTTGGGTGCGGAGTTCGCCTCGATGACAACGAGCCCGCGGACCGGCAGGTACAGTTCCCAGCGACATACCGATTATGGCCGGCTGGTGTGGTTGTTCGACTCGTACGTGCTCACCGGGACCGTGGATCTTTCTATGAGGCCCCGCGGTCAGCAGAAGCAAGGACCCAGCAGCCCGGAATTCTCCGAGCTGTTGGCTGCGTGGTGTCATGACATGGATCAGCGTGGTTTGGCACGTTCCACCCAAAACTGTTTCGGAGGGTTGGCCTGCGAGTATCTGAACTATTTGGAGGCTGGCGGGATTTCCTCGTGGGAGGCCGCCGACGGGGCCAGCGTCCTGGGATTCCTCGAATCTCTTCGGACCCGGTGGGCTGAATCAAGCATGTGGTCGGCCGTGGCCAGCTTCCGGCCGTTCCTGAAATTCACAAACCGCACGGACCTGCTCGATGCTCTGGCTTTGGCCAGGGCCAGGCGCCACCATGAAATCGTTCCATTGCTCGCGCCCGGAGTCGAACGGCAAGTCGTTGGCACCTGCCAGGAAGGTCTGGTTTCGGCACGGGACGCGGCGATTACCTTGCTGTCGCTGGCCACGGGTTTACGTGCTTGCGATATCCGCGGCCTGCGGCTAGGGGATATCGATTGGCGGGGCGGCACGGTGGGGATCGTGCAGCAAAAGACGGGGAACCCGTTGACCCTGCCGTTACCGCCCTTGATTCTGGCTAACCTTGCGCGGTACGTGCTCGAGGAGCGGCCGGCCTCCGATGCAGATGAGGTGTTCTTGAGGCTGAAGGCCCCGCATGTTGCCTTGACAGATCATGCGTCGATTTACGTGATCGTCAACAAGGTCTTCCGTGTCTCCGGGGTGGAAGATGTGAAGGTTGGAACGCGGGCCCTGCGCTATAACGCGGCATCCAGGCTGTTGCGTGCGGGAACCGCTTTGCCGACGATCTCAGCGGTGCTTGGCCATGCTCATGCAGACTCGACCAACGTGTATCTGAGCACGGATGCCGAACACCTCCGCTTGTGTGTCCTTCCTCTGCCGGAAGGGGCATGGTGATGCGCAAGCACGAATTCACCAGTGTGTTCGCGCAGGAACTGAGGAGGTATCTTGCCTTCAAGCAGAGCATGGGCTGCTACGGCGCATCGCGGATCTGGTACCTGCGTAGCTTCGACACGTACTGCACCGAACACGCTGTGAGGGCTTTTGACCGGCAAGCCATCGAGGGTTGGGTCATCTTCAAGAAGTCCTCCCAGCCAGGGTCGAGCCCATCCTGGATGTCATACATCAGGGACTTCGGCCGCTGGATGCTCACCCACGGCAC